>NZ_JADQBY010000029.1 GCF_016278385.1 Methanolobus sp.
AGAATACATACGGAATCAGGGGTAATAGACGCTTACATCCCCTATGCTAAAGACATAGGGGTTTTACGATCCAATTATAAAACAAGATAAATTAGATTAAATTCAAAGTTGAAAACAAAAAATGAAGAAACATGTACGGTTATACCAACCGTACTGTTTCAAGATTCGTAAGTGCCTTTGTCTCCATCTTGTTTCTCTTGTGGATGGAACTTGCAAGATCTATGCATGAACGCTCGTCACCATGCTCGGTGAAGACTCTTTCCGGACGTGGCTTCATCTTCTTGATGTAGTCCATCAATTGTTTCCTGTCAGAGTGACCTGAGAAACCATCAACTACCTCTACATTCATGTTCATTTTGACAACATGCGTGCCTTTATTGCTTGATACCGGTATCTCTTTCCAGCCTTTCTGAATTCTCCGACCCATAGTTCCATCTGCCTGATAACCTACAAAGACAAGTGTATTTTTCTCGTTCTCTGCAAAAGCCTTGAAATATTCAATTACAGGACCTGCATTCATCATACCTGATGTTGCCAGTATGACACATGGTTCCGGCTCGTTGATGATCTTCTGGCGTAGTTCGTTGGAATCAACCGGTTTGAAGCATTCGGCGAGGAACGGATTCTGTCCTTTCTGGAAGATAAGCTTGCGCAAATCGTTGTTAAGATATTCCGGATATGTTGCATGGATAGCAGTTGCCTCCCATATCATACCATCCAGATAAACAGGAACGTTTGGTATGAGACCTTTGCGTATAGCATCCTCAAGAACGATCATTACTTCCTGACTCCTTCCCACTGCGAAAGCAGGTATCAGCACAATTCCATCATTTTTGAGTGTTGAATTGACGACGTTCTGAAGATTCTTCTCAGCTTCCTGGAGTGATGGCTGCATAGCATTGGAGTTTCCGTATGTGGATTCCATTATGACACTCTCTACGCGCGGGAACTTATTAACCGCAGCATCAAAGAGCCTTGTTTTCTCATATTTGAAGTCGCCTGTCATAACCACATTGTGCAATCCATCCCCTATATGGAAATGAGACACTGCAGAACCAAGAATATGACCTGCATTGTGGAATGTAAGCTTAATATCCGGAGCGATGTCAGTTACTTCCTCGTAATCCAGAACAATGGTGTGTTTCAACCCTTCCCTGACATCCGCAGAACTGTATGGAGGCCTCTTGCCTTCCTTTGCAGCTACATCAATGTAGTCAAGCTGCAACAGTGCCATCAGATCCCTGGTTGGCGGAGTACAGTAAATAGGTCCTTCAAAGCCATACTTGTAAAGAAGTGGCACAAGACCCTGATGATCAAGGTGAGCATGTGTAAGTACAACAGCATCTATTTGGTTGATAGGATATGCTTCAGGTACATAGAGATAAGGCGTCATGTTATCATCGGAACCGACGTTAACACCACAATCTATCATTATACGTGACTCTGGGGTTGAAATAATAAAACAGCTTCTTCCAACTTCCTTTGCACCACCAAGAGATGTAACTCTTACCCACTGATCCTTCGAAGTACAACCCCTGTGAATCTTTCTTCCTACGGATTTAAGTATATCTTTCCTGTCCTTGTGATTTGTACGCATGAACTCGCGTATGTTCTGCACTGTACGTGATTTAATTGGAGGGGTCCTCACAACTTTTGGAGTCCATCCGATCTTCTTCGTTATTTCCCTGAGAGTCTCTCCATGTTTTCCAATTACAAGACCTGGTTTCTCAGCCTCAATTATTACCTCACCGACATCCAGATCAAAATGATAGTTGGTTACCCCTGATTCATCAGGAACAGTTAACAGGATCTTTTCAATTGACTCCTCTGGAGGCATAAGCACTTTCGGATCAGGACGAACAACAATGCATGTTCTCAGTGCCTTTGCCAGATTTCTGACTATATTACCGTTATCTGCAAATTTTTTGGGCTCTTCTGTGTAAACAACAAGCTGGGGGCCTTCAAACTCAACACTAGAAATAGTAGTACCGCTAGGTAATTTTTCTTCTATTTTCTTCTTCAAATCAGATAGTACTTCTTCTACAGCCATTAAAATAGCCTTCCTTATAAAAAAGTGAAAAATATAGTATAGTTTTAAAAACTATATTTAAAATATTATGCTACGTTAAATGAGAAATTAAAAGATTTGTCAGATCTATTTAAAGGGCTTCCCTCATTTTTTTGACGTCATCCATATCAAGCCTTGTATATGAATCCTTGGTGATGACGACTACATCGATGTTCTCACCGGATGCAGAGTCCCTCTTCATAGCATTATGAAGTGCCCTGACAGCCAGTTCAACACCCTCAACAGTAGACATGTCTTCACTGTACCGGTCTTCAAGTACACCATATGCCATTGGAGAACCTGAACCTGTAGATACAGCTTTTGTCTCTTCGATACTGCCACCAAGAGCATCAAGTGAGTAAATTGAAGGACCGTTCTTATCATAGCCTCCAACGAGAAGCTGCACCATAAGTGGATAGTATCGCTGCCCACTGAGCATATTTGACAACAGAGTTGTAAGACCCTTTATAGTCATGGACTCCTTACGTCTCATTTTGTATAATTTCGATTCCACACTCATTACCCTTACGATCTGCTGTGCATCTCCCACAGAACCAGCAATAGTCATTGCAACCAGATCATCTATCTGGTAGACCTTCTTTGCAGTTTTACTTGCAATGAAATTCCCCATTGTTGCACGCTGCTCGGTTGCAAGAACAACACCGTCATTGCAAACTATACCTACAGTGGTTGTACCTTTGTAATGTTTATCATTAACCATTAATTATACCTCATACAAAAATGAGAAAATAAATTTGAAAAATGTACTATGCATTTTAATGCATTAATCAGTTACTCATTAGCAATTTATATATATATATTTATCCCTTGTTCAGAAAATACCTATTTCCTCAGCAAGTGCTTTTACACGTTCAATGCTTTGCTGACTGATTTTTTTTTTCTGCATTTTACAGATGCGCCTTTCAAGGGATATCCTTTCTGTTCCCATCACAAGATTATCTGCATGAGCTACTATCTTTTGCTCCAGTGTCTCCGGCATATAGTCATCCGCAGGAAGTCCCATTTCCATTGCTTCCTCACGTGTGATTCCGGCCCCGATGTGGCGCTTGATTATCTCCTGCACGTCAGATTCAATGTTATTGGCCCTTGCTATACTTACACCCAACACCGCATGATCAATTCCATGGCTTTTTGCTCTTCCAAGATCATGCAGGAGTCCTCCTACCTCAACAAGATCCAGATCAACATCCCTACCACGGCTCTTTAGCTTCAAAGCCATTTCAAGAGCAGTATCTGCTACAGCCACACAATGAGCCATGACCTTTTCACTACACCCTGAACGTTTCAGGATAATAAGAGCATCTTCACGTGAGAGCATTTATTTATCTTTATCGAGGAAAGCCAGTCGACTTTCGATCTTACCGATGAATTTGCCATTATCATCATACATCATGTCCTCGCCACACATAGGACAGAGAAACTCGCATTCTGTAGCTTCATTGAAATTCATACGGATACAGCCTTCAGGACAGGCATAGAACACATTATCTTCCTCAAACTTAACCCTAGTTCGGAGGTTCTTTACCAGTCTCTTCTTCTCTTTTACGAGCTGAGGGCCTATGTCGGTCATATCGAGTGTCCACAAGTATGTAAGCCACCCACTACTGGAATCACGTTCTCGCCTGCATACTGCAAGCTTATTTTCGTTCAGGATAAAAAGAGTTCTCCTGACAATGTTAAGTAGAATACCCGTTGCTTCGGCTATTTGCTCATCGGTCACTTCACCTTCGGGCATTTTCTCTATCATCAGCAATCCGTCTTCACCCACCAGTCGAACAAGATAGCCTCTGACAACCAGATCATTCAAATCTATCAAAAAATTTCACCTCATGATGTGCTTGTTAATGCAATGTATTCAAATATTAACCTTTGCTTGCAAATATCGCCTTATTTGAAGCATTCTCAACCTAATTGAAGGTCTTTTACTCAGGAGTCAATTAGATTCAATGACTCACGTATAAACATAACGGTTTCTTCAATTCCCGACAAAACATCTTCACGACTTTTCCCAGAATGCAATATTGATATTACAGGTTCCTGCGGCCTTATGGCATGTCCAGCGTTGGGAATGTCGCATACAGTCCTTTCAAGCAGTTTCTTCTGTTCAGCCCCAGTTATCAAAATTTCCTGACTGGCATAAAGTATAGCACGCCCTGCATACTGCACACCATCATCTTTTTTTTCAATCAAATTTCCTTCAAACGCCTTAAAATGTGCATCCAGTAAATTGACCCCGGTTGCCATTTCAACAGTATCAAGACTGCCCTGGAAACGTGCATTCACCTCAATTACTACCGGACCATTTTCCGAGATTATAAAATCCACACCATTTGAACCTATAAGTCCAAGTTCAAGTATCAATTCTTCAGACATCCTTTTCATCTCAGATGCATAAGGTGTTTCATAGGGAGTAATATTACCGCAGTACGCAAAGGGAATTGTTGTGAGCCATGGCACCCCTATAAGTTGTTCATTCACAGCAATTGCAATGGCTTTTCCCCTGGTAGATATCACTGAAACACTTGCAGGCGTTCCATCAATATACTCCTGGGCTATCATTTGATTTTTGCCTGCCGCAATAGTGATATTCTGTAATTTCTCATGAAGAGCTGTTATACCTTCATGGTTTTCAACTTTCATGTTGAATATGCCACCGCCTGAACATGCAGGTTTGACCATAACAGGAAAATTCAATTTGTCTATTTCAGAGAGCAGAACGGTTTTTGGATGAGGGATGCCAATTTTTGCCACTATTCCGGAAAAAAGGTACTTGTCCGATACTTCTGCCATCGTTCTTGGATCATTACTAAAAACCCTATATGGCAACGATTCAAGACCAATTGTCTCAAACCCTGAACCTAGTATAATAGCATCAAAATCCACATCAAAACTTTCAATGAGCTTAGACAGCTCTTTTATGCTAATATTGCTGGCATCAAAAAAATCACCAATGTCCAACTTTCGGGCAGCTTTAGAACACTGCATCAGATCATAGTCGCAAAAGGCATCAATAGAATACATATTGTATCCGGCCCTTTTGCCGGAACAAACTATATTACGAGTGCTAAAACCTATAACCAGTATATTCATCATAGCTATACTGACCTTTTTACCGAGATACATCCGCAACAGCAAGAAGCCCTTTTTCCGTTTTGACAACTGGTATCTCAGTACCTGCTTCTGCAGTGAACATAACCGGTTTTTTAATCGTCACTGTCTCATATGTATCAGGATCCAGTACAAGAAGATCGTTATTCTCAATGGCCACAAGCATTGTTTTTTGAAGGTCCTTCCTTTTTGCAATGAGTGTTGCCCCATCGAGCTCATCGGAGGTGCCCGTAAAACGAGCCCCTGTCTCAACATCGACACCTATTACATTTTTCCCGAACTTCCTGACCTCTATTACCTTTCCCTTGTGCTCAATGATGTCATGAGGCATAAATTCAGGTAGCCTAAGCGAAAAAGTGATACGATAAACATCTTTGCCTTCCTTTTTTCCCTGCAACGACTCTGATTCATTAAAACTACCCCCCAACCGGGAAACAATCTCTTTACAGATGTGTCTGCCTGCATTTGAGGAACCGATATAAAGATCAGCGCCTTCTTTTATGTCCAGAGAATGGGATATAAAAGCAAGTCTGTCGCCCTTACTACGCAATCTCCCCAATACATCATTGGCTATATTGATGCATTCTTTCATCTCTTCCTCAGAAGGAAGACGTTTGGAAGCCCTTATCTGCAGGATAGCTTCAAAATATCCGCCGGATATACGACTGCACATATCGCATGACCCACGCACTATGCGTATCTCTGCCTCAAGTTCCTGATGGAACACCTCATCAAGCAACATTGCATCGACTTCAATATACACCTTGTATAGGTGAGGTGTAAGTTCCCGGGGTCTGACAGACATCTCAATATCCTCAGCCAACTCATGTATAAAAAGTGCATCTTCGGCTGTCTGGATAACTATATCCCCAAGATTCCCATAATTTACCCATTTGTTCTTGATGTTACGCGCTCCACAAGTGGCGCATATCTTTGCGTGCAACACAGGAGCTATTTCCGCAAGGGTAAAATTCTCTAAAAAGCAGTCCTTGCAACGCCCCTGGAATAATTTCTGTGTATCTTTCCCACATTTTGGGCATACAGTACTGTTCATTGACTTTGATACCATAGTTTATTAGATATTGTTTTCGCTCAGCAATAAAGCCGCCTGTTTTACTGGCGTATCAATTTATAATCCATACTGCCAGCACCAACCTTTTTCGCATAATCAAGATGCACCATCGGATCCACACCCCAGACATTGTTAATGCAACCCCTGTTTTCGTGTTTCATTTTCTCATTTATGAGATCAAGACTCGCCTTATCAATCGCCACCGGGTCTTTTGAAGCTGTTATACCGACATCACTTGCAAAAGTTGGTGCTGAGAAGTTGAAACAATCGCAACCAGGCGTTAGATCAAATATCCAGTTAATGTACCCGATCTTTTCGGGAAGAAGTTTAATCGGTCCCATGGAAGCTTCCCCAAGACGTTTCTGCATTTTTACAGGGCCATCTGCAGGAGGAACAATAGCCTGATAATCACAACTTCCAAGGCATGAAAGTTCACCTCTGCACAGATCCTTGTTCACACTGGCTTTACCACCCTCAACGATTAATGCATTCCAGGGACAAGCCTTGAGACATTTTTTACATCCTACACATTTATCGTGGTCAATGTCAGGTCTTCCAACTTCATGAACAGCAGTTTTACCTGCTTTGTCCAGACACCCCATTCCAAGGTTTTTAACAGCCCCCCCAAATCCTGATGCTGGATGGCCTTTGCAATGTGATATCATTATCATAGAATCAGCTTTTGCGATAGCTGATGCCACAGTGATCTCGCTTAGTATTTCCCCTCCAATCTCCACTGATACAAAATCATCACCACACAGCCCGTCAGCACAAATTATGGGGGCACCCATGCTCCCATACGTAAAACCATTTGTAGCAGCCGTACACAACAGATCTACGCCATTGAACCGTTTTCCACTGTAAAGCACAGTTGTATCCGTAACAAAAGGAACACCACCCGCCTCTTTTACAAGATCTACCACCGTTTTTACAATAACAGGGCGTACATACGTAGTGTTCCCCAGTTCCCCCGGATGTATCTTAATTGCAACAATATCACCTTTCTTTACGGGTGATATTTTTGGAAAAATGTCAATTATCTGGTCTATCTGTGTGTTCTCAGGTCCAATCTCTTCTGCTGATTTAAAAAAAACATCAATCATACCAATACCTCTGCACATACAATCTGCATGTCAGTATTTATACGTACGTCATATGAAGATCAGAATAAACATGCCTGGAATCATTTAAGAACTGCTACACAAATACAATATAAATATACATATTATAGAGGCATATATAGATTATATGCATATTTTATATATCCTTGCCTGCAGTACTATGACATAATTAAACGATCGGAGGAAAAAGTTATGAATTTTATTAAAAAATATCAACCGCTGTATAGAAATAATAACGATACTAATATAGATATTAATCTCAGAATAATAGTTAACGGACAATATGAAAAAACAATGAGTAAAGATGATCTGGAACTAACACGTTTCATGATTGGTGGGATGGATGCTAAATAAATATAATTAGGATAGTTTACCAGAAAGTGTGGGACTTAGATGAATATACAAAAAAACCTTTGCTGCGAATATTGCCAGACCGAACTGAAACGCCAATTAATAGGATCAAACGTATTCCATTACTGTAAAGGTTGTGGAAGAATAACATCAGATAAAGATATGATAACAATCAGGATTGATAATGGAGAAGAAATATGTGTATGATAGAGGAAGTGGGATATTCAAACGAAAATAAAAAACTGTATTGTGCGAATTGGTAATTTATGTCAAAACAGGTAAATGCGAATACCTGAAATACCTTGAATCAAATGTATCAGCAGACATCAGCAGAGACTACTTTCAGGAAATATTAATTGATGAGTGCGGGTTTTAGTTAACCATCGTACCATCGTACTCGTTTTTAATCATTCTAAGACATTATTTTCTATTCAAAGAACCAGTCCACATAGGCAAGAAGTTCTCTCTTCTCCCATTTCTCCAATTTTACAGGGCTGTCTTTTCGTGCCCCTCCAAATAGATCTGCTTTCTTATCATCATCAAGAACGTGAACTTTATACCTGCCTTCTTCACTATCACGTATAAAATACCCAGGACTTGCAGAATCAGATTTCTTCCACATAGTGATCTTATCATATTCCCACAGGCCCGTTGCCCATTCCGTCATTTTTTCAATATGTTCATCTTTGACATCCTCAATGTCTCCAATGATGACACAGTGTTTCCCATCCCGAGTCAGTTCGACACTATTACGGTTACGTATAATCAGATCCATCTTATCCCAACGTAGAACGACATGTAGATAGTATAATAAATTGTTGTTCAGAAACAATATCTATAAACAAAAAAATAGCCAGCAAGAATCATATCAAAATAAACAGATCATGGATATAAGAATATTAAATAATAAAAGAAAGATGCTATTTTTAATAGCATCTTTGGTCTTTTTAGTCTTATTTCTTCTGTGGTGGCCAGTTCTTTTCCAGCCAGCCAGGTAACCTTCCGGAATCTGCAGGACCTACCATAACATTGGCACCAGACTCATCTTCCATATCACCCTGCAAACGTGCACAAAGTCCGGGGAGAATGATGGTGTTGTGTGTTGTGTCCTTCTTAAGGTCAAATCCTGATTCTTCGATTCCCTTTTTGATCTTTGCAGCGGTAAGTTGCCCACCAGCCACAGCAGCCTCTACACCAATACCATCGGTATCAATAGCCCATAGGAAACAGTCGATCTTGTTAGATGCAAGATCACTCTCTACTGTGTAGTAGGTAAGAGCAAAGTTGGTTGTAACAAGAACCGGTGAATCTGCAGTTGGTTCTCCTACCTTGTACATAGCCGGATCCACTGTTACAGGTTTTCTCGGGTCTGTGTAGATAGTATCACGGATGTGCAGTTCAGGCAACATTGCATAAGGCTCTGTGCTGTGGAGAATCATTATGTCACCGTATTTGATGGTGAACACTGATGCGACCACTGTTTCCCAGTAAGATGCACTTACAGGGTCATCATGTGCCATCCATGCTGTGAACGGAACTGCCATTATTGGATAAGCGATGTCACGGTCACCGTCAATGCCAGCTCTGCGTACCTTAACAAAGTTAGTAAAGGTCTGCTTGAGCTGCTTGCCAGTTGGGAAAGTTCCCGGATCAAGTACAAGTTTCTCAGTACCCATTGCTGCAAAGGTCTTTGCCATTGACTTGAGAAGATCAAGGTCATTTGGTGCAAAGAGTGTTACAGGCACATCGTATTCAAGTGCAAGTTCTGCAACTTCCTTCCAGTTGTCCTTGTTTGCAGCGTAGAGAAGTGGATTCCTGTCCTTTGAAGCTTCAAGACCTGCTTTGAGTACCTCAGGGTTGAATGAACAAAGAATAAGTGGCAAGTCTGTTGTTTCTACGACTTTCTTGACAGCTGCACCGAACTTCTTGGGATCATTTGATGTGCAGCGTATAGCCACCATATCCACGGTAAGGAAATTACCTACATAGAACTTTTTGAAGTCCTGGATGTAGTTTACCCTCTCAACAAGGTCCTTTTCATCCATTGTGTCCCATACATCATATGCATACTGTGTCTGGTTGAAGAATGTAAGCTTGTGACGGTAAAGTACATCGTCTCCGCCGATCTTTGCTACTTTCTCACCAACACCAATCACGATTTCCCTAATCTCAGGTGCCAGGAGTGCATCAAGCTCTTCGTACTTCTTCTTGAACTTTGGCTCGAGTATTGGCGTACAATCTGTGAGTTTGTGAGATCTGTCAATAAGATGTGCTGCAAAAGCCATACATGTAGGTTCACCACATTCGCCACAGTTGGTGGCTGGAAGGAATTTGTAAGCTTCGAGTGGACTGTTAATTTTCATTTATCACACCTCCGCTCCAATCCAGTTGGTGATGTCTATCTCTTCGGACTCGATGGAACCGTAGAGTGTCTGCGTAATCTCTTTGAGCACCTGTACAGATGTTGGATGCATCATCATGAACATGTCATTACCTGCAAGTGAAAGTGCAAGACCTGTGACGATTTCCCAGATAGGTCCGCGATATTCCCTTGGTCCCCAGTCAGAATCCTGCTTTAGAGGGGATGAAACCATCCATGCCTCACGGGCACCCCATGCGTTGGTAGTACCGGATGACATTGGGAACGTAAGTTCGTCGTCGCCCATAAGACCAGCAAGCCTTATGCGCTCCATGTTGGTGTAAGCATAGTCCAGACCATATCCCAGTGCTGCTGTTGTTGGATCCATTATTATGCGATCCCTTGGAACATTGCACTGCTTCATGAGCTTCCTGTTAAGTTCCTTTTGAGCATTGATCTCAAGCTGTGTCCATGAAAGGACGACATGTCCATAATCCATGGCAGCTTTTGCTATTCTCGCGTAGTCAAGGTTGAGGCTGGCAGATGCCAGGAGTACTCGCTCACCCTCTGCGACCTCAGCTGCTTTCTCAAGCACTTCAGGGTCTTTTTCAGGGTTTCCTGAACCACCGATAACAATAGGTACGTCAACTGCCTGCAGAACATCTTCTACGACCTTTGCTGCTTCCTTTGCAGAGGTATCGTTAATGAGCGGGTCAGTTGAGATCAAGTGAATAGTTACCATATCAGCATTGAACTCACGTACGACCTTCTTTGCCCATTCGGCAGGGTCATTAATAACATCCTCATAGTTGCCTTTGACCGACTTTGCCATTCCTATTGGCATGTCGAAGACATCCATTGTGACGTAATTCCTGTGAGGCATCTCTGCATCAAAGTAATATGGAAGCGCGTTTTCACCACCAATGGTCACAGTGTTCTTCCTTGAGCCACCGTCACCTGATGTAGCGCCAAGTGTGACTTCCTGGATTGGATTCTTCCAGTTGTCAACCTTTGAAACCTCAAATTTGGAAGCAAGTAGTTCCTGTATCTTCGGAGAAGTTGGAAGTGCCTGAGGCTGGGGCATCTCGCCCATTCCAAAAGCAGATGCGAATAATTGTTCAGCAGGGAATCCAAGCATCCTGCCAATGTTAGCCATATGCAGAGATATCTGAGATATCTCACTTCCCAGCGCATAGGCAAGTGCCGGATTTAGTCCGCCGCCGCCTGTAATATTAAGCTCAATGTCACCTTCGATGGTCACCCCTTCCAGTGACTCCACATCGAGATCCTGCAACATATCACTAAGTTGCGATAATTTCATTTTCTTTGTCATGTGCATTCCACCATATGATAATACTTATTACAAACCAAGTTTTTGAGCGATCTTCTCAATTTCCTGTACTGCAACGGAATCATCGGGAAGATCAAATAAAGGTTCCCCGGCAAGATCTCTTTCAACTATCATCTCGTCTACGGGTATCATTCCTATTAGTTCAAGGCCAAGTTCATCAGCAGTACCGGCAATCCTCTCACGGTTTGCATCTGTGACCTTGTTTGCAATAACATAGATGTTCGAGACATCTGTATCCAACTCACCCACAAGTTCCCGGATGCGCTCGGCAGTCCTTAACCCTCTGCGTGAGCCATCGGTGACGACTACAAGATCATCAACATTCCTGAATATTTTCCTGCTGAAATGTTCCAGACCGGCTTCTGCATCAATGATGAGCACATCATAATTAGTCACAAGCTTGTTCATGATACTGCGAAGCAGATTGTTGACATAACAATAACATCCTGAACCTTCGGGTCTTCCCATGACCAGCAAGTCATATCCTGGCATTTCTTCAAGGATCTCATAGAGTTTCCCTTCTAATAAGGATTCCTTGCTTACATCAGGAGGAAGGTTATCACGCTCATCATGCATGAATTCCTTGATATCACCGATTGTCTTGTTGGTTTCACATCCCAGTGTTTCGGGAAGGTTGGTGTCCGGGTCCGCATCGACGGCAAGGACAATCTTGTCGCCTTTTGTAAGGTGACGGATGAGAAGACTCGTTATTGCTGTCTTCCCTGTTCCGCCTTTACCTGTCACTGCAATAATCTTAGCCACAGAAAACCTCTCTTAGTCCTGTTTCTTAATGATTACTTTGTCGATGCTGACCTTTGCATTCTTCAAAATAATCTTAACGCCACCAGATCCGCCGCCGCCCATCATTGGCATGAAGTTTGAAGGCATCTGCATCATCTGTGGAGCTGCGAATCCTGTCTGTGGAGCTGTTGCTTGAGGTGCTTCCTCTTCTTCAGGTGCTTCCTCTTCTTCCTCCACCCATCTTTCAAGTATTGGGTGATTCTTTTCCTTGAGGAAGGTTCTAAGACTGTCGATATCTGCTGCTTCTTCTTCAGTTGGGATCTTATCGCGGATATCCTCAGGCATACTATCAAATACCTTATCCTTAAGCATCTTTGGCATCCATACGACCCTTTCCCAGCCACCATCGGACTGGATGAACTTTGGTGAGCGGAAGTAATTGACACCTATTCCAAGGAAACCGACTACCTGTTTACCTCCACCAGTCTGTCCTGCCATGGTTGAGAACTGAAGTCCGTTTGGTGCTGTGCCTGCAAAGTCCCTGTCTACCCATCCAATACCGTCAACTTCAGGGATGTAGAATCCTACAACCTCGAAGCATCCACAGGATGTGTGTGGGTACTCTAGGAATGAGTGAAGCTTTATACGATCGTATTCGCCGCTTGACAATCTCTTTGCAGCTTCATTGACACCGGTGTATTCTCCGGATTCTGCGTCGATGACATCCCCTTTTGGAATTGCGAACTGTGGACCCTCAGGATCTACCTTTGCTGCTGCCCTGCCGTCAAACCAGTTGATTGCACCACAAAGTGAGACCCTGTCCGGTGTTACCACACAAACATTAGTTGGAGCGAATGATGCACAAAGAGTACATCCGTAGAATGTGTCAACATCCTCATCGTGAAGGTCACGGGTCCTCTCGTCCCTTGCCTTGTAGACTGCCCTTGCATTCTCGATCTCTTTCTCGACCTCATCCATATCTGTGATATAGATGGCTTCGACCTTCTCTATGAATGGGAGTTCGTTCTTAAAGAGCATCATGATTGCTTTTGCAACAGACTCAAAAGAAGTCATGCCCTTTGCAATCGCATCCTTGCTTACCCTCATCCAGACATCGTCTCTCTGGTTCAGGTGCATGAAACCCTGTATGTAGTTCTGGAATTCGTGGTTCCTTCTTTCCACAATGGACTCAAGGTCAGCCTCCACAAGTTCACCGGCAATCTTATAGACCATTGCAAGAGGATACCTTGAACCTTCTTCCATGTCTGAAAGATCAGGACCGATAAGTGTGAACCTACCATCTTCCACATCGTCCATATCTGCTGCTCTCACAAGTTCGAATCCTTTGGATTTCGGTCCTGCAAGTTCCGCATACATACCATCTTTTCTAATTCTCTCTCCTTCAAACATAGGAGATATTTCAAAAGGGAATTCATCTGCCATGATTAGTTCTCCGTATAGTCACCAATAAAATTATAAATTCTCAATAAATTCGTCAAGTGCTTCAAGATGTACTTCTTGTTTAAGGTTTCCGAAGGACAATGTAGCATTCTGTATGAAATGTCTCTCGATAGCAACGGTCTTCAGGTCTGTGAAATTCTTAAGACCTGAAAGTACCTGGTCAAGGTAGTATTTCTTGTGACCGAGGAAAAGTATAGTGTCATATGGTCCCTGACCATCAAGACCACCCCATTTTTTGTCACCAAGGAAATGACCAAGTGAATGGACATTGATATATTTTGCCTCTATATCCTTGTCAATCAAAGCTGTGATGGAATGTCCGGTAGCTGCTACCGGAATTCCCTTCTTTGCTATAGCAATTGTTTTCTCAACGAGAAGATGATCGCCATTCAGTATTTCAGATCCTACTACCAGAAGAGGTCTCTTGGCCTTTGAGATTATCTTGCCGGCAACATTTGGATTTACAGGTTTTGCAACATTTCTACCCCATGTGGTATAGATCTGTGTGTTCTTGGTTGTATCCACCATTTAGCATTCCCCCTTGCAGAGTCTCTTTACGTTTGTAGGCTGTGCGGAAACATCTGATTTCATTGCCGGTCCTGAAAGTATCTTCTTGCGCTTCCAGTCGATCTCCCATCCATGGTCCTTTTCAAGGATCTTAAGAAGCTCTTCACGCTTTGCGAGTGGAAGGTCAGTCTCCATCCTTACAAACTTGTACCAGTCCTCAGGCATGTGACCAAGGTACTTCTGGCTCAGTTCCATGTAATGAGTAAGTTTGATCATTCTGCCCATGTTGTTGTCAGATGGACGGATACAGTTCTTGGCCAGCATTGGAAGTAGTTCTTCAATGGATTCCGCAGTTGTCAGCAGGAACTCAGGTGATGCAGGAATTGGCATTTCAGAGCCATCTCTTGCGTCATATACCTTCCAGTCCTCTTTCTGGTATGGCTTACCAATAAGTGCTCTTCTATACTTGGAACCGTGTGGTCCTACGACTACAGGGATACCAAGCCTATTACAACCGGAAGCAATGGAAGCTGCTTTCTGGGAGTACGCTCCCCATGCAACACCAACAGCACCGATACGGTTTGTGATGTAATCGGCTATCTCCTCGTAGTTACCGGAAACCTGCCTTTGTGCAAAGATTGCTGCTACTTTGATGGCTGTTCCTGTAATGTGGGAATTGGATACACATGATCCGACGTTGATGAGGTTACCTGCAAGGAACTTTGCGGGATATTTCTCATAGAGAGTCTCACCATCTTCATTCTTGTACATTCCAAGATCCATTGCAGAACATCCTGACATTACCACAATGTAGTTTCTCTTAAGCATTTCATCTGCTACCAGGTATAGATCCTTTGTACCATTGGGATAATTGGAACATCCGACCATTGCAATAATACCTGGTGTTGTTCCAAGAACAAGGTTTACACCTTCTTCACGGATCTCAGGGTCACTTATCTGCCCCCTGCCAGCACGCATAAGTCCCTTCTCCTCACGAATAAGCTTCTGTGAAGCCTTCTCTATCATGTTGAGAACAGGGATATCCTTTGGACATGCCTGGTCACATCTTCCACAGGCAATACATTTGTCATGCAGGTTCTCGAACTTGCTGAAGTCCTTGTCAATTCCTGCTTTCATGGCTGCCATTATTGGAAGGTTGGTAGGACAGTCCATTTCACATGCGCCACACTGGACACATTTCTCTGAAAGTTCCTGAAGCTCTTCCTCGCTTGGAAGGGCATTGATTCCCATCTCATCGCGAATCTTTGACATCTTGATTGCAAGTTCCGGAGCTACTTCCCCAAGGACATCGAAGTCAAGAATAAGTGCTCCAGGCTCTTTGAAACTGGAAAGATCCTCAATAATGTCTGCCGCACTGTCCTTTGACCTGTTGCGCAGACCATACATGATTTTTTCATTTGTTGTGATAACAGGGATGGAGAGTTTCTTTGCCTCATCAAGGACATCTGCTCTGACACACTGTTCATCAACAACGATAACATCTGGAACACCGGACCTTATCATCTTGAGTTCTTTGGCAAGTGTACCAATAACCTTTGCCTGCGGCAGCTGGCCCTGATCGGTCTGATAACGTGTCATGTCAATGGCAGTACAGCACAGACCTGCAAGCTCCATCTTGTCTCCCAGGTCATGTTCATGTATGTAATCCATGATGTTTGTTACACCTGCAACGTTGTGCCCAATAACGAGGAGTACAGGTTTGCTTGAATCTATGCAGCCCATTCCAATTTCCACAAGTGGTGCTTCCGGGTCTGATTTTGGCATTCCGAGACATGATATTTGAGCAAGGTCGGATACTTCCATACCAACGTGGTCAAGCATTCCACCGTGGAGGATCTTTGATTCAAAGTCAATAGCTGCCCCCTCCTGTCCTGCGTGGATGGTTGCAAGCAACTGAGTGAGTTGTTCCTCAACATAATCCATAACCTCTTCCAGATCACCAAGTGTTTCAGGCTTGATACCTGTTACAGCCTGGGTGTTTGGAGCCACCAGGTTTGATGGTCCTACATCAATAGGCTTGTCTTTTCCATAAAGACCGATGAGATGGTGGAGAATATGACGTCCGTGTCCTGCGTGTGCTGCAGCACCAGTTATTACTCGGAGAAGAGTTTCACGTGCCTGGTGAGCTTCCATGTTAATTCCACAGGCACCTTCCTTGTTGCCCCCAAGATCACATTTGCCAAAAGTACAGTAACAACACTGGTCACAGACCGGAGTGTAAACTGGCTGGTAACGGGATAGAAGAGTGAAATCCCAGTCCCTCAGACCTGAGATTCCTGGTTTAGGCGTAGGACCTACTTCAACCCCTTCTTCTTTTGCTTTTTTCTCAATGGCACCAACTATCTTGCCAATTGTGATCTGAACATTTTCCAGTTCATCAATGGAAAAAAGTCCAGTTTCGATGTCGCTCATTTTGTTTTGTCCTCCTTTATAGGTGTATAAGTGTTACGAAAGAACACTACATTATTATTAATTGTTATTTACAAGTGTATTTGTAACGTTTTTGAAACTGATTATGTAGGATGTTCTAATAACACCACCCTATATAAAAAAGTTTCCAGAATCTATCATGATTATTTGTGAATAATTGTCCAGTGTTCCACATAACGGTTCTGTCAAAAAATATTATATATTAAGAGCAAATGAATGAGAAGAATATACGATTTTCACATATAAGTTTTCCGATATCTGTCACGATTATTCTTGACAATACATGTTCTCTTTTTCTATGTTTCTCAGAAATTGTTTTATTTGATGCCCGTCTACCATAGAGAAGCATTAAAATCATGGTGAATTATTTGGACAAAAAATGCTGGATATGCGGTAAAGAAGAGAATATACCTTTTAAATGCCGTTTTTGTGGAAAAAACTTTTGTTCGAGGCACAGGCTTCCTGAACAACATGCGTGTGTTGGTCTTGAACAGCTCAAGCAGGACAGGTATTATAATGGTAGCCCCGGATATGGGAATACTGGAACAGATGATATTTTCAAGGATGCACTGAAGAACACTGCAAAATACGCAGCAAAAAGTGCCGTAAAGGGTGTTGGAAACAACATAAAGTATTCCATGAAAAACAGTCCCTCCATGGCAATCATCTATATATGCATATTCTCGTTCATTTTGCAGATAATAATTCCTGGATATGGAGAGTTATTCCAGTTAGTCCCTGCTGAGGTAATGGCGCATCCGTGGACACTGGTAACCCACATGTTTATCCACGCAGATTTCACACACATTTTATTTAATATGCTTGTACTGTTTTTCTTTGGCCCCCAACTGGAAAACAGAGCCGGGAAAAAGATCTTTCTGAATGTATATTTCACAGCAGGTCTTGTAGCAGCCATAGCATATTCCCTGACAACAGATTATCCAAATACAGCAGTCGTTGGTGCCAGTGGTGCAATTATGGGTATTTTTGCTGCCCTTGCAATAATAGCCCCGGATATCAGAGTATATGTATACTTCATCCCAATGAAAATTATCCATGCATTGATACTCTTTGCATTGCTTGATTTTGTCCTGCTGAATGCAAACGATATGATAGCACATACTGCCCATCTTAGCGGAATTTTCGTCGGTTTACTTATGGGTAGCAGGATCAAAAGAGCACAAAGAAGATACAACTCATACGGAGATACATACTACAGAAGGTGATCTTAACTGGCAGAAGCTGGAAATCATCTTGCACGGGTTTTTCCACGACCTGATGAAGGAGAAGAAATTCCCATTCAATTTATTGATATGCAGGAAAAACTGGTAGGCTGGTCTCCGCAACTTAAGCGTTCGGTTTATGTTGATGATTTTAAGGATACCGACGGTCTGAAACGAGTAAGGGAAGTGACACTTCTTAAAGTATATAACTGGTTCCTTGACGGGGAAAGCCTTATAGAGCTTTCGGATATGGAACTAAAACAGTTTGAGGAAGTGATGGATATGTTTATAAAACATGGCGGAGAAATTCTTTTTACGAGAAAGGGAATTGGAGGAAGGGTTGTAAACTATTTCATTATTGGAGACTGTTCGACTTCAAAAGTAAACGTAACAAAGAAGATGCTGGCGGAAATATTGGGACAATGATGATAAAGGTTCCGATAAAAATCAATTCACAGCCATGCAGCCATTGTAAGGAAGATTAAAATAAACCATCTAAGTATTAGTAACAATTATATAGTATATTAATTTACTATTCAATATTAATAATATTTATAACGTGTGCCGCAATTGCGGAATTATTTAATCCGGTCATTTTGATCGGTCTTATTACAATTATAGTGAGGCATCATGGCTAATGTGAAAACCGGATTTAATTCTATTGTAAAATACCTTAGTACTAAAAAAGAGACAGGAAGACGAAGTATTGGTCTTCTTGTAGATGGTCCCAATGTATTGCGCAAAGAGTTCAATGTAAACCTCGAAGAGATCAGAGATGTCCTGAAAGAATATGGAAATGTGAAGATTGGAAGAGTATTCCTGAACCAGTATGCATCGGACAAACTTGTAGAAGCCATTGAGAACAATGGATTTGAACCTATTATATGTTCCAGTGATGTTGATGTACGGCTTGCTGTAGAAGGAATGGAACTTGTTTATAATCCAACCATCGACACACTGGCACTTGTTACAAGAGATGCGGATTTCAAACCACTGTTAAATAAAGCCAATGAGCATGGAAAAGAGACTATAATCTTTGGTGTTGAACCTGGCTTTTCCACGGCCTTAAGAAATTCGGCAGATTATGTGATCATACTTGAAAATGATGGAATGAATTACTACGCTGATATGCACTCAGAAGAAGATGGAGAAACAAATGTTTCCAGTGACAAAGAAGTCATGCATAATTCACGAAACAAAAAGGATGCATTAGTAGATTACTAACGCTGCTTTGCTTCATTAACCATTGTTTCAAGTCTTGAAGGAGAGATACCATGCTTTGTTTCAGTACAGTTCTTTATCCTGTCAAGAACTGAGGCAAGTTGTTCATTTGAAAGCTCGTGCCCCATCTCACCTACAATACCTTTCAAAGCTTTCATACCTGTGTGTTTGCCTACGATCAGATGACGTTTTCCACCCACCATTTCCGGACTGAAGAGCTCATAGGTTCGTGGTTCCTCAAGAATTGCACATACATGAATACCGGATTCATGTGAAAAAGTATGCTCCCCCACAATTGCCTTGTGCACTGCAGGTTTAATTCCTGAGTAATCATTCACCATTCGTGAGAGTTCAGTAAGTTTCGTAGTATCATACCTGTCAATATCGTACTGTATCCTAAGAGCAACAAGAATTTCCTCAAGTGAAGCATTACCTGCTCGCTCCCCAATAGAATTAACAGTTGTGTGAAGCTGTTTGGCTCCTGCCTCTGCTGCAGCAAGGGTGTTTGCTGTTGCCATTCCAAGGTCGTTGTGACAGTGAATACAAATTGGTGTTTTCACTACTTTTTTGATCTCACTTACAAGATAATAAGTAGTACTGGGATTTAGTATACCAATGGTATCTGCAATACTGACATAGTCAACCTTGTACTCTTCAGCAGCCTTAAAAGCCGTTTTTAGTACCTCTACATCAGTCCTGCTACCATCTTCTGCTGCAAACCTTACACCGACACCATGATCTTTGGCGTACTCGACAGCTTCCATGGCACAGGAAAACATTTCCTGGCAACTCTTATGGTACTTATACTTAAGGTGAAGGTCAGACATTGCAATGAATATACTGATAAAATCAACATCACAATCAACAGCTGTTTCAACGTCACTAAGTTTAGACCGGGCAAGACAGCACGTCCGGGCATTAAGCCCCATATTGGCTATTTCCTTAACTACTTCCTTTTCAGAAACAGAAACCACAGGGAATCCTGCTTCAATAATATCAACACCAACAGAGTCAAGTTTTGTGGCAAGAGCAATCTTTTCTTCCTTTGTGAAGACCACTCCCGGTGTTTGTTCACCGTCGCGCAGTGTCACATCACAGATCTCAATATCAAGAGGTGGCAAGTTCAAATAATCCATAAGCTTGTTTCTTGAATAATACTTATTTTCTGACATGCTTTTGACTCCTGTAATTGCTGGTCAATTTCCAGTTCCATTATATAACTTTTAGGTTTTACAAGTAATTATAGAGATTTTTTATAAATGATCAATAGCAATATTTATTTAGTGAATAGAAGGCAGGTCAATGTATATTCTATAAAGTTATCAGTAATTTGTCCCCATTAATAAAGTTGCGTCACTTCTCAGGCAAGCTTACTCTGAACCTTCTCATAAAATCCATTTATAGAACTGCTAACAAACCTTGCAGGATTCTCAGCCTTTGTTATTGTGACGACATCATTTTCCTTCATACTATAGGAATGCTGACCATCAATAACAACAGCAGCTTCTTTTTCAGGTATCATCATTTCCACTTTAAGAGTACTGCTCCCCGGGACGATCCATGGCCTTGAGGATAACTTAAAAGGTGCCAGCGGAACTATGATCGATGCATCCACCCTTGGGTCAACTATTGGCCCACCTGCACTCATGGCATAGGCAGTAGAACCGGTAGGAGTTGCAAGTACAATGCCATCTGCCCTCACATCCTCTATTTGGGAATCATCAATGGATATCCTGAAAGTCAGTATCTTTGCAGGTCTTGCTGTGATGAGAACTATCTCATTGGTTGCATCATATAACCGCTCCCCGTTCAAGCATACACTAAGCCTGGAGCGTTCGGTGTATGTAAAGCCCTTGAGAACGTCATCAATATCCTTTATGGCATCCTCCGGTGGCACATCTACAAGAAAACCCAGTGTCCCCATATTAATTCCAAGAATGGGTAACGGATCATTCATCTTGGAGATATTGCGCAATACTGTACCGTCACCGCCAACAGATATTATCATCTGCACACCTTCATCACGCATTTTCTCAACCGGGAGAAGATTCTCTGTAATACCAAGGTGGTCTCCTGTTTTGGGAGAAAGAACTATTTCTACTTTTGAACCAAATTCATCATAGATCTTCCTGACCATATCAAGGGCATCCTGGTGATCAAACCTCGATACAATCGCTATTTTACTTATCTTCATGCACTATCCCTGTTGAAAGCTTTAGAATCCTGTCATGTGCAAGCCCGTTAGATGCAATGACGCTAACCCTGCTTATTACTTGGTATTCTAACTTTAAAGCTTCACCGTATCCATTGGTAACAATACCCCCGGCTTCTTCTACTATAAGCTTGCCTGCGGCAATATCAGTCATGCGCATTGTGCCCCGGACATCCGCAAGAGCATCAATCATTCCTGCCGCTACATAACATAATTCAAGTGCCACACTTCCAAGCGCCCTAATCCTCCTTACACTTTCAGAGATATTAGCAGCACCTTTTATGTCACGCTTATAGCCGTAAATGCTCACGCAGAATTTACTGACATCTGAATTCTTAGATGTTTCAAGCCTTTTGCCATTAAGATAGGCACCTTTTCCGACCTCAGCGTGAAATGTATCTCCTGTGGCAAGGTTTTTCACATATCCAAATCGAATATCGTTCAGATCAGTAGTAGTAATCGCAAGCGATAAACTATAGAATGGTATTCCCTGAGAGGCATTATATGTGCCATCTATTGGATCGAGTATGATGCTCAGGTCGGGAGAATTACCAAATATCTTTTCCCCGGCTTCCTCACTAATTACCCTGAAAGGACGATGCTCCTTTTCAAGTAAGTCAAAAACAGCTTTTTCGGCAACGTCGTCTATTAATTTGGTGGGTGTTCCGTCCGCCCCCATGTAAAGGGTCCTGCCGGCATCAGGTGTGCCGACAAGTTCCTTTGTGGCCTCATGCACTGCATCGGCTATCCTTTCACTTAGATCAAGGAAATTACCTGTGCATTGCATAAGTTCCTGATTTCAAATTAAAGTCCTATTGCCTTGTTTGTCTTTGCTATGGACTTCGCACCATCGGATTCAAGCTCCATCATAGCACGGATAGCGTCGACGTTCTCTGGAATTACATCAGATTCCTGGTGAATTGCCTGGAAGAAGTAAAGTTCTCCTTCGTACATTGTAACAGAGTCTTCCCAGACACAGTTCTCCCACATGTCGCCCCTTGGACGTCCGAGGTCCTTTCCAAGCTCCATGATCTCTGCCGTTGATCCTATTCCCTGGCCGATCATTCTTACACGTGGCTGTTTTGTGAACAGTGCTTTGACATCATCAGCAGTGCATTCCTTTTCCATCTCGATATTAAGGGTGTGCAGGTGCATCAGGGTTGTAGGAAGCTTCACAGCAGTTGAAACTATGTTAATGTGTGGTATAACAGTCTTCACATCAGGTCCATGGTGGGATGGAAGTTTGATCGGGTTTGGTACAATAGCATTAATAGGGCCTGTCTTGATATCATTTGGATCAGCAGCTCTTCTCATGAGAGTGACCCTTACTTTCTTAACTCCATATTCCTGATCAAGAGGGTATATGACCCTGCACAGTCCGGTGGTATTACAGGATACAACTCTAACGAAGTCCCTGCCAAGTGCCTCAGCATAGTTTGCCTCTGCGTTGAATGAGCAGCCGGCAAGTTCATGGTCCTCGCCACCCTGCCAGATGGCCTTGACACCTGCTTTTTCATAAAGCGCCTTGTTCTTCTCACCAATTCCACCTGGCGTACAGTCAACAATCACATCTGCCTTTGCGATCATATCATCAACTGTGCCTGCAGCAGGGATACCTGCCTTATTCATGGCATCGACTTTGTCAGCAAGGGTATAAACATCATAGCCTTTGCCGTGTGCAACAAATGCTTCGTAGTTTGGCCTTGTTTTAGCAATGCCGATTATTTCCATATCATCCTGCATGGTTACAGCATCAGCAACACGTTTACCGATGGTACCATATCCGTTTATTGCAACTTTTACTTTAGACATCTTACGTTCCTTCCGATTTATCTCTTTTAATTAATAATATAAATAACAAACATATAATTTAAAATTAATTGTGAAGTATTAAAGCTTCACCTGTTCCAAAGTTGATCTCCTTTATGGAACCTTTGATAGTTTTATTCTCCCCCAGTATTCCGTACAGGTCGATATCCTCACCATTTACTATTATCTTTGTGACAGATTCCATTACCATAGTCCGGGTTCCGTCACTTACAAGAATAACTTTCAGTTCACACATAATGTCCCTCCTATTCAAATAACCGGGCCACTGAACAGCCCAGTGGTGCACCAATGTCCTCTCCCACAGGACCGCACTTCACCTTAAGTAAATATGCTATTGGCCTATAATTCTCTTCTGACAGTGTCTCATAATTTGCCATTCCTTTACTTATAATAAGTGATGCATTGTCAAGTGCTTCTTTAAGTTCCTGTGGTGCTTCCTCAAATCGAACACCGATTGCATTGGAACCTGTTGTGAGTACACGGTCTACTTTTTTATCTATGCCAAACTCTTTGATTTCATCCATGGTCACATCATTCAGTATAGGAGCTCCTCTGACAACAAGGGTTATGTTCCCACCCATCTTTTTGATGATCTCGAATACTAGAGTATCTATCAGGATCTCACCACAGTTATCTGCCAGATAGACGACATTGCTGAGCTTATCCAGCATTTTATCTGTATCATCTACATCCAGTCCGCGTTTGAAATGTTCCCTGAATGTTTCATCAAACACATCAATGGGCACTTTCAGTCCCATTACGCCGTAATCAAAGTAATTCCCAATTACAGCCGCAAGAACTGCACGCTTGAATGTGGCAACATCATCTTCGTCCCCATTAAAGACATGTGAACGTATTACAGGAAGGAATCTGGCGGCAGTTTTGCTGCTCAGCTCCTTCACATCACGATAGGGATCATTGTCATTGAGTATTTCATAGGCTTTCCTGTGCATAGGCGTGGATAATTCTGCAGCAGGCATTCCCGGCTGGTAGAGAGAATTCAGCACTTCTATGCCACCGAGAATTGCTTTCTGGATCAGCTCCTCGTCATCGGTTGACAGTTCCGCTTCCTGGTGAACCCTGGATAGCAGGCAATATGAACATCTTGGGTGAATTTTCATGAGAACATTCCTATGTGGGTTGTCTGGTCTGTATTTTTATCATGCGCAATAAGTTTAACCTTGTGTAATATCCGAAAGCAAAATAAGCTTTGTGCGTATCTTTAGATTAACTTTAGG
Source organism: Methanolobus sp. (assembly GCF_016278385.1). Taxonomy (GTDB): domain Archaea; phylum Halobacteriota; class Methanosarcinia; order Methanosarcinales; family Methanosarcinaceae; genus Methanolobus. The sequence continues at coordinate 24,336 of NZ_JADQBY010000029.1, forward strand.
ATAAGAAGATAATTATGGATAAAACATATCGTTATAAAGCCAAACGCTTTAAACTGAAAACTGAGCATGGCAGATACATAATACTTGGCAGTATCGATGGTATACTGGCAATATTGGGTGTGGTTATCGGTACATCCCACGTATCCAGTGACCCTGCAATTGTAATGAATGCCGCGCTGGGTGGAGCTGTTGCCCTGGCACTTACCAACGGCGTTGGTTCATATCTTGCCGAGAGCGCCGTTGAATACGGGAAACTGGCGGAACTTGAAAAACCCCTGCTTCGCAGCCTCAATCGCACAATACTAGAGCGCAATACAAAGAAAAAGATATGGAGTGACTCATTATTCCATGGCGGAGCAAGCTTTTTTGGTTCACTTGTGCCAATACTCCCATTCATACTACTCGATGAGCACATGCTTGAAGCAGCAATCGTCTGCAGCATATCAGTCTTGTCCATTCTCGGACTATACTCAGGCAAACTGGCAAAACAGAGCATGATAAAACATTCAGTTCGTATGGTTGGACTTGGAATTATGATAGTGGCAGCGGTCACTATGCTTGGACTTGAGTGAAGCCTTAAACAAGCTTCTTCCATTCATTTTACTTTTAAATGTTTATCCTACTTTTTGATTTGTCACTTATGTTTAAATCCCATGGGAATGTATAGGTTTCATCATGCTTGTGACGATTGTGTTATTGCTCGTAAGTCTTGTGATGATCACAAAAGGCGCTGATTGGTTTGTGGAATCCGCCGTAATCATTTCAGAGAAAAGTGGTATTCCAAAAATAATCATAGGTGCCACCATCGTTAGTTTTGCAACAACTGCACCGGAATTTACTGTTTCTGCCATGGCAGCCTATCTTGACCACGTTGAGATGACCGTAGGTAATGCCGTAGGTTCTGCCATATGCAATATCGGCCTTGTCCTTAGTGCAATAATCATGATCAAGGCGATACCTATAGAACTGCATGGTTTCACACGCAAGGGAGGGTTCATGATCACATCTGCTCTGCTGCTGATAGCTGTAGCATATGATGGTGTAGTATCTTCATTCGATGGAATTCTGCTTTTAATGGTGTTCGTCGGATTCATGTATTACAATTTTCGCCTTCAACGTGCTGTTTTTGATGGGAATGACGAGCTTAGGGAAAAGGTTCCTCTGAGTCAATTAAAAAAGGATATTGCACTTTTCATTGTGGGCGCAGTGCTCGTAGTTATAGGAAGCCGTATCCTTGTTGATGCAGGCATAACTATTGCAGAATGGCTCGGTATTCCCGAAATGATAATAGCTCTTACACTGGTTGCTTTGGGAACATCACTCCCTGAACTTATTACTGCGGTATCCTCCACATTAAAAGGACATCAGGATATTTCCATAGGCAATATACTTGGTGCAAATACAATGGATATAGCACTGATCCTTGGCGCATCCTCTCAGATACGACCACTGACAATACTTACTCAATCCCTTAATTATGATTTCCCAGTTATGCTTCTTATAATGGTACTTCTTGTGATATTCGGCATAACAGGGAAGAAACTGGAAAGATGGGAAGGTGGCGTGATACTGGGGATTTATATCGCATATATAGTGGGCCTTTTCACTCTATTTTGAGTGAACTACCCCGAAGCTAAAGACTTCGTGGCTTCCTGCTTCATTCCCCTTCCCA
>NZ_JADQBY010000012.1 GCF_016278385.1 Methanolobus sp.
CTCAGGTGCAATGTCCTCAGGTGCATCTGCAATGGTCGCATCAGCCCAGTTTTCAGGTATTGCATAGCTTCCCTCTACATTACCGTAATTAAGGAGATATACAGCAGTCTCAACATCCTTGTCATTCACTGCAGCGAGTATTCCAACTACATCATTTGAAGGTTTACCACCGATATCAGCCCATGGGACTGCAATTTCAAATGTATAACCTGTATCAACATCACTGGCATCATTAAGGCTACCCTGCAAGTTAAGGTTACTGTCTATGTTAATAACATAGCTGTAGTCTTTTCCACTGCCGGTTCCTCTATCATCGATCATTGCTTCATTAAGGTTAATGATGAAATGGTAATCATCAGTCTGCATTGCAGTTCCGCCATTGTTCAGAGTGTCGATGTATAGCTCAATTCCGTCGTCCAGATGCAGGCCACCTTGACCAGGCAATTTCACTGCCTGAAGATTGGTGTCTGTTACATCATAAGCAAGATACAGGTAAGTATCATCATACATTGCCTTTATTATTGCAGTGTTCTCTTTTTCAGATGTTCTGTCGGAATCTCCGTAAATATCAACACCTACTGTATTTTCCCAATCACTAAGATCACCATCAATGGAGACTGTACCAAAAGCAATGTTTAGTTCACTACTTGTTGTTACAGGTTCTTCGATAATTTCAGGCAGTGCATTCACAACTATTGTAACATTGACAGAATCACTCAGTTCATCATCTGTGACTGCGAATACAGTCTCGTAGGTTCCTGCCTCACCACGTGATGGCGTCCAGCTGAATGTTGCTGTGTCTGCATTGAATGTAGCACCCTGTGGAATAGATGTAGCTGAGTATGTAAGCTCATCGCCTTCTGCATCTGTTGCATTTACTGTGAAGCTGATAGTTTCTTCCTCATCTATTGAGACATCAGCAATTGCTGCAAATTCAGGTGCAGTCTTTGCTTCTAAGAAAGTCGCATCTTCCCAATATGCAGGCATTCCATAATTTTCAAGTAGTACATTATCATAGTTCAACACATATCTGCCAACATCAATATCTCTATCATTTACTGCAGCAAATAGTCCAACTATCTCGTTTGAAGGCTGACCTCCGATGTCAGACCATGGAATTGCAACTTCAATAACATAACCTTTGTCTGTGTCACTGTCATCATTAAGAGTACCCTGCAACTTGAGGCTTTTTACTATATTGATAACATAGCTGTAATCTTTACCACTACCAGTTCCTCTATCATCGATTAATGCTTCATTAAGATTTATGATTAAATGATAATCATCAGTCTGCATTGCAGTTCCATCATTGTTGAGCGTATCGATATAAAACTCGATGCTATCATCTAAATGCAAACCTCCCTCTCCAGGAACCTTGAAGGACTTCAGATTGGTATCGGTTACTTCATAAGCAAGGTACAGGTTTGTGTAATCATACACTGCCTTTATTGTTGCAATGTTATCTTTGTCCAGAGTTCTGTCGGAGTCGCCGTAAACTGTTACTCCTGCTACATTTTCCCATTCACTGAGATCTCCGTCAATAGAGGCTGTACCATAGGTAATATTCAGTTCTTCAGTTGCATGTACCTCGATGATCGTGCCGTCCCCTGATGAAACCGGATCATCAACTACTGGGTCCTCTGCCACTGTATCTTCGACTAAGTAGCTTCTGGAAGCTTCCTGAGTGTTACCGTATGCTCCAATGTTGATCCTGCCACCATTTGCAGATTCTTTGCTGTAATCTGAGTCCGGATCTCCTGCATCAATAAGTGGACTTGTTTTAACATCTGTTACCCACACTCCATCAGCCCATCTGCCATTAGTACTCAACAGGTGGTAATCATGAGTATTTTCGTTTGCAAAGGATGGATTTATATTAAGGTTGTTAGTGTAAGTAATTCCGGAACTACTGTAAGTTCCAGCACTGTTACTGTAAACATCATTATATTCAGCTATAATTTTGTGTGTTGAAGGTTCATAGTTCACTATTCCGTAGCCGGAAGAAGATGTTATGACATTGTTTCTAATATAGTACTCTACACCAGTGTATGTTAGTTCAGGCTTGTTATAAAGTATAGAAATACCATTTCCAGTAACATCGTGAATTACATTATTTTCTATTATGGTATTATGGAACCCTGCAGTGGATATTCCACCACCTGGTGCTCTTCCTGTAGTTCCTGTTCCATAAATAATATTATTGTGGATGTATACACCAGTTGATTGAGATTTATCGTTCAGATTCTTGTACGAAACACCGTAATCATAAGCGAGTACATAAATACCAGCATATCTCATATTGTGTATAGTATTATTGTATATCTCAACTGAAGTTACAGGATAATTTCTATCATATGATTGAACGTAAATACCTGCGTAACCACTGCTTGCTTTAGGATAGATAGTATTGTCGTGAAGTTTCAAATTGTTTGTTGCTTCAGCGCGAATTCCCGTATTAATCTGAGTAGACATATCATTGTTGTAGACCTCTACACCATCACAGTAA
>NZ_JADQBY010000022.1 GCF_016278385.1 Methanolobus sp.
AACAATAGCAAAAAGAATAAATACAATACAGCTCTTTTTTTTATGTGTATAACAATTGCAATACAATTGTTGTAACTGAGGTATATCAATGGAAGACGTTACAATCGCGTTCCGGTGCCCGGTTAAACTCGCTGACAAAGTAGACGCGTATATTCAAAATGGCGAATACATGAACCGAGGAGACGCGGGGCGTGACCTCCTAAGACTAGGAATGCAAATGAAGGAGATTGAAAGAAATGAAAAGAAACAAACCCTTGCTAACAACATCTGTTTCCCCACTAACTGAGAAACAGCTTGACGTATTGGTCGGTTCGCATCACCTGTTTTCAAGCAGGTCTGATGCAGTAGAGAAAGCAATAGGCATGCTGTTCTGTGCGCTGAACAGTAAAAATCTGTGCGAGAATGCAGAGCAGTATGGAATAAGCCTACATGGAAACATGGCAGGTACGGCGGTGGAAGCATGACCGACGAACTCTCCCTGGAAGAGCAGGCCAGACAGTTCATTGAACAAAAACCCTACCGACTCGAGCAGTGGGAATCGGGTTCACCTCTACAACAGATGCTTGCAAGAGCCACCAAGAAAATTGCCGGGGTGGAGTAGATGTCTGTTCCTTACAAAGGCTCCCTGGAAGATGCCATCGAGAAGTATGACCTCAGATACGACGAAGAACTGGAGTTTCCCGACGACGTTCACGAGACTGAAGATTACCTGATAACTGTCCAGAAGATCATCGGAGTGGTTGACTAATGGCATCCCGACGCAGCAAAAAGCACGGAGTCACACCTGGAACCATCCGTGGAAAGGATAAGAACTGGCTCTCGGAAGGCCAGGATCAACGCAGGTACAACTATGCACAGGATACCGTGAACACAGCAGTTGGTAGAAACAGGCCGTGTCCAAAATGCAGAGGCACATCTGGCTGTTTTAATGCAGCTGTCCTCAAGGGATATGGTGCAAGATCGTGGTGGTCATGTTCGGAATGTGGACATGAGTACATCATGGAGATATCTCCAGAGAAGATGGAGCAATACTACCAGGAAGATCTTGCCAAAATGGTTGACCGAATGAAAGCACCGGAGGCCGAAGCATGACCCTCGTACCCATTCCTCAACTAAACCAACTGACCCGCACCATGTATCCGGGAGCACAGGAGAAAGTAGACCAACGCTTATGCCCACAGTGCGGAACAAAGATCGATCCGGAACAATTCCAGGACGGACTATCTCTGCATGAATACATGACGTCCGGCCTCTGTCAATCATGCCAGAACCGTGTCTTTGGAAAGGAGGTCTTTGCATGATCTCCGAGATTCCCGAAATCAAAGACGGTCGTACAGTTTCTGCCTGCATCTGCAGCAAGGGACATACGTTCAATGTCTCCTGGGAGTGCAGAACGAATGCAATTTACTGTCCTAAATGTAACGAGCGGGTGGAAGCATGAGCACTGCAAAAGTCAGAGAAAGAAAAACATGCTCCTCATGTGGTTCCTTGCGTGTCAGAAAAAGAAAGACAAAAAAAGACCATGTCTGCGAACGATGTGGCCTCTCCATGACTACGCCGAAATATGCCTCCCGGCCAGAAGTGTTGCTAAGCGGTGGAGTCACTCGAGCTGAGCGAAAACAACGACTGGATGTACTCAAAGCAGCGCGGGAGAATAATCCAGGGATGACTCCAAAGGATGCTATTTTCATGGGTGTTGAAACACCGTACTATATCACCCGATACTGGGACAAATGTTCTCCCGAAGGAGCCACCGTATGATTATCCAAAGAGGCACGGTTCCCGATCCATCGTGCCTCTCTACCTCCATTACAACAAGACTCCATGGCCAGCCGTCGGACTGCTTTGCAGCGACTAGGAAGGATGCTGGTAATCCGGTTCGACTCCGGACGGTGTCATTTGCCTGCAGCGATAGATTCTGTACCACCCTAGCACCGAAACTAAAAACAAAATAACCCCTCACTCGCTGCAGGTACCTCCTATAAAATGAAAAGGAAAATCGAAAATGAAAGATTGTGAACTAACAATTGGAATTGATATGAGAAAGTTTCCAGAGGACTTCTGGACAGGCGACAGGAAAAACCCATTCATGCGGTTGAATCCTCAGCAGATGGATGATGTTGAAGGATGGGTACTTGGACAACTACCCAACCATAACGATTTTTGCGCAGAATTGATTGGAAGAGTACCAATCCCAGTTGCTGCTTTAATTGGTGGCCTTTTGATGGACGCCGGCTGTCAGAAACTGACATGTGTTCACCCAGGTAGTAGCGTCCTGACGGTCTGGGACAACACGGAGGCTGCACAATGACGGAAGAACCTGCATCCGAGAGAAAGATAACTTTCACGCAGATATATGATATTCGCACAAAGGTGGGCGCAGAGGTTGATTCAAAGGGCAACATCAAGCCGTCTGCACAGGTAGAGATCACTCGCAAGCTGGAGAATGGGGAAGATATCTACGAGCTGATACATGCAGACATGGAAAGAGGTCTGGAAGA
>NZ_JADQBY010000046.1 GCF_016278385.1 Methanolobus sp.
GCGTGAAGGAGATTTTAATTTGAATACGAAGGAGATGAGGAAAATATTAGAGAAAAACAATGTATAAAAAATTATAAATGTAAAGAATTTGATTACTGCTTATGATTTACGAAGAAGAAGAAGAAGAAGAAGAAGAAATTACAGAAGGATTTTGTGATTCTTGCGGGGACTATTGTGAAACTCGAATTGCTTGTCCAGAACATTTCCATGAAGTTAAGCGAAATATTACAGCTGATAACATGTATTGCAAAGCATGTTGTAGAGATAGTGTAAATGAAAATTGTTGCCTAATGAGCTGTGGCGAAAATTTTATAGAAAAATATTTTGCTAAAAAATTAGGACAAAAATGTGAAGAATATGGATTAAAAAAATCTACCAAAGCAGATATTTATCTCAATGATGATGCATCTTTTTTCATAGGATTTAATAAGTCAATACCCTCGGAATTTGAAACTGATATTTATATTAATCAACCTTTTGTAATTGATGAATATTGCATTGTGAAGCATGAAAACAATATTCATAGATATGGTCAGAAATATTATAATCAACTATATGATTTACTTAAGTATGAGTTTGATGAACATATATCCTTCTCATTAGTTTCAGGTAAAACTTCAAATGAAGAGTATATGACGTTACTAAAAATGAATGGAGATAAAATTAGTGGTGTTTTGTGCCCACAACCATTTGATTCATTTGAAACTCAAGAAAAGTTTAAAAGTAGATATAAAAACCGTTTTACGGAACAGATTATCAATGGACTTGATATTTTCGAGATAGGACATAAAATCGATAAATATTGCATGCTTCCACAAACCTATTGTCATGAGCTAATAAGTTATCAAGGCAAAGATTCCTATTTTGCTGCATATCCTTTTAGCCCTGATAAATATCCACTGTTAGTATCAAATTTAAAAGAATTACTTGAAGAAAAAGACATGAAAGTAATTCTTCCAATAGAAAAGAATGCTGTATTCCCTGATACAGGAATATTATTTTGTAAATTATGTAAAATGATTATGTCTACAAACTCTATAATCTGTGAAATTACTGAAATAAACCAAAATGTAATGTTTGAAGCTGGTTATGCTTTTGGTTTAGGCAAAAATTACTATTTTTTAGTAGACAAATCATATGATAAAAACAAAAGATCTTCTTTAAAGCTAATAAATGATTTAGAAAAAATATACTATATTCACGAAGAAGATTGTGCGGAAGCTTTTAGTGTAAAAGAGGAAGAAATATCTCATTATTTACCAATTAGGCCTGTTTTTGGGAATAAATTTGATAATGATAACGAGGAAAATGAGGAAAATAAGATTTTACTCCTTTTACCTGACGACCCTAAATACATAAGAATAGAAGAAGAAATAAAAGAAAATGTTGATGGAAAATATGAATTTATAGATTTACCCAAAACGAGTGGACACAATTTAATCAACGCTTACAATAATATAAATAAATGTGAATTTGTGATTGGAATATTATTAAGCGATACATACACTCAAAAAGAACTAAAAAACTCAAAAATATCTTTTTTGTTAGGTCTTTCTTTAGCTCTCGGGAAAAAAGTCCTTATTTTCCAAGAAAAGCCAATAGAAAAGAAAATAATTGATTTTGATAACTTAAGTAGAGAATTTACTAATAAAAATGATTTATTAAAATTAATCACTGATTATTTTAAATGACCTTATTTTTAGTTTGATATTTGTACGCTAATCCTTTAAAAGCGTACACTTTTTCTAGAATTTAAAAGATGGTTGTGCATGTTGAGCGCAAAACACCGTACACTTTTTTCACGTTGTATATATCCCACCAGTATAGTGAGAGGTATACAATTCGAACAATATTATGGATGTTGATTAAAGAATGAAATCACTTACATTAAAACAATGCACCGGTTATCTCATATGACGGTACGAATTTGTAATAATACATTCAAGTGCCTCTAAAATCACCTGTAACACACTTAGATTTTAAGCCAAGCAATGTATGGAAAGAGTGAAAATCTCTGTGTATAACCCGTCATTTTCAACCCATTTTGACATCAAAGATGGTAGTCCGTTTCAGTGGAGTAAATGAAAAAATAAATGCTTACATAATTATTTCCCAAATAGAAAATTGGATACTAAATTAAAAGAAGACTGCAAATTGCTCTTCCAGATGCCTTCAACAACACTTCCAACATATTTTCTCTGTTGAGTTGGCCAGTGTTTCTACAAAAATGTCATGAAACCAGAACGGAGTCTTTAATACAATTAGATATATTCAATCCATGTATAAAATAATTTGAAAAGATATAAATAACATCTCACCATACGTTCATTATTTAATTATTCTGTTCAAAATTAATGACACTATAGGGTGTGGTACAATTAAATATCCAAAGGCATGTCTCAGATTAGCTAGCACTGCTAGCAATGCATTTTCTTTCAATATTAAATCTTGTAGAATTGGTTTAACAGCGATTTTATTGCTGCTTGCGTTTACGTGTGTGGGCAATGCAGCAACAATAACTGTTGATGACAGCGGTGGTGCGGATTATACTTCAATACAGGATGCTGTGAATGCTGCCACTGCAGGAGACACGATTCTTGTATCGCAGGGTACGTATAATGAAAATGTAGATGTGAATAAACAGGTAACAATCACTTCAAAAGATGGTGCTCAAGTTACAAATGTGGTTGCTGCCACTGGAAATGATCATGTTTTTGATGTTTCAGCAGATGGAGTGACAATTGAGGGGATCAACGTAAGAGGTGCTACAGGTAGACTAAAAGCAGGAATATACATAGACTCTGATAACAATACGTTGAGCAATAACATAGTATCAGACAGTGTTTATGGCATCTTTTTGTATATTTCCAACAATAACATGCTGAATGGTAACACATTGGATGAAACTTCCACTGGACTCTTTCTCTCTCGTGCTACCAGTAACACAATGAGTAATAATATAATATCGAACTCTGTAAACAGTGCGTTCAACGCACGCAGCGATGGTATATACCTATATCTTTCAAATGGCAACACATTGAATGATAATCTAGTATCCAACAACGAAGATATTACAGTCGATAGTGATTATAGTAGTTATGGTATTGTTATAGATCGTTCCACCAGTAACACATTGATTAACAACATTGTTGAGAAAAGTAACACAGGTATCGAAATAAGTGGTTCCGCCAGCAATACTCTAACTAACAACATTGTGAATGAATGTTCCACTGGAATCTTTCTTGGAGGCTCCAACAACACACTTACTGGTAACACGGTGACAAGAGGCTCTACTGCCATCTATATGGTGGAACATTCGAACAGCAATACTCTAACTAACAACATCTTGGAGAGTAATTTCATTGGCATTCGTCTGAGTGGTTCCAGTGACAACACGCTGACAAGTAACACAGTGCAAAACGTTGAAAACGGTCGTTACGGCATCTGGCTAGAAATGTCCAACAATAACACACTGACCAACAACAATGTAAAGGAAACCTCTGTTGGCATATATTTGGTACCTACAAATGGTATCTATCTAGCAAATTCCAATGAAAATGAATTGACTGATAATACAGTGTATGGGAATGATTATGGAATCTCTCTAGAGATTTCCAACTATAACACATTGATCAATAACGATGTGGAACGTAATAACTGCGGCATCTATCTTGATGATTCTAGCGATAATATTTTGAGCAATAATTATGCATCGACCGATATTTCCTATAGTTCCGGTAGTGAACACGGCATTTTTCTTAAAGCCTCCAGTAACAATGTGCTAATCAGCAATACTATGTCAGAAATTTATCTTGATGACTCTAGTAATAATGAGATAACAAACAATTCGGTATTTGATGCTAGTACAGGAATCTATATGTCTTATTCCAACAACAACACCATTAAGAATAACAGCGTATGGAATCATGACTACTATACGCTATGGGGTATCTATATGGAATACTCCAACAACAACACACTAATAAACAACAATTTACCTAGGAATTATGTTGATGGTATTTTACTGAAATCTTCTAACAATAACATGCTTATCAGGAATAGAATATATTCAGATGACTCATTTGGTATCAGGCTGACTGATTCCAGCGACAATACACTAACCAACAACATGATCCATGGCCGGGGTGGAATAGATTTATCATCTTCCAGTTACAACACAGTGGACAGCAATGCATATAGTGCTTTTGAATATGGTATACAGTTGTATTCTTCCAGTTATAACACACTTGTAAATAATAACGGAAGTAGCTATGTTGGTACCAGTATATTTGTGTCATCTTCCAACAACAACACACTTGTTGGTAACACGGTGCATTGTGTTGAGGGAACAGGCATACATTTATCCCTTTCCAACGACAACACTTTGAAAGACAATACTGTTTCGGACAATGCTGAATACGGTGTACTGCTGGACAAATCTACTAACAATATTATCTATAACAACTTCTTCAACAACACAATCAATGTTGAATTTAAAGGTACAAACACGGGCAATAAGTGGAACATCGAAAGAACCGCTGGAACAAACATAATTGGCGGACCTTACCTTGGTGGTAACTACTGGACAAAACCAGATGGAACAGGCTTTAGCCAGAATGCTGTTGATACAGACGGCGATGGTATCAGTGAATCACCCTATGAACTGGATGCTGACAACATCGACTATCTTCCACTGACAGACAATGAAGTTTCAGTACCTCCATACCCTGAAATCACGAGTGTTGTGATAGAACCACAGAATCTTCATGAAGGTGATACTGCCACGGTAACAATATCCGTGAAAAACACTGGTGGTCCATCCAAACTAGGATTTATTTCTGTTTCTTTCCCTGATAATGAAGATATTATAGAGGTAAGCGGCACAGGTAGTAATGAAAACAAATTGTTCCCTGTAGGAAGTTCCCTTGTTACAAGTACCAGTTCAACAATAACAGCAATTAATCCACTTGTTCAACTTTATGATGAAACTTGGGACAGTGGACAAACTGAAACTCTCACAATAAAAGTAAAAGTAAATGAAGGAGCTTCTGAGCTGAAGTTTTACGTAAGGGCTACTCTGAGAGAAAAAGATGCTGCAAACTATATACGGACTCCAGCTTCATCTTCAATTACTGATCAACAGGGATTCTATGTTGATGAACACTCAGTAGATGTAACAAGTCAGGTCCTTACAGCAACCATCACTTCAATTACTCCTTACCCTGCAACTGAAGGCACAACGGTTTCATTTTCAGGAACTGGTACTGCTGCATATGGGGAGATCGTTGGTTACAAGTGGTCTTCGAGTATTGATAATGAACTAAGTAGTTCTGCAAGTTTCAGCACATCTAATCTTTCAGTAGGCACACACACAATTGACTTCAGCGTGAAGGATGATGATGGAACATGGTCAGATGCAGATACTGAAACTATAACTATAACTATTACCGAAGCTTCGAATCAGATTCCAACTGCAAGTATCACCTCCATTTCTCCAAATCCTATCACAGTAGGTAACTCAGTATTTTTTGCAGGAAGTGGAAGTGATGTTGACGGTACAATTGTTGGTTATAATTGGGAATCAAGTCTAGATGGAAATCTAAGTACTTCTGCAAGTTTCAGTGCTTCTGATATTAGCGTTGGTACACATACCATTTCTTTCAGTGTCCAGGACGATGACGGTGCTTGGTCTGATGTAGTATCCTCACCCCTGACAATCAATGCAGCTTCAAATGGAACTGGTAACGATTCAGTTACACCCGTACTCAATGCTGTAAGTCCTTCTAGTGGTTCTACATTGACTGCAGGCACAACGTTTGTGGATGTCCGCTTCAACTACAGTGATGCACAGACAGGTGTCAATGCGAATTCGGTGGTGTTCATATTTGATAATCTTGATGTTACTGACAATGCAAATACGACGATAACTGATTCATATGCATTGTACAGTGCCTCTGGTCTTTCCACAGGAAGTCATTCAGCATCTGTTTATGTTGTAGATAATTCAGGCAATTCAGTTACTTTCAGTACTAGTTTCACTATAAGTTCACAGAGCAGTTCCTCTTCTTCCTCCTCTGGAAGCAGTGGTGGTGGCGGCGGAGGTGGTGGCGGTGGTTCAACAGGTGAAACGTACGCCAATATTGCAGTCAAGGAAGTTGACAGTGTATTTGTTAACAAAGGGTCACATGTAGTCTATGGATTCAACAATGAAGGAAATGCAATCTCAACGATTGAGTTTGATTCTAAGAAGAACTCCGGGTCAATTCAAACCATTGTTGAAGTTCTGAAGGAGACCTCAGCTCTTGTAGATGCAGATGCTCCAGGACAAGTCTATCAGCAGATGAATATCTGGGTAGGCAAGGTCGGCTTTGCAACTGAAAACAATGTTGAAAACATGCTTGTCACCTTCAAGGTTGAGAGATCCTGGCTCAATGATAGTAATGTGCCTGCTGAATCTGTAATACTTTACAGATACTCTGACAACATATGGAATAAGCTGCCTACGACAATTACGAGAGAAGACGATGAGTACGTTTACTTTGAAACAAAAACACCCGGTTTCTCTCCATTTGCAATTTCAGGTGAACCTGAAGATGTTGTAATGTCTGTGCCTGATGGAGAAGCAGAAGCAGCAGTTGAAGAACCATCTGAGGTCGAAGTAACTACTTCAAAAGGTATCAGTACCGCCGGTATTTTATTGATGCTTGGAGTTATTTCAGCAGTGCTTGTGGGTGGCTATATTCTGTATCGGAAGCAAAGTTAAAACTTTGTTTCCATCTTTCTTATTTACCTATAGTTGAGCTTTGTAGAGAGATCCTAGTTTGAATAACAATACAATCTTAACATAGCTATCAAGATTATATATGATATTTTAATGAAAATTTGTATACAGCGTATAGTTATACTATATGCTATAGAGTCATCAGGTTTTAGTCTGACTGCATTAGTAAACAAGGTGTGTGCAAGTACAACCGGATATGCAACTTAACACAAGAACTAACAGTTGCAATATAGGATTACTATTTACTTAGTTAATGATTAAAAAGAGATGCTGAGTATATCCTATACAGACTGGGAGAAGATGGGATTCTCTAAAGCACACTACATGAAAAAGAATGCTACGGCAGATAAGCCATTTACTCGGGAATGCTCATGTAAGAGAGAGGTTGAATATATGGGAATCTTATTTAAAAATAAAATCTAAAGTAGGTTTTCTAAAGGGCCGATTTTTTATGTATACTTACATCTTCACTCAATATCAGGTGTTTTCACAAACCGATTATCTAAAACATTGCAACTATCCTGCCATTCTTCCCCAGCTCATCCTCAGTGAATGGCAGGCCTTGGTAATGCTGCATCGATGTTAAACTGTCGTGTCCCTGGCGTAAACATACCAAATGCAAAGGTACTCCTGCAGAGATCATCCAGCTCTCCATACTTTCCGGGTACTTTTTGCACTCATCCTAGAGTCAATACCTGATTTTTCAGACCACCTTGCAAGGTTTTGGCTCCATACCTGCAAAGACGACATTTTAGGTTTATCATGGAAAACAATTAAGCACACTTTCAAGCTGTGCAGGAACTGGATAAACATATCCTCGAGTTGTTTCCTTTTAGCTTCCTCTGTTAAGAGTGACTGCAAAAACGGCACTACATCAAACCTATATTCTTTATGGCATGCTTCATACTTAGTCATTTGCACCAATGTTAATTCATAAGTATGATGCACACCTTATACTCAAGTATAAGGTGATTTTATGGCAAAAGTTTCAGTGCAGGATAGCAAGGGAAGATTATCTGTGACCATCCCAAAGTCCATAGCAGATCTCAAGGGATGGAAGTCAGATAACTCAATGGTTAAAAGAAATTCTCTGTGATGTACACTTTATTATCAGCTGAAATTGCAATGCCTATTCCTTCTCTGTCATAGTGCTCAGTAAGGATATTCTGCCTATGCCCACGACTGTTCATCCAACCGTCTACCGTTGAGTATGCAATCCTTGATTGATTTTTTCTCCCGTATGGAAAGGTGTGATTAATCTTTCTGGTAGATACAAAGAGATTGTTTTGAAATATGTTCTCTGCAATCCCTTCATATATTATTGTTCCACGGCTTTTACTGCAATGAAAACCCTTTGCTTTTGCTCTCTCAGTTGGTCCCTTCCCCCTTAAATTGGTATGACTAAAGTAACCATTATTTGCCATATCTTGGCTGTGTCTCCTTGCAATGTCTGAAAGTTTGCGGTCCCAATTAAGAAGAGCTAGTCCATGTTGCCTTCTTTTTTTATTGATCAGATCATGTATTTCCTTTTCTAGCGAAAACCAATGCTTGTCATTTTTGTCTTTAGTCGTAGACCAATGTTTTGAATGATTATGGTTGTTTTGTTGCTTAGTGGTTTTAGATGAAAAATCATGGCCTTTTTTTCCCCGATTTTTTAACCTTCTGGTAAATGGCTTATTGCTCACTGGAAACTCTTCACGTTTATCTGAATCATGTTTGTTAATGAAAAAAACAAATAGAACAAATGCAGCAGACAAAATGTAGATAATATGGGTGGATAATTCGGGTGTCTGCATTTGGTATTCAATAATTAAATATAGAGCAAGTAGCACAAATACTACAATCAATGTGATAGCTAAAAGATGCTCATCCCGTTTCATTATATCATCTTAGCAGAATTCATTGATAATCATAAAGGGTAATGTTTTTATTTCTTCCTTCCTCGAATTACCATTTCATTTCAAAAATGTGTCTTATCAATTATGAGGGACAATTCTCTTTCAATCTGGGCAGCAATGTCAGATGAATACTTTTGTTCTAATTGGCTTATGTGCACTTGTAGCCAGCGTCTCACATTTGCTGTAAATTCCTTATACCTCTATTTGCTGTTATTCTTCCATCGATAAATATCTGTTTCTTGTGATCCTTTCTTTCTCCGTAAATAAGTATACTCTTTTTAGATTTAATACTCATTTAAAATCACCTGTCAGAGAATATTCGATGGATACAATTAGAATCTGCTATGAATTAAGATAGCATGTTAAAGATTAAGCCATTTACCATGAATACTCATTTAAGGAAAAGATTGGGGATATGGGAAGAATGTTGAAGTATTGGCTAATTTTGGTGTCTTTTAGGTGTGTTTACGATAGAAATTAAGGAGACAAATGCAAACGACAGACTAAAAGACACATGCAACAACCTCAGGAGAAGTAAAATCAAAGCAGGGACATTAGGCTCCATATTGTTGGGATCGTATTCCTGAAGATTATGATTTTTGTGCTAGGGTAGATCAGTATAGGAGAGCAACAGGAGCAGGAGACAAAGTTAATGTTATGCTCAACTATGGTTATGCCTTGCTTGAAGCTGAATGTCTCAGAGCCATCAATACGGTTGGTCTTGATGCTCATGTAGGTTTTTTACATGAGATGAATCCAAGTAAGAACAGTTTAGCCTATGACTTGCAAGAACCTTTTAGATTCCTTGTTGATATGGCTGTAATCAGTCTTATTGAGTCCAAGAAGATGGATAATAAGGATTTTATCAGGACTGAGAGCTATTCCCTCAGGCTCAAACCTTCAGGAGCTAAGAAGGTGACTGAGGAGGTCAATAACTGGATGAATAAGAAAGTTCCTTACAAAAAACAGTCTGTTATGTGGAGTTATGTTTTATTGTTGAAAACTAGGGAGCTTGCACAGTATCTTGTTGAGAAACGGAAGAGTCTTGATTTTGTTAAACCCCAGTATGCGACAAAACGACAGGACACAAGCGACATACGACAAAAAAATACTCAGTATTTCTTATTCTGATTGGAAAAAGCTTGATATTCTAAAGGTACATTGCACTATATGAAGAAAAATACGAAAGCTGATGAGCCTTTTACGCTTAATGCTCATGTAAGGGAAAGGTTGGAGATGTGGGAAGTGACTTGAAATGGAAAGATTAACTATTGGTGGCAAGAAATTCAACAATGACGAAGAAATCCGTCAGTTCCTGAAAGATAAATTACAAGTGAACAAATTAACGATTGATGGCAAGAAGTTCAACAATAAAGAAGAAATCCATCAGTTTCTGAAAGATAAGTTTTATTTTCCTGATTACTATGGAATGAATGCTGATGCTTTATGGGATATGATGACGGCATGGATTGAATTCCCTCTAACAATTGAATGGATTAATTTCCATGAAAGTCTTGATAAAATGGGACATGATGCTGAGATATTGCTTGAGATATTTAGAGATGCAGAACTAGAACCACTTTGTAAAGGCTTCAAATTTGTTCTGCAAAATTAATTACGTGTAAGTATCAGAAATAAATATCTCTAATTACTGCCCACTTGGGGTTTTGTGGATCAACAACTAATATTACCTCATCTCCATTTTTGAAATTACTTCGGTTATATGTAGAACGAGTTAATGCGTTTCCTCTCCAATAATCAACATTTTGATATTGATACTTATATTCAACACGGTGTCTGAAATCACAATCCAATATTGTGTATATGTTACCAGTAACTTCCACACCACGTTTATACAACGTGTGAAAAAAAAGTAATCGTCTAAATAAAGAAATGATTGCAAAAGCAGTAATAAATATTGCAATTTTAAGTAGATACTGAAGGTGTAATTCAGTTATTACAAGAAGACCTTGTCTTGAAGGTAAGTGTCCAAAGAGAATAGCAAATATGTAAAAAAACCAGGACAATATTGTTAATGATGTAGCCAAATCTGAGTTATAGTCATTTGAAAAAATTCGACCTAATGAAAATGACCTCTGTTTTTTCATACTCTATCCAATATTTTATAGGAATAAATAATGTATGTTTCAGAGTTACTTCTTTTGTTAAATTTATAAAGTTCATTTTTTTTAACAACTAACAATTCATATTATTATTAAAAGTTCGGTTTTTTGACCTTACCTATTACCCTTAAATTAAGGGCGAGGGATATAATTTGAACACCATGCCTTAAGCTAATCATATTTTTGGTTCATCACTTTCACTCCACTTGGCACATCAGTATATCCATTGAAACACGATAATCTGATATGAACCTGAATAATAATCCAATACAAAGTGAGCAAGGATTGTACAACAGGATTAACAATTACCGCAAGGAGCTCAGGACATCTGCTTTAACGACCCATGATATTAAAAAATTCATTAATTCTCAATCAAGTGACTTACATCCTGACATAGTCCTGAAGCACATTATTCTTGGGAACGCATGTTCCTGGGGAACCTATGATAGAGCATGTGAACATTTCGACACACACATTCATGCTTTTAGGCAATTTGATGTTTTTAATTGATAAAATAAGACTCACGAAAAAGGATTGCTTTCAGTAAGCCAACTTATTCAGTTGAAAGACGGCAAGATTCAGAGGATACCAGATGATCAATTTATTAACGCTTGCACAAAATTAGTAATTGCTGTTATTTCCGATTATGGGTAGTCGGAACCCCTTGCCATATTCAAACTCTCATCCTTCCACAAACACCAAAACTAGGTGAAAACATCGGAGTCTGTTTACTGAATGGTTTCTGCAAGGTTTTGTAGTGATGGTTTTTTGTTTGTGGGGAACAAGCGTGAGAGTAATGAAAAGAAGGAAGTTATGGAAGAGAAGTATTTAACGAAAAGCTGAAACCGTTTTTCCGACCATTCAATCTAAAAAACAAATACTTCCTGTAACAGAGAGTTCATACATAGGTTGGAATTTTTGGAAGCTGCAAATTTAACATTGAGAAGGGATATTTCAGTAGAGATATATTTTGTAATGTGCTTATCTTAAGTGATTTTAAAGTAACACATACCTCATCATTATGATAATTATAATATACTATACTATAGGTATATTAATATATTAAAAGAATAAACTAGTATTTGTGGCAAGAACTGCTAAGCAGCAAATATCACAAAGGACCATACGGTGGTTCGATATGGAATTCACCCAAACTCTCTCCGGGTAGAAATACGTCATAAGGAATTGGATTACATGGAAATGCTTTCAAGATGTCTTCCTCCTCGACACCTTCACGCATTTCTATCCTCCGGAAAAGTAAAGGAGTATGAGCATATTGGGTTAGTCATTCCGGTTGTCTCGGAATGACTGGGGTTATTGCTAATTAAATTGTCAATGGGGTTATTGTCAATTTTGTGGTTCTTCATTCTTGTATGGATATTGAGGATTTCAAAAGAGCCAGAACAATGTTAATTTAAAATGGCAAACGACATATAGTATTTTTTATAATGTCTGGTCAGTATTGGTGGTTATTATGTCATTTCTTAAGAAAATATTTAAAATTGGTTTAGGTATAGTAGTGGGATTTATTTTATTATTGTTTATTGCAGCACTTACAGTTGATACAGATTCCGTGGATACTGGTATAAATAAAATTAAAGTCGTCGATGAAAGCAATACAGAAAAAGATGATAGCGATGTAGTTGCACAGGGAACCTATGCAGTTGGTGATAGAGTTATTGTTGGCGAAGTTGCATACACAATTACTGAAGTAGATATTGATGATGATGACCCTACATGGATAGACCTGGGTGTAGAATTTGAAAATCTTGGAGATGATACTAGGGAATATTATGACCCCGATGATAATGTAAAATTAATCAGTGAAAAAGGGCAAACATATGAACCACTTAATGGTTATACTACGTGGGAACGTGGTCTTGATGAATTAAGGCCTGGAATTCCAATGGAAGTCTACATTGTTTTTGAGGTTCCACGGGGACAAATGTATTATGCTGAAGTTGGAGATTCTTTTTGTGATGATGGTAAAAAAATAGATATTGGGATGGTCCCAAAATAACAAATATTTATTCTTCAATTGTTGAATCTGTAAAGAAAATCCATAAATTTTCTTTTTTTAATTTACTAGTCTCCTCACTGCTGGAGTAAGCAAATTAAGATCTCTATTCTCCTTTATCATTTTCTTAATATTCTGAAATCTGCTCATGGAACCTCACATAGCTCATGCTTCTGTTTGTGGCATTTGAGAATCTTGTTATGTGAGAGCATACCCATTTTGATTATATCTGTATGAGAATTTGATGCAAATAATGATTTTTGTAGACAAACGCTTATTCATAGTTATATACAAGTATTAAGTTTCTGCAATGTTTTTTTGCGTCAAACTTGCTACAGGTTATTCATACTAGAGGAAAATGGTTTTCTCTAAAGTTACTCTCAATGACATGAAGAAGAATGCTGAAGCTGATAAGCCGTTTAGCTTGAACTATGCATCAAACAATAAATCATATACAGAAATATTTAAATGTAATTAGATACTTGAAAAAAAAGCAATAACCTATAAGGAAAACGGTAAAAATTAATCCATATGCTTTAAATATGTACTAATTTTTCTTGTTCTTTTTTGATGTTGTTGCATTCAGAAAAAAAGAGTGATTTAAATGAATAGTGCAACAACCAGACTTACGTGTATAGAGGATAAAATCATCTATAGATATGAAAATATAGACTTATTCACTTCTTCAGACCAATTTAAAGGGAATATGTGTTGTTTTCCTGTAAAGTTTAATGGAAAAGAAGGCAAAAAAACCAGTAAATTGAAAAATGCAAAATTGATTAAATTGTGTATTTCTTTTGACACAATACACAAAAATAGAGTGTCTTTTCTGATATATGATACAAATGATGAGGAAGTAGCTTCTGATACATTTTTTAATGAAAATGTGTACATTGGACTGCTCAAGAATGTTGATAATATTACATTATTAGGTTTGATCCACGAAGTATCTCATCGATTCCCTGTAGACATATTGTATGAAGAAATTCTGGTTAATAATCCAGAGTTAGTTGAAATTGAAAATATTATTGGGGTTGAATTTAGAGATAAAAAAACATTGCAGTCCTCTCTTATCCACCATACATTCACAAAAGAACATCCATTTTTCATAGAGTGTTTAAACCTTGTTGACATAGATAATCAAAGATTAGAACATCTAGGTGATTCGGCTTTGGGTAGTGTTATCTCAAAATATGCCTATGAAAATTATTTTTCTTTTGATGCAGGCGATTTGACCAAGTTTAAAGCTTTTCTTGTAGAAAACAATAATATATCTAAAATTGCAGATAAATTAAATCTAGATAATTATTTACTAAAAGGAAAAGGCGAATCTAAGACCAATAGTGGACGAAAAAAACGCTTGGCGGATGTATTTGAGGCAATAGTAGGAGCTATCTTTTATGATCAGGGATATGATAAAGCAGAAGAGGTAGTTTTAAAACATTATTCAGAGGACATTCAGGAGTTTTTATCATCAAGTCCAGATGAGTTAAAGGCTATAATTGAGAAACAGGATGCAAGCAGTGAATTCAATCTTAAGTACCATCAATTGCATAGAAAGAGTCCCAAATATGAATATGAAGAACTCTCTATTAATCCCCCATACTATTCTTGCACAATTGTTGGAAATGGGATTCCGGTAATTGGGTTTGGCAAAAGTAAGAAACTGGCAAAAAATGATTTTTCAGAAAAAGGACTTGAGTTTCTGGAATAAGAAAACTTTTTCCTTTTTACTTTGTAGACAATTGATTTAATATTAATAATTCAGTTTTTTACAGTTACCTATAATCTATGTAAGATTGAGAAAAAAAGAAAAATCGAGCTTAAGATAAAATTTCGTCTGATCAAGATAGAAGAATAGACGAATTAAACATTCAATTAAGAAATAGGGTAGAAGGTGGCATGAAAGGTGGTCGGTTGGTGATTTTTCGACATTAATTCATGCCACATTTAATGCTATATTTTCAATCAATATAAATTTTGTGAAATAATTCTCTGTCATATTCATATCTAGTCATAGTAGAAAATATAAATATTTTAATGAACTTATGTATTCTCAGAGGGGCATATCACGAAAATAAAAACAATTGCAATTCTCATTCTTATATCATTAACAGTAGGTTGCATTTCAGACGGTAACAACGCAATAAATGAAATAAGACATGGTGTGATACAATATACACCTTATAGTCCACAGTTAACTGAAGAACCAATAACAAGTGAACCTGTCAATGTAAATGAAAGTCCTACAGATTTAAACGCCAATACTATCAGAATAGGATCTTTCAACATTCAGGTATTTGGAGTTACAAAAGCATCAAAACCTGAAGTTATGAATGTTCTTGCAAAAATCATCAGAACATATGATGTTGTTGCAATTCAAGAGATCCGTGATAAATCCCTAACTTCTCTTCCTGCACTTGTGGAACTGGTAAACTCCGATGGTTCACAATATAATTACGTTGTAAGTGAAAGACTTGGAAGAACAACCAGTAAGGAACAATATGCATATGTCTACAATACTCTGACAGTTTCAATATCAGATGCCTACACATACCCTGAACCCATTGGCACAGACCCTTTCCACAGGGAACCTTACATTGCTTCCATAGAAGCTCTACATGGCAATTACGATGCAACCCTTATGGTAATCCATACTGACCCTGATGAGGCAACAGAGGAAATTAATGGATTAGATGATGTGCTATCTTATGCTCAGTCACAGAATCCCAATGAAAAGGATTTTATTATAATGGGAGATTTGAACGCAGATGGTTCATATTTTGATGAGGATTCAACTTCTGACCTTGATGAATACCATTGGGTTATTGATGATAGCCAGGATACAACAACTAAGTCTACAGATTATACCTATGACAGGATTATCCTTACTGATAATTCAGACCTTGCAGGAGAAGCAGGTGTATTCAGGTATGATTTGATTTATGGATTGGATGGGGAATTAACAACTGATGTATCTGATCATTATCCTGTGTTTGTGGAGTTTAGTGTTAGCGGAGATGTGGATTAGTTTTTTGATTTTAAAATAGTATAGGTAAAGTGCTGGCATATTTTACAACAAGAATCTATAGTCTATTTAGTTCAATGATATAAGAAAAATCTAAAAAATAATTAAGAAAACAATATTTTATATCAAATATGAATATATTTATATCGGCATGACATAATACTATAGTTATCCTAAAGGTGAAATAATGAAGGTTGGAAATAAAAATTATTTTTTAATTATTTCTTTGATAACTATTGCAATATTTGTATCAGGATGTACAGTTAATATCAATACAAGTGATTCGAGAATGTGTATTGGAGAATCAGGTATCTCTTCAAAAGACATGAAAATATCTATGGATTATTATTCATTAGACGATAAAGTAGAATATATAAGTGATTCATGGGGATTATCAAATAAAGGTGTTTTATCATCCCCTGAAGGCGCTACCTTTTTAATGATTCATTTAACTGCTGAAAACATCGGAGATACTATTTCAGATAAAAATACAATAATTGTAAATCCAGATACAGTTGCAAAATGGGAATATGGAAATGAAATAAAAGGTGAAAATATAGATGTGTGGGGTGTATCCATAAAAGCAACAGAAAGTTACCCTACTAATCCAGATTGTCCATATTTAATTTATAATGGAAATAAAATAGGAATCGAAGAAACAAGTGCTTTAACAATTAATGATTGTGTAACGGAAAGATTCTATTACAACTCTTATCATATGCAAAAATATAATCCTGTCTTTGATAATTTTGGTGCAACCTATCCCAACGTGGTTAAACAAGGTTGGATGATGTTTATTGTTCCTTCTAACATAGATTTAACGCAAACGACACTGCATGTTCAAAATCTAAAATGGAATTTCAATTATGAAGATAAACAAGAGTCAACTACGTCAACTACAGTTCCTGAAACACAAAAATTGAAAGTGGCGATAAAATGAGAAAAATAGACAATCGAAAGCCTAAAAACGTAGATATTAGGGACTTGTATGATTTCACTATATCTGAAGTTGACGCAAGATTCGATGATAGTCATAAGAAATTCAATGCTCAGGGAAAGGAAATTTGCCAAAAATGTGGTTTTGTAATAGAATCAAAAATGATTTTCTACGACAAGAAAATCCTAGATGCAGGAAAGATTGCCTATTCAACAGATGGAGCTTGTGAGCGCATACGACCAATCTGTGAGGGGTGTGGTTCTGAAGCTTATTGTTTTGACTGTTTACAAGATTCTTTTTGCCCAGAATGTTATGAAATTCGAAATATGATATAAAGATTCGTGAAAAAAGCTGTGACAGGAGAAGGCATATCCCTTACAAAAGCCGAAGGTAATGGATGAGCCTATTTCAAAATATCCCTTATACCTTTTTCCAGTATAACATAAAGTATGCAATATCCAATAATCCTTTGAAAACCACATTAAGCCTTTCATATCTACTTGCCAGTTTTCTGAATCCCATTTTCGACCATGCAAATAATCTTTCTATTGTTCCTCTTTTATAGTATGACTCATACTCGAATCTTGTAGATCTTCCTCTTTTAGGATATTTCTGATATTAAATGGAATGTTACTTTCGATTGCCCTAGACTTCAAATATTTCCTGATAACAATATTGTCATAAGCAGAATCTGCTAGTACTTCTAATGGTCTTGTTGTTGGTCTTCTTTGTGTCTTAATCTTTATACTTTGAATAACTTCAATGAACCTTTTACTGTCATGTTCATTCTCTGGTGATATGATAATCTTAAGAGGGAATCTTTGGGATGTTACACATGCATGAATATTTATACATTTTCTTCTTTTGTGACCATTGTATGCTGTCCCCTCTCCCCATATGAGATGATTTTTTGTAAGGGTCCTGTAACGTACATCCTATCAGAAGAAAACTCAATGTAGGGGAAATATGAAGGTTTTTAGAAAAACATAAGCTGATTTTTTAATTCCTACCTGCTATTACAGCTTCCTTTTCTAATACGTTTAATTTTTGATTACTCTTTCATCCATCATGTCTTAATCACATTGCATTAGAAAATAAGGTGTTTATAACCATGTTATTAAAGTAATTCACATTGTACAAATCCCTTTTAATAAATATTGTATATACAGTTACTCTTAAATAATTTGTACACATCTCACCAAAACAATTCTTTAAATTTAAATTATTGGTGAAAAACATGAAAATAAGAGTCGTAAGTTCAAAAGATGAGATTAATAGCCTTACTGATAAAGAAGAAATGATCCATCTTGCATTCAGACCTTCAAATACAGATATCCTTTCCCTTGTATCAAATTGTCCAAGCGTGAAAGCACTTCATGTTCCAACTTCCTACATCAGAACTATCTCCAATTCCACTAGAATGTTCCTGGAAATGCAAAATATAGCCCTTCTAGAAGGAGATGTTTGGGGTCACAGGAAAGATATCAATGAATATTCAGAAGTCTCACAGAGCATCTATGACCGTATTGACCAGTATATCGCAGATGGTCTTTCAGATGAAGAAATTGAAGTGAAAATGGATAGAGAACTGAGTATGAGTCCTGATTTAATTAGGTTCATTCTTAAAAATAGAAAGTGATTGGTAATCGGAGGGTTTTTGACTAACCCCCTACTTTTTTGACAGCATTTTATTGGGAGTAAATAGAATGGATAATGAGGATTAATGATAGAATCTTCATATATGATTATTTTCTGATTCAAATGGATCTAAAATTTTAATCACGTTTCATAAAAAATATATACTGCTTGGTCGTACTGTATTCAATATGCCCATATGTAGAAGTTGCGGGAAAAAAGCAAATTCCATGAACTTTTGTTCTGATTGTGGCACTTCAGCTTATGTAGTTTCAGATAGTCAATACCAAACATTTTTAAGAAAAAGTGCATCACAAACAAAAAATAATACATTTCGAAAAATCAAAAAAAATATAAACTATAGAAAATCGTCATCAAAAAAGAATAATACATTAGTTTGTGACATATGTTTCAGTAAATTCAGTAATGAACTTTATCTAATCCATCACAAAAAAACAGAGCATAATGACCCCTCTGCAGAAGAAGGAACTCCATTTATGAAAAAATTCCCACGATTTAAATGCAAAATATGTTCAAAAAGATTTCCAACCGAAAGTGCTCTAACTCAACATCAAAAAATGAAACATAATGGAGCTTCTGCAAAGGAAGAAGCTGTTGACAACAAATTTATTTGTGAAATATGTTCTAATAAATTCCGAACTGCGGATGGTCTAATCCAGCATAAAAAAGCAAAACACGATGAGCCATCTGTAGATAAAAAAGAAAAATACGAAAAACCATCTGTAGATGAAGTAGTTGTTAATAAAAAATTTATTTGTGTAAGATGCTTTAGTAGATTCGAGAGTCAATATAGCTTAACACAACATCAAATACTTCTTCATTACAAGTCATTTGATATTGGAGCTGTTGCTAAGCAATGTAGAAATAGGGAAGATATACACAATAAGATTCAACTGAGTTCTGAATGTTTCATATGCAAGCATTGTGGAAAACAATATTCAACAAAAAAACGATTAGTTGAGCATAGGAATAGCTTCCTATGCAAATATTGTGAAAAAGAATATCCAACAAAAAAACATTTGCTTGAGCATATTAATGAAGATTACCCTTTTTTGTTAGGATATACAGATTGGAATCAAGCATAAAATGAAAGTAATTAATGATTAGATGTATTTATCAAAACTTCATTTTTTCTCCACTTTTAGCAACACCTTTTCCAGCAATTATAATTCCATCATCTTCTAACCTCACAATATAAAGGCAACTGCTTGCTATTTGCTCCCCATCCATCTCTTTAGCATGACCACGTTTGAATTCTTTATTTCCACTGGAAATGAACTCAACCGAGTTTTTAGTAAACATCTTTGCCCCTTTAAGTTTTACAGGTATGATATTTTGCCATATTCCGAAAAAGCGAAGATCAAGGTATTTGACATTAAAATATTCTTGAGTAACCTGTTTCCTTATTTCCGCTAACCTATTCCTTCCAGACTTCTGTTGATTAAAAACAGTTGGCTTAATTGCCTTTGGAGGTTTATATTCATCAACTGATAGGTTTCTTAATCTTTGATTTTCAAGAACCAGAGCATTATATTTTCTTCGCAATTCTTCCAGTTCATTAGGATTATCATCAACCATTGCACTTTTGAAATCATCCATTCCTTCAAGGAGCTGGTCTACTTGTCCTATGTCTGAATAATTCAATCCCATATTGGCATTTACAAATTCAATGACCTTTTCCGGATTCATCATAGCACGCTGTTCTGAGAATTTCTGTAAGAATTCCGGTTGTATTTCAATCAACTTCATTAGCTGATTATGTAATCTTGCCTGTTTCTTTTGCCAACGTTCATTTGGATTTAAAAGGAACCTTTGACCTTTTTCAGTAAGAATGTATGTTCTCTTCCGATGAAATGGATTTTTAGGCAATTCTCTTGCATAATCTCCGAATTTGATATACCCTGCACGTTTGATCTTTGACAGGCTACTCCTGAAGCAAGAGTATGTTCCTGGGTAATCTATGAATGCATAGATGTCTCTTGATTTACTGTGGCCTTCTGCAATTGGTTTGCATAGATGCTCCGTCAATTCATAGTTTTGATATTTTTTCATGAGATTTTTATTTCCTTTTGCTTGTGTTGATATCACTGGTTTCAACACTATATATATTTAATGTAAATTATAAATTAAGAAACAGCATGCTAAGGAGTTCTGGTTGTTAAAACAGCAAAATTAGATGGGAATAGAAAATGATAAAATGTAGGAAACAGGGATTGGATAAGTTTGTTGATAGAATTTGCAAAATTCACTTAACAGCGATGTAATTAGATAGGTATTAATTTTACTAGAAGCAACTCCTGTTTTTCAAAATAAGCATCTATAAAAATAAGGAAGAAATGGGGGTAGCACATTTCAATAACATCTTAAATAACACTTATGTCTGGGAAATGTACTTATCTCACTATAAGGTCGATTTCACCAATTTTAGTAGTTCTCCAATTTATTGATATCATTATTTTGTTAAACTATTTTAATAATTTTAAGAAACATAACCCTTAAATAAATATAGTGATATGATATAATATGGATATTACAAATAAGTAAAATAAATATTACAAAGGCAAGGGTGTAATATGACTACCAAAGGAATGACATCAAAAGCAGCATCGAGAATTCAGGCACATGCAGACAGAACAGGTACAAATCAAGGATTTAAGGCACGTTCGCAGGCTTCAGCATCAAAAAATCAGAAGTAATACCTACTTCTCTTTTTCGGGGGAATACAATGGAAACTATTCAAAATGAAGAAATTGACTGTGCAGAATGCGGTATCAGAGTTGAAAAAACAAAAGAATTGTTATATTCTCTGTGCCAATCATGTCTTGTGCTAAAAAATGACAGCTTGAAGAAAGTTTGGGTATCAGATGTTTTAGGATATCCCCTTGATGGTATTGAAGAATTCTTACCAAAGTCTCCTTCGGCTTTAATGGGCGCGGTCTTAAAGAATTATCTTATCGACGAATCAATTCGCGCAAAGAAAAATCAATATTTTAACTCTCATCCAGACAAAGGATACTCATCATTGGATTTGCATAAAATTGCTCATACTGAAAAACAAAAACTAATGAAAACTCTTTTTGAACCACATAAGCGTTCATGCTCCAAATGTGGATCAGACTATCAAGCAGATTCGATTTGGAAATATACTATATGCGTAGGGTGTGCAGAATCTGTAAAATATGAGTGGGAAGAACTAATCTTAAGTGAAATGGGCTATAGTGACGATTGTATAGGATTGATAGTCACGCCACCATTGCCTGTTGATAGATACCTTATAATGGACAATGAAACTAAATTAAATCAGAAAATGAATCAAGAAGCAGCTTCAAGGATTCAGTCCCATGCTGATAAAAACTGCGCAAACCAAGAGTTTAAAGCAAGGGCACAGAGAGCTGCTGACGCGAATGAGAATCCAAAATAATAATGGTTAATCTTTATCTTTTAAAGAGGAATATTATGACGGAAAAATCCACAATAACAGAGAAGCAAATCCTAGTTCTGACCCATCTAATCAAAAAGGAAGGTGAGTTAATCCTCACTAATCAAGACGAAGAAAAACACTATTATACGTATCCTGGTAAAATTGAAAGAGAGCTGAATGGAAGAGTATCAAGGGTTCATGCTAAAGAGATTTGCGATAAATTTGTAGAACTGGCTATCCTTAAGATTGATACAAAGCCTGATTCCAATAATAAAAACTACTTCATAAGTCCTGGATTAGAAACATTCAGGAAGATATTATGCTTATTAGTTCAAAATTTAGATACAAAAACATCAGTAGAGGTACTGGGCAGCAATTATTTCCAATCAAAGATAAACATGGCTCTAGTCATAACAGTACTTCGTGAAAGAAACGTTACTTTCAGAAGGAAGCTTGATATTCTTAGATGGGAAGAAGCAGAAGCTAGAAAACTGTTTGAAAATAAAAAACTACCGGATTCGGATATCAACTCATTAGAGGCATATGCACAAAGAAAAGTTGAAATAATTGATTCAGAAGATACCAACTTTCAGAATCATTTCTATCCTGTAGATCTTGAAATCGCATTTCCTGTTATGGATATATCAAGTGAAAATAAAGTCCTCTTCATAAGCGAAATTCAGTCTCAAAATGTGGAATTATTTTCAGTATATCCTGATTTGATATCATGTACAAGTGCGATTCTTGAACATTACAAAAAGTGGCAAATGGATAATGTGATTATGCCAGTTTTGTTATTTATAAAAACATCCCCTACTGCCCTTGTTGAGTTCCTATGCAAAAGTTGGAACTTCGAAAAGAATTACCTTTGCGATAATACTCTTACTGGTGCATTTGAACGTGTCATAGAAAAATTAATGTTTTTAGCATTAAGCGATATAACATTGTCAGGTTCTTATCCAAAAAACAGTCTTGTTAATGAGGTTTCAATTAGCGTTCCTGTGAAAAAATTAGACGGAAAAGAGCAAGATGAATTAATGTCATTTGAAATCTATAAGAATCAAATATTTTATTTTAACAGCAGTTTTAGGATATCCTCATCGAGCAATAATGAAGTAAATAGAAGATCATTTGCTACAATTGTTGATAAAGGAAAGACTTATTCAAGAGATGTCATTACAAAACTTAGTGGTTTTATTGATGATATCAAAGACTACTCACTAATTATTGAATATTTAAAGAGAGGAGATAAACCTGTTGCAAAAGTTATTTCAACCAATTTTTCTGCATATTTGAATAACTTAATCTTATATTGTGATCCCACTAAAAACATCCCACTAAAAGTGACTGAAGAACTTAAAAATGGGTTAAGGGAATTGCTGCTCAATGAAGATTGGTCTAAACTTCAATTTATAGGCTATCATGAATTATCCAAGAAATCAATAGACAAATTAAACGCCCATTTATATTCAATTGATAGATGTCCCGATGCCTTATTGAGAATTGATAGAATAGCAACTGGTGTATCAATATTAGGCGACGTTTTTGGGGAGGAAAAATCCTGCGTTCCAGGCATGCAAAATTCTACTCGTTAGAATGTTTATATCATTCATGTTTTTTGGAATTGTGTTAATACACTGTTTAGGTCTTAATTCTACTTTGTGATCTGTCCAAGAATTGAATGTTACTGATGACATTAGCGGCGTTTTCGCCGCACATAAAGCTATCGACAGGCATTACCTTGTGATCTAGGTGAAAAGCAGCAAAGTATTAAATTTACGATTCTGCTCAATATCAATTTCAATGACCATATCCGCACACTTGATTATATAAATGACAGTCCAGCTAAATTAGAATCTTATTTTTGTCTCATTAATTCAAAATAATCGCTACTAGCAATATATTCAGATGAATCTAGATTTTCTATATTTATGACTCCATTTGTAAAAAGTTCTATAGAGGGAGAAATTACAAGGCGATTCAAACTTTCTGCGCTATTTACTCTAAATAAGCGAATGCTTGTAAATGAATTAGCAGCAAATTGTTTGTAGTTATTTGAAACTTTATCATTAATTGGTTCAGAATTAATAAAATATTCATTTTCAATGTTAAAATTAAAATCTTTATTATTGTGTGTCTGAAATGGCCAATACATTAGCCAATGATCCCCAATCCCAATTCTTAAATTGGTAATATCATTATTGTATGTAAAAATTCCAAAAGAAATGATTGGAATTTTACTTTTCATACTAATATGGATGACAACTTGCTTTTTTATTTCGTCATTCTCTTCCTCATGGGCAAAAACATATGGTCTTACAATGCTACCAACCTGCCATCCATTAATATTTTCTATTAAATCACTACGCCAACGGCATATGGCATTTGGATTATTTAAATTTGGATAAAAATTCTTGTCTTTAAATTGCTTGTCAATCTCACCCAGTAGCTTTGAAACCTGTTCGTAAAGATTAGCAATGTTACTAAAAGAAGTATGAATTGCACTTTCATCAGATGTCTGCTCAAACATTTTCAACCCTCATTATAGAATGGCTTAAGTAATGCGTTTTCTTGAAAATTCCAATTAAATGAAATTTGTTCTTCACTTTGATAGAACCTGAATTTGTTTTCTTTTAAATTTGAATCAAATGGACCAAAGCCTCTGAATGACCAGAACCGTTTCTTTTTCAGATAATTTTTCAAATCATCCAATATATGAACTTCAAAAGGTTGCAATACTGAACCTGAATGTTCGGTAAATAAATTATTGTAAAGGTCATACCAACTTACCCAAAGCAGATGTTTCCGTATATTGCTTATATCATCATGGGTTTTAAGTTCATTCAGTGCTTTATCAAAGTCTTCAGTAGGCAGTGAATAATCAGCAGTTAGATAAATTAAAAAGTTTTCAGTATTTCCATCCACTATTAAATTATCAATTTTATTAATTTGATGAAGGTTAATGTATTCTCTAGATAGCTGATTTTCATAGAGATGTGATTCAAAGTCTTCAGAGGATTTCGATATACCTT
>NZ_JADQBY010000048.1 GCF_016278385.1 Methanolobus sp.
ATCGATTCAAACAGAACTAAGAACACTTTTATTACTTTTGACTGTCAAACTTGGGCTTCATTAATCATTACGTATCTTTATTTCAGCACCAAGCATGATAATATCCCTTATCCTTGCTGATCTCAATTGGAATTCCAAACAAATCACTAAGTTTCTCAGTAGTGAGTATATCCTCAATATTGCCGTCTGCAAAGATCTTTCCTTCTTTAAGCAATACCACACGCTCAATCTCAGGTATAATATCTTCAAGGTCGTGTGTTACAAGGATTATGCTCTTTCCAGCTGCTGCGATTTTTCTCACAGTTTCCCTGAACTTGTGCTTGCTTTTCAGGTCTAGACTGTTTGTGGGTTCATCCAATACAAGTATCATTGGGTTATGAACCAGTGCTCTTCCAATAAGCACTCTTCTTGCTTCACCGGTTGAGAGTTCGGAAATATTCTTGTCAGCAAGATGTCTTATTTCCAGAAAATCAATGACTTCATCGGTAATCTCCAGCATATATGGCCTGATACGAAGATTGGGGTAGATGCCAATACTGCTGAAAAAACCGGAAAGAACAACATCGCTTACTGTAATCTCTCTCATGTATTCAAGCTGAAGTTCTCCTGAAACGATTCCCATGAGTTTTTTAAGATCAGAGATGTACCATCTGTTCTTTTCCATGATTCGAAACGTCATTCCCGGCGTATCTGCAATTGGGCGGTAGTCGCCGGTAATTGTCTTGATGATCGAGGATTTACCGGAGCCATTTGGTCCTATAATAGCGATATTCTCGCCATTTTTCATGTTGAAATCTATTGAATCTAGAATGATCCTGCCGTTCTTGCGGATCACAATATTTTTCATTTCAATAAGTGAATCAGGGGTAAATTCTTCATTTTCTGGCATTTTAGAATCTTCCGGTCAAGTGGATCTGTTTTGGACAATTGCTCCTTCTTACTGAACAAAGCCTAATAATCTTTTTGAGCAGTTTGATGTCTGATTTTTATAGTGTTCATTATCAGTGCTTAAGCTTGCTTTTCAGGTGGGAGTAAAATAACCTGCGAATGTTATAATAATCTTTATATATTTACGAGTGTATTTTTATTTAGCGACATCTGCGGTTGTTGGAATAATGGCACATATGTTGTTCTATTTAGTTGGATGTCGAGGAGGGTTCTAATGGAAGACGAAATAATCGGTATTGTTCCGAGCATGAAGAAAAGTAAAATGCTTGGTTTGTCCTATGATATGTTCACTTTGATCGCAACACCTGACACGACTGTTTTTGCCAAGGTTACAAGCGCAATGCTAAATCAGGTTGTAAAAGAGTCACGTGAGCAGGCCAAGGCTGAAGGCAAAGGTTTCTTCGGTCAGTGGGGTGCCCAGCTATCAAGCACTTCTAAGTATGCTGAAAGATATGCTAATATGAGTGCGCAGGCAGCATTGGCAGAAACTCCTGCAAATTTTGCAATCCCAAATTCAAGTATTAGTTCTATTCGTGTAAAAAAGAAGAAAGTTTCTGATGGTGATGATGGCTATTCCAATGTATGGGAAGTTACCATTCAGTCTGATTCCGGAAAAATGAAGTTAAAGACTGATTTTGATCCTAAAGGTCATTTCCAGGCAATATACGGTAACAGGGTAAGTTAGTCACATATTTTTCTTTTTTCAGCCGCATTGGCTGACTTTTTTTATCCAATCTTAAAACATCTCATTGAAATTGATGCAAGCTGGAATCCTTCATGCGTGAACTCAAGGGGCTCACCTTCTTCTTGCAAAGCAATTGTATATATCATAGGAAGATAATGGTCTAGTGTGGGAACGGCAAGCTTGGCCATTTCTCCCATGTTAAGGTATTCGATGAGGTCCATGTGGTTTCCGGATAGAAGATTTGCTTTAACCTTTTCATCAAATTCGACAGCCCATTCATAAGGTTTTGCATTGCGAAAATCAATGAGACTTAGATTGTGGGCGATATTTCCACTCCCAATTATAAGCACTCCATTATTGCGAAGTTCTTTTAGTTCTGATGCAAGGTCGGAATGGTATTGCATCATTTTGGGGTGCCACTCGTTAAATGAATAGTCAATACTCATCTCGAACACAGGAATGTCGGCTTCAGGGTACATGTGCTTTAACACTGCCCATGATGCATGGTCCAGTCCCCACTGGTTGCTGCACTCGACCTGTGCTTTACGAACTGTTTTACATGCAAGTTCTGCCTTCCGGTGACCCGGGACTGTGATAATTAATCTCATATAATTCACGGGGAAAACCGTAGAAATCATGGATGGTCTTTGGTCTTTCATTGCATGTGACATAGGTCACATCGGTCATCCAGTGAGCCGAGATGACCATTATTGCCTCTGGTCTTTGGAGTTCTTTTCCAAGCCTTACAAGACTTTCAGTATAGCTGTTATTCAAAACAATATTCATAGGCGAGCCATGCCCGATGAACAATACAGGCATTTTATTGATTTCAGGCACTTTTCCACTCATAATAACCTGATATAAACAATGGTCATTGGTGTATTAATTCTTTTTTTGATTTTGCAAAGACCTGTTGTTCAATATCAGAGTGGTTATTTATTATCATTGTCGGGATCAGAAATAGTTTTGCTTATATACTGTTTCTTCCTACTCTTATTGTGAACGATGAACTTCTTTCCAGCCTCAAACAGAAAATCAAAGGTCTTAGTTCACTCCCTGTCATAAAAGGTTATTACCTTGTACTTGGTGGCGGCAAAATAGGAAGTGACTTTGCCAGCTATGCAAAAGAGAAGGCTTTCCCTTTTGTTGTGATCATCGACATTAATGGATGCGCAGATGCTTCCAGCAGTTCAATGTCAGTAGGCAAAGAAGAGCTTTTGAGCTTGATACGGAATTACCACGATTCAAAAACACCTGCGGATAGTGTCTATTTTCATTGTATGGATGTCCTCAATGTTCCTGATATTTTAAAAGCTGGAATTCCTGAGTTCATAATTCCTGCTGTTCCCACACATGCAGTTGTGAATATCGCAATTGATATGATGGGTACGAGTCCTTCCAGGCAGTTGATATCAGCTGCTCATATGGATGAAACAGATAAAGAACTCATATCTTATTTCAATGGTATCCTATCTATTCTGCCTGAGAATATTGTTGTTTTTAGTTCTCCTGCGGATGGGGTGATAATGTTCTCTTATGCAAAAAGAGGGGAGATATGTCCTAACAAATGCATGGGGCCTGAGGAGTATTGTTACAATTTCAAAAGGGAGAAGCCTGAAACTATAACTGCTTATGTCCGGAAACTGCCACTTTCCCATACAGGATGGGTTTTTGAGAGCTGCCAGATGAAGCCGGGAATTGGTGGGATAAAGGGTGTTGATTTCAAGGAATATATGCTCTCTATAATGGAGCATGTGAGGTCAGTTCATGAAAAATGTGATTCATATTCAGTTGAGAATCGTGTTTTCTTCATTGCAACAACATGTAATTGTCATGGGATAATGAATTTGCTTGAAGTAACCGGAATTAATTTTCTTTAATGTGTAAGTTAGTTCGGTAACAGTCTAAATTGGTAGCAACGGTTATTTATACAATGGGGTGGTTGTAAGTACTAGTTCGATTGCTCAACGATTTAATAAAGGATTACTCTATTTTTGCGTGCTTCTTTTAACAATTGCTTGACAGTTAGAGATAGTCGTGTCGAAATGAACGATTTGGTTTAGGCCAGGTAAAACTAGTCATGCGCTAATACTCAATCTCGGTTTTGCTGAGCGAACTATACAAAACTTTAGGAGATAAACAAATGGGATTTAATAACAGAGGCGGTAACAGTAGAGGCGGCGGCGGCGGCGGCGGCTTTAGGTCAAACGATGGTCCAAGAGAGATGCACAAGGCAACATGCTCTGACTGTAAACAGGAAACAGAAGTACCATTCAAGCCATCCGGTGACAGACCTGTATACTGCAGGGAATGTTTCCAGAAGCACAGACCAGCAAGATACTAATCATATCCCGATTTAATTCGGGATGCTTTTATAATGGGCAGGTACTTTTAAGGTCAATTTGATTTGATCAGTATCTGTCTGATTGACTTTTTCTTTATTCTTATTTTAAAGCGATTGCTTTCCGTAAGCTAAGCTAGAGAGGAATGTAGATATGAAAATTGAAAATGTATTATGTCCTGGATGTGGAACTCCTATCCTTGCAACATTACCTCATGGGCAGTGCGTTGTATGTGTTTCAGTCACTTCCGGCAAACCGGCTGATTTTGGAGCACTATATAAGTCCGCTTCAAGATGTACGAGCTGCAATAAGAGTTTTGCATGCTATACTAAGAATGGATAAACAGTAGTATCAAAATTCAATCATTCACCTGAGTGAATTTCTTTTACTCTTCCTACACGGCCGTCTTGCAGTTGAACTTTTATTCCGTGTGGGTGAGACGGTGAATTAGTCAAGATCCTTTTTACTATGCCTGTGGTTATTTTACCACTTTTTTGATCCTGCTTTAGGACTATTCCTACGCGAAGTCCTATTTTGATGTTCTTTCTGTCACTGCCCGGGTTCATGATGTTAGGTGAGTTTGAGCTTATATAAGGTTGTTTATCAAGACAAAACAGGCTATGCTTTTCATACTTACTTGTACTTGCCATAGGTATTTGTCCAGTTATCAGCTATCTTCAAAAACTCCTCATATCCGTTCTCTCTGATAAACTGGGTGGCCTGCTTATATTTGTTATATTTGTGTCCTTTTTTGCCGTAAAACTCATTTATCGTGGGACATGGGTCTATTTCAGGACAGTCGGCACAGGTCTCGTAACCTTTTTCCATGCAGGATACTTTCATTTTTCATTTCGTCTTGTTGATGTCCCTCTCGCCAGTGTCATATTCCAGTTTGCATCCACGGCAGTCTCCGTCATTGAATGGTCTGAATGTTTTGCAGTGTGCACCGCAGCAGCCGATGTTTTTGATTGACATGTTGTATACCCGATTTTTCTTATCTGGTTTGTAACAAAGTACTTTTTATCCTACAATGATTTTAGTCTATGTCACTCCCGTAGATATTAAGTTGTGGTGATTAAATATCTTCATTCTATAGTGAATGCTTTTTATTTTTTAAAAGAACCAAATTATTAATTGCAGACATCCAGTTTGCCAAAAAGGTTTATGATTCACTGGTATTATAATATGCATATCTTGGATGTGAAAATGTGAAAGATGAAAAAAAAGAGTATCTTGTAAGCAAAGAGCTGTATGCGGAAACAGTCAAAAAAAATAAAATGATAGGTATGGTAAATATGGTTATATTCAGTATAGGCTTACTCCTGAAATATATAGGCATGTCTGAATTGGGAGGTCATTTTATCTGGTTGGGGATTATAATCCTAGTCTACGTTTTCGGTTCCAATATGATGGCAAAATATGAAATGAAAAAACATCAGTTGAAATAAATAATTAGTGCTATGTTATTCTTTTTTTTAGAGACGCTTGATGTCTACTGAAAAAATGATTTCCTCTCCAGTAATCAAAAAGATCATATTTTTTTACAACAGTAGCATGAAACGTATGGGGCGTAATTTGAGCAGGCAATCTAATAATCACGAAGCATCATGATGGCGTATTATCAACTCGACTTCAAGCAGACTCACTTATTTTATTTGTGGATGCATCCAAAGAGGCTTGTATTTTCCTGATTATACTAATATAGTAGTTTCACGATTGCAATTATTGCCAGTATAACCACCGATACCACGATTAAAAGGTTCAGAAAACTGAACGCTAAATGGTAAAAAGCTCCCAGCAAATTAAGAAAAGCATCCAGTAAGACAAAAGCAGCCAGAATAACGACTATTACCAGCATGATTCCTTTTACATTCAATGATATGCACCCGATATTCAATTTACAATTCTTATTATTTTATTGTTAAAAACAGCTTATTTTGTATGTAGAAAGAGTTCACTCCATTTATTCCTTTATATTCTGAAAATAAGAACCATGAATATATTAATGTTAAAATCAGAAAGTAGTAAAGAGCCTCGAGCGTGATTTGAACACGCGACCTAGTGATTACAAATCACTCGCTCTGCCGGGCTGAGCCATCGAGGCGCTAAGATGCACATTCCACATCTATTTATGGAAGGCATCCCCTTACATAGCATAATAGCAGATAAATTTTATGGTAGCACACTACCTGGAGATGTCACATGTGGCGTGAAATATCGAGGATTGGAAAAAAACTTGTGGAAAACGGGCTGGTTGAATCTCACTTTGGGAACATCAGTGTAAGGATTGGCAACAGAATGCTAATCACACGCAGCGGTTGCGCCCTGGATGAGATAAAAGAGGACAGTGTTGTAGAGGTAAGTATTGGCGGCTCGTGTGTTCTTGATATGATTGCATCGTCCGAGACAATCGTCCATAGGGCGATATACAAAAACACGCCGGCACTTGCCATAGTTCATGCGCACTGTCCGTTTGCGGTAACACTCTCCCTGCTTGCAAATGGTGACAGTATCACTCCTGCAGATAGTGAAGGGCAGTACTTCCTTGGGGAAGTGCCTATTGTAAAGGGTGGGATCGGTTCCGATGAACTCGCGCAGAACCTTGGCATGGCTCTTGCTTCACACAAGGCCGCCATTATCTACAGTCATGGAACATTCGCCACAGGGAAGGTACTTGATGAAGCCTATGTGTTAACCACTCAGGTGGAGCATTCCTGCAAGATAAAATACTGGTATGATCTTGCAAAGAAGAATTAATTGG
Source organism: Methanolobus sp. (assembly GCF_016278385.1). Lineage (GTDB taxonomy): Archaea > Halobacteriota > Methanosarcinia > Methanosarcinales > Methanosarcinaceae > Methanolobus. The sequence goes on from NZ_JADQBY010000048.1 coordinate 6,737, forward strand.
TATTTTCCCGGAAAACGTTAAATCATAAAAATGCTCATTGAGTAGAATATTCATGACGTTCAATGCTCTAAGACCTGTAGCATCAAAAGTACTTGATCCAATAGCAAAGGTACTGGCAGATGCCGGCATATCTCCGAATGCAATATCAATGCTCTCACTTTTGTTTGCAGTATTTTCCGGTTTCCTTTTCTACTACTCGGACTTTGATCCTCTTCTTGTGCTGGTAGCAGGGCTGCTGGTAGCCTTCAACTCATTTCTGGATGCCATGGATGGCCTTATGGCACGCTATCTCAACATAGCCAGCGCCAGAGGCGATTTCCTTGACCATGTAATAGATCGTTACTCTGACGTTTTTATCATCTGCGGTATCTTCTTTGGAGGTTATGTGGACTGGCAGATAGGAGTAGCAGCCATAGTAGGTGTGCTGCTCACGAGTTATCTTGGTACTCAGGCACAGGCTCTTCAGCTTGGCAGGTACTACGGAGGTATCATAGGAAGGGCTGACAGGCTGGTACTTATCATGCTTTCCTCAGTGGTCTACTTTGTTTATTCCGGCACAATATATGGTTTCTCAGCGCTAGGTTGGATGATCATAGTCATCGGAGCTGGCAGTCATATTACAGCTTTCCAGCGCATTGCCCACATATGGAAACAGCTTGGTTAATGATTGCTCCTGAGTTGCAGGGGGCTAATTTAATTATACCAAAGTCAATTAAGGTTCATGTCATCTGAGATGAAAGGGGCTTTTGAGTATTTGGAGCACACAGCGGATGCTAAATTCAGGGCTTATGGGACGACCCTTGAGCAGGCTTTTGAGAACGCTGCCCTTGCCATGCTCAATGTCATGGTCGACACAAGTTCAGTGACGAACAGCTCCTCAGTGGACTTTGAACTTAGTTCTCCTGAGATTGACAACCTTCTTTTTGACTGGCTATCCGAGATACTTTACCTTTTCGAAGTTGAGGAAATGGTGTTTGGTAGTGTGGAAATCAATAAATTGGATGTCAGCGATGAAGGATGTTCTCTTTCTGCAACCTTGTCCGGGGAAACTATTGACCATTCTATCCATGTTTTTGATACTGAGGTAAAGGCAGCTACGTATAATGAAATGAGGATAGAAAAGACCGATGACGGCTGGATGATACAGGCAACAGTGGATACCTAAATATCCCACACTCTATTGACACCAGTTTCTTATTATCAACGTATTCATAAGGTTAGAGCATATAGTCTTCATTATAGATATTGAAAGGAAGAATTTGACAGGAGAAAAATGATGTCAGAGGAAAATGAAAATTCAGTTTATGATATTCTTACAAAGGTCAATGATAACACATGGGAGGTGCCAGGTAACTTCAAACCCGGCATGAAAGTCCCGGGCAGGATATTAGTATCAAAGACACTGCTTGATCTTCTGGAAAAGGATACAATTGACCAGGTAGCAAACGTAGCTTGTCTTCCAGGCATTCAAAAATATTCCATGGCAATGCCGGATGCACACCCTGGATATGGTTTCTCCATTGGTGGGGTTGCTGCCTTTGATAAACACGAAGGAGTGATAAGTCCTGGTGGAGTAGGTTTTGATATTAACTGCGGAGTACGCCTGATACGTTCAAATCTTACTGAAGGGGATGTCCGTCCAAAACTTACGGAATTGCTTGACGCTTTGTTTGAGGCTATACCTTCCGGAGTCGGCTCTAAGAGCCGTATGAAGGTAAACGATGCAGAACTTGGCGACATATTTGTTCATGGGGTACAATGGGCTGTGAAAAATGGTTATGGTGTTCAAAAGGACCTGGATCACTGTGAAAGCAACGGCATGATGCCCGGTGCAGATCCATCCAAAGTAAGTATAAAAGCACGTAAAAGAGGTAGACCACAGGTCGGAACACTTGGAAGCGGCAACCATTTTCTTGAAGTCCAATATGTGGACAAAATATATGATGAAGAAGCAGCTGAAGCCTTTGGCCTTAAGGAAGGACAGATCACTTTTATGATACACTGCGGTTCCCGTGGTGCAGGTCATCAGGTGTGTACTGATCATTTGCAAGTGCTTACACAGGCTTCAAAGAAGTATAAGATAGCTCTGCCGGATAAGCAGCTTGCATGTGCCCCCGCCCAGTCCGAGGAAGCACAGGACTATTTTAAGGCTATGATATGTGCAGCTAATTATGCATGGGTCAACCGGCAGGTGATAATGCACTGGTCACGTGAGGTGTTTGATAGCTTTTTCAAGGCTGAGCATGGTGACCTTGGACTTGATCTTGTCTATGATGTTGCACACAATGTTGCAAAACTTGAGAAGCATATTATTGACGGCGAAGAAAAAGAAGTATATGTTCACAGGAAAGGCGCAACCCGTGCATTCCCTGCAGGCCATCCAGAGGTCCCGGATGATTACCGCAGTATTGGCCAGCCTGTAATTATTCCCGGAAGTATGGGTACTGCATCCTATGTCCTGAAAGGATGTCCTGCTGCAATGGAACTCACTTTTGGCAGTGCCTGCCATGGTGCAGGAAGGGTAATGAGCCGTAAGAGTGCAAAGCATGAACTGCGTGGTGAAGAAATACAGAAAGAGCTGAAAGCGCAGGGAATCATCGTAAGGGCAACCCAGCCTTCACTTATAGCTGAGGAAGCACCGGAAGTGTACAAATCCAGCAGTGATGTTGTTGATGTTGTACATAACCTTGGCATTGCTACAAAAGTTGCACGTGTTCTCCCTATGGGTGTCGTCAAGGGTTAACCGGGGCGAACTTCTATTTTTTAATTTTCATATTTACTATTTATACTAATATATAATGTCATGTACGATCTAGTTGTTTCAGTTGAAATGTTAGAAAAGCAAAGTTATAACTCCGGGAAATATAAATCCTAAAAAAAGTTTTGCCCACATAATTGAGCAACGAGGAAACGGAGCATGTTTGAGGGGATGAATGGTTTTGCTTGGTTACAGTTACTATACCTTTGAATACAGTTACAAGCAGTTGCTCCTGTTTCCTCAACTTATAATTAGTCATTATTATATATAAATCTGTTCGATATTCTTTATATAGCAACAATGTTTGACTCCCTAAAATAAAAGACTATTATCTTTTATTAACCGCTACCAATTTAAAACTTACATTTTATTTAGCACCTATGAGCAATGCTGATAAAAACCTCACAAAGGTAAGAATAATGGCTGACATCCAGTTTGGAAAAGGTTGCGGAGAAATTCTTTTTCCAGATGGTGTTACTTTCCAGCTTTCCAGAACCAAGCGTGTAAGGCAGGTCCAGTATAATGGGAAACATATGGCAACTATCCGTGCTAAAGATGGTATGCTCACACTCAGTATCGATGGTGCCATTGCACTGCACGGTGCGCTCAAAAAGCCTGCATCGAGGGTTGTTATCTGTGAAGATGCCGTACCATTTGTCTCAAAAGGCAAAACTGCTTTTGCAAAACATGTAGAGGCAGTGGATCCGGATTTAAGAGCAGGTGACGAGGTTATAATTGTTGATGCTTCTGATGTGGTTCTGGCAACCGGTCAGCTATTACTGTCTCCTCGTGAAGCCATCAAAATGGAGAGGGGTCCTGCGGTGGATGTAAGGCGTGGGATAGCACAATCCTAGAATAACTATTTATAAATCGATATCTATTAAATACGATGGAAATAAACTCACAGTAATGCCATTGATACAATTAACCCCTATCCGGAGAGTGAAAGCATAGAAGAGGAGATTTTTAAGACCTTTGTAATTCCAGATAATACTAGAATGGAAGAACATACAATAGTCGTAGATGGGGATGTCATTGCGGGCAATCACTCTGAGATCAAGTACGGTATCATTGCAAATTCCCTTATATTAGGTGAGAGAGTCTCTGTTTCCGGGGATCTGATCTCTACTGGCGATGCAAGGATCGATATCTGGTCACAGATAGGTGGGAATGTCAAGACCGATCAAAATGCCTATATCGGTGAATTCGTTACCATTGATGGCAAATTGGTGGTAAAAGGTGATCTTGATATTGGCAACGATGTAAAGATCAATGGTGGCTTTGAGGCTAAAGGATGGATAGTTGTAAGGAACCCAATTCCTGTCATTGTTTATCTTTTTCTCTATATCAGTGAGCTTTTAAGACTTGGAAAAGACGAAGAAGTCGAAAAAGCATTAGGTGAACTATTTGATGATGATGTTGAGTCCATAGGGCTTAATTCCATGATAATTCCAAATGGTTCAAAAATATCAATGGATTCCATAAGGGTTCCATCAAACGCTATTATAGGAAGCAAATGCAGGCTTGTAGGCAACATCCGCGCTACAACTATTGAAATTGCAAACGAGACTACTCTTTATGGTAGTATCCGCACGATTCAGGATGTAAAACTTGGAAATGATAATATCATCCACGGAAACATCATATCCCGGGGCAATGTCTACGTTGCAGGTGGAACTCATATACTGGGAGAAATTAATTCCCAGTCTATAACAATCCATGAGACTGCCCGTGTAGACGGTGTGATGCGCGCTCCAGGCGGTATAATCTTTGAGCGTGAGGAAGATAATGCTTTAAGTGATAATGAATTGATGCATTTGGATATCTAATACTACAAACACAGGCGGGTAAATACAATAATGAGGGGATGATTATGAGCTCTATAGGATTTTTCAATTTCCTGGACCTTGCAATGCGTCTTTGCATATTTATTCTGGCGTTTATGACATCATATCTGCTTACTAATTTGGATGCAGATGTAATTCGTTCACGCATCTATGTTTCATTTAAGAATCTTAAAAAGTATTTTGTCTTGCTTACGTTTGGTTTCCTGCTTTATCTTTTTGAAACCCTGGTTACAATTAATTCTATTCCGGGCAGTACTCGGAACGATGGGTTAAAAGGAATACTCATCACAGTTTTTCAGTTGATGATACTAATCTTCCTTTATCATCTATATATAGCTATAAAAGTTCCAGACCGACGCATTCTTTAGATCGTGATATTTAGCTCATTTAGGAGTCTGGGTAACGTTTATTTTTATTTATTCAATTTGTAGCGAGAGTCAGATTTAAAAATGGTTCCTATATTATAATGGAGAGGTGTTAATTTGCAACAGGATTATATTTCATCATCATCGGATTCACAATCTATCTTCGATAAAGACTCAAAATATGTAATGCAGACATACGGACGACAACCCATTGTTCTTGATAGCGGAAAAGGTTCTCTGGTTTACGATATTGAGGGTCGTGAGTATGTGGACTGTGTTGCCGGTATAGCAGTGAACAATGTAGGTCACTGTCACCCACGTTTGGTGGAGGCAATAAAAAACCAGGCAGAAAAGCTGCTTCATGTTTCAAACCTTTACTATACTGAGCTACAGGCAGAGCTTGGCCAGCAGCTTGTGGATGTAACAGGCATGGCCCGTGTCTTTTTCTGCAACTCAGGTACTGAGGCAGTTGAGGCAGCAATGAAACTTGCAAGGGTCACAAGCAAAAAGACCGATTTCATAGCTGTAGAACATTCTTTCCATGGCCGTACCATGGGTGCACTGAGCCTTACTTACAAGGACATGTATCGTGCTCCTTTCAAACCCCTCATACAGGAGGAAATGTTTGTCCCATTCAATGATCCGCAGGCTATATCTGATTCTATTACAAAAAATACAGCGGCTGTTATAGTTGAACCTATACAGGGCGAAGGTGGGATAAATGTGCCATCTGATGGCTACCTGAAAGAAGTGCGTAAGATTTGCGACGAGACTGAGACTCTTCTTATCTTCGATGAAGTACAGACCGGGTTTGGCAGGACTGGAACATGGTTCTGCAAAGAACATTTCGGTGTTGAACCTGATATCATGACAATGGCCAAAGCAATCGGTGGGGGCTTCCCCATGGGTGCCATCGCTGCGCGTGAAGGAGTATCATTTGGTCGTGGTGAGCATGCAGCAACTTTCGGCGGAGGGCCACTTGCCTGCGCAGCTGCGCTTGCATCGATCGAGATTATTCGTGAAGAGAAACTCTTGCAGCGTTCAAAAGAAATGGGTGAATATTTCCAGAATGAACTGAGGACTTTATCTACAGAAGGCCTTGTTGAGGTCCGTGGAAAAGGTCTCATGATTGGTGTTCAATTTGATCGCAAATGTGCGGACCTTGTTGAGCACGCTCGTAAGAACGGTATCCTCCTGAACTGTACATCAGAGACTGTCCTGCGTATCGCACCACCTCTTGTTATTACAAAAGAGGAAATAGACAGGGTGGTGAGCGTGCTTGAGCAGGCCTGAGCTTATCAAAGATGTCGTTGCATCCATTGCCGAATACGTTCCGGGAAAATCTATTGAGGAAATTGCAAAAAAATACGGTATCAATCCATCTGAGATCATCAAATTAGGCTCAAATGAGAATGTACTGGGTCCTTCCCCCATGGCAGTTGAAGCTCTCATTAGCACATCATCCATGGTCAACATATACCCGTCAGCCGTTGCTTCGGAGCTTGTTGAGGCTATATCTGTCTATACTGGTCTTCCTGTAGAGAACATCTGTGCTTCCGGCCCTGGTATGGATGGTCTTCTGGATAACCTGATGAGGTTGCTAATAAATCAAGGTGATGAGGTAGTATTACCAACTCCTACCTTCTCCTATTATGAGATAGCAGCCCGTGCAAATGGCGCAGTTGCCGCCCATGTGGCTCCAGGGAATGAGCTTGCATTTGACGTGGAAGCGATAAAGACGGCTATTTCGGAAAGAACAAAGGTCATTTTCCTATGTTCTCCGAATAACCCTACTGGTAAATTGATGGCTGAGGAAGATGTACGTGCCATCCTTGAGTCCACAAAGGGGCTTGTATTTGTGGATGAGGCATATGTTGAGTTCGCAGATAGCAATCTCTCTCATTTGGTAGAGGAATATGATAATATCATCATAGGGAGGACATTTTCAAAAGCATTTGGATTGGCAGGCCTAAGAATAGGATATGGGTTAATGCCTGCCTGGCTGAAAACCCAGTATATGAAAATTGCAACTCCATTTAACGTAAGTTATCCTGCAGTTATGGCTGGAGTGGCAGCACTTTCCGATAAAGATTATCTTGATAGAAGCATTTCATGTACAAAAAAAGGACGTGTGTTCCTGATCAAGAATATTCCTTTCAGGGTATATGATTCACAAGCCAATTTCGTGTTAGTGGATGTTGCTCCAATGGTTGCTGCAGATGTTGCAGAATCCTTGCTTAAGAAAGGTATCATTGTCAGGGATTGCAGGTCATTTAAGAATGCAGGTGATTCCCTGATCCGTGTAACAGTGGGGACACAGCAGCAGAATGAAAAAGTAGTTGCAGCCTTTAAAAGAGCAAAGGATTGCAGTGTTCAATAGATTTTTTCGATTTTCATAAGTGGGTAGTCAAGTTCAGTGTTAAATTCCAGGCTTACATCCACTTTTGTACTTTTAAAGTTTGCAGTGATCTTTACATCCAGCATGCGTCCTTCAAGTTCACAGTAGCCATACTCGCTGTTCAGTTTTGAACTAATCATGTCCCTGTTAATAGAAACTATTATGTCCTCTACACATGGCTGAACTGAAATACTTTCCTGGATTGCTTTTTCAAGGCTATCTACGGTTTTGAGATTGACCGGTGAGCCTGTGAACTGGTGATAAAGTGCACCAAGTTTTATTCCTGCCTCAAAAAGTACATTGTCCCTGTCAGTTATTGTTTCATTTTGATGCATATTTTCCCTCATTTTGTTTTTTTGATAATAGGTGAAATCACATAAATTGCCATAATTCCTGACAACAATGCTGCCATTATATGTGTGTATTCAACGTTAACAATATATGAGACTACTGTTGCTGCAAAGATCATAGTAAGTGGTATCAGCAGATTTTTATTTCTAACTTTAATGTATGAAAGGTTGCTGATCATGAGGAAGCCAAGTATCATGACGATAGCAGTTATGGCATATTCATCAAAGAATCGCTCCCCCATAAGCAGGTATGTGGATATGACAATACCGCCTGCGGTGATGGGTAACCCGCGAAATGAATTAAACTCCTGATTCATTGTATTAAATCTGGCGAGCCTGAGTATCCCACAAACGAAATAGAACATCAATGCAGGCAGGACTAGGTATTGCATATTGTTTTCGACAGCTGCAAATGTGATTACAACTGGTGCGGCACCAAAAGAAATGACATCTGCAAGTGAATCCAGATTACTACCGATTTCACTTGATGAGAATTTCCTGGCAATATGTCCGTCAACACCGTCTGCAACCGCGGCAATTAATATTAGCAGTGGTGCTAGATATGTAAAACCATCCAGCACAATAAGGGCAGCCAGTACTCCACATAATGCATTTAGAAGGGTAACAAAATCAGGTAACTTTAAAGTATGGAGTATCTGGTTCACATCCTTTATTTTATTCTGGCAATTACAGTTTCACCGGCAAAGACTCGATCACCTTTTTTGGCCACCATGTCAAAGTTTTGTGGAACTGTCACATCAACTCTGGATCCGAAACGTATCATACCAAAGCGTTGACCTTGCTTCATATAGTCTCCTTCCTGGACATAGGACACAATTCTTCGGGTAACGGTTCCGGCAATTTGTATAACTTCTACAATGCCGTGTTCTGTCTCTATAAGTGTGTGACTTCTCTCATTACGATGTGAATCTTTACAGAAAGCAGGTATGTATCCTCCTTTCTTGTGTTCGATAGTGTGGACCTTTCCGTTTATAGGTGCCCTGTTAACATGTACATTCTGGAAATTCATGAATATGCAGATTTTCCTCTCTCTTATGTCAACGATCTTCCCATCCGCAGGAGAAAGCATATAACTGTCATGTTCTTTAATTTCCCTTTCAGGGTCCCTGAAAAAGAAAAAGAAAAAGATAGTTACACTGGTTGCCAGTAATGTAACTTGTTCTGTGTATTGCATACTGTATAATAAATATGCAAGTGAGCTTACCACACCTACAGTGATGGATGTAAATATCCAGGGAAAAGAACCTTTAGCAAGCATTTATTGGTTTCCTACTACTTTATAGAATAGCTTTTGAATGAACCTGGTAACCAATAGCCAGACTCCTTCTATCAGGTCTACGAGTTCAGGCAGAATGCGCATGACTACATAGGCAATGACAAACAGTGCAAAACCTGATCCTATCTTTGCAATAGTATGGTGGGCAATTTCAAAACTATTTGGGCCAAACCACTGATATCCATAAGCTACGATTACAAAAACGTCCCTTATTATATTTAATATGTATATGACAGGCACAGATGCCAGGAATGCAGCTGCCAGTCTCTTAAATGGTGCGTCCACAGATGCAATAAGTCCTATGAACAGTGCTATACTTTCAATTGCAGTGCATGCAAGGATAATCTCAACCTGATATCCATTAAGGGCCACCTTGTTCCATGCGGTCATTTCTGCAGGTACGCTTAGTAGGTGCAACATCCATAATACATTGTCTGTTACCTGGGATATTATCCAGATGTTCAGAAAATCCATCTGTGCAAATGGAAAATAGAACAGCGAGCCAAGAGCAGTCGCACTTGTTGCCATTGATGTAATGTCTGGATTTGGGCTAGTTCCTTCCCTATATTCTTTGAGCATAGTGTATGCTATTATCAAGCATATAATACCTACAGTGATGACCAGAACTACATTGAAATAATCTCTTATCTCTATATAATGTAGTGGTTGGTATAGCCAGTGTATGGAAAAAAATCCCCATCCTGCTGCAGATACTGCTCTGCGTGCCTTCATACTTTTTGGTATAATTGATCCAAGTAGCATGAAAACAACTGCAATCCATAGAATATTCTCAATCATTTAAGCACACCTTTAATAGGTATGCCTCCTATATATTTGATGTAGTGTATTAAGTTTTTGTTCCTCATGCCTCCCAATACTCCAAAGCTTACAGTTGATGCAGTAATCATATTGAACAAAAAAATTGTTCTGATAGAACGAAAAAATCCTCCATTCCAGGGGAAATTTGCACTTCCTGGTGGTTTTGTAGATATTGGTGAAACAACTGAAGAAGCTGTTGCACGTGAAGTTATGGAAGAAACAGGGCTTACGATAGAAATAGTTAAGTTACTTGGAGTATATTCTAAACCTTCGCGCGATCCTCGCAGGCATACTGTGAGCATCGTTTATATGGTCCGGGGTGAGGGTGTCCCAAAGGCGGATTCGGATGCAAAGGGAGTATTTTTATTTGATCTCCAGGACATGCCGGAACTGGCCTTTGACCATAACTTAATAATAGATAATGCGAGAAGTGATATTTATGGAATTTTGCCCAGAATGTAAAAGTATGATGTTCCCTTCAGATGGTTCCTTCAAGTGCAGAAAATGTGGTTACGTTAAAGGAAAGCAAACATCTGAATCTTTGATGTCAAAATCATCTCGGGAAAAAAGAGAGGTCACTGTGCTTGAGGGTGACATTGATCAGGGACTCCCAACGACGACTGCCAGATGCGAGGAATGTGGGCACAATGTTGCATACTGGTGGTTGCGCCAGTTAAGGTCTGCAGATGAATCAGAAACACGTTTTTTCAAATGCACAAAATGCGGTTGCACCTGGCGTGAATATGACTAATTCTTTTTATATCTGGTATATTTGTTCTAGTTCAGATATAATTAAATGAAAACGTATATTACTTATTAGATATAATGACGTAAAAATTTAAATTATGGTGGCAATCAAGATGTTCAAGGCAACTATTGACGCAGATATCTTAAAAACTGCAATTGAAACTTTATCGGTTCTTGTTGATGAGGCAAGATTCAGGATATCTCCTGAAGGAATAGCTGTTCGGGCCGTAGACCCTGCGAACGTGGCCATGGTCAGTTTTGAGCTTAGCTCTGGTGCTTTTGATGAGTTCAACGCAGATGACTGTGAAATTGGTATGGACCTTTCAAAAATCAACGATATTTTTAGTGTTGCAGGAAGAGATGAAAAAGTGATAATGGAGTTGGATGAGATGTCCCAGAAAATGTCACTGCATCTTGGTGGGCTGTCTTATACTCTTGCACTGCTTGATCCTTCAACAATCCGGGCAGAACCAAGGATCCCCCAGCTTGATCTTCCTGCTGAAGTTGTTCTGAATGGTAAGGATCTCCAGAGGGCTGTGAAAGCTGCTGAGAAGATCAGTGATCACATGTTGCTTGGAATTGATGATGATGTTTTCTATATGGAAGCAGAAGGTGACACTGACCGTGTTCGTCTTGACATGACGCGTGATACTCTTATTGATTTGAAATCAGGCGATGCCCGTTCTTTGTTTTCATTGGATTATCTGTCAGATATCGTAAAGCCAGCATCTCGTTCCAATGAGGTTACAGTGGAACTTGGTAAAGATTTCCCGGTTAAGATAGGTTTCTCTATCGCAAACGGTGCAGGAAAGGTCGGTTACCTCCTGGCTCCAAGGATTGAATCTGATTGATCTATGGATGAAAAGGACTTTGCGTTATATCCTTACATTTCCGGGGCATCATTACATGTAAAAAGCCTCGGAATATCTCTTGATCGTCTGGTTACTTCAAGGGCAATGGATTCTGCGCGTGTTCGTGGCAAAGAACGTGTTTTACAGGCTATTGAGGGTGAACTTGCAAAGCCTAACATTTCCAGTTCGGATGAACAGAAGATCCTGCTGGAACTTCTTTCCTATCCATTTTCAAGAATACTAGTTTCTTGCATTGATGATTCTTTCCTTACACGCAGGTACTGTCTTGCCGAAGCAGTTGCTTCCTATAAACTTTTAAAAATGCAGAAACATGTTTTTCTTCTGGAGTATGCTTCGGATTTTGGAGTTTTTCCCGATGAGAGTGAAACAGGATTTAAACTTCATTTCACTTCATATATAAGAATGGCAAGTTCTCTTAAGGCAATTGAGTGGAAGCTTGTAAACCGCAAACTGGATCATGGGAATGTAAATGTTTCCAGGGAAGAATTTGCACGTCTTTTGCAGGAACTGATCAAGACCCGTGTTGAACATAATCTTCCAATGCCTGTACCGGATGAACTTGCCCAGGCCTGCGAACCTTATCTTAAAGAGATTCGTGAGGTCCTTGAAGAAAGGAAAAATACTTTAGGCGCATCTGAATTTGAATCCGTTGAAACAGACCTGTTCCCCCCATGTGTGACTCATGCAATAGCAAATACACAGGCAGGCGTGAACCTTGCACACTCTATGCGTTTTGCAATGACTGCTTTTCTGCTTACGATTGGTATGACCGTGGATGAGATCATTAACATGTTTGGCACATCTCCTGATTTTGATGTCGAAAAAGCAAGGTATCAAGTGGAACACATAGCTGGCTCTTCCGGGACACACTACAAACCTCCGTCGTGCTCAACTATGCAGACATATGGTAATTGCTATGCTCCTGATGAGATGTGCAAAAAGATAAGTCATCCTTTGAATTATTACAGCCGCAAACTCTGGTTCAGGAAAAGGGATGCACAAAAACAAGTAGAAGGCAATTCATCTGAAAAAGCATCAGATGAATGATTTCTATTTATGATCAATAAATAAAGATATATTGCTATTTTAGGAAGGCTAAAAAAAGAGAATTAATGTCTCTTATATTCCCTGCATTTTTCCACAAAACTCTCCACCGGGAAAGATGCAGGATGTGCATGAGTGTAACTTGCAAGGGAATTATGTTCAGTCAGTCCGTCCCTGCCGTCAACGATTCCTTTTCCTCTTTTCATCTCATATACAAGTTTAGCGTCGTTGTCACAGTATGTGGCAGAATAATGGAACTCATGTCCTCTTATCGTGCCTTTGATGAACTCTCCGTTTGCATGTCCTTCAGTATAACCAAGAGCCTGGAGTTTCTTTGTCAGGACTGTTTCTGCGGGCAGAACATCTGCCATCTTATAAACAGCTCCCTCTATTTCATAGGATGTAGAAAGATATTGCAATCCGCCACATTCCCCGTAGATTGGCATTCCCTCTGCAGACAGATCTTTAAGGGCTTTTGTAGTCGTTGATTTCTCAAGTTCTGAAATGTAGAGCTCAGGGTAGCCCCCTCCAAAGTAAAGCCCGTCAACTTCCGGGAGTTCATCTTTCAGAGGGCTGAAAAAAATAGGTTCTGCACCTGCTTTCCTGAAGGCATCAAACATGTCCTGATAATAAAAGCAAAAAGCACTGTCATAAGCAATACCTATTCTGATGTCTGCTTCATTTCCATTTTCTCCGATGTACTCGTCAGCATCATGGGCAGTTTTCGCAAGTGAGATTATGGCATCAAGGTCTATGTTCTCTTCTATGAAAGCAGCAAGATTCTCCGTATCAAATTCCTGTTCATGGGCCATATAAAGTCCCAGGTGGCGTGAGGGTACAGTTACATCCTTATTACGTGGCAGGCTTCCCACAACAGGGATGTCCGGTATGGAATCAATTATCATCTGCGCATGTCTTGGACTTCCGACCTTGTTCAGGATTACTCCTGCAATTTTCACATCCTTGTCAAATTCTGAAAAGCCTTTGACGATAGCTGCCGCACTTCGTGACATCCCGTGAACATTCACAATAAGTATAACTGGAATTCCGAGCGATTTTGCAACATGGGCTGAGCTTGCAATCTCAGTTGTTCCCATTCCGTCAAAAAGCCCCATTACTCCTTCAACAATATTGATATCAGCATTTTCAGAATGTTGTGCGAATGTCTTTTTAACGCCATCCACCTGCATCATGAATGTATCCAGGTTCCTTGAAGGTTTGCCACAAATGGCTGTATGGTATGTGGGATCGATGTAGTCAGGTCCAACCTTGAAAGGTTGTACTTCCATTTCTCTTCTCTTCAGGGCTGCCATAATTCCCATGGAAACTGTTGTTTTTCCAACTCCGCTGTTGGTACCTGCAAGTAACACCGCTTTTGTCATGGAGTTAATTGTGTACAGTTTGTATATATGTGTTATTCCCTTGGGAGAGTTATTCAAAATAGTTAAATAAATAACGTCTATCTAGGTACTATGTCTTCCGCAGGAAAAGGGGAAGTTCTTACAGACTCGTACAGACGTACGGTAAGAAGTCTGAGGATGTCCATTACCGATCGTTGCAACCTGAATTGCATCTACTGTCATAATGAAGGTCACATTGGCCACAGTCGTGAAATGCCAGTGGACACCATCGTTAATATTGTTGAGGCAGCATCCCAGTTTGGGATTGACCGGTTAAAGCTTTCCGGAGGGGAACCTCTTCTAAGGAAAGACCTTGAAGAAGCACTCACACGCCTGCCTGACATGAAGGACATCTCTCTTACAACGAATGCTGTTTTGTTAAGGGATAGGGCTTCTTCACTTAAGGAAGCAGGCCTTAACAGGGTAAATATAAGTCTGGATACTCTTGACCCGGAAAAATATCATCAGATCACCAATTGTCCTAAAGGCACGTTTGATAAAGTCATTGACGGTATCCATGAAGCAGTAGATTCAGGTCTTACTCCGGTAAAACTGAATATGGTTCTCTTAAAGGATCTCAATGATAATGAGATTGCAGATATGCTGGATTTTACTCGCAGCTACAATGGGGATGTTATCCTGCAGCTCATAGAGCTTATGGATTTCAGGGACCTCCCTCAGTACAGGATAGATGCCAGTGAAGTGGAAAGGTCTTTGTTTGCTGTTTCATCAGGTGTAAAGGTCCGTGAACTTCATAAGAGGAAAAAATATGTCATTAATGGTGCAGAAGTCGAGTTTGTCAGACCGGTCGATAACACGGAATTCTGTGCAAACTGCAACAGGTTGAGAGTTACCGCAGATGGTCAACTCAAACCATGTCTGCTGGTGAGCGATAATCATGTAGATGTCTCAAACGCCAGTAAGGAAGAACTGCCTGATCTCTTCAGGCTTGCAGTGAGCAAACGTGTACCATTTTGCAGAAACTAAACAGGAGTAGTAAAAATGGAAGTAGAATTAACCGTAGACGGAAAGGACATTGAGATCAATCACTTTGTTCAGGCTATCCTTGGCAGTACAGTACTTGGTGCGGCCACCACATTGCATGGTGTTGATAAGGATTGCAAAGAGATTCTCATAAAAGTAAAACAATAAATTCTCTTCATACATTTATTTGTTTGACACCTGCTTAAAGCAGGTGCTCTATTTCTGAGAAGTCTATTGGGGATGTAGCATCAAGGGATATGGGAGTTACTGACACATTTCCGTTATGCATGATTGCATGAACATCAGTGCCCTTTTCTTCATCTACAATTAGTTCTCCTGCTATCCAGTAATATGGCCTCCCTCTTGGATCGTGGCGTTCTTCAACATCGGTTTTAAAGAATTTCCTGGCAAGACGTGTTATTTCTATCTCTGGTTCATTTTCGACGTGGTGGGGAATATTAACATTGAGCAGGTCCACTTTTTCAGGTAGTCCATGCTCAAGGACTTTCTTTGCTATCCTGTTTACTACCTTGATCGCCACATCATAGTCATGCTTGAATTCTCTGTTATCTGCAAATTTGTCTCCTTCTTCTATAACCTGTATAGAGGCCGCAATGGCAGGAATGCCGTAGCTTGCACCTTCAAGCGCAGCACCTATGGTGCCCGATGTGGTGATCGTGTCTGTGCTGATATTCTCTCCAATATTAAAACCAGAGAGTATAAGGTCCGGCATCTTCTTTAAAACCGTAAATATGCCCAGTATTACGGAATCAGTAGGTGTACCAGCAACAGCATTAACCTCAATTCCGTTAACGGTGGTCTGTGTAATTCTGAGTGGTTCAAAAATCGATATTGAACGGCCAACGCCGCTTTGTTGTGTCATGGGGGCAGAAACAGTTACATCTCCCAGGTCTGCGACACTTTTGTAAGCAGCATGTATACCTGTAGAATAAACTCCGTCATCATTTGTGACTAATATCTTTTTCGACATGTTTACTTCATTGTAAGCTCATGCTTTATAATTAATGGATAAAATGAATAAAAAAGTGTGGAGGTGATATGTATTCAAACATTTGCATATATCTTGTTTTTTCTGTGAGAAGTTGTGGCAAATCCTTCCTGTTCAGTCATATCTGCAAGGGCTTTTACTTCTTCTATAACTTCTATTTTATCACCCATTTCATCAAGTTTGAATATCATTTCTTTAATTGCTTCGTTTTGCTCACCGGTAAGGCAGGAACTGCCCTTTACAATTTCTAATAATATGGAGGCATCATCAATTACCTGGGCCAGTATGGTCCTGTCCATGTACGATTTTGCAAGTTCTGAATCTTTGCCTGAAAGAGTTTCGTTAAACTGGTTAAGTTGTTGTTCAAAAACTCCCATATCGTAATGTGCGCTTCTGAATATTTTCTTAACATAATCCTCTCTGTACACCTGTTTTGAGTTTTTCAGAACCTTTAGCAATTTTTTATAATCCATCGTTTTTCACCCTCTGGTTTGTATGTAGATTCCTGTTCCTTTTCCCGTACAATCTCGTCTTGACAGGCCCTACTTGTATAATTGAATAAATAGTGGTCAGAGTTTTAATTGATGTTGATTTTTGCCTCGTTTACGAGATTGTGTTTAAGGTTCTCAATTGAAAGTGGCTTGTTCATAAGGTATGTCTGGCTGAATTGTCCACCATTCACATCATATTCTCTCTCTACGTCAATTCCATAATCTTCTTCCAACTCGTCGATTATTGGGTCGCAAAGATACACCTGAAGGCTCCCGCCAGCATCCATAAACACGGATGGTCTGACACCTGTGTTACTGTATTCTTCTACAAGTCCTCTGAGTACTAATGACATATAACGCATTGATTCCATTGATCATCACCAATATAATGTCTTAATGTTCACGCACTTAAGCATAATGTACGTATTCTTGGGTTGATGTACAAGAATTATAACACATATGTTCATAGAATGGGATTCTTTATGTTCGTGATTTGTCGAAAAACAGAATTTTTCGGCATGATAGTCATGTACATATATATTATGTGGTGTATATTTGGGTGGACTGTCCAAAGTGTGAATATGATAATACGGTATAAATAACGTTTAAATCATTGATGCAATGGCTGGATGACTTATATAGAGAACCTATATCAAAACTATAAATACTACTTCGTCGAATTTTATTATGGGGATATT
>NZ_JADQBY010000034.1 GCF_016278385.1 Methanolobus sp.
CCTTTTTAAATTATTATGTCAAAATAAAATAGGAAGTAGGTTTTCTACAGAGCCAGAATTACAGCATATTAAAAAACAAAACTGATAAAGGTGAGAATATGGCAAGAGAACTTTCCCCCAGAGATATAGAGGTATTGAAAAAAGTAGCTCCGGAATGTGCAGGACTTGAGTGTGCAGGTTCAAAGGCACCTTATAAATCCATACTTCCACCACTTTCCAACCATTTTGCAAAAAGCGAAGAAGACTTCAGGAACCGTATCTCAGCTCTGGATGATGATGATCTGGATTACCTTTTGTCACTTATAAAAACAGGAGAAGAGAGCCTCGGGTGCGTGCCACCCCATTACATGACCGTTTTCCTTGAATTTATCGGTGAGAAAGTCGGTGAGCAAAGTGCCAAAATGATCATGGACATATACATGAAATGGCATGAATGTGAAATCGATTTTTCCTGAACTGGGTGAACAGTTTGAATTGCTGATGTGTAACTTAAAAGATGTCTGAATTCTGAAAAATAGCTGTCTTTCTTCAATTATTGTTTTTTATTAAAGGCGAATTCTGTTACTGATCCAAGCGTTTCCATAGATGAGATTCAGGAAATGAAATGAAGTATCAAACTTACTGGCTTGGTACTTATCTTTCCAAACTAATCAATCACAGTCATAATAACTAGATGTTGCTGAGCTTCTCATATAGC
This sequence comes from Methanolobus sp., assembly GCF_016278385.1. Taxonomy (GTDB): domain Archaea; phylum Halobacteriota; class Methanosarcinia; order Methanosarcinales; family Methanosarcinaceae; genus Methanolobus. The sequence goes on from NZ_JADQBY010000034.1 coordinate 698, forward strand.
TCAGCCATTCCTTTTAAGGTCAGATGCCCTTTGTTTGTGATCATATAATCTCCTCTCTCTGTCCTTTGAAGAATCATACCTGTATCCAGCAATTTTTGTATATGAAATAGCAGGTTACCACCACGAAGACCTGTTATTTTTGAAAGCTCCGAAAAGCTCCGGGTATCGGAATTAAGTGACCTGAGAATCGCCAGCCTTTGTTTATTGGCAAGAGGTTCACAAACTTCACCGACAATATCGTCTGATATTTCGCTGATATTCATGTTATTTTTGCAGTTCAGGTTTTCCTTAGGGGCTCTAGTGAGTGAGCTTATAAGATTTAGTTGCTTATTGAATACCCGGGATGCAGTATTTACGCAACCGTCGCAATTATCTGTTACTGCAAAACCTTTGAGTTCATCAAACCTTTCCCTGAAATGTACCAAGGCATCTTCTGAAACCCTGTCTTTAAGGAGAAGTAAGGCCATTTCCTGGAGGAGGTTGGAAAATGCAGGTTTGCATATGTCTTTTTTGTCACATTCTGAACAAAAACCGTCTTCAAATGTATCTTTTGTATCCTCTAACATATAATGCAAAACTGGACGCGAAAGATCACCTTTCAGCTCCATGAACATGGCATCAGTCTGGTGATTATTTGAACGTTCAAGTGCTCTGTTAACATCCTTTTTCAGAGAAATGATTTCAGAACGAAGATTTTTAAACTCCTGCAGATATATTGCGTTTTTGTCATCATTCATTATGTCGCTGCTCAAATAGATCATTCCTTTTTTATTGTGTGCTGATCTTTATTGTTAAAAAGGATACTTTAATATTTGTACAGAATTATGACATAAAACTATATTAATCTATACATTCTGATTTATTCATTCATCTTAGACAAGTCCCCGAACACAAGCAAACATGATATATAGATAAAGTCCTACAAATATAGAAGACTGTACAGCAATTATTTCTCAAACATAAAAAAGGAAGAAACAACTTGATTTGCTCAATACTGGATAATGATCTTTACAAACTAACAATGCAGATGGCAGTTCTTGAACTGTTTCCACAAGCAACTGCAGAATATCGCTTTACCAACAGAGGTAAACAGCGTTTTACAGAAGAGTTTGTTGAAGAGCTAAGAAGGATCATTAAAGAAGATATAACAGAACTCCGCCTTACGGAGGACGAATATACATGGCTTAAGGCTGAATGTCCGTATTTTAAGCCCAGTTATATTGAATACCTCAAAAATTACCGTTTTGACTCCTCTGAAGTAACTGTCCGGTTAACAAAAGATGCAGACCTTGATCTTACAATAGAAGGTCCCTGGCATAGCAGTATTCTCTGGGAGATAGTCCTCATGGCCACAATCTCTGAACTTTATTTTGAGATAATCGAAACTGTATGGAAGGATGAGAAGCATGGCAACGAATCCGGCTATAACAATCTCCTGAAGGAATATGAAAAACTCATGATAAGCATTGCTAAAGAACTTGAGCATAACAGTTGTGGTTTTTCGGAATTTGGAACACGTAGGAGAAGAAGTTTTGATATTCAGGATCTTGTAGTTGGAAAGCTACACAAATGCAAGACATTTTCTGGTACAAGCAATGTGTACCTTGCTAAAAAATACGGCGTGAGACCAACAGGTACTATAGGTCATGAATGGATCATGGGTAATTCAGCACTCGTGGGACTGCGTAATGCTAATCTTTTTGCACTGGAAAACTGGACAAGTGTTTACAAAGGCAATCTTGGAATTGCACTTTCCGATACATTTGGTTCGGAACCTTTTTTCAGAAATTTTAACCTGAAACTTTCAAAGTTATATGATGGTGTACGCCATGATAGCGGTGAACCCCTGAAGTTTGCAGACAGGGTCGTACAGCATTATAAAAAAATGGGAATCAATCCCTTGACAAAGGTTATTATTTTTAGTGATTCACTTTCTGCTGCTGATGCCATTCATATCAAAAAACAATGTGAGGGCCGCATAAACTGTATTTTTGGAATTGGTACAAATCTTACTAATAACCATGCTTTTTTTATGTCCAGCCCTCCTCTTAACATGGTAATAAAACTTCACAGCATAGATGACATACCGGTGGTCAAGCTGAGTGATGATGAAGGAAAAGAAACCGGAGATAAGGATGCTATCCGGGTAGCAAACTATATTTTTGGCAGGAAAGGTCTTGATGATTTATAAACAATCATCAAATTATGTGAGTTACCTGTGACATTAAACTAAGTAGTATCATCAAAAACAGGTACAATAGAATTAATACGAATCCTTTTTTTATTTCTATATAGGTGATGTACTTCATGATATATCTACATTCATCTATTGAGGTTTGTATTATTTAAACTTTGTGAATTAATCACGTATTGAGTATTAATATTTTTAATTAAAACTATATTTTGTATGCAGTAATGATCATAAAACGATATCAAGACCAATAATGCACAACAGAAATACAAAACAACAAATAGAAATAGAATAATCCTTTAAAGACAATAACCCCGCTAACAAACATGATAATCGGGATCCTCCCATACTCTTCTTTCGTTTTTAAGGGCAAAATGCAGAGGCAGATAATGTCTTTGCGGGAAAGACAGTGTCTGAGGGGATGATTAATGAAACCAGAATCTCTACATTTCACACCTTTTTCGTTTTTCCGTTTTTAGCGTGCTTGTTAAGCAAACAATAGTACTTTTAGATACTATATAAATATATCTACCATTCAATATATCATCATTATGATGAACAAATACTAAAAATATTCAACATGCAGTACAAAAGTAATACTTTGTTATAGATCAAAAGAACAATAATCAATTGATGCAAGAAGCATAATCGAAGTAAACAAGATAAGATCACATGAGTAATGGTAAAAATAATGACTCTTTAAGTTCATGTGCAACAAAATCTGATACAAACTCATTTATCAGCCTGATAAACCTGACTCAAAATAATACCCTACCTGAAATCCGTACGACTTCCAGCACACTTACTTTTAGCGATCGGATCGATCACTGTATGACACGTTGGGGTATAAATCAAATGGAGCATATTGTAAAACCCGGCCTTTACAAACGGGGAAATCCTGATACTGATTCCATGGTTTTTGTATCGGCAAATTATACACTTAGTTTTGATGTGCTCCACTCATCACTTGAGGGGATTAACTGCTATATTCTGGTTCTGGATACAAATGGAATTAATGTGTGGTGTGCTGCCGGTAAAGGCACATTTGGAACTGACGAACTCGTACACCGTGTTAAATGGTCAGGACTTTCTGGCATTGTCAATCATCGTACCCTCATATTACCACAACTTGGTGCACCGGGAATCTCTGCACATGAAGTTAAGCGCCGGTCCGGTTTCAAAATAGAATATGGCCCAGTCCGTGCCAGAGACCTTCCTGAATATCTTAAAACACATAAAGCAACACCTGAAATGCGCATGGTTGAATTTTCATTAAAAGACAGGATAGTACTCACACCTGTCGAATTTACTCATGTAGCATTACCAACTCTTATTGCTACCATCATCCTTTATTTCCTTGCAGGTTCCCTTGTGGCACTTACTGCAATTACCATGGCACTGACCGGACTGTGATTTTTCCTTCCCTTCTTCCCCTCATTCCTGCAAAGGATTTCAGTACAAAAGGAACGATATTAAAAGGAATTGCCACTATGCTTTTGCAATTGCATAGGTAACAAATTCCCTAATGTCTCTATGAGTCAGTTTATTTGCATCATTGGTCATGTTTATGATAATGCCTGCATCCATATCGTATTTGGCCCTTTATTTCACGGACTGCACAACATTAACTTCGAGGAACGGTGTTAAAAAAGAAATCTATCTATATGTGCCACTAATGGCAATGATTGCAGGAAGTGGAATTCTGCTCCTTATCATCCTGGAAATGATGCTTTTTATGGAAGTGATCTGATGTTTAATTCATATATAGAGAATACACTTCAATATTATCCTGAAAAATGTATTAACTGCCTGATGTGTACACAGGTCTGCCACCATGGTATTTTTACTGAAGGAAAGGAATCATGTTGAACTTATACAAGCAGCTGCTTGCATGGAATGTGGAGCATGTGCCTAAATTGTCCAGTTCAGGCAATTGAAGTGCAGAGTGGCTTTGGGTGTGCATGGGCAATGATCGGTGCAGCCCCCAGGGGAAAGTACATGGACAGTGGAGAATGTAGTTATTGTGGAGATACTGGTTCCTGCTGCAAATAATAGTTTTAATAAAAAACGTATGGGGTATAACTATTCTCACAAAAAAAGCAAAAGCAAGCAGCACCATGCGTAATCCTTTTATACAAATAAACCTATGAAGAAGTGCTTTAAAATAGGATTGTTTTGCTAAACGTATAGGCATCAAATGGCATTTACTTATATTGTAGATTTCTATTTTGCATTATGTTTTCAGCTTACTCAGATATTTTAGGCCAAATAAAGAAGGACGTGAATTTATATGTTTAACAGAGAAGAATCAACAGCACCAGTAGAGACCGGTGAGACATACGAAGTAACAATTGAAGACATTGCAAGAGAAGGCGATGGAATTGCAAGAGTAAGCGGTTTTGTAATCTTCGTACCAGGAACCTCCGTAGGTGACGAAGTTACCATCAAAGTTACAAAAGTTCTGAGAAAGTTCGCATTCGGTGAAGTTGCAGAATAAAATCAATATTCTTTTTAAAAGAAGTGTCATCAATGATACTTTAACTTTTTTTGAATTTGCTTTAGTAAGCCTTTTAGATAAGGCATTGTTTCCAACCTTGTATTTCTTCATGCTTAACGCTAGGTCAGAGAAAGATAAGAAAAGGTAGTAAATTAATTAACTGAACAAAAATAGATACTGGAAAAGATGAATAATACAATTCTCCTTTTGGCCTTAAGCGGTTGTTTTTTTTTATCTGGAAGAAATACAATATTTTCTGAACTCATAGTAAATGATGATAAGTAAGTTCTTCTCTTCTGGAAAGTGTATTAAACTTATATAGAACCGCTGATTGCAAAAGCCCATCGACCGCAGTACTTCACCGGGTGATGAAGGAGCAGGATTGTAACAAGAGTCAGGCGGTAGACTTCATTGCAGAGTACTATTCGAAAATGCAGAACAATCTCAGAGAGAGGCAGGTGGAAGAGACCGCGGAGCTTGTGATTGAGAAGCTTAAGCTGAAAAAGTTGGTATGGGGGTTCAAATATGTCTCAAGTTTGACAAGGCTTGTACTTCCATTCCTTCCTTAGCTTTGACGGATACTTCCAAACCTATTATTGAGCTGTATATCCTCCATCTATGCAGTGAACACTGCCCGTGATAAACGTTGCTCGCTCGCTCGCTAAGCAGATATGCAACCAAGTCGGCTAATTCTTCTCTTGTAGCAAGACGTTTCATGGGGTGCGCAGCTGCCATATAATCCAAAGCTTCTTTTCCAGAATCTAAAATTCTTGGAGTTGCAACATAACCGGGGGCAATTGCACAAACTCGAATATTGGATTCTGCCAATTCCAAAGCTGCAGAACGAGTTAACCTAATTATACCGTGCTTTGCTGTTGTATAAGCTGCCATGCCAGCCAAGCCTACAAGTCCATTGGCAGATGACATGTTCACAATAGCGCCAGAGCCATTCTTAAGCATTGCTGGTATTTCGTATTTCATGCAATAGAAAACACCAGTCAAATCGGTTTCTATAACATCTCGCCATATTTCGATATCAACATCTTGAAGTGGAGTGTTTGCTGGTCCTGTAATTCCAGCGTTGTTTACAGCAATATCAATCTTTCCGAATCTTTTTATTATAGAGCTTATTGCCGTCTGAATAAGGTGTGGATCTCGAACATCAGCTTCTATGGGAAACGTGTGTTTTCCGGATGGGTCAATTCTTTTACAGATATCATAAAGTGGTGCGATTCGGCGACTAACAAGAGCAACAGAAGCTCCTCCTGCACAGAGCCGCTCAGCAATAGATTCACCATTACCAGTTCCAGCCCGGTTACAATAGCAACTTTTCTTTCAAACTCGTTTTCTATTACCTTAAATGTTTGGTTCATGCGATAATCCTCGTTCAGGATTGCATTTGAAGTAATAAATATCTAATTAAAGCGGAGTGAATGTGACAAAACCTTATAATTATTTAGGTACTTCAGAGCTTGTGATTGAGAAATTGAAGCTAAAAAGCTGGTTTAATGGATTGAGCCAATGCCTGATTCTTTGACAAGTAATAATTATCATTTCAGACTTTTTTGTGTATATTACTATAGAAACTAAATAGATTAATTTTATTTGTTTTTATTTATAATTAAAACAGAATACCACCGAATGATAATAAAACAAAAGTAGTCTTTATTTGTGTGCATAACAATGGGAGAAGTCAGATAGCTGAAGAGTATTTGAAAATGTTTGCAGGAAATAGATTTGAAGTTGAAGGTGCTGGATTAAACCCCACTAATCTTCACCCTTTAGTTCAAAGGGCCATGGAAAAAGATGAATTTGATCTTAGTAAGAAAAAGACTCAATCTGCATGGGACCTCTTCAAAGAAGGAAAACTCTACAAATATGTGATTACTGTTTGTCACAGAGCAAATGAAAAAGGATCTCCTTTGTTTCCCAAACCGTATACACAATTAAACTGGCCATTCCCTGATCCTGAATCCTTTGAAGGCACTGAAGAGGAAAAACTGCAACAGACAAGGATTCTAAGGGATTCAATAAAATCACGGGTGGAACAGTTCATCGAAGATACAAAAAGTGCTTGAAACTCATATTTAAATACAACAGGATGTGTGATGTTGTCATGCTTAATGGCAGCGAGGTAACAAAAAGTATGAGATTACAGCAAAAGAAGAAGGTCCTATTTCTGTGCTATCATAATTCAGCCAGATCACAGATGGCTGAAGGTCTGCTGAGAAATATGTATGGAGACAGATATGAAGTTTACAGCGCAGGCATTGAGGCTACGGTCGTTGATTATCGGGCTATCCAGGTCATGAAGGAGATCGGCATCGATATTTCAGGCCAGCATTCTAAAGTCTCACAGGAATTTCAGAATATGGTCTTTGATATTGCGGTCACGGTCTGTGACAGGGCCAGACAGAATTGTCCAATATGCAGTACACCTCTGGAACTTCCCGATGAACAACCAAGACCTTCCGAACAACCGCAGGCAAAAGAAGTTATCCACAAAAATTTTAAAGATCCGGCCGATGCTGTTGGATCTGAGGAAGAGCAACTTGAAGTTTTTAGGTATGTAAGAGATGAGATCAAAGAATGGATCTCTCTCGCTCTAGGTTGATGTTCTTATACTATGAAATTGGACAAAAATAGCAGCTATAGAACATATTTGATGTATGAATTATCTACTTATTGAATAATCCTCCTTTTCTTGGCATCTTGCACAAACTTTATCTTTCTAATACTCAATATTTCAAATATATATGAAACACATACTAACTTTGATTCAGTTAATCGTATGCCGATTATCTAGATAAATTAATAGTTATCAGTATTGTATAATCACAAAAAAGAATGAATGGGGGAAATCTATGGCTAAAGCATGCATAACCAAAGAGCCACAAGGTCTTGCTTTCTTTGAAAAATACCTTCCAGTATGGGTAATTCTCTGTATCATTGCAGGAATACTTCTTGGTAAGTTTGCACCGGATATGGCTCTTTATCTCGACAGTCTTTCAATATATGTGGATGGAGCTCCTGTTGTTTCAATTCCAATAGCTATTGCTCTATTCTTTATGATGTATCCTATTATGGTGAAGATCGATTTTGGGGAAGTGCTCAAAGCTGGACAGAATATAAAACCGGTTGGTCTTACACTGTTCATCAACTGGGCAATCAAACCGTTCACAATGTACCTGATATCCTTTTTTTTCCTGGGTACGGTCTTTATAGGCTTCATCGGTCCCGAAGCAACAGACCTTGTAAAGATGCCTTTTGGACTTGACCTTCCGGTAGGTGCTACCTATGGTGAAGGTACTATTGTTATGGAGAATGGTATTAAGATGCTGGAGATACCTCTTTGGAGAAGCTACCTTGCAGGCTGCATCCTGCTGGGAATTGCCCCATGTACCGCTATGGTACTTGTGTGGGGGTATCTGGCCCGCGGGAATGACTGCCACACGCTTGTGATGGTTGCGATTAATTCCCTGACCATGCTTTTCCTCTACGGTCCCCTCGGCGGTTTTCTGCTTGGTGTAGGAAAACTTCCTGTTCCATGGCAGGCTTTGGCCCTGTCGATCGGCACATACGTGGCACTCCCACTGGTTGCAGGTTATATTTCCAGGAAACTGATCATTCATACCAAGGGAAAGGAGTGGTTCAATACTAAATTCGTCCACCTTCTTACACCGATAACGATAACAGCTCTGCTTGCCACGCTGATTCTGCTCTTCAGTTTCAAGGGAGAGACAATTCTGTCACAACCACTTACGATCCTATGGATCGCAGTGCCACTTTTCATACAGACAGTGTTCATATTTTTACTTGGATATGTCCTAGCCAAGTTCCTGAAACTGACCTATGAAGATGCAACACCCTCCGCAATGATTGGGGCATCAAATCACTTCGAAGTTGCTATAGCCACAGCAACGATTCTTTTTGGCATATCTTCAGGAGCAGCGCTGGCAACGGTTGTGGGTGTACTCATCGAGGTACCTGTGATGCTTATGCTGGTGAGATTCTGTTTGAGGACCAAGGGATGGTTTAGTTGACCATTCCTTTTAGATATTTGAGATATATAGAAAACAATGATATCCAAGGTTTTTTCGTTTTCCGAGAAAAGATTATAACCTACTGTTTTTATTGCGGAGTATTATTCGAAGATACAAAATGATCTAGAGGAGAAGCAGGTGGAAGAGACAGCGGAGCTGGCGATTGAGAAATTGAAGCCAAAAAATTGGTTTAACAGGTTTGAGCTAACGGCTTCACTCACCTTGGTATGTAGAACATAACAAAGACCCCCACAAGAGCTATCAATGCTCCGATTATTTCGTACCTGTCAGGATTCTTTTTGTCGACTACAAATCCCCAGATAAGGGATGAAACGATAAATATCCCTCCGTAAGCTGCATACACCCTTCCGAAATGCGCAGGTTGAAGGGTAGGAATGATCCCGTAGATAGCAAGTACAACTCCTCCAAGAAGCCCAACACCCAATCCCTTGTTCTCACGTAGCCATAACCAGACAAGGTATCCTCCACAAATTTCGAACAATGCTGCCAGAAAGAAGAGTGTCATGGATATCGCAATATCAACCATCAGTTCTCACCTTTCCTAGGCCAGTAGTATATGATTGCAACTCCAACAAGTATTATTGATGCACCAATCAAATCATAGTTATCAGGTACCGTACCATCAAAAGCCCAGCCCCATGCAAGAGACATGACCACGAAAATACCTCCGTATGTTGCATATATTCGGTGGAAATATGATGGCTGAAAAGTTGGAACTATACCATACAAAAACAGGACTACTGCTCCCAAGATCGCAAAAGTAATTTCTTTGTTTTCACGCAGCCACAGCCATACAAGATATCCTCCGCCAATTTCAAAGATTCCTGCAAGAATAAAGAGAAAAATAGTATACAAAATGCATCTCGTTTTTGATATGCATTTAGGATCGTTTTCAAGATTCATATTTAATTTGGAGTTAATCACACTTATAAACATAGCGCCATTTTGAAAAGAAACCATTGAAAAGGTCGGTGGATGAAAGAATAAGAATGTAATATGAGCCAGGTGTAGGCTTTATTGAGAAGTATTGTTCTAGAATGCAGATTTCAGGTATCAGCAGATGGAAAAGACAGCGGAAGTGGTGATAGAGGAACTGAAAAAGTCAGTGTAGATTTCGGATAGGGTTTTTGCACTTTGATGATGGGATATAGTTAATATTCAAAAATAGTACCCTTTGGAGCTTTATCTGATAACTTACTATCCATAAATTTCTATCATTTTTTAACGTGTGCATAAGTGTATTTTTCATAGTTTCGGCAAGTAGAATATGTAACTAAATCTTTATATACAGAAAAATTCCTTTTTAAATTGGGGAAATATGAATCCTCACTATTTGATAAGGGGTTATGATATGAAAGGAAAAGAGTGTAATTTATCGTTAGATGAACTTCTATATCTTGAAGGTGTAGCCGCAGCTGGAATTTTCAGTCATGAAGGCAAACTTGTGGAGTATAGCTCCAAGATGGGTATGCCTGAGGAAATGGCAGAGATGACGGCTAAGTTTTGCGGAACCGTAAACATGATGTTTGATTCTCTGGCCAGTGCATATACAAAGCTTTATCAGATGAACTGGTTACCACAACACAGTTGGATGTATAATGGTGGTGATTGGATCATTGTTATCTCAGGCACAAGGGGTGTTTTTGCTGAAAGTTCTGAGGCAGATCTAGAAAAATTATTAAAGGCTCTAAACGTTTGTTAATATTTTGAATTAAAGGAGAAATATAAACGAATTTTAAGGATAACCTTAAAGCAGCATTTACAGAGGAGGAATCTGTTTGAAAGGGAATGAAGAAATTATTGAGCACTTGAACACTCGTTTAGCTGAGGAACTGACCGCTATTAATCAGTACTTTGTACATGGTGAGATGTGTGAGGACTGGAATTATTCACGTCTCCATGAGGAGATAGAGAAGAGATCTATCGAGGAAATGAAGCATGCAGAGATGCTGATTCAGCGTATCCTCTTTCTTGAAGGAAAGCCCATAGTAAGTAATCTGAACGAGATACGCATTGGAAGTGAAGTTGAAAAGATGCATATCAACGACCAGTGGTCGGAAGAAGGTGCGATCAAGGGCTACAACGAAAGCATTAAACTTGCTGCGGAATTAGGAGACAACAACACAAAAGTGCTTCTTGAATCTATCCTTAAGGATGAGGAAGACCATATAGACTGGATCGAGGCTCAGCTGGAAGAGATCGAACAGATGGGCGTCCAGAATTATCTGGCACAGCAGATTAGGGAATAAGGGATAACACCATCCCAATTCTTTTTTAAGTTATCGAATGAATTTGCTTCTTATTTTTATTTTGTTTGATTCTTATTTTTACAATTAATGAGGTATAATAAATTATTATACTTTTTGGATTATTCGGGCTATAAATCATGATTTTGATGATTTTTCTACAGAGCTAATTTTACAAAAATAAAAAAGATATTGAGCATAAAATTAAGTGCCGAATTCGTATTTTTAATCATGTTACTTAAAGAGAATTTAGATGATATTCCCCCACATATCCAACTTTCCCCCAGCATGAAGAAGAATGCTGAAGATAATAAACCATTCAAACTCAATGTTATGTCATGAAGAGATTGGAGTCTTCCTCTTGATCCTTGGTATGCTGTTAAGCTTAAATATCATCTTTGCGAAATAAATAATGGCAGATTTTGGATATTTCCTTAAAAGGTGAGATGTTCAGATTTGAATGCGCAAAAGCTGGGTTGCAAAAATATCCTTATGGGAGCATATAGTATTCTACGCCTGAAAATGAATGACCGTATTTAACGGGCGGTAGATTCAGATAATATGTTATGGACAAATGACCTAGCAGCCAGGATCAAAAAGGGAGATGGTAAATATGAACAGAATAGTGCACTTTGAGATACAGGCAGATGACCCTGAAAGGACTGCAAAGTTCTATGGGGAATCATTTGGCTGGGACATGGAAGAGTGGGTAATACCAGGGATTAAAGTAGAAGATGAGAATCGATATTGGCTTGTGACCACAGGACCGGATTCAGAGCCGGGAATCAATGGAGGCATGGCATTTCGCCGGGGTCCGGCACCCACCGAGGGACAACCTGTTAATTCATATGTTTGTACTATCGGTGTTGAAAACCTGGATGAATCAGCTGACAAAGTGCTCAAGGCCGGTGGGAGCATCACAGTTCCCAAGATGGCAATAACCGGTGTGGGCTGGCTGGCTTACTGTAAGGACACAGAGGGCAATATCTTTGGCATAATGCAGGATGATGAGACTGCACAGTAACCGGTACATAAACAGCAAAACAGACGGTGACTGAGAACCCTAAAATGCATAATTTAGTGTAGAGTGTTTGGATAAGATGCTTCGTGCTTTTTTATTTAACACTCACCCCACATATACAATTTTTCCCTTACGTGTGGTGCTTTGTTTGTTGTTGCCCCCAATTTTTCAGAACTTGTAGAAAGTAATAATCAATAATTTATTCTCGTGGAAGTGTATTAATCTTATATAGTTGCAGCATTCTGATTTCAGTGCATGAGTGATACCTGTTCTACATGCACATTTTTCAAACCAACGACAATTACATATGGTTTTTGCAGACGTGAGTCTCCAGTTCCGAAGGTTGGTTTTCCGATAGTTCCCTCCGATGAGTGGTGTGGCCAACATGAGCCCAGGAGCAGTAAACCATGATAGAATCATATGCAACTGAAGCAGTTACTTTCCTGATAAGAATTAGTGCAGGCATAGTCATAAGGGCAAAGCTCTGGTGGAAGAACAAGACCGCAGAAGAGCAGAAATCCTTTGTCTACGAAGTTCTACAGTCACTAGAAGATGGTAAGATTACCACTGCAGAAGCAAAGGCTCTGATCAAGAACCATCTATGAGGTATCATGGTCCGCCTAAATGCCACAATCAGCAATCCAAATGTCAAACCTGTTACTTTGATGGCATCTGCAGGTGTAAAAAGAACAGATACATCTACCAAGTTTGGAGGATACCAGAACTTTGACACTGATAACCGGTTCAAGTACTATCAGCAGCTTTCAACCTGCACTCCACATGTTTCCACGTCTCTGAACAAGCTGGCACTTTCCCTGGTAAAAGGAATGCAGTTCGATGGAACCGGTTCTAAGATCGTTAAAGAATTCGAACGATGGTCCACTAAGGTCAACTTCCTTGAGCAGGTGCAGACACTTGCCAGGCTCCTTTGCAGGGACGGAACATATGTGGCACTACCAACCGGAAATGCAGATAACTTTTCTCTGATACCGCTGCTCATGCAGACACAACGATTCTCCCGGAAGATTTTACCGCAGGCGAAATGAATCCGAAGGAGATTCTCACTCCTCCAACTGGGTCCATTGTTATCAATGAAAGTGACAAAGCCAAAAGAAAGGTCTTGAAGATCAGTGATGTGGTTTGTGGATCCTATAATGCATGGGATACTGTTCAGAAGGACCCTCTCAAGCGAGATACATACGGCATTTATGGTGCTTCCATGATGGAGCCCATTGAGCTCAGTATCCGGAACTTGCTGAACATCAACCACGGGTACGTTTCATTTGTTAAGAAATACGGTAATGGTAGGTATCTTATCGACTTCAAGCTCTTGGAGAAACTGGTTGAGCAGGAGATCGTCAGCATAGAGGATGCTCAGAAGGTCATAGATGCTTGGCTTGATGAACACAAGTACCTCTCGGAGAACGAGGATATCGCTGCAGTGGGCCTGGATGTTGTTCCTGTTGATGTAAAAGGCTCCTTGGACGTCATGTCATTCAAGAAATCTCTGGAAACAGATATCCAGATAGGTTTGCTACAATCCCCTCTCAGCATGGGGGACACGAAAGGATCTACTTATGCTGCTGGATATGTGTCAGAAGAGGACCGTATGGTTGTCTTGGAAAGACTGCAGCATATTGTCCGAAACATCGCCAACAGTGCCATCAATATACGTCTTCGGCTCATGAACAAGACGGAAGATTCTGTATGGATAGAGTTTGAAGAACTGAGCCGAACGCAGCTGGAATCCCGCGATGTGATAGAATGGTACAATAGCGGAGTCCTCACGAAAGAACAACTTCTACAATGGGGCGGATTCCCTGTGGAAGGAGAATGAGCAGGTGACATGATGTCACTCCTGAAATCTCCTGAATTGATCCGGGTCGAGAATAAACTGATCTTGCTTTTAAATAGCACCATGGAGAGAGCATTCAGAGTAAGGACTATGGACTATGAACGAGAGCTTGTCCACAATATTCGTCGAGAATTCGAGTCCAAGACCTATGTGAAACAACTGGATAATATCATCACCGAGATTATCAAACAATCGTTGCTGTATGCTGACAATCAACTGAAGCATGTATCTGCAGCTGCAATTGAAGATTCTTATGTATTGACAGAAGAAGCTGTGAGGATATCCACGGACCTGGCAGATAATGTTGTGAAATCTATCGTTTTGATGCTCAAAGATGAAGCAATCTATACTACACACCCCAACCAGCTAGCCAAAATAATAAAAGATCTCTGGGAAGGAGAACGATACAAGGCAGTAAGATTTGCCAGGACTTTCACTGCAGATGTTGCCACCAACACAACTGTTTACAGGTATCGCCAACGTGGAATTGAATATGTTGAATTTGATGCTGAAATTGATGACAGAACAAGTGATAAGTGCAGAGCCTTGCACTCAACGATATTCTCAACAGTATCTGATTCTTTAGATCAGTACAGACCTCCATTGCATCATAATTGCCGATCGAGCCTAAAACCCGTTCCAGTTACGCGAAAAATTAATCCTGGTAAAATGTTTGAGAATCGAGATTTTCTTTACCAGATGAACCAGAAAGGTATGTTTCTCAAGGATCTGGCCGATGAGAAGATTGTGGAGAAAACCTTCGAGAACATCGAAAGGTTCAATGAAAAATATCGAATATCTAAGTTTATCTTGGATAAGGATATTGAAAAAAGACTAATAATGGAGAATGGCTTGAAAATACTCAAGTCATTTTAAAAAAACCACATAAAAAATTACTAAAAAATGGACTCTATTTTTAATTTAAATAAAAATAACATAATAACTGAACTTCATATGACATCTATAATAATCTTTTTAAGCTCACAGAACTTCATATGAAAATTCAAGAAACCATTAAACAGCACTATATATCATTGCATAACTATATTTATTAACTCAATTTTTGTAACTTATTTCCCAGGAACTTTTGTATCCATTTTTTTGCGAAGCCAAGTTCTGATGAACATTTCATGAATTCTGTTGCAATCACATCTCTCATATGCTCAACATCATGTACAAAGTTGCAGGAAATTACTCTTTTCACACTTTTCCAAATGAATTCGATTGGATTCAAGTCTGGAGAATAGGGTGGCAAATAAACCAATTCGATATTATTCTCCATAGCAAATTTTAATGTGTCCTTTGCTTTATGAGATCTGACGTTATCAAGAACGATAACAATTTTTCTTCCATTATTACTATCTTTGATTGTTGATAAAAAATCACACACATGTTCTTTGGTAGAACGTTCTTTAAAATCAATAACAGAGTTACCATTCAATGCATAAAATCCAAAAGAATTTGCTCTTAACTTACTTGTGTTTTTATTATAACAGGTTTATCAAAAGACCACAAACGAACTGTATTCGCTGTTGTCTGTGGAGATGATTCATCAAGAAAACCGATTACATTGTCATTGTTCAGTTCGGGTATGTTTTTTTAAACGGTTATCTGCCTTTTTTGGTTTTCTGTGGTCATGAGCATACGGTTTGGCATGACGCATGTCAAATTTTTTTAAGATAATTATTATTTGTTTTTGTTTAATAGTATAGGTCACATCAAATTAATCATAAATGAGCTCTTAAACCTCTCTTGTTGACCAATCATCTCTTTTATGTAATACCTGTTTCAAAATTTCCTTTTGTTCATCGGAAAGTTTGGAAGGACGTCCTCCTGAAATTTCGGTATCAATCCATCGTACCCCTCCTTATTTCAACGATCTTGCCATTGATAAGCTACAGGTATTGATATTCCTGCAGCTTTAGATGCTTCTGCAACAGAAGCACTTTCATAGCCATATCTGACAAAATACAAATGTTGTAAAACTCTTGTATTTTTCTCCAAAAACTTGATTTTTTTAAGTAAATCTCCTGATGAAAGATGATGTTCGATTGAGATTTGTTCTGTGTTAGTCATAAAATAGAATTAGAGTTCTTAAATACTAAATATTTGGGCTCTGTAGAAATCCTCTGAATTATGGGGCAAACAACAATGCACAATTAATTGAAATGTATTAGCTGATACTGACATAATTTGTTAAATTGAGTCAACAAATGCTGATTTCGATAGGTTTTCTACAGAGCCAATATTTGGTTAATAACTATAGAGGATTTCGATAAACCTCCGATTTTTACTAATGGCTTATATACTTCTTATATACTAATGCCCAGATTTCAGGGTTTATCGAAATCCTCTATAATTTGAGACTCACCATACAAACCTTTTGAGTTTGTCTAATTAGGAAAGGAGTTTTTGGAGTTTTGAGACCTTTATCAGTTATGCTTTTAATTTTCGTAAAAAGAACTCTTCTTCTTTAGTATGGTGGCATCTGTCTACAAGAACAACCATAAATTCATGTAACTTTTTAATATGTCCATGGTCGATGTTTTCCCTAGAATCAAGTAATTCGCGACCTTGCCAAGTACACCCAGTATTGTGCCTATTGCATTGTGTTCCTGTCTCAGGTCATCGCTAGGCAGCATGTTTAGTCATTCCCTTTGTTTTTTATGTATTCCATCAGAACAACTGCATTATTATATTTCTCATCTTTTGCTGCATAGAGTAGGGTAACATCATTATCTTCTGCCCTTTCAATGACCTGATCTACATATTCTGTCTTTTGGTCCAGTTCTTTCAAATAGTGTTCTTTGAATCCTTCCAACTTACCGGGATCATGGGAGAACCATTTTCTAAGGTCATCGCTTGGAGCCACTTCCTTTAACCACATGTCAAGTTCTGCCTTATCCTTACTAATTCCCCTTGGCCAGAGTTTGTCCACCAGTATCCTGATACCATCCTCTCGTGACGGTTTGTCATAAATTCTTTTTAGCCGGATTATTGTTTTCACCCTAATTAAGCAACTACAGTTTATCTTGTTGTCTCCTTAACTATCAATGTTTTGGAGAAAATAGGCAGAAAAAAGAAATGATCTTTAAATAAATAAAGATCCAGTTGAAACAATAGCTTCATATGTTGTTTTCACAGAATAATGAATTATTCTGCACGACCTTTCTTACAGAAATACATGGATGGTTTTGAACTTTCCAGATCATATTCTTTCCAGACATCACATGTATTGCAAATGCATTTTTTGTCAGGATCAAGGTCCTGGCAAGTTGCTTTACTTGTGGAACAATACATTCCTGGAACATCTCCAACGGCTGGAACGTCTTTTCCAGACAGATTGGCCATCATTTTTTTTGAACTTTCAAGCTTATCCTGTGCGCATTTACTATCTGCCTGAACAGGGCATACTGAACACATGCATCTTTCAATATTTTTTTCCACATAAGGCACTTTTAAGTTTTCATCTTTATTCATTTAGCTACTCCCCTATTATTAATAACATTTCAATAGACCCCAGATTCTAAGCAGTTGCTTATAATAAGAAACTGCTATAATATTCCCGATTTTTAGAGATATTTCGGGATTTTTTGAAATGCCCACAAATAAACATGGTAACTTAAGTATAAAATAATATGCTAAGCTAATTGTTCAGATCCCGGTTATCAAACTTCGTAAAAATAATCAATTTCTAATTTACAAGTACTTGTAAAACAATATAAATACCATACAAGCAGATGTTAATTGTAAATTAAGTGGGAGTTGAAAATATGACTGAACATAAAGAACTTGAACACAAAGAATTACTTGACAGTATGAGCGATAAACTAGGGTTCACTCCGCATATCCTTGAGATAGTAGGAGATATTGATTCTAAGTTTCTTAAGAAATATAACCTTTGCAACCACAGACTGTTGTCAGACGGTGCTTTACCTGCAAAGACAAAAATACTGATGGCTCTGGCAGTGGTAGCATCCAAGCAATGCGAAAGGTGCACAGTCGTCCAGATGCAGAGTGCAATCAATAACGGTGCTACCAAAGAAGAGATCATGGAAGCAATGGATGTAATTTTCATAACTTCCGGTGCACCTGCTGTTGCAGCCTGCAGGGATGCATTGACACAGTTAAGATAAATATAAATTATTATCCGATAATCATGGATACTATCAAGTGTTCTACCTAAAACATTGTCATTAAGGTCAGAAGCACTTATCTGCGGAAAACGAGTATACATCTATATATTCCATTTAAATATAACATGCATTTAAATATTAATGAACAAGGGGGAGTCCTATGAATCGTTTACCAGATTCAGAGTTAATTATGATACCAGGAGGCACATTGATTACTGATAGTCCTGAAAAAGGACGCGAGTTAGCTATGTTAATAGCTCGTCACACCATCCATAACATTCAACCAGATCTTGATGTCTTAAAAGAAGGGCGGAAGATTTATTCTATAGATCCTGCTAGTCTTATTGCAGCAAGCCAAGTTGTAGCGATTGAATTTCAAACAATAGCTGCAGCTAATAATTATTGGAGAAGAGATAAAAAATAAAATTATAAATCCATAACTGATACCCTTATTATAGTTAATAATCAATTGTTTGAAACTTATGATATTAACATTACTGTCAATAAGATATGGTTTCAAAATTCATTAATTATAAACCAATGGTGTTTAACTATAATGAGTGAAAATCTCAAAAGGTGATCAATATGAACAAGTATGCTTTACCCGAATTATCTGATAATGTGTTCTGGGTTGGGATAAAGGATTGGAACAGACGTCTTTTTGATTCTCTAATTCCTCTTCCCCAAGGAACAAGCTATAATGCCTATCTAGTCAAAGGAACTCAAAAGACTGCACTCATTGATTCTGTAAATCCCGGTTTTGAAAAGGAATTGAAGGAAAAGATAGAACAATTAAGTGAGCTTGATGATATTGACTATGTGGTCATGAACCACGCAGAGCCTGATCATTCTGCCTCTATAAAGTACATTATGGATCTGGCGCCTCGCTCAGTGTTTGTTGCAACTGAAAAAGGCGCAAAGATGGCAGCTCTCTACTTTAATATTCCACAGGAGCGGATGCTTATCGTCAAGGACGGCGATGTTCTTAATCTGGGCGACAAGACACTCCGGTTTGTGGAAGCCCCGTGGCTGCACTGGCCGGAAACCATGTTTACGTTCCTTGTTGAAGACAGGATCCTATTTACATGTGACTTCTTTGGTGCACACACAGCCTTCGGTTTTTATGATGATGAGGTAGATGACATTATTTCTCTTGCAAAGAGGTATTTCGGTGAAATAATGATGCCTTTCAGGAAGCTGGCTAAAAAGGGACTTGAAAAGGCAAAAGAGCTCGATCCTCTGATAGTCGCTCCGAGCCATGGGCCAATGTACAGGAATCCCGACAGAATATTCAAGGCACATGAAGCATGGACATCAGGAGAAACTAAGGAAAAAGTAATTGTTCTGTACGTAACTATGTGGAATTCTACAGAAAACATGGTGAAGGCAATGATTGAAACGCTTCTGTCAGAAGGTATTGAGGTATGTGTCTATAATCTGACAAATGCAGATCTTGGTGATATAGCCAAGGACCTTGTTGATTCCCGTGCTATTGTTCTTGGAACACCCACCGTACTTGGTGGAATGCACCCATTTGCAATATATGCATCCAATGTTTTCAAGATACTGCGTCCTCCTACAAAATATGCGGTTGCTCTTAGCTCATATGGATGGGGTGGTGGTGCAATTAACCAGCTTCAAAAGATTCTTGATCCTTCTAGTATGGAAATTGTAGGTGCTCTGGAGGTTAACGGGCCTGGCAGGGAAGACGATTTCAATAAAGTAAGAGAATTGGGTATGGAGCTTGCAGCAAAGATAAAAGGGGAATAAGTAAAGGAGTAACAATTAAGTTAAAAATAATAGCATATCGATTGTAGGATTGCTGTTATTTTTTTATTTTTATTTGCATGATAGACTATTCAAATGGTTTGTTCAGTCTTTCCTCTAGATATTCTTTCAGGACAACGGCATTATTGAACTTATTATCCTTTGCAGAATACAATAGAGTGATGTCACTTTCTTTTGCGATGTCCTGAATTTTCTGAACATGCTCAATATTTACATCTAACTCTTCTTTGTATCGTTTTTTAAAATCATCCCATTTTTCATGGTCATGGGAGAACCATTTCCTAAGCTCTCCCGTCGGAGCTATCTCCTTTAACCATAGGTCGATCATAGCATCACTTTTGCGAAGCCCTCGTGGCCAGAGCCTGTCTACAAGTACCCGTATTCCATTCTGATCGGACAACTGGTCATAAGCTCTTTTTAATCTGATCAATTGTTAATCTTCCTATTTACTGCAATATCATAGTATGATTTTATTTTTTGATTTCAGCAAAAAGAGTTAATATCCAAGATATGTTTGTATATTTTGGATATTCGTGCAATCATATATGTTTGGTTTTTTCTATTAAGTCTGATTTTGACTCTATACTCAAATAATATATTGGGTTGTGATGGGATTTTTCAAATATCAACCATCGTTTCCAATAGCCTCTACGGGACATTCATCCAGTGCACTCTCACAAGCATGTTTCTCATTTTCATTTTCCGGTTGCTTGAATACATAGGCCGTGTTATCATCATCCCTCATTTTGAAATTATCAGGTGCGCTGCTCACACAGAGCCCGCAGCCTATACAGTCATCGTCAACATAATAATCGCCATCAACGTTCTCGTCTAACTTATTTTCCTTCATTGCCATTGTATTTTCCCCACATTTGAACTATGTTTCTTCTTATATCCCAAGCTACTATAGTAGTCCTAAGTTCCGTGCACTGAGATTATATACTGTCCCAACAACTGGTGATTATATAAAATCGATCCAGTCTCATTTTAGCTGTTTTAGTGCATCTCTACAGGCAGCCACTGCTGGTGCACCGGAAGTTATGAAAATTACATCCATTGCTTCCATGATCTCTTCCTTGGTAGTGCCGTTATTGATTGCACTGTGCATCTGGACGACTGTGCATCTTTCGCACTGCTTGGATGCTACCACTGCCAGAGCCATCAGTATCTTTGTCTTTGCAGGTAAAGCACCGTCTGACAACAGTCTATGGTTGCAAAGGTTATATTTATTCAGAAATTTAGAATCAATATCTCCCACAATTTCAAGTATTTGCGGAGTGAACCCTAGTTTATCACTCATACTATTCAGTAATTCTTTGTGTTCAAGCTCTTTATATTCAGACATTTTATCCCCACAATTACCTTATAGCAATTTATGCTGATTTGATATTTAGTTATTTTGTTGTGTAATGCATATAGAAAAAGATTAAGTAAGGTGTTATCATTGGTTTACAGGGATTTAACTGGGAGTACATTAAAGAAAAATTCAATGTGAACGTATTGAGATTTGTATGTATGGCCAGTAAATACTATGTAGAGTTTCCTAAAAAGATAAAGGGTGCATTAAATGAAACCAACAGATGATTTAAAAGAAGAACATAATGCTGTCAAATTAATGTTGAATATAATGGATGGAATCTGCATAGACATTGAATCAGGAAAAGAAGTTAAACAAGACCATCTTAAGGATATTGTTGAATTCTTGAAAGTATTTGTTGACAAATGCCATCACACAAAAGAAGAGGAGTACTTTTTCCCCGCAATGAAAAAAGAAAATATTCCTGGTTTACAGGATGTAATAGATTCACTTATGGAAGAACATGAACATGGAAGAAGAAATGTCAGAAAGATAAACAAAGCGATTTCTGGAAATATGAACTCTGACGATTTATCAACAATAGTCAATAATTCAAGAGATTATGTTGAACTTATGACTCATCACATCAACAAAGAGGAAAACATGCTTTTCCCAATTGCAGATGAACATCTTGTTCAGAGGGATCAGGATAATATGTTGAAATTATTTGAGTTCGTTGAAATCGAAAAAGTAGGAGAAGGCAAACATGAAGAGTTCCACAAGTTTCTCCATAGTCTTAAAGATCTTTATGTAAGATCTTAATTCATCTATGCTCAAACATATCTACTCCTTTTTCAACCCCTATACTCTTGTTCAACTGGAGAATATTTTCTTAATTATTTGTTAGTTTTTATTTGTATAATCTTTTTATACCCGTTGTATTTGTACTTTAAGGCCGATGGCTATCATTATTGAAGGTACTGCATTTCCACTCGGCGAGGTAAACAAAAACGGATGGGGCATTCCATTTACGGGAACAGAGAATGTCATCTCTTCTCTCAAAGGTTCTGTGCTGCTGATACTTTCAGAATGCTGAAGAGCTTTTTGGTAGGGGCCATTTCGTACAGATGAATTATGTATTGACTTGCTGAAATACCCTATCGAGGGTATTGTAGAGAAGGCAGGTCAGGGTAGAAAGAAAAGCGTTCTTTTGCCAGGTGAGTTCAGCATAAAAGTATTCAGGCTGAGCACATACGATAATATCGATAGCAAGAGCCACATAAGCTTATATGCAATGTCGCTGGAATATTTAATAACACTAACAAGGGAGCTTATGCTATGCAAACAAGACTTCGAGACTTCAAAGATATTATTGACCGTAATTATAAAAATAGCCCTGAAGAACAAGTGACACTGAAGTTTGCTCAAAAATAGTCACTTTCCACACCCTGCTGCCCTGTAGAAGCCCAACGAAGGGTTGAAAGTTTCAGACATGCAACACATCAAACCAACAAAGAAAGCCCTACATAAAGGGCTCCTGAGACTCTGAGCATATCTGACAGATCCTTAAGCTAAGTAACCTTGAACCGAAACAATATTGAAAGTTCAAGCTACGTTTCTTTGTTGAATATTATTATGAACTTATTTAGGATGATTTGAATTACACCTATCATATAATTGAGGGGCAGGTGTAACAAAAAATACTTTCTGTTATATGGAATACGTACAATTTTATGAAGTTATTGAAGAAACTCATCGAGTAGCAAATCGATCAAGATAAATAATGTATATGCAGGTATTCTTTAATAATTTAAAAACATCTCAATAGAAAATTTATTGTCAATCATATATATTGGTGAAAAACATGAAAATAAGAATTGTAAGTTCAAAAGAAGAAATTGCTAGCCTTACTGATAAAGAGGAAATGATACACCTTGCATTCAGATCTTCAAATACAGATATCTTATCCCTTGTAACAAAGTCCCCTAATGTTAAAGCTCT
>NZ_JADQBY010000010.1 GCF_016278385.1 Methanolobus sp.
ATCATGTTCTTAGGCCATTTGGTGACAAGAGCCAATTCGCAGCAAAAGAGATCTGGAAAACAGAATTCACCCAGAGAACTCCAACTCTGACAAAGAGCAAAGTGATAGCCTTCCGGAGCAGGTCAGTTGGCCAGAAGACCAGGATTGCAGACATTGAGATCACTGCAAGTGGTGTGGAGGTGAAGGCGTGAATCTTGACAGAACTCTCCTGATATCCGAGCTTCCGGAAAAGGTAAGCAAACCTATTATGGAACTCACCAAGGAACATGTCATAGGTCTCGTGAACGACTACAATGGTGCACTTAGGCAGCAAGGACAATACATCGAAGTACCAGACCAGGATGAACTTGTCAGGCATCTCCTCGAATCTGCGAAGATCAAGCTCAAGATTGCAGCTGTTGTTGATGAGGACAAGCTGAGCAGGTGGCACATACACCCGATAGACGCCAATCAGAGTAGATTGGATGAGTACGAAGATGCGCTTGAGAGGAGAAGACAGGCTGCAGCTGTGCAGGCGGGTGAGAACTGATGAGCTCTGAGATATCCACATATCCTGCAGACGGTATCGCTTGTCCATACTGTGGATGTATCAACCAATCACCTAAATTCCCGGCACTTGTGCCTGGAAATATAGACTACGACATGCAAGGCTGCCGAGCATGTAAGAAACCTATAGTCATTGAATCCAAAGTAGAAGTTGTGAGAATACCACGTAGAGTGGAAGGTATTGAGCAGCCAGCAATACCTTCCCCCGAAGAAGTCCAGAAAGATATCGAAGAGTCTATCGAGAACGAGGAGATGGTTATTGAAAGAATACAATGTGCTGATTGTAGCGGACTGTTTGCCGGCCATGAAGTGAAGTATATCGATTATGCATTTCACTGCAGGAGTTGTCTGGAGAAAAGTAATCCTTCCGGAACTCAACCAGACGAAGAACAATTCCACTGTCCTGAATGCGGCATGATTTATCCAATTGAGAAGAAGTGTTTGAAAGATGGAATGTGCATGGAATGCAGTGAATCATTCATTGACATTGGGGAGACAATCAAAAGAGCCAGGGAATCCAAGCAACATGAACCTGAATACACTCCTGTCCCCGAGTCCAAAACAGTATCATACCGTATCGAAGGAGACATAGTCCACCTCCAATACAAGGGCAATGACTGCAATGCATACAATTTCGAAGTGATATGGAGCATTGTCGATTCACCTATGTCAGACTGGATGAAACAAATTGACTCAATGATAGAAAATGAAAATAACCGTATCCAGAAAGCAAGTGCTCTGAATCAGTTCTGTAAGGCAGTTCACAAGGAAGATGTTAAGCTTCCGGAGGTGGCCTGATGTGCTGCTGGACCAGATTCATTGAAGTGTGGAATAGAGAGCACCCTCGTAATGAAGAGAGAGATGGTGAGTGAACTGACCCCTGAAGAATCCAACTGTTCTCTAAATAGAGATGTTTTCAAGGAGCAGTTCGTGTACCCGAAGAATGCAGCTCTGAAAGAGTCATACATAGCACTCTTGGGAATGATGAAGATCCAGAAGAAGATAAGATTCTATGTACACGACAGTGTATGCTCTATCCTTGAGCAAAATGGATGGATATCTGATTACAATCCTGGATCTCCCACAAGCAAACCGGACAAGAATTATAAGAAGGCTTTACGATTCCTGAAAGTGTTGGAAAACCCATATTTTATATTTGCAGGTCCTGGAAGAATAGAACTCTGTGTTTATGATGCGTCTACAAAGAGACGCATTACTAATTTTGACCGATTCTTCCAGATGTGTGCTGAAGATCCTTACATGTCTGAATACACCAGCTGTGATGAAGAAGTGATCTTTGAACCATGGGATGATGCGATCTCCTGTGCCACCCTCTCTGATAATGAGCTTGCTTCAATTGCAACCGAGGTACAGATGCTAGATGCTGCTGTGCCTCTTAAAACGGATACGATAAAAAGTACTTTTAAAACTGATTTTGACAAACAAACGTTTGACAAGCAGAAGTACTTCGAACAACTTTCTGATGAACTCACTCACTCCGAATGTATAGAGGTGTAAACATTGTAAATTGATGCGCGTATGCGTACACCATACGCATACTAAAAACCCCCAAACCCCCAAGAAATACCAGTATGCAGCGAACGTTCGCCTTTTAAAAATAGTGGATACTATTTTTACGCATATAGTATGCGTACGCATAGTATACGCATAGGCGAACAGGATAAAATCCGCACTATATCCCGGTGAAAAAATGAAAGTTCATATTCATTTGAATGTTGATCATGAGAAAAAAATATTGTTTGAATCATTAAAGATAATCCACGGTAAAACATTCTCCGATATTCTCGAGGAGGGTCTTAATGCGTGCCTGTCTGAGATAGCTCCGTCCAAACTCATAGAAGAAGAGATTGCACAGACAAAGATGAAGTTAATGGAACTTGAGCAGAATCTGATGACGGTAAGGATGATTGAAAAGCAGCAGAAAATAGAACAAAAGGTAACCGAACAAAAAGAGGACATTGTAGAGGGATATCTTGAGACTATGAGGGTAGAAAGATTCGAAGAGTTCAAGGATAGCACTATCAAGCTCTGGAAAAAAGGCGACATGAACTGGCCACGTATTGTTGACCTGTATCAATTCAAGAACACATCTGAAGCAAAGGAATGGTTCGCCAGGAAAATGGCTGAGGTGGAAGCATGACATTCAAACCAGTTTCTCGACATTGCCTCTACTGCAAGGATCTTATTCATATCATCGAACCGGTTGACCAGGTTAAATGTCATTCCTGCGGTGAAGTAATGAAAGTTGTCCAGGCAAAAACCGTGAAGTTGTCAAAGATAACATCCGGAGGGAAATAGTGTCCCAACAAAAACCAACGAAATGGAATTGGAACTCACGGAGACTAAAAGCTGCGAAACTGTTAGCAACAACCACGATGACTCACGGAGACATTGCAAAAGAATGTGGAGTACGTAGAGATACTGTCAGCTGGTGGAACCTATTCCCCGAATTTAAGGACAAAGTGAATGAGTTTGTTCTGCTTGATGAGAGGGCAACAAAGGCAGGGATACTCAAGAAAGCTCTGAAAACACTTGATGCGAAATCAGATAAAGCTGCGGATGACAAGAATACTGAGCTGGATTATTTGAAATTCGTATCCGAGTTGCAGGGACATACCAAACATGATGTCGATGTCACTATCAACAATGCTGTGGCTGTGATCAATTCCCCTGAGATAGTTGAGCAGGCCAATGAGCTGTCAAGAAGGCTGTCAAAGAAAATCATCGAACAGGAGTCTGCAGATGGAAGGTGACCAGATCTATACGGTAACGCCAGCACTGTTCGCCCAGTACTGCAGCCGGTTCAAGTGGATAGGATTCGAGTACTTGCTCATGCTCTCAGATGCCCTTATCAAAGTGGTCAATGGAGAGACCAAACATCTGATGATCTTCATGCCTCCGAGACATGGCAAATCCGAACTCACATCGAAGTATTTCTCTGCATGGTTCCTGGGACACAATCCAGACAAGAGAGTAATGCTGACATCATACGAAGCAGACTTTGCAGCTTCCTGGGGATACAAGGCCAGAAACATCCTGGATGAGAATGGTCATCTGTTCGGCCTGGCGGTCTCCGGTGCATCCTCTGCAAGGAACCGATGGGACATTGAAGGGCATGATGGTGGAATGGTCACAGCTGGTGTCGGAGGTCCCATCACAGGCAAGGGAGCTCACCTTCTCATAATTGACGATCCGGTAAAGAATGCAGAAGAAGCAAATTCAAAGACTTTCAGGGACAAGGCTGCAGAATGGTACAAGTCTACTGCGTATACAAGACTTGAACCCGGAGGAGCTGTGATCATCATTCAGACCAGATGGCACGAGGATGATCTATCAGGCCGTCTCCTCAAGGAAGAACCTGACAAGTGGACTGTCATATCCCTTCCTGCAATTGCCGAGGAAGAAGATCCTCTTGGAAGAAAATGTGGGGAAGCACTCTCGCCAATGAGGTACAATGTCCAGGCACTTGAAGATATTAAGAGTACTCTGGGTTCATACTGGTTTAACGCCCTCTATCAGCAGCATCCCCAACCGCTGGAAGGTGCAATCTTCAAGAGTCAACACCTGAAGTACTGTTCACTTAAAGATGGTGTTTTCTCTCTCTATCAGAATGATGGATCCGACAAACATGTGATGTACGAAGACTGCCGGATCTTCCAGACATGTGATCCTGCAGCGAGTACAAAGGGCAGTGCTGACTTTTTTGTTCTTGGCACGTGGGCACAGACAAAGGACAACGATCTGATTCTTTTTGACTTGATAAAGACCAGACTCGAGGGTCCTGATCAGATCAACCTGTTTAAGTCAGAGTTTCAGAGACATTCACCTACATTCCAGGGAGTCGAAGATGCCGGCGTGGGAAAGATCCTCTACCAGATGCTTGTCAACGAAGGTCTCCCTATCAAGGCACTCAAACCCGACAAGGACAAAGTCACCAGAGCTCTGCCTGCAGCTGCCAGAATGGAAGCTGGGAAAGTGTACCTTTTGAAAGGCGCTTTCTGGCTGGATGATTTCATTAATGAACTGCTGGGTTTCCCTACTGGAGCACATGACGACCAGGTCGATGTGCTGAGCTATGCTGTCCAGCTGGTGATGACAGGAGACGAATACAAATCAATCGGTGGAATTGGAAACTACAACTTTTGAACACGGAGAGAACACAAAATGACAATGCATGGCCGAAAAGTAGACGCTGGCTTCCGCTGGCCAAAAGCAAAGCAACTCGACGACCTGATGGTCGATACACATTCCACAAAGCATGGAGTTCGACACATGGGAAAACAAAGCCTTCTTGATGTTCCAAAGGATGTGGATGTCACGAAAATAATGCCACTCCCCTGGATATGTCCGAAATGTGGCAATGGACATCTGATGTATGTATTCAATTGCAACCGATGTGGATTACCAACACCACTTGGTGAGGAGAACTGGAGAGCATGAAGAAGACACCCTTATCCGGAACAGTACGCAGGAAGTACGGAAAAGAAAAACGTACTCACATTCGCATAGACGTTGAGATTCCGGAATCTGAGCACACCATCCTGGTCATGTATGCAAACGGGATCTCTATGAATCAGATCTGCATTGAAACAGGCTGTGAATTCTATACGGTATCCTCTATTCTACGAGGGAACTTGAGGGAGATATTGGGCTTGAAGAAGTCAAAATGTATGAAGGAATGAACTTTACCGATATCCCATAATAAAGGAAAATGACCACTTTTTCATGAAGCTTTTAATACTATAATAATCGTATTATAATATATTTGAGATGTATCATATTATGCTAGATAAAAGTTGATATTACTTCATTGGTCTCCAGTTAAGGAGAATTCTTGCCTGAAAGTATCGATTTCACACCAGATGTCTGCCTTAAGTTATAGCCAATTTTCATGAAATCGATATCGTATTCAAGTATACAATCTGTAAGAATTATAGAGGATAGTTGAAGATATTTAGACAATCATTACAATTCCGTTCTTAATCGATGACGCATGGATATAATTTACACGAATGTGGATAAAATGACATCAAATAAATACTATATTATTTTAGCAGCGTTAGTCTGCATTTTACTTTCATGTACAGGGCCAGTTTCAGCAGCCGATATCATAGTCGGCGAGGGACTTGGGAATTCAACCATCACTGCCGCACTTGCAAACGCAACTAACGGCGATACCATTATTGTGAATGATGGTACTTACACCGAGAACATAAATGTTGCCACCGAAGTCACAATTCGCTCTCAGAACGGCTCTGCGAACACGACCATCCGGGCTAGCTCAAGTAGCGATCATGTATTTGATGTGCAGGTAGATAATGTCACAATAAGCGGATTCAATATTACAGGTGCGACTGATGATAGTCCCAAGGCGGCTATTTATCTAAACAATCAAATGTACTGCACGATTTCAAATAATACCTTGACTGGAAATAGTATAGGTATTTACCTTTATAGTTCAAGCAACAATACTCTGACAAGCAATAATGCCAGTGACAATAATGGCGGTATTTACCTTTCGTCCTCAAGCAACTACAATACATTGACAAACAATAATGTCAATTACAATGATAATACCGGTATTTACCTTTCGTCCTCAAGCAACAATACATTGGCAAACAATAATGCAAATAACAATACCTATTTCGGTATTTACCTTTATAGTTCAAGCAACAATACATTGGCAAACAATAATGCCAATGACCATGATAATACCGGTATTTCCTTTGATTCCTCAAGCAACTACAATACATTGACAAGCAATAATGCCAGTGACAATAATATCGGTATTTCCCTTTTTTCCTCAAGCAACAATACTCTGACAAGCAATAATGCAAACAATAATAATAATCAGGGTATTTCCTTTGAGTTCTCAAGCAACAATGCATTGGCAAACAATAATGCCAATGACAATGATAATAACGGTATTTTCCTTTATAGTTCAAGCAACAATACACTGACAAGCAATAATGCCAGTGGCAATACTCGCGGTATTTACCTTGATTCCTCAAGCAACTACAATACATTGACAAGCAATATTGCAATCACCAATAGTCAACGGGGTATTTACCTTGATTCCTCAAGCAACAATACATTGACAAGCAATATTGCAAACAATAATAATAATCAGGGTATTTACCTTTATGAGTCAAGCAACTACAATACACTGACAAGCAATAATGCCAGTTACAATGATTACGGTATTTATCTTGGTTCCTCAATCAGCAACAATCTGACAAGCAATAATGCAAACAATAATAATAATCAGGGTATTTCCCTTGTTTCCTCATGCAACTACAATACATTGACAAGCAATAATGCCAATGACAATAGTGGTCGGGGTATTTACCTTGAATCCTCAAGCAACAATACATTGGTAAACAATAATGCCAGTGACAATTATAATGGTATTCAACTTGATTTCTCAATCAGCAACAATCTGATAAGCAATAATGCCAATGGCAATAGCAATTACGGTATTTACCTTTATGAGTCAATCAGCAACAATCTGACAAGCAATAATGTCAATGACCACCCTTTTTTAGCTATTTTCCTTTATAGTTCAAGCAACAATACATTGACAAGCAATAATGCCAGTGACAATACTTACGGTATTTTATTTTCTAGTTCAAGCAACAATACACTGACAAGCAATAATGCCAGTTACAATACTTACGGTATTACCCTTGGTTCCTCAATCAGCAACCATCTGACAAGCAATAATGCCAGTTACAATGATTACGGTATTGTCCTTTCTGAATCAAACAACAATACTTTAACCGAAAACACGGCGATTGATAACGGGATTTATGCTCTCTATGCATTATCTTCCAGCAACTGTATAGTGGACAAACTTGTACTGACCGATATTTCAACAGAGATATCTACTGTCACAGATTCATCTGAAACAGGAATATCCGGAGTTGAAACAAACGCTACTGCTCTTTCCGGAAAAACAAATGTTAATGGCTATGTAACCATTAACAGGTCAGAGGATTTGAATGTTGCCTTCTTCTATGACGATTCCAACATGAGCAGTTCAGATGAATCCTCAGTAGATCTCTATATGTTAAGTGGAAGCAACTGGACTGAAGTAAATGAGACCTCACTTAATACAACAGGTAATTATGTCTCTGCAAACCTCTCTGAGTTTAGCACGTTTGGACTCTTTTACGTTGAAGATACTCCAAGCAGCAGTTCTTCTGGTTCAAGTAGTTCTTCAGGCTCAAGTAGCGGTTCTGTAGCTACAAGAGTGTTATCACAGGGGACAACAACCACACTTTTAACAAACAATGATGGAGAATTGATCGGTGATACTGTTGTCAAATCATCTGATGCAAAAACCACTCTGACACTTTACAAGGGAACAGCAGGAACAGATACTTCAGGTAACCCTGTGAGCAAGATAATTATAACTACTCCGGCATCTTTGCCAGCAGATACTCCTGCAGAGGTCCTTGATTCAGGCCTCTACTATGACTTAGGTCCTTCAGGAACAACCTTCAGCAAGGAAGTCCTCATTACAATAGACTTCGATCCGAAAGAGTATGAAGGCAGAAATCCGACTATCTACTCTTACACGCCCGAGGGCGGATGGGTTGCTTTGGAGACAACCGTTGACTGGGAAAATGGCAGAGCAACAGCCTATATCAATCATTTCTCATTGTATGCACTGTTCGGCACTGATGTGGAAGAGGTAGTTGAAGAAACATCACAGGTAACTACTGAAGTCCCTACAACGGTAGAAAAAGAAGAAGAAGAGGAAATACCTGTTGAAGATGACAATGGGTCAAGTTATCTTTATTGGATCCTGGGTGTGGGAATTGTGCTTGCTCTGGGAATCGTAGTTGTAAATAAGCAGAAAGGTGAAGGAGGGCTTTAAAGTCCTCTCTTTTTTTAGTATGTCCATTTATTATTTTTCTTAACCTAAACTGCCAAATAAAGGAAATCGATATGAACACAAACTGAGTTATTTTACTACCTATTTTTAAAGCTATCATGTATAAAGACGCTGGATTAGATGATAACGAAGCAGTAAAGGCAGGCATCCAAGATACTAAAGAGCTTTTTAATATTAAGTAACACTTTTGTAACTTCCAACGACATACTGCAAAATACGTATTTTCCTTTTATACAATCTCAGTTTTACTCGCATCGGTTGCAGGTGCGGAAAAATATTTCCTATTTGCTTGACTAATCGGAAGCTCCATAATCTTTTTAAGCAAACCAACTGCTTCTTTTCATTTTATGTCACGTGTCCAGCAGTACATCGATAAGAAGCTCGCCAATTACATAATGAAAAAACTCCCTTCCAACCGTCCAGGTATTGGCCACCACGAATCATATGCACGTGGGAATATTGCTCCCTCTCTTGGTCTGGCCTACTACCTGGAACAGGAAGTTTCTGTCTTCTCGGATTCTGTTCTCAAGCTCAAACAGGAAATGTTCAGGAATAGATTCTACTGGAAACCATGTTTTGTCAAGAAGTGCAAAGATTGTGGAGCCGAGTACGATGAGAACATTGAAAAGTGCACATGTGGCTCAGCTTCTTTCCATGAACCGGACTATTCACAGGTACGTAAAAAAGAATACTTTATCGAAAAGGCCAACTACAACGGACAGTCTCTAAAGGAAGTCCTTTCAGACTTTGAGTTCAACCTGAACGTTGCCGATAATGCCTATCTTCTCCTTGTCAAAGCTTATGATTATGACAGAGCTGGTGACATTGCCCTGGAAGATGTCAAAGAGATCCTTTCAATTGACCCACGTGACATAAAGAAGATGGTCAAGAAGGACGGACGTATGGGCGGTGATATCTGGCTCTGTCCTACTCATCGAGATAAGATGAAGCATGAACCAGGACTCAAATGTCCTGTCTGTGGAGCTCTCCTGCAGCAGGCATACTACGAGACCACTTCTGCCGAAAACAAGCAGTACTACCTCAAAGACGAGATATTGCATTCATCGAAATACTATCCTTCAATTCTGTACGGATATCCTCCAGCCCTCAAGATGATCGATGACATTATGGCTTATCATTATCTGGAGAAAAGAACAAAGACATTCTATGAGCGAGGAAGAGCTCCCGGAATTGCTACGTTCCCAACAAACAACCCGGACAGTCTTCGAAAGTTCTGGGATGAAACAATGGTCAAATTGCAGGATGATCCTTACTACATTCCCCTCATTGGATACAACACCGACAGCAAAGGACAGGCAACAATGCTTCAATTGATGCAGGATCCGAACCTCGACATGCTCGAGGTCAAAAAAGAACTCCGTGAAAGGATATCCTCACGGTTCGGTGTCTCATTGATCTTCCAGGGAGATACTTCTACCTCCGGAGGATTGAACAATGAAGGTCTGCAGATGACTGTCACCAACCGAGCTGTTGAAGATGGCCAGACCATCTACAATGAAAAGGTGCTGGAATGGCTCTGTACCCAGTTTGGTATAACTGATTATGTCCTGCAGCTGAACCCTAACGAAGAACAGGATGAAATGGCTGAGAAGGAACGCCTTGCTAAAGACATATCCAATGCACGTGGGATGTACGATATGGGATTTGATGTTGAATATGTAGACGGTGAGTTTGTATTCTCGGGAGAAGCTACTTCACCTGAAGAGCGTCACAGTTCATCCGGAGGATTCTTTCCTACAATAGAGGATCCTCAGAGAAACACAGGAGAGCCTGCTACAAAATCATTTGACATTGACACAGGTGATTATCTGGTCAAAGATTTTGCATCTGATGCATTGAAGGCAATTGCAGAGGGTGCACTATACCAGTTCTACGAAGATGCAACTGAGAAAGACGTGGAAGCTATACATGGCATTATCAAGACCGCATTTGAGACTGGAGAACTCGGACTTGATAAAATCAGAGATGCAATTGTCCAGGCGACTTCATTCGACTCTGCCAGAGCTGAGATGATAGCCAGGACAGAGACATCTGCAGTTGCTATGCGTGCCAGGGAAATTGGCTGGAAGAAAATGGAAGAAGAACGTGGTGAAGTCTTCTTGTTCAGAACCTCGGAAGCAAATGACCATAGAATGTCTGAAGTTTCAAAGAGGATAGCTGCCCGGGTAACTTCTGAAGGAGGAGCTGTTCCCCTTGAACGGTTGAAGGAGATCTACATGGAAGAATCAACCAGACCCGTCTCACAAGGAGGAATGGGACCAAGCTGGACAGGCTGGAAAAACTTTGTTGCTCATCCCAATGAAAGATCCACAATAGTCAGGGTAGTATGAGCCGAGTAGTTGTAGACACCGACCCCAAAGCCATTGACAACTTCTTCGGAAAGCTTGATGCAGGCCTAGATGATGTCGCAGATGAGGTCTTTGCAATTAGTCAGGACCTTGTTCCAGTTGATCGTGCTACACTCAAAAAGAGTGGTAGGGTTGATAGGGAGTTCCTGGAGAAGACTGTGATCTATGATTCTCCAGAAGCCACCTGGAATGAGTATGGCACTGAACCACATATGCCTCCGGAAGAACCTATTATTGGGTGGGTCAGAAGGAATGCAGCTTTGTTCGGGATATCTTCCAGGTCAAAGACGGCAATTAAGAAGGTTGCGAATTCAATCAGGTGGAAGATATACAATTACGGAACAGACCCTTCCCCTTTCCTTCGCCCTGCATTCGACGATGTACAGGCAAGAGCAAAGGCTATTATCTGGAAATATTTCAGATGAAAAATCAAAAATATATAGTTTAGAGTACAAGAAGCATCAAAGCCACTTGTATCCATGTTCGCGTGGTATTATTTCGAGTACGTATACAATGTCTTCTTCGATAGAAAAGACAGCTCTATAATCTCCAATACGTAATCGGTACAAATCCTGTCTTCCTTTTGTACCCTTCAGCTTTTTGACATCATGACTTAAGGGTTCGCTTTCGAGTTTTCTGAGACCTTCTTTAAGTCGATCCTTCGTTTCATTGTCCTGTGCCCTTAAAAACTTCACAGCGTGTGGGTGTATACTTACTCTGTAGTTCATTTCCATCTCTCATCAAATTTCATCGAGAGAAACAAACTGATCCTTTTCCTCCAAACGTCTGTACATACGATCCATAAACTCCTCTTTATCGAGTGAATCCATCATGCGCATGAGAATATCACTATATGTCTCACCTTTTTGACCATAGCTTTTCAGTCTGTCTCTCACCACCTTTGTGGTTGGTATTGTTGTTGCATTTGTCATGAATAAAACTCCATTTTGTTATAAGAGGTTATATCTATTTATATGTTTTTATAACTTGCTAATAAGTACTTATAAGAGCTTATAACAGCATATAACTCCGCAACTAAACAGCACTTCCGTTAAGTTTTTAAGCAAACCAACTGCTTCTTTTGTTTTTTGATGCCTTACTCTGAAAACTCCCAACTCCCTGAAGCTGTGAGAAACTCGCTTAGTGAAGCTGATCAAACGAAGTGGAGAGATATCTTCAATTCTACATATGAAGGAGAGTGCAATGGTGATAATGCATGTTCAGCGAAAGTTGCCTGGTCACAGCTCAAGAAAAATGCACGTTATTTTGCAGGCTGGGCATCGGTAGAACTTGTCGATAGACAAGGCGATGTGGTGGAGATAGGAGCATTCCAGAAAGCTCTTGATTTCTTCATGGCTTCCGGTGCATCCATGATGGACCAGCACAGCAACCGTAGGGTAGGCAGCTGGATAAACTACGAACTTCGCAACAAGATGTGTTCCGATGGTGTGGAAAGACCCGGCGTGTATCTCGAAGGCATTGTTTTCAAAGGTCAGAGAATTTACGATAACGTGTGGGAAAAAGTGTGCGGTAAAGAGTACGCTGACCTTTCTATTGGTGCCGATCCGCTGGACCAGGGCAAGGCGTGCAGTGCAAAAACGTGCTGGAACGCTGTAAAAAACATGGACCTTTTTGAAGTCTCCCCGGTCGAAGTGGGAGCAAATCAGGAAGCAAGCATTGAGGAAGTCAATGTGCTTGCAAAAAATCACGATCACATAGGTGATACTATGGCAGAAGAACCGAAACCAAATCCAACACAGAAAGCAGCAGACACGGACGGTGCTCCTGCTGTAGAATCGACCGTTGCAAAAAGCGATGAGATACTTACCTTGCTCAAGGGAATCGATGGCAGACTTTCCGAAGTAGAGAAGAAGCTCGAGAAGGAAGACAAGCCACCTGAAGAAGAGGAGAAGAAAGAGGATCCTGAAGAAGAGGAAGAAATGGATGAGAAATCTGCAGAACCTGCACCTGACATTGGATCAATCGTTGAGAAGGCTGTCGAAAAGGCTCTTGCAAAGAGAATGAAGGGTAAAGAACCAGACACTCCTCGTCCGGAACTCAAGAAGAATGAACTGAAAAAGTCCCAGGCTCAGATCATGCTGGAGGACAGTTCAAAGACTGCCGGCATGGGGTACAAGCAGATCTCTGCAATCATTGATACACAGGAGGAAAGACCATGGTAAACGATCTCGATTCCCAGAGGACAGCAAGGACTGCATATCTGACCAAGGCCATCAGTCGTGGTTGGGTTCAGACTATTGAAGACATGGAAAAGCTCGTCTATGGTCTCCCTGCAACCCTGCAGAAGGCAGACGCTCCAGTACTCACAAACACAGATGGTGTCAGAAACATCCTGTACGGACGTGAACTCTGGAGACAGGTCGTAACAGCTGCCAATGCATTTGGTGCGCTTGGTTTCAAGCCATGGGAAAAATCCGGATATCGTGCAGTCACTGCACCAGCTTCAACAGATTCGCCTGGTATAACTGAAAGCGGAGCACTTCCGGACACCATCAAACCATCTTTTAAGCAGGTCCCTGTTGCTCCAACACTTTCTGCAGCAACCTTCAACCAGTCAGATATGGAGACACTCCTGGCAGGCAAGGATGATGTAGTTGAGTGGGGAGATCTCGTTGACTACATGGGTGATGAGTTCAAGAACAGACTCAACAGAGCAGCCGTTGCAACTGCAGATACAGTGCCTACAACTGGCATAAACTCACTTGACAGGATCGTAGGATCCTATGCTGAACTGGCATATGGAAAAGTTGACGACTCCGGAGTTCTTGACGC
Source organism: Methanolobus sp. (assembly GCF_016278385.1). Classification (GTDB taxonomy): domain Archaea; phylum Halobacteriota; class Methanosarcinia; order Methanosarcinales; family Methanosarcinaceae; genus Methanolobus. The sequence goes on from NZ_JADQBY010000010.1 coordinate 13,630, forward strand.
GGGTGATCTTGACATATATGGCCTTGACAGAGATGCAGGCGCTTCCTGGGCAGATGCATATGTGAATGGTCAGGCATTTGGATCCGGTTCACGTGACCTTGCACTGACTCATATTGATGCATTGTTCACAAACACCAGACCATACTGGAAAGATGCAGGTGTGAGCAACAAAGCCATCATCACAGGATATGACACCCTTGAACGTATCGAGCAGCTTCTCCAGGCACAGCAGAGGTTCATAGGCCAGACAAAGGTGCAGATGACGGTCAATGGTATCCAGACAGTTTCAGGTGTAGAGGCTGGTTTTGATGTTGCTACCTACAAGGGAGTTCCAATCATTCCGGACAACACTGTGCTCCAGGACACCATCTCAAGGATAATGCTCCTTGATCTTGACAACATACATGTGGGTGTTCTCTCACCGATCCAGTATCTCGAATCCAATGATCCATTCGCAAATGACTTCATTGGAACTGAGGGTCTGCACTACATGATGGGTGAGATCGTCTGTACAAAGTTCAAGTCACAGGCAAAAGGAAGGGACTTCCAGTAAGTCCTGTCCTTCTTTTTTGAGGTGTAAATATGGATTTTACATACAATGGTCCAAACCCACTAAATTATCGTTCTGCTCCATCCGGTACAGAGTATATGTTCTCACCAGGTGAATCCACCAAGGTACAGAAAGAAGATGAGTGCTTCTTCAAGAACCTGTCAAAAGCACCCGGGAGCAATTTCGAGTTTGTTGGACTAAAGGAAAAGGTTGTGAAGGCTGCCAAGAAAGCAACGCAGAACGATGAGGAATAATGGCATTCGGTTACTGAGCGGAGGCTAAACATGGAGATCACAGAAGTAAAGATTGCAATCGTTGGGGTAATAGCCCTGGAGATTGCCATGGGAGTTATAGCCTATTTCCAGGGAAATGGAATTGATACCGGTACCATTGGAATGGGTATTACTGCCATTGCAGGGCTTGCAGGCTATGACATGAAGTCAAATTCATAATCTTTGGAGCATGAAGATGTCTGACGAGATATGCAATGACTGCAGGTATTACCAGCCTACAACGGCAACAACGGGACATTGTAGGCATTCTCCACCAACTGCAGGAGTCGGTTTCCCTCTGGTTCCATACAACAGCTGGTGTGGTCAGTTCAAGGAGAAATAATCATGCAAAACGACAACCTCATAATGGAAACGCTGCTCGAGATGAAGCAGGACATCGGTGAGATCAAATCCGGACAGAAGTCTATGAATTCATGTCTCGTCAATGTATGCAGGGATGTTGAGAATCTCAAAAAGGAGAAATGGATCCGTCATGGCATGGCTGTTGTTATTGCATCTATGACATCGTTCTTTGTATGGTTTATATCCACATTCTTAGGAGGAAAATGAATGGCAGTCACTTACACAACCGCTGCAAAAGTAGCTTCTTTGATGAGGTTGATCGATCAGACCACGCAGGCAAGACTGGTGTTCTCAACTGATACTGACCCTACTTTAGCAGAAGTCGAGAGCACAATCAATCGGATGGAAGACACAGTTGACAGGGAAACGGGACACGCCTGGAGAGCTGTGCAGGTCCTGGATGAATACTATGACGTTCCACACAATTGCTACAACCTCTACCAGAGGCAGTTTGCCATTCACCTGAAGCACAGGAAGATCAACACCCTTGTTTCAGGCATTGACAAGATAGAAATCTGGAACGGCAACGAATGGGATAATCTTGTTCTTGATGCTAACGGCTACACCGAAGGCCGTGGTGATGATTATTGGCTCGACTATAATCTTGGTGTCTTGTATCTGGCTGGCCAGAAACCATGGACTCTTGGAAAAGGAGTCCGGGTGTCATATCGCTATGGTGATGATTCTGTCCCCGGAGACATTGAAGAAGCATGCACAAAGCTCGTTGCAATTGAAATCGCAGAGAATGACGACTATGTTATTCAGCTGCCTGAAGGTGTTGACAAGTACGGTATCATGTCAAAGGTCAATTCCTGGAAGAAGGATGTTGAAAGGATCCTGTATAACCACCGGGAGATCATCAGTATATGAGTAGGAACGAAATTGCTCTATATCTTGGATTGCTTTTTCTTTTAGTTCTGTTTTGTATGTGTCATGTTCACAAAAAGCATAATTATATACATGGCATATATATATTAATACATCCGACTTGATATTGTTGGAAAAACAAGCCCAACAATTCGTGTGCCGGTACCTCCCAAAAACATCACCCCCCTTCCGGCACATAAAAAAACGTCTCTTTTTTAACATTCTATTCCATAGTTTACAGTCAAAAATCGGGTTATGATTATTTCAACTGTTTTTCAGTAAAGTTTTTAAACAAACCAACTGCTTCTTTTTGTCTTTAGTGAGTCAGTAATGAAAGAAGCCGATATAATCACAGCTCTGCTAAGTGACAACTGGAACAGTTCGAACACTGGCGGAGTTACACCAATTATTGATACTATCGTTAACCGCGGGAACGTTGACGTTAGACAGGGCGATTTCATACTGACATACAACACTGGTGCAGGACCTATCACACATTCCGGAATTAAGACTTTTGACCATTCCTGGACCATATCAATTGACATACGTTCTATTTTGAAGACACGTTTTGACCTGCACGTTACCGAGGTCAAGCGTATTATCGAATCTAAATACATCTCACCTGCAGTTGGGTATGATAGACTATACATGGTCAGAGATCAGGACCTGAGCGACAGGACAAGAGGTCTGAGCAGGCGAGTGATTGACGTTGCTATTCATCAAGATCTGGAGGAACTCTAGAATATGGACTTTTCAAAAGCATTAGAATACCTGAAAAACGGGTATCGAGTAACGAACAAAAACTGGAATGGGAAGGGTATGTATGTCACAACAATGCCCGGATACGAGGAGGGAGTGCCTGCAAACACAAACACTTCTGTTGCTCACAACGTTTCACCTGGCACATTGGTCAAAGTCAGACCATATCTTGCAATGAAAGATGCTCAGGGAATGATTGCACCGTGGACACCTTCACAACTGGACCTGTTCTCAGATAATTGGGTAATGCATAAGGAGTGATAACAAATGGCACAAACATCGTTTTTTGGAGACACTCTTACAGTTGTCTACAAGACTGCAGAAACATCCCCAGTGACTCTCACTGTTGGTATCCTGAAAGGAGTAGAAATAAAGACCGAATGGGAGCATGTCGAACTGTATGGACAGGACACAGTGTTCCGTGAAGATGTTGCCAGGAAGAATGTGAAAGTATCTGTCAATGCAAAGTTCGCAAAGTTCCATCCTAATGTTATTGGGAAGATCCTTGGAACTGAGAATGCTGATCAGGATATTGACGGCGCTACTTCTTCCGGGAACACAATGGCAGAGATCACGGACAGCAATACTGTTCCATTATTCGATATATGGGGAACTGTCACTGGCAAGAACGGTGAAGAGTATCCTGTCAAAGTCACAAACATCTACTGGGAGAATGCTCCCTGGACTGCTCCGGATGGAGAGTACTCCCAGGTAGATCTGACTGGATATGGAGACAAGATGTACACAGGATATGTCACAGCATGAGCCTGGATAATCTTACTCCGCAAGAAGCTGATGAGCTGAACAGACAGACCGAGGCAGAACTCCAGCAGGATGTAGAGCAGTTCGAGAACGAGAGAAAATCAGTCGTATCCAGTGCCCTTCAGCACTTGCTCGATGTAACTGAACACGAACTGATCGAAATACCATTCTCAAGTTCAGCAGGTGAAGCTATACTCAAGGTCAAAGCCAACCCACCACAGAAGACAATGAAGGATCTGATGAGAATCAGCCAGGCAGCCGAGAAGGGAGAGGAAACAACCGAGGAAGAAGAGGACAGGCTGTGTAGGATTCTTGAGAACCTGACAGTTGAACCAAAGATTCCTTTTGAGGTATGGAAATCCGGACAGGTTCCGGATGTGATCGCTGCACGGATAATCATTGAATTGGTCAAACACACCGTCACCCAGCAGGACGAGATGGAAGAAGATATCAAATCGTTTCGCAAGGATGGACGAAGGGCAAAGACTTCTCGAAATCGTGGAGATCCTGCGAAGGCCACCAAGTGAGTTGAGATCTCTCTCAAATGCAGACTGGATATTCATGAACGAATCATTGAGTGAACGAGCACGGAGGATGAAATGAACTTAGGTGTACTCGGATCCCTTCTGGTACAGATCAAAGCCGAAGGAGCGAAAGAAGCCCGAAAACAGATGGAAGGTATGCAGACATCCACCAAGAAAGCCGGTGATGAGGCCAAGCGTAGTGTTCCTCCTCTTGAGAAGATGGGAAAACGCTGGGCTTCTGTTTTGAGCCTGGTTGCAGCATCCGGAACCATTGCATTCGGGTTGATCGCAAAGAGTTCTCCTTCTGTGATGGCTGCACTCAAAGGTATTCAGTTAGCTTTTGAGGAGATCTTCATGGTAATTGGTGAGGAGCTTGCACCAGTGTTTGAGACTCTTGAGAATATACTCTGGAAAATTGCCGACTGGTTCAATGAACTTTCACCCACCACAAAAACATTCATAGCCGGACTTGCTCTCGGAGTGATTGTTGTTGGCGCTTTGGCTGCTGCATTTGCTGGGGTCATATTGGTTGGTCCAGCTGTTCTCACTGCGCTTGAAGCGATAGGTCTCACACTAAGCGGTGCTATTATTATCATCGGTGCTGCTGTTTTAGCAATTGCACTTCTCTATACAGCATGGCAGACCAACTTCCTGGGCATCCGTGACATTGCATACTCAGTCATCTCCTGGTTAAAAGAACGCTGGACATCACTCATGGATATCCTCCAGGATGAGAATAAGACTACCTGGGAGAAAGTCAAAGGAGTAATTAGGTGGGTAATTGGCACTATCAAAGATGTGCTGCTTGCATACTGGAAGTTCTATCTGCAGGTAATGGGGTATTTTTACGATACCACTGTTGAAAAGTTCACATCCATTAAAGACTTCATAATCAATTCATTCAAAACTGCTTATGAATACGTTGTTGGAAAGCTTGATTCACTGACAACTTACTTGAATAAGGTTCTCTCGAAGATATCAAGCGTATTCTCTGGCTCCTCCAGCTCTTCAAGTGGTGGAACAGACAAGACTCAGTATGATTCAGATGGCAGAGTTTCTTTGAATCAGTCGGTTTCAGCTCGTGCACTTGGTGGTCCTGTCATGAATGGTCTCTCTTATCTTGTAGGAGAGAACGGACCGGAAATGTTCACACCTAAACTGTCAGGCTCGATCACTCCCACAAAGCAGACCCAGCAGACAATCTCTAAAACATCACAGCAGCCAGTTGAACTCAATCAAAAGATAGAGGTTAAACTGGATGGCCGTACTGTGTGGGAATCCGTGAGGAAGTATTCAGCAGCTGAACTCAGGAGGCTTGGTGCATAATGGTAGATTGGTATCTCACAGATGGTGCGAATCAAGTTTTCTTCAGCCCGGGTGCATCTTTCAAAAGAACACTGAGCAAAGAGGACGGTCTTATAATCGTTTCATCCGGCAGGAACTCTACTCCTATAGCAAAGTCCGTTAAACGTTCCAGGGACTTAATCATTGTCAATACCACCTTCAAAGACCGGGATGCACAGTACGATACCCTGTTCAACATGGTCAAAGAGGAGACCAATGCTGCAAACGGTTCATTCACTTTTGTCAAAGGTTCTGATAGCTTCAATGTAGCTGTGCGAAGGGTGATAGGTTCAGAGGAATCCGGAGAAGGTTCGCTAAGGTACGTTGAAGTTGAAATGGAAATAACGAGGGCATCATAATGGCATGGGACGACATAAAAGTAGAAAACACCGGTTCGACTGTAGCTGGCAAACTTACTGCAGATGAATATAATGCAATGGTAGCATACATCAAGGGAATTGAGGTAGGATTCGACATTGCTGATTATAGAAATCAAGCTGTTACTAATGGTGTTGCTGGGATCTACAATCCTTGTAAGACACTTGTTGATGAGCACATGTCTGCTTGTTTAATTGAGTACAATCTCTATGGTGGCTTCTTGGATGGTACTTACAACCCTGATTCCTGGTATCCAATTGACGGGAATGGGAGTGTTTCTTATTCTTCAAGAGTGCTGACTTTGAGTACACTTACTGGAGTAACTGCAGCTGCAAGGTGTGTAATTGACCAAACCCAGTTTGGTATTGCAAGTAATTATTTGGCGGTGATCTGCAGGATCGATGCTCTGGCCACAGGTGCAGGAGGAGTAAGAAGTACGGTTATCGGATTCCAGTCTGCTTTCAGTGGCCTCCAATCCGCACAGAGAGCTATATTTTACTGTGATTCAAGTGGTAACTGGTATTGTGCTTACAACGGTGGAGCGGTTGCACTTACTGGTTTGTCGGTTGGAAGAAATCTTCAAGCTGGAGATACAGTTGAGGTAAGGCTGTGTAGAATTGAAGGAAGCGCAAATATCGACAAGATTTGCTTCTACGTTAACAATGCTAAGCAGTATGAGACGACCAATATTCCAACAAGCAATATGTATGCTGGTATCGGTACATATGGCAATTCATCGGTTACTACTGCCAGAACTATAGGGATATCCTATTTCGGATTAAAATATAAGGCCTGAGCAAGTATGTATTTTCCTGCTAATTTCCCATGGACCTTTGGAACCGTTGAAGAAAAAGAATCGATCACTTTAGCTGGAGCTATTACAACCAGGTGGTCAACTGGCGAAATCATTGATACCCTGGGAGGTGCTGCAAAAACCTTCACTCTGCAGTTGGAGAATACAGACGATACTCTTTCAGACACCTACGAAACGTATGATACTGTCAAAATCCAAACAGATGAAAATGTTCTGTTCAACGGCAGGATGGAATCAATTGATCCACAGGAATCTGATGGGATCGTTGAGATCGAAGGTGCTGATTTCATTGGAGATCTCCAGGGAGAATATATCATTGAAGCCTATGGGATCCAACAGACAATTGAAAGTGATGTTACTGCAGGATCTTCCGTGGTTCTGTCTGTTGCAGATACAACCGGTTTTGAAGTAGATGATGGAGTCAAGGTATCGGACGACAATAACGATGAGACTGCAACTATTATGGCAGTTGTTCTTAACACCTCAATAACAGTTGATGTGCTATCAAATTCATATTCAGTTGCTGACAATGCTATAATTACCGTGGGAGAATTAGGATCTGATATTGTCGATGACCTAGCAGAAAAATATTGTCCCAATGTCACCAGGACAGGCATCCAGGTATCTACATTAAAGTTCATCAAACTTTACAAGGGGATTACTGCATACGATGCTATTCAGGAAATAGCCGATTCTGAAGGGTACATATTTGGACACGATGAAACACTTGATTTCTATTACAGACCCCGACAGTATGCGGACTCCGAACTCATAATTGATCTGGACGAAGATCCTGTAATAGAATACTCCTTCCCAAAACCAGGTTATGATATCGTCAACCGTGTGGATGTTTATGGTGCCACCATCAATGGTGTCCAGGTATCCATCCGGGTAGAGGATCTGGAATCACAGGAATACTATGGTGTCGTCAGACAGGACACTATAATAGATACAACCATACTGTCAGAAACTGCAGCATATAATGAAGCACTGTCAACTCTTGACGAAAAGGCATGGGTTGTACAATCCGGAGATATCTCTGTCCTTGGTTACGAAACCTTGAAATCCGGACAACTTGTCACACTGCAGAATTTCGAGAGCATTGCTGATGGTCAGTTTCTGGTCACTGAAATAAGAAGAGATATCGTAACAGGCATTGCATATCTGACACTTGCACAGTACGCAAAGAAACTTGAAGATTATCTGTTGTCAGTGATCCTTGCTATGAGAGTATCAGAGGCAGATTCAATAGATGAGAATGCTCTCCAATCAAAGTTTTTGAATTTCTATGAAACTGAACAACATTCAGATTCGATCATTGAAATTATAGCTGTCAACATCAATGACGGATACATTGCAGGCCACCCTTCCAATTCATTCTGTGGAAGAGGATATTCCGGAGTTGGTAGCACACAGCTGAAAACTGGGAGATATTACACGGAGACAGTGATACTATGATGACAGACGTTGGACTGAATTTGATAAGAGGATTTCTGAATGAAGATTCCCCCACTCCACCATCGCACATGGCTGTTGGCACTGGAACCACCGGTGAACAGGCATCTGATACTGCAATGGAAAGCGAAGTATTGAGAAATGCGATCACAAAGGAACTCTCAGACACTGCAGGAGTGATCGACTACAAGATGATACTTGCCAGTACCGATGCAAATGGTAATGCAATATCTGAACTGGGTCTGCTCAATGCTGCATCTGGTGGAGATCTCGTTATCAGAATCACACATTTACCCTACAATAAAACATCATCATTCGCAGTGAAGTATCGAATCAGACAAACCTTACAGAGCATATAAGGAGCAAAATAATGGCAAAATTCATCTCAAGAGGAGATCCAATCGAACCGGTGTACCTCTGCAATCTTGCAGTCAAAGCACGAGGGTGGGGTGTTATATCCGGATGTGCAGTGAGTGATAAGTCAGGCACTGATAACATGTCAGTGGATGTATCTGCAGGATCTGCTTGGATCAATAATACGAAAGTAACAGTTTCAGCAACCAACGTGGTAGTATCTGCAGCTGATGCAACATATGACAGATACGATATTGTTGTAGTCAATTCATCCGGAACCGTGTCTGTGATTGCAGGGACAGCAGGCAGTACAACATATGCAAACGATTATGATCTCGAAGGAAACAATGCCATTCTTCTTGCTGAGATCTATGTGCAGGCAGGTGTTACAGAGATCACTTCTGCAGATATCACTGATATGAGATTATTCGAAGAAGAAAGAGTCATTGGCCCTCGTGCAGGTGTTCCAACTGGTGTACTATTCCCTTTTGGTGGTTCATCTGCTCCTGCAGGATATCTGCTTTGTGACGGTTCTGCAGTAAGTAGGACAACATATGCAAATCTATTCTCTGCTATCGGGACGGCTTATGGAGTTGGAAACGGTTCAACTACGTTCAATCTTCCGAATATGCATGGTAATGTCCCGGTGGGCATCGGTGGCTCAGGTGTAACTTCTCTCGGCGATACTGGTGGTGAACAGACACATACACTTACAATTGGTGAGATGCCTGCTCACACGCACGGAATAGCTGGAGGTCATACGGATTCATCTGCCAATGCCCCATATTATTGTGGCAGTGGCAGTAATGCCTCGTCTGGTTCCACTGGTGGAGATGGTGCTCACAACAACATGCAGCCGTATCTGGGTGTGAATTACATTATCAAGACATGAGGGTGCGATGATATCAATATTAAGTTATTTTCTACCAACTCCTCAACAGAAATCAACTGCAAGGATATCTAAGCCTGATGTCCTCAAACTCTTCAGTGATGTCCAGGATACCAAATTTTCTGACCAGAACTATAAGATGGTGGATGTTGATCAGCTCCAGAAGTTCCTCCGCAAGGATCTCACCAGTTTAAGAAAGTACAAAAAAACAGCCCATGATTGTGATGATTTTTCATTCATCCTCATGGGTGATGTTACTAAATGGGACTCTGATCTTGCATTTGGCATTGCCTGGGGATACACTCCATCCGGAACATACCATGCGTTCAATATCGCAATCGATGTCACTCAGCAAGTCCGGATAATTGAACCACAGACTGATGAGATCTTTGCAGATCTGGATGAATGGGATATCAGATTTGTAATTATGTAACTACCTGAACCCAGTGATAGCTGCTGCAGCAACAATAGCAAA
>NZ_JADQBY010000028.1 GCF_016278385.1 Methanolobus sp.
AGAACTTACCTTTCTGGTAAGCGGAATCCCGAAGGGATTCCATAATCTCATTCCATACTCCTTCCTTTGACCACCTTTTTAGCCTTCTCCAGGCAGTTGCTCTGGAACCATAGCTAGTTGGCATATCCCCCCATCTACAACCGGTTATCAGGACAAAGAGAATACCACTGATGACCTTACAGTCATCAGCTCTCTTTCTTCCAGTTATTGGTTGTGGTGGTAAATGCGGTCGAATAAATATCCATTGCTCATCAGAGAGTTCTCTGAATTCCATTCATATCCCCATAATAAAATCCTACGAAGTAGTATTTATAGTTTTGAGATAGGTTCATTGAGTTACTCTTCCAGAACAGTGAACTTTTTCATTACATCTTTTCCTTTGATCTTATTGACGACATCCATGCCTTCAATTACCTGACCAAATACAGTGTGTACGCCGTCAAGGTGTGGCTGTACTGAGTGTGTAATGAAGAACTGGCTTCCACCTGTGTCTTTTCCGGCATGTGCCATTGAAAGTGTACCTTTGCCGTGTTTACGTGGGTTATTTTTTGTTTCACACTTTATTGAATATCCGGGCCACATGGGTCGGTTCCTGATGGGCATCCTCCCTGGATCATAAAGTTTGGAATTACTCTATGGAATGTGAGTCCGTCATAGACCCTTTCTTTGATTCGTTTCTCGAGGTTTGTCACGGTTTTTGGTGCATCTTTCTCGAACAGTTCCAGAACAATGGTTCCTTTGTCGGTTTCAATGATTACTTTCTTCATGAGTTCACTTTAATGAGATTTGTTAATGGGTGTGCCGGATTTAAGGTTTTCTTTAAGGCTGTTCGGATTTGCCCAAGCACTTAATCGATGGTAGCTTCAAGCTCGTTTCTCGTCACGTGCAGGAAAGTGAGTATAGGACCCTCCGCGTCATAAAGTATGGTATATGAGGACTTCTCAAACTCAATTTTTTGATTACCCTTCTCTTCTAGAGTACATTCGATCGTACCATCTTGTGCCAAGAGTTTCATATAGTGATGAGTAATGTTGTTCAATGACTGGGTGCGATTTGCGTTACTATCTGTTATAGTTATGTCTGGAGTTGAAGAGGTGGAGCCGACAGGACCCCATGAGTACTCACTATTACTGGTGTCGTAATACATCAGGTAAGTATCACTGATGATATCGATTGTGGATTCTGCCTGCTTTGTAGGGGTTTTTTGTCCATTAACGGGAAAAGTACTGCCAGAACTGCTTTCCCATATTTCGCTAATTCCTACTGAACTATCGGTATATTCGAGTCCATAAGAAGTCATAGACGGGGCTGCAGCCAGTATTATATTAGCCTTGTCTTTCTTATAGAAGCTATATACGAGGGTTTTCGTTCCGGATGTGGCAGTTAGGGTCATCCCCGAGGCCACAAAGAAACTTGAATCATCACTAGTAAATAAATAAAATGAGAAATTGTCAAATGGTGTGGTGTTAGTGTGGTTCAAAGCGGGAATCTTAAACGAATTTGGTAAAGGACTAATCGTTCCCATTTCTGGTTCTGTATCCAGTTCGATAATAGCTGTCTTGTTCTCATAATCCAGGGTTGCTGTGGTGGATATAAGAGTTTCTGCATAGTCTGCCCAACCGTCATAGAACTCGCTCTGGATGTAAATGATTATCTTGTCAACATCAAGTGGATTGACAAAAATACTGTTGAGGATGGTATTCGGGAATAATATCTCAGGGTCGTTGGAGGATGCAATGGAGATTGATGCATCGGTGGTTCCTGCAATGGAAGTATTCCCTTTTATCTGCATAATGGGAAGTGTCAGGGTTTCACCATTGAAGTGAAACTCAGGAGGCGATATCATTATTGTTCCGCCTGTGGGATATTTGGACCAGACTCCTCCGCCCTCATATGCAATTATGCGATCATTGTATGTGTATACGATTTTTCCCATCGATGCGTTAAATCCTGCAAAGTCTGTCTTATTCTTATAGTCTGCCCATGCGTTCCAATAGCCACTATTATTGTAAAATTCATTATACCATGTAGAATCGGCTGAAAGTCCTATGATCATTATCCGGCTTTCATTGTAGGCATCCTCCTCTCCTCTCACTTCAACATTACCACCCATCAGGGAAAGTCCGGTTGTCTGAAGAGGTGATTCTCCAAGGGCTGCTTTGCTTGTCCTTGAGTCAAAAACCGTAAAAGCCTGTTCTATTTTCTGGGCCTTGGCCATATCTTGCATGCTATCTATTGCAGGCATGGTGTAGAGTAACATTATGCCTATTGACAGGAGAGTGATTGCCAGCATTACTATGATTCCTATAACTGACGAAACAGCAAATTTATTCCCTGACAAATCCTTTCCCATTTTTTCACTCCATATGATCATTAATCGATAGTTACATCCATAGTCGCCTTGACGATGTATACATCTATATTTTCGGTATAACTCTTACCTGCTAAAACAGTTAGAGCCGTCTCGTTAACATCTATGGTTGACATATCAAGATGTTCGTTCAGGTATCTTTCCCATGCTTCAAAGTAATCGCTAGTTATCGTTATGTTGACCTGTGATACATTCTGGTAGCTTTCAATGGATCTTCTTCCTGCATCAGCAGTAACACGTACAAGTCCTGATCCGGAAACCGAACTGCTGCCTGACATACTTGCATCCGGTATCATAAGTACATTATTTGCATAGGTGAAACGTGGCTGTACAAGCATGATTGACTCTCCTGAACTGTATCTGACCCAAACACCGCTATTTTCATAAGAAATCAAAGTATCCTGAAAATCATTCTCTATATTTCTCATCTGCTTTCCAAATGATAATGTTTCAGAGGAACCCGCTGAATTGTTCCAGACCTGCATGCTGATATTGATGTAATTATTCTTTTTAACAGAAAGAGACCCACCGTACATTTTCAGCTCAACTGACTGAGCAGGGGCATTCCCGAATACTACTTTATTCACATTTGGTGCAAGCACCTGAAAACTTTGCTTTATATTCTCGGTGTGCTGGGTTTCCTGCATATGTTCTAACATCGGCACGCCAGCTACTACGATGATTCCGGTTGCAAGAAGTATGATGCTTAGAATGATGCTGTAGTCTATCATTTCTGATACTGCATCATCCGATTTAGTAAAATTATTTTTCATGCAACTCTTCCTGTTTTTAATATATTTCTATCATATTTGAGGCTGGATTGTAGTACAATATGAATTCATCTGATCCACTGAACAATTTTACCGATGCCACTTCGGTTTCGTGTACTTTGTAAGGTACTTTTAGTCTGGTTGCATCTTTTCCATGGGATTCAAATATGATCTCATCGGTCTGGTTTGATAATTCCATTGAATATTGCTGTCCCGCAATCTCATCCGGAAGTGGTAACTGGAAGAAGAAACTGCCTACTTCTCCTCCTGCACTTCTGGTTATCTGCACAGCAGTATCGATATTGGATATCTGCAATGCCATATCGTTCCCGTGTATCTCAAACTCATCTCGCATTATGGTTTGTTCCGCCCTGTCCATCATACTATAGAAAGAGCTAATCACAACCATCATAGTTATTACTGTAATTGCCATAGTCAATATGAATCCTACTGTGATGGATACCGCTCTCTCGTCATCTTTGAATTGCCGAATCATATCTGCCCCTTCGGTAACGTAATAGGTATTGTCACATTGATCTCAAGATGTCCGTTCTTGTTCAGTTTCATTGTACTATTGACGACTTCTACTCTTTCAATGTAGAACGGGTCTCTGTTGACAAGATCACCTGACATGAGAAAAGTGCCCATGGCCTGGCTTCCATTTATGAATTTGATACTGTAGGTTTCACCTGCGACTTGGTTGGAGAAATCGAAATCGAAGAACCCTCCATCAATTTCATTGTAGGTAATGTTGATTTCGGAAAATGAATCATTTTTAGAATTCAGTATGGAGCTACTGTTGCATACATTGAGGTTGATGTTGCCACTTGAATTGAAAAAGCTGGCTGACCAGATTGTAGTGCCTGATTGATTGTTTGCTTCTATTACAAACTTATTTGATTCATTTCCCAGAGTGGACACGTTAAGTCTGCCTAGTAAGAAGGCATCAGTGTAATTGACTCTTTCAATGACGGCCCAGTCGTTGTTCCCATTACCGAGTCCATTTTGACTCAAATAGGTGTCCTGCAATGCACCAGAGTCAAGGGAGAACATGAAGCCTGAAAGCGAATAGCTCTCTGTCATCTTTTCCGAGTAGTTCGCCATGTAGGCATCGAATGTTGCATTGTCATATCCATTATTTGAGTCTGCATAAGCCTTTTCATAAGCTTCGGTAGTGGTCTGCACAACGTTGGAAAAATCAAAGACGTTTGTCTCGATACTGGATTCTGAGGCCGTGTTGCTTGCATAGACGATGTTGTTAAGCATGACAGTCAGGACTACGATGCCTATTCCGATTATAAAACTGGCAATTAATATCATTTGTCCGGATTCGTTCAGTCTTTTCATGTTAACACCCTCTTTTTACATTCTCCATAAAATCATTTTCACGTCAATGAGATTATAGAAGTCCGTACTTGTATCAGCATCTGCTATGCCCGTGTAGGATTGGAATTGAGATGAATTTGGTATATCCGAATCTGACAACAGTACTCTTCTGGACACTATTACGGCGTTATCTGAAGGCTCGCCATTGTAGATGTAGTCCAGGGGCATTACGGCTCCTGCATCATTGATTACAGCAAATTGCACATTGTGTGCTATACCTTTGGGAGTGATTACAGCCATCAATAGATCAGCGGTCGAGCTGTTTTCAAGGGTGTTCTTGTTTTCAGATACGTAATCTGTAGAATTCCAGCTATACTCATCTCCGTCCCAGTCCAATATGTCTTCTTTGAGACTGGAATTATGTCCTGATTGGGAATGGTCGAGCATGGTCAACATATCCTGTGCCAGGGTTTGAAGCTGTGCTTCTATGTGTGCATTTGCCGTTGAGGATGTAAGGGGGGTAAGTGAAGTTGCCTGCACTGTGAATATTATTATTCCTGTGACAATAATGAGGCCCATGAGAGCTTCCAGAGTGTGTAACTGGGCTGATGTATCGAATTTGATATTGCACGGAATTTTTCCAGTGACCATATTACCACACCCTCACAAATAGCATTCTCTGAGTTTCATTCCTGGTATTTTCATTCCGGACAATAACTATTCTTTTAGTCTGACCTATGTTTCCCTGTGTGGGCAATTGTTTGCCTGTGGAATAAATGAGTGAACCCGATGGGATGCTCTCCAGTGTGATGTTGAAGTCATACCGCAAGTAGGAACTACTCATTCCATAGTAATCAATTGTACTTTCATAATCTTGATTAAAGAAATCATCAACTTTTGTGCCATTGAGCAGATTAGGTGTTTGAGGATTTCCAGCACTCATGTTTTGTTCAACCATATTTGTTGAGATCCTGTCAGCTATGAGCGTCACTTCATCTGAGTTTGACTGGAAAGGGGTGAAAAGCCCTGCTGTGTATGAGAATACAAATATGACACTTGTCAGAAAAATAGCGATGCCTATTAGGTAATCTATGTGCATCTGGCCACGGTTATCAATCATATTCCTCACAATATATAAATGGGTTATTATATATAAAGACAATTGTAACTCAATTGTGTATTCTGAGGATATTTAATTAGCTCCAAAAACGGCTCTGTAGAAATCCTCAATATTCAAACGTAAATCAAAGTGAACAATAATTTTGAAAGTGCTATATGTTATTGAATAAATTAGCTATTTTCAGTCAATTGAGTCTGATTTTGATAGGTTTTCTACAGACCCGCTTATTGATGATTGGATAGGACCATAGATCGGCAATGGTAGGAATAGTCATTGTCTAATAATTACAGTCTAATTTTTCATGTTTGGAATGTATATTACATTCCGAGCGAAATAAACAGATTTATTAATACTTTTCTTTTCATTTTCCCATAAAACTCGCCACATGCTGCTTAATCAAATCCCTCTCAATGTCTGGCGTAATCCTGGCATAATATTTCGCAGTGGTCATCGTACTACTATGATTCAACCTGAACGAAATAACTTCCATAGGAACGCACTGTGAGAGCAGATATGTAGCCAGTCCGTGCCTGACAGGTGAGGATACTTCAGTTCGTTATATTTTATCTCGACAGCATCCAGCATGGCATGATATTAATAACCATTTCATAGAAATTGTTATGGCACATACCTCAATTATCGATTATGTGGTGGTTCATGAAATGTGTCATTTGAAGCATAAGAACCACTCAAAGGAATATTGGGATTCCATTAAAACAATAATGCCGGATTATGAACAACGGAAAGAGTGGTTAAGGGTTAATGGGAAGATTTTGGATTTATAGGTGGTAATAAGTCATTGTATCTGACGAGGACGGTTCAAGCAATTAAATTAATTTTACTCAAATATATCATATGCTCGTATGGTTGAATAATTCCAGTTTTTAATCTCATTCTTATTGAATTTGAACGTGATTTATAATCCATCGTCATCTTGAACTTACCACCATTCTTATTTCTAATATTAACTGGAAGTCCACTATTCCATCTATTATCATATTTTTTAAATCGTTTTACAAGACGAGCACTTAGTTTAAATTTTAATTTTGGTCTACCATTATTACCTTTTTTATCCGGTTGCACTAATAAGAGATATCCACTACCTTTAATTTTTCTATCGTTATAGAACTTAGAGTATCTCCGTAAAATCGTTTGTATGGCATGATATTTGACTTCAGACAAACCCAATGAACGTCTACGTTCATTTGTCATATCTAATATCTCATTGATAGTAAAGAACTCATTACCATTGGATAGCATAGCTTTAAACATGAGATATTTTGCAGTACCAATCTCAGACCTGTACAAGCAATAGTGACATAATGGTTTACCTTGAGTATGTAAAGATTGCCCACAACAAATACATGTATCATCTGTCATTTATACCTGCATCTTTAATTGTTTGAGATAGTTTTTAGAGTTCTATATGTAAGTGCTGACGAGCATGTGGTAAGCAGTAGTAGACTGCCACCACAGACGAAGTAACAAAGTGGTGGCATGTGTCGGAGGGTGCTACATATAGAAAAAATACAGAGGATATGTGAATTCACAGATACTTCTCGCCTATATAGTTCCTTATTCCAAAGAATAACGTAATACTCCGGCATGTCAACGCTTCATCGTACACTTTTTGCAAATCTGAAACCTTCAACAGACTCATTTTTGGCGTGTTCATTCCACAATATTCACCAAGTTGTATAAGCTCAGCATGTGAAAGTGTCCGTATGATTTTCATGCTCTGTTCATAATTTGGTTTCTTCTTTGGATAAGGTTCTTCACTTGGTGAACATGGTTTTGTTCCCGATTGTTTCTCAATGTTGTTGTACCGGACGAGATATTCGATTTGCTCACACATTTTTATATCCGTCTCATCCATCAATTCACAAACGGTATTAAGCGACTGGTCTCTCTCCCAACAACTGATTGACTCCCAAAAATACAAGAGGTCTTTTAATTCTAATTTCGATTGTTCCTGATTGTTTGGTTGTTCGTCGTCGTCTTCATTTATTTTTATACTTGTATCTGTGTTTTTTTTCATTTAAATCACCATACTAATAATTTTTTACCACCTGCAAGTGCTTCTGACTCTATCAAAAGCCCATTTTCCTTGATTTCGGTAATTCTGAACTGAGCTGCTGCTATCTCTTGAGGTCGTAGTGCGTGGTCTACGTGTCCTCTTGCAATTTCGGGGTTATTTCGACCTAATATCTCAACACAATTCCGTTTGAGTTTCTTGTGTCCACGCATCATATACGGAAATTCACTAGTCCATTCACGGAAAAATTCATAAGTAAGGTATCTACGTGACCACTTCTGTGCGATGCTGTAACGTGCCTTTTTCCTATCATTGAGCATCTTTTCTTTCATCGGGTCAATTGGTCCAGGATTTGTAATTTTATGCAATTGTTGTTTTGTTTCGTATTTTTCCTCTGACAAGGTTCGTATGACCTCTTGAAGTCTCATTATTTGAGAATCTTTTTCGGATAATTCTTCAAGTAGGTGCGTGTTATCTGCATTATTTCCGACACCAGAACCACCGGATACATAAGAACCACCCGATGTATGAGAGTCACCAGATTCATTGGATTCACCGGATATGTCATTTTGATAAATAATCTGCTTTTTACTACGTTTCTTTTCCAACCAAATGTATGGGTTCTCATGATGGCGTTTTCCTTTACTTGTTAACGAAAAAAGCATGGGATTGCTATCTTTTTTAGTTTTCAAATATCCTCTTTTTTTGAGTACATAAAGTTCGGAGTTCCAATTACGATATTGATTTGAAGGATAACCTACACGTTCACGTATTTCTTTTCCACTTAATGCATCATCACCGATACATGCAAGAATTTTATTTTTTAGGGTGAACTTTTTGTATCTGATTTCAAATCACCTGCTTATATAGACAATATTAAAGCTGTCTATACCCATATATAAACATTCGTATAAAATTCAAAATGATAACATGTCTATGCTATGCGATTATTTCATATTAAATTGTAATATCATGGCAGTATGAAAGAAAATGAATGTATCTTTGAATGATTACAGGAATGTATATACGACAAAGTCAAAATATAGAAAAGTTGTAAGATACGCATGAATTAAGATTGTCGTACATTGAATAGTCAGATGATGCGGTGATATTACAGAAAAGTTGTAAGATACCTGCATTTATGCTACAAAATTCAAGAATTAGAATACGTCTTAGTGAAAAGCAGACTTAATATCAAGGTTGCAAGGTGTCAGCATTTCAATCCTACAACCTTAACGTATACGTTTCAGAATGTGCTAGAGCTTAAACTGAAAAGTAGTTATTTTTTATAACTATAAGAAGCTATTATTAAAAACAACCAATACATAATGATAAAAACAAATGATATAACAAAATTAAGGAAGACAGATTAAGAAAAAGTAAAAACAAAGTTTATGCTTTGTTAATTTTTACTTTCTTTAAAAAAGCCCTTCTTTCCTGAGGGACTCTATTAAATGCAGATGTGTACACACGCTGTGGACTTTCTTCTTGTATAAGAGTATTTACAGTATTAACTGCTACACCATCTTCCACACAAAGGCAGTTTTGCAATAAGTATTTTCCAGCCATTTTTATTTCTCCTATGTTTGGCTTTTTTTCTCCATTCTATAATAAGTTATAACTTGTACATATATCGCACGCTAGAATTTTAAGATTCAATCTATTATTTATTAAGTATCCAAGCAATTACATTATCCTATAAAAACTTATCATTCTTCATTTACACGATTTTCAATAAATGAGAATAAAATCCATCAGATTGTTCTTCTACTTGAAATTCAGTAAATCCATTATTTTGATAAAATTCAACAACACCTCTATGTTCTTTTTTAGCTTCAACCCATACGACTCTGCCGCCAACACTTTGCGCAGCAGTTTGTATAGTTGCTAGAGCACTTTCTAATACATATTTCCCTTCTATGGATTCTTTATAGGTATCATTTTTAGCTAATAACGCAATATAATAAGTAGGAATATATAAATTTGTCTTTTCTTTTTGATGTAATTTTTTAGCTTTACCGCCACTTATCTCTGCAAGATAAATAACTTTTAATGTTAATGCATAATATCCTAAAATGCACAAATCATCACTATTTTCATCTAAAATGAAGTATGATTTTGTATCTCCCATATTTTCAGAATGTACACATTTGTCACGAACGAATCCTTCGATAAAGCTTTCTCTAGAACACTTGAAACCGTCCAATAGAGATTCAATATCATCACGTGTAAATTCTTCGAGCAATTCTCTAAATGGAATAGCTATTGGTTTAATATTAATCACCTAACTCAAAATATTGGATAAAAGAGATTGTTCTTTTTTTAGTTTACGGTTGTTTATAGTAATGTTGAACTTATAATCAAGTATTTCCATCAGTTCTCTGGAAATAAAATTCATTCTTTGTCTATGTATAGAATCTACTTGCCGTATTCTCATATTATCAGTATAGCAGCTTCCCATGCGGATTATCATTTTTCCAGTCACCGTCTGTGAATTCATCCAGTGGTGCTCTTGCATTTGGTTATTCACTTATAACTTATCCGTGTGTATTTAAATAAGTACTTCTTCAGTGTGCGGTTTTGTTGCTCGTACTTATACCGTATTTATTATTTTGTTGGGGAAAGATTGTATAGAAAATTCCATGAATGTATGATTTGTATTTTAAAACCGGAATAATTGGTTTGTTCGTGAGTGGTAAAACAATCATTTGGAAATTAGCCGCTATCGAATAAGTTTATTTACAAAGTTTAAAAATAAGTATACGTCCCAAACAGTATAAACGATTGACAGTCATTTTTTAATTTGCTCTGTCAATCGTTTTGACAGTTCTTATTGATAGCGAAAAATCGTTGGTTTTTTGACTTAAAAACCGTGTATTTGGGAACGAAAATTATTTTCTGAAACGCATCGGTCGGCTTCCCCTGTTCCCTTAATTAATATAGAGGTTTTTTAACAAACCATAACTTTGAATTCTTCCTTCAAAGCAGGCGGAATATTATAAGCACAATAGAACATATCAGTTTGTTTATTTGCAGGTCTGAGCCTATGTAATGTATTGTAGATTTCTCCATTGAGAATAAATTTTATAAATAAATCTCTAACCAATGGATGTGATGGCATTACGGTTCTTTCTTTATGATTTGTAATCCATTTGAAACCGGGCATCTTGCCATGTTCCTTCAAATAATACTCATTCCAAAAACCTTCAAGTTCGTCTTGGTGTGGAATCCAAGTACAAACTACAAACACTGCATTGTAATCTTCCCATTTATTTACTCCCGGAGCACTCTTATAGTATAGAGCGGGAAGTGTAAATATTGTGCCATCATCTTTTTCATCATCAGTAAAATTAATTTTGTCCATATAAGTGATGACACAGACGTTCTTCCCAATTTTCACTTGCTTTTGTGCCATTCTCAATATATTACGATAATTTTTATTCCACTCGTTCCTATTTTCATTGCCTGTACGTGTCATAGTGTCAGTTATTATTGATGGAATCCATATTACAGAATCACTTTCTTTTGTAGCAATTTTCATTGTTACTTTAACTTTATATTCGGGAAACCACTGCTTGAACTCCATCAAATCCTTCAAGAAATATTCCTGCCTGAATTGTAAGGTTGCATCTGCCATCTCAATTTTCCTGCAAGAGTTCATGTGCATATAAAACAACATGTGCATGAACTTAACTTTAATAGCTGCATCTACATCATCTGCTATCCTATAATGTGTCCTGAAGCTCTTAATACATGCAAACATATATTCATCATCGATATGTTCCAACTCGAAACTCGTATCGAATGTACTATTTATATTATTTACTTTAGCTAAATTAGCAATATTTGAAAATAACTGCATCTTCATTTCTTGTAACTCAGCAATCTTCTCATTATTCATATTTTGTGCAATCTCAGAACCTTCAACTTCCTTGCATTTATTGCCCCATATTTTTAATTGAGAGATTTCACAATTGACCATTGCAATTTCTCTAACTGCCTGAGTACACATACCTTCCCATTCACGTTTTTTTTCATCATCCTCAATATGTTTCATAGCATTGTAAAAGTTTAAATATGCAACAACGTCCGAGAATCTAAGCAGACACCATTTTGCCTTCTTAATTCTCATATTCATGTTTGCATATTTTTCACATATCATCACATTATATCTGTATATCATATCATCAATACTAGAACCATACTGCTCAATCATATGAACATCTTTAATTCTAAGATGCTTCTCAATATCATCATAGATATGTTGCTTCATCTGACCTTCAGAAACAATCTTGTGCAGATTTTTTAAAATATGCTCGATATCAAATTCTAAATCATAACTATTTGCACATCTCTCATCTATGAATACACCATCGAAATCCTGATAATTCCAAATAGTCATTATTTCAGGTGTGCAGCAAATATTAACTGCAATATAACCTTCTCTGTCACGTACTTTCTTCCACCGTTCTTTATAATCACAATCACCATGACATTTTCTGTTGATACAAATTATGTATGGATTTACACCAGAAGAATGCAATTTCTCAATAGATGTATCATTATCCCACTCTGCACATGTATCTTTCATGGACTTGATTACTACATGATCGTTTGTTAATTTAACATCATACTCATCAAGTAATGCATGCCTCGGTGCAATTATTAGGAACTTTTTATCAGGATGTTCATTGACATATTTTTGAATATCGTAACTCTTTCCACTACCAGGAATACCAGAGTTAATGACTAATTCTTTGTTTTGAGTCAGTGGACTTGGTGACTCGTCTTTATACAGACAGAAACATTTATATTTATCATTACTATAATTACTATTGTTTACCATTGAAATCTAATCCTGCACGGAAAAAGAACCGCAAATTCTGTTCCATGCCTTTTATTTTTATATTTTAGAGAGATTCATTTTCGCATCTCCATTTTGTTTCACCTTTATTGTGTTCGATAGTCTGTACAATGTGGCGGATTTGCCGCTTCAATGACAAAGTTCGTGTTCTTAGTCACCTTTCTCCTCGAAATAGCCTTCTAACACATGATTGATGTATGTGCTTCTTGGGACGTACCCACGTTCTTCTTCTAATCGTTTACTCACTTTCTTGGTGAGCGTTATTCCGTATGCTTTGAATTCAGACATTTTTTTACCTTTATTAGTATATTATTAATCATACCTATATTATCACTAACATTTATAAAGATACACCCTGAAAATGAAGCTTCTTGCATTCGATTTATGGTTGTGTATGAGAACAAGAAAACCCTTTGACATGTGCAAGTTTTGATTTATTTAAATACATGTTTATAAAAATTATCGTAACTGGGAAAGGGTGTGCCAGTTGCAGTATCAAAACAGTTATATATACTTATAAATATACATTGAAGTGCATACCATCAACAACCAACGGCATACCATCGACTGGCGGTTTCCATTCCGTCAAAACCTCTTGGGTGGGGTTCCAATTGTCATGATTAATCACTCCCCCACCCACTCATCTCTTGTTATCTCAATTTCCACTAAATTTTGTAGTCATATTCTCCCCTAACCAACCTAGCTTAAAAGCGGTAAAAGCAATGATTGCTATTCCGATTGGGGTCGTGATTGGTGATATGGTCACCGTGAGGACTATCCCGACTGCAAATCCTATGATTGCTCCGATTGTTCGGCCGATATCGAGGTCATCGTCTGTGAGCATAAGGAACACAGCATCGATTCCCAACACACTAATGAATATGAATGTTCCTTTACCGAATGATACGAAGTCAAGTAAGTATAAAAGGAACGTTACCCCCACCACAAAGGCTGATGCTGATAATAGATACTTATAGATATTATCTTCGATTTTATTTCGATTGGCTGTACTTTTTTTTGTGATTTTTTTCATACGGATTCCTTCATATTATTTTTATATTTGATGTAAAAATATTATTTGTGAGCGTATATAAATGTTTTTGACTTTCACGATTATGGAAAAAATAAAAGTAAAAAAGATAATAAAAATATTGTAAAAATCCGGGTCAAATCGCACCATCGGATATAAGGGCATGGGTTCATATGCCTGAACTAAAAAATGTTCACTATGGGCTTTATTTTAGCCCTCATCCTGTAATTTTTCCATGTCCTGTAATTCCTTTTGCCTTGCACGTACTTCTTCAAGTGACATATCCGTATCTGGAATATCATCATTCGAATTGTCGGTTGGAAACCCATACAAATCAACATATGGTCTTGCATCATCGGGATTGTTCGGTTTCTTTGCATTTTGTATATTTTTCAACATCTGCATTGCGGTTACATCACCTTGTTTAATCTTAATGAGTAGTTTATCCATAACTTTATCGATAAAATCATCTGTGTTTACGATAGGGGAATCCTTTCCTACTCCACATTTATAACAATGTAAATTAGAACTACCGTTATTCTCATTGCAATTGTGGCAAACCCAATTTTGAAGTATTGGCTCTTCAATCTCTGTTTTATCTACTTCTTCACCGTGCATCCGCCTTAATGCATTATGGGTGGTTTCTTGTGCCATATGTATGTAGATAGAAGGCATTGTACTGGACATTTCCCAACCTGCAAACTCACGCATGACAAACTCATTTATCTCTGGGGATTGTGCTAACTGTGTTAACCGTGAATGTCGAAATAAATGCGGATGAACTCGTTTTGTTATTTTTGCATCTCGTGCAACTTTACGTATCATTGCCTGAACAACCTTATCTGTCAATCGTTGGTGTTGATATCCGATATTGAAGAACAATGGTTCATCAGGGGTTTTATCCCTGCAATGCTCACTATTGAGCCATTCACGAATATAAGGCACTGAACTAAAAAGCAGTATTTCCCTTTCACCTGTTTTACCATCAAGTTTTATGTAAGTACCCTTTTTGTCCTTGAACTCAACATCACCTATGTTAAGGTTACATAATTCTCCGACTCTACAACCACTATCATAGAGCAAAGCGATTATAACCTTATCACGCACTTGAGAACACTTATTAATCATTAATTCGATTTCTGACATTGTAAGCAAATCATCTTTATTTTTAGGGTTGGATTTGACCTTCTTTGTTTTAATCCAGTCTACAGTATCTGCTTTACCTATACCTCTTAACAATTGTTTAAATTTTATTTTTTGTTGTGTAGCAGTACTTTTTTCTATTTCACCGTCACGTACCCTGTTTTCAAGGCGGAATACATAATTCTCCACATCTTCTTTTGTGATATCCTGTAGTGGTTTTTTGACAAATTCAATTAGATATATGGTTTCTTTGATGTGATTATCAATTGTCCTTTCTTTCAAACCATCATTAATAGATTTCCTGTAATATTGCCACAGTATGTTAATATCCGATTGTGATATATTTCTATCATGAATCCATTTTTCAAATCCTTCCTTATCATATACCATTTTATCACCAATTTATATTATATTATAGATTTTATAGATATAAAAAAGGCACTTGTGATTTCACCTCTTTTCAGGAAAGGGGACATTGAATAATCCGGAAAATGAAGGGATGATTAAATGAAGACGAGGATTAAGGAACTCAGGGCCAGATATGACATGACCCAGGAAGACCTTGCGAACAAAGTTGGCGTGCGGCGTGAGACCATCGGTTTTCTGGAAAAGGGGAAATACAATCCCTCACTAAAACTTGCATATAAAGTAGCAAAAGTACTTGAAACAACAATCGATGAACTGTTCATCTTTGATGAATCGGACCTCGAATAATAAATGGAGGTAATCATGGAAGCAAAAACAAAGGTATGGCTTGCAGAAGATGGAAAACCAATAATTGGTGGAGGAAAAGTTGAACTCCTTAAGACAATAGATGAAGAAAAATCACTTCGCAAAGCCTGTGAAAAACTGGACATATCCTACAAACACGCCTGGAACGTGCTGAACAAAATCAGTGAAAGACTTGGGAGAGATGTAGTTACCACCATCAGAGGCGGAAAGAACCAGGGAACCATCCTCACAGATGAAGGACGTAAGCTTATCAGTGAATATGAAATGAACAGGAAGTTCATTAACAATACTATGGAAGATGAAGGTTCGTGGGAGAACATAGGACTTGCTATATCTGCACGTAACAAAATCCCTGCAACAGTTGTTGGTGTGGAAACAGAAGGACTTATCTCAAAGATCAGACTGGAGATTGAACCATCAACACTTACATCTATTATTACTTCCGAAGCGGTTGAGAGACTTGACATAAAAGAAGGAGATAAAGTATTTGCAATAATCAAGTCGAGTGAAGTCCTTATTGGGAATGAGAAAAAGATGGAATGAAATATCCCCCATTTTTCAAATATCCATTCAAAAACCGTATATACTTTCAGATTCCACTATAATACAACCATACAACCTATTAATCGTAGCTATATCTATTAAAATCTAAAATGGGAACATTATGCCAAAACATGAAGATTTTTCGTGGGACAAAGGAAAAATTAAAAACGGCAGCTCCCTTGGGAAAATAATTAGTATACCTGCTCAGGGTGATGACATCGAAGGACCTGATGATGTTGAATTAAGAATTGATACTAAGGAAGACATAGTTGTAGATGAGTTCAAAGAAAGAATGGCAGAAATTCTTTCGAGAGAACTCCATAAAAAGCAATAAACTATCCTTATTTTATCTTCTTTGCTTGTATACACCATAGACCATGAAAGGTATCAACATTAGTGCAAACCCAGTTTTTATACCGGGAGCCAGCACGTCGCTTGCACTACCAACAATAGAACTGGCCTCAATTCCTAATCTCAGATAGATTGCATCAAGCAACAGTCCAAACGCCAATGAACACACTGCAATCATTGTAAGATAGATTGTTGCGCTTCTTTTCCCCAGAAACTTTGCAACCATGGTAATAGTTGCTGCATTTGTTGCAGGTCCGGCAAGCAGAAACACAAACGCTGTACCCGGACTCATTCCCTTTGAAACTAGAGCTGCTGCCAATGGTGTTGAAGCCGTCGCACAAATGTAGAGCGGAATCCCTATAACCAGCATAATAAGCATGGAGAAAATACCACCCCCAAGATAATCACCTATTATCTCAGCAGGTATCATGTAGGATACAATTCCTGCAATTACAATTCCAAGTATGAGCCATCCGGCAATATCCCCGAGAAGCTCAACAAAAGCATACCGCAAACCTTCCAGCATCCTTCGTACCAGTGAAACATCGCTGCTGATAGCTGCCCCTGTGTTGCAGGAACATGAGGAATCACTGCATGCAGATATTGGCTGCATCATAAGAATGTTTTTCTTTGGAGTTGAATCTTCTTTTCTCCCGCCTATTATGTTTTCTGTTATTCCTGTTAGCAGTGCCGTAGTCATACTGGCAACAGGTCTGAAAACAGTCATAATAGGATCCAGCAGTGCATACGTGATAGCTATGGAATCCACACCTGTTTCAGGCGTTGAGATTAGGAAAGAAAGTGTTGCTCCCTTTGTAGCACCCCTGTTTTTCAGAGAAAGTGCAGTTGGAACTACACCACATGAACACAAAGGCAGTGGGATACCGAGCAGAGATGCATTCAGGGCTGACTTGAACTTACCTGCAGACTTACCCAGATACTTCAGTATTTTTTCATCAGGTACGAGCACATGCAAAAGACCTGCAATAGCAAAGCCTAGAATCAAATAGGGTGCTGCCTCTTCAAAAAGACCCCACGACTCTGCTGCAACTCCGATAATAATAGATAGCAAAGAATCAGACAATGTCATTATTTTGTTTCCTCCACGTGTTCCCGGCACATAGACATGAATAGTTCTACATGTTCATCAGCCAGATAGTAAATTGCAAACCTGCCTTCTTTGTTTACTCTTACAAGATCAAGCTGCCTGAGATTTTTCAGGCTATGAGATATCGCAGACTGGGATATTCCAAGTGCATCCTCAAGCCCCCTCACACACATTTCCCCCTGCAGCAAAAGAAACAGAATCTTCAGGCGGGTGGTGCACTGCAGAGCATTGAATATCTGACACATTGAGGATATTGACTCTTCAGAAGGTAATTTCCTGACTTTTTCAGTGATAGTATCATCATCTGCACAAATATGACCTATAAATACCATGGATATATGAGCATATGATCATATAATAATATATCCCTTAAAGTAAGGCATAGTAAAAAAACTGAAAATAAAGAAATACAAAAGATAGAAAAGGTAGTCCATTCTTCGGAATTCCATTACATACATAGATGTCCGTCCAATACCAGAATAACAACGGCTTTCCATTGCCATGGCCACTTCTTCCACCCTGCGAACAGAAGTAGCCACAAGAGGAATGGAAATAGAGAATATAGCTTTCACCGGTTCTTTTTTGATATCCAGGCCACGAGAAATCTGTGCGTCCCTCAAGCTCCTGAAATTATCATACAACAGCGGTGCGAAATAGATGGACAGGGACATCATCATAGCAAAATCATGTGAGGAAATGCCAATGTGTTTCAGTGGTAGTAGACGAAGAAAACTTTCAATACCAGCAGTAATCCTTGAAGGAGATGTTGTTGCTGTAAGTAAAGATGCAAAAAGTAGTAAGAAAACAAAACGCAGTGTTATGATAGTACCAAGTACAAGACCTTCGTAGCTTACAGAAAGCCATTTGAAACTGAAAATTACCGTTCCTTCCGTGAAAAAAAGCTGGACCAGAAAAAGTATGGCAAAAAATAATAGCATTGGACGTACTGAACGCACAAAGTGCATTACAGGCAGATGGCATATAAAGAGCAAAATTAAAAAAACAAACATTATCAATGTAATTTCCATAAACGATGAAGCTTTGAGAATGCAGATGCTTGCAAGCATAAGACCAATTATCTTAGTCCTGGGATCAAGCCTATGAAGTATGGAATTGACGGGAACAAAAGATAAAAATAGGTCATCCATATCTTTTCACTCCTTTTTTCACCAGTGCATTACTAATCTCATGGAAAGCTGCATCAGCAGAGAAAATATCATCACGCACATTAAAACCAGCCTTATTAAGCTCTTTCATTAAGAGAGTGACCTCAGGCAAAGGAGATGAAACTGATCTCAGGTACTCGGCAGGAGTTCCGGTGAAAGCTATAGACCCATGTTTAAGAAGGACAACCTTTTCCGCAAGGGGAAAAAGTTCACACACCTGATGTGAAACAACAATAACAGAAATCCCGGTGCTATGGAGTTTTTTCAGCGTTGAAAGCAATAAAGATCGGTTCTCGGGATCAAGACCGGATGTAGGTTCATCAAGTATGAGATACTCAGGATTCATAGCAAGAACTCCTGCCAGCGCAACCTGCCTCATCTGACCTCCGCTTAAACTAAAAGGGGAAAGAGCAGAAACACTATGATCCAGGCCAACAAGGTTTAAAGCATCAATTACCCGCTTATTAAGAGCCTCACCTTTTAGTCCAAAGTTAGACGGTCCAAAAGAGACATCATCAAATACAGTTTTTCCGAAGAGTTGTTTTTGAGGATATTGCATCAAAAGGACTGCTTTGGATCTTACGGCCTTATTTGTGGAATTTATTCCACTTACAGTCACCAAACCCGATTGTGGTTTCAGAAGACCATTAAAGTGCCTTATCAGGGTAGATTTACCAGAACCCACTTCACCACCGATAAGAACGAACTCACCTTTTTCAACAGACAAGCTAACATTGTCCAGTGCACGTCTTTCAAGTGACGTTCCTTTGTTATAGCAGAAACTCACGTTCCTTACATCAATTGACATAAAGCCTCCATGAGTTTCTCCCGGGAAAGCGGGAAACATGCCGGATCTATAAAACCGGAATCGCATAGTCTTTTTGCCAGCTCAATTACGGGTGGAAACTCAAAGCCGGAATCCACAACATTCCCCTGGCTTAATATAACACGTGGGTAGCCATTGTGTGTTATACGACCATTTTCCATTACTATAAGGCGGTCTGCGTGAACAAGCTCTTCCAGACGATGAGTCACATATACAATAGTTGTCCCGTTTTCATGTAATTGTGTAATCAAACCCAGAATCTCTCCCCGTGAATAGGGGTCCAACATAGAAGTAACCTCATCAAACAATATTATTTCAGGTTTCATGGCAAGAATAGATGCCAATGCAACTTTCTGTTTCTGGCCCCCACTTAATGACCCAGGAGTTTGGTGTTTGTACTCCTGCATCCCCACATCCTGAAGTGACATATCCACACGCTTTCGTATATCTTCCTGTGGAAGACCAAGGTTCTCAGGACCGAATGCAACGTCTTCTTCTAAAGTCATCCCTATGAACTGTGACTGTGGATCCTGAAAAACCATGCCTGCTATCTGACGGATGTTCAATATGAAGGAAGAGTCAATAGTATCCATTCCCTTTACGACAACAGAACCTTCAGAAGGAAGCATAAGACCATTCATGTGACGTAAAAGAGTTGATTTGCCAGACCCATTCTTCCCTGCTATGGCTACAAATTCTCCTTTATGGACATCCATAGATACCGAATCAAGTACTAGTGTACCATCAGGATACCGATAGCTCAGATTGTTTATGTGAATCATGTAAATCATTAAATAGAGTATCTGGATGCAATGATCGATGATGCAAGTACCTTAAGGATGTCTCCGGGAATGTATGGAACAAGACCAAGCACTACCGCCTCGGGGAAAGAAAGGCTTGCAATGTTCATGAGCTGAAAAATCCCTAACGAATATATTATGAAGATTCCTGCCAACATGAACAGTATATTGAAATGTACCTTGTCCTTGCCATATCTATCGCAAAGAAGCCCGATTACAAAAGCACCAAAGACAAAACCTAGCAGATATCCACCAGTTGGACCGAAAAACATACCCAGACCGGAACTGCCACCTGAAAAGACAGGAAGGCCAGCAATCCCCAGAAGCAGATATACGATTACACTTATGGTTCCCCACCTGGCACCCAGCATTGCTCCTGCCAGCAATATGAAAAGAGTCTGCAGTGTAATGGGAACAGGACTTACAGGCACGGGGATCTTTATGTAGGCACCAACTGCCATCATGGATGCAAACATGGCTGCAAAAACCATGTATCGGATGTTATTATTATACGAGCATTCGTTTTCTACCATAGAAAATCACCAGTTGTCTGTGGAAATATCATGTCGTGAAAATCCAATTGTACTGGATATTCTGAGCTCACATAATATTGTCAACTAAATGAAATGTTAGTGGTTTACAAAATATATAACCCTTATGCGCAAGGACACAAATTAATAAGTACAATCTAAAAAAGAGAAAAACGTGCAGGAAAACCTGCACCAAAAACAAATTTACATATCCATATCAGGCTGTGGCATACCTGGTGGCATTCCGCTGCCTCTGCGGTTTGCAGCTACAACATCATCAATCCTGAGAATCATGACTGTTGCTTCTGTTGCTGCGTTAATTGCCTGGGTCTTTATCCTGAGTGGTTCAAGGACATTGTTCTCGTACATGTCTACAACCTTTCCAGTGTAGACGTCAAGACCCATGTTCTTGTTACCCTGCTCGTGCTGTGAGCGGAGTTCAATGAGTTTGTCTATTGGATCAAGACCTGCATTCTCAGCAAGGGTCTGAGGAATTATTTCAAATGCTTCTGCAAACTTACCAACTGCAAGCTGCTCTCTACCCTTAAGTGTTGCTGCATAGTCCCTGAGTCTCAGTGCAAGTTCTATCTCCGGAGAACCGCCGCCTGCAACAATCTTCTTGTCTTCAAGTGCTACACCAATTACACAGAGTGCATCGTGAAGTGCACGGTTGAGACTGTCGACGATATGTGATGTACCACCGTGAAGAATGAGTGATGCAGTCTTCTCTTCCTTGCATCCAAGGAGGAAGGTCATCTTTGAACCGTGGATGTCCCTTTCTTCCACAGACTCAGCAGAACCAAGGTCTTCCGGCCTGATGTCAGTTACATCCTGGAACAGAGTTGCACCAGTTGCTTTTGCGAGTTTCTGAAGGTCGCTCTTTGTGATCCTTCTACAGGCATAGATACCAGCTTTTTCAAGATAGTACTGTGCAAGGTCATCAATGGCCTTCTGGCAGAATACCACAGTCGCACCGCTAGCAATTATCTTGTCGACCATATCCTTTACCATTTTCTCTTCCTGTTCAACGAAGAGGTTCATCTGGTCTGGTGATGTGATCTTAATCTCTGCGGTCTTCTCGATCTTCTGGAGCTCAATTGCGAAGCTTGCAAGGAGAATCTTTGCGTTCTCTACCTTTTTAGGCATGTTTGGCCTGACCCTTTCCTTGTCAATGACAAGACCAGTGACAAGTTCTGTGTCAAGAATACTGCCACCTTCACGCTTCTCGATAGTAATATCGTTAACATCTACTTTGATACCGTCATCAGTTTCTTCCACAACTGAGAGAACTGCATCAAGAGCTTTCTCTGCAAGGAAGTCCTTGTACTCTCCTGCAGCTTTTCCGGTGAGAGCGGTCTTAGCCAGTTTCATCAGGGTTTCCCTGTCATCTGTAGACACATCAATTGTAATGGTCTTTAAGATCTCAACAGCTTTCTTAGCTGCATGCCTGTAACCACTTGCAATAATTGTAGGGTGAACTCCTTTGTCAATGAGCTCTTCTGCCTTTGTGAGAAGTTCGCCTGTGAGTACGGCAGCAGTTGTTGTACCGTCACCGACTTCGTCATCCTGAGTCTTTGAAACCTCAACTACCATCTTTGCAGCTGGATGTTCAATATCCATTTCCCTGAGGATTGTAGCACCATCGTTAGTGATGACGATATCTCCAAGTCCATCAATAAGCATCTTGTCCATACCTTTTGGACCAAGTGTTGTCCTTACTGCCTTTGCAACTGCTTTCCCTGCAAGGATATTAATGCTCTGAGCATCCCTTGTACGGGATTTGTTTCTGTTCCCTAAAGCGTATGTAGGTTGTCCTGCCAATTTTTAACCTCCTAATAATCATAATGTACTATTAAAGATAGAGTGATATTTGTCAAATAAAGTACTATTAATTGTACTGCTCAATCTAGATGCAGGCAGTTCTATATAAAGATAACTGATTGACAATTAGTAGATTATAGAAAAATATTAAGTCGCCAGATGAAAGCATCACCTGAAGGGATATGACATGCATTACAGTGTTGGAAGAACTGCTACTAGTACTTATCACAAATACCTTTCATACAACCTGTTCAGAAGAGTACGTATCATAGAATAAACATATTCCATGTAATGTCCCGGATCAGGAATATCAAAAATAGCCAGACCACCTGCATTCCATGAAACGTTCGATATTACCTGTTTCTGTACCATCCCATCAATTATCAGTCTGAGCATGGAAAGATTATCAACCGTTTCACGCCAGTCTCCTGCATGTACTGAAAAAGAAGCAGTTCCATTGACAAGCTCAAGTTGCTGCAATGCAAATGTATAGACCTGCAACAGGCTGACATCATTTTTAGTTAACTCTATCTGACCACTTTTTGCATTCTCACGCAGGACTTTAAGGACAAGAGAGATATCAGACGAGCGAAATGTATTGTTATTTAATTTTTCAATGTAGATATTGATCTCATTCATATTTTTACACCCGGGACAATAAAACCCCGTTAAAAGAACTACCTGAAAACAAATAAAATTTACCAGGCATATCTTAAAATAAAACAAAAAATAGATCACGATGCAAAATGCATCGTTTTTTATGACTATAAGAACTTTTCAGCTATTTGTACAGCATTGAGTGCTGCCCCTTTAAGAATTTGGTCACCACATACGAAGAACTCAAGACCATGGTCACCAAACACAATGTTCTGCCTGATTCTGCCAACTTCCACATCGTATTTCTTTGTAGCAGTTATTGGCATCGGATAAACATTGTTAGTAATATCATCCTTCAGTTCAACACCCTGAACTGAGTTTAAAAGCTTCTTTGCATCCTCTGGGTTTACAGGCTTTTCAGTCTCGATTACTATACTTTCTGCATGCACCCTCATGGTGGGAATCCTTACACAGGTACAACTTATGGACATGTCTGGCTCTGAGAAGATCTTCCTGGTTTCCCAGACGACCTTCATTTCCTCACGTGTGTAATCGTTTTCCTGGAAACTATCGATATGCGGAATTGCATTGAAGGCTATTGGATAAGCAAATACCTTGTTTCCGACTTCCTTACCGTCCAGGTAATTGCGTGTCTCTTCTGAAAGTTCGCTCATACCTGCAGCACCGGCTCCGCTTGTAGCCTGGTAGGTACTAATAATTACCTTTTTTATACCGTATTCTTTATGAAGTGCATACAGAGGAATAGCTGCAATTGCAGTTGTACAGTTGGGGTTTGCAATGAGCTTTGAATCCCCGATTGCACTGGCATTGATCTCAGGAACTACCAGAGGCACATCATCATCGTACCTGAAAGCACTGCTGTTATCAATCACGTAACATCCTGCACTTGTTGCCTTCTTAGCATTTTCTTTGCTCCAGCCACCACTTATTGCAAAGAATGCAATATCAAGCTCTGAATAATCTGCAAGGTCAGCATTTTCAATGGTTATTTCTCCAAATGGAGTATCCATTGTCTTGCCTGCACTTCTTACTGACGCAAAAAGTCTTAGCTGTTCTACAGGAAAGTTCCTGTTGTGCAATACTTCAATTATTTCTCTACCTACTGCACCTGTAGCACCCATGATTCCTACTTTGTAGCTCATTTTATGTCATCCGTCCGATTGCTGGGATTTCTTTAAAACCTCAATCTTGTTAAATGAATCTTTGATATACGATATTGAATGCCTTGAGAGTTTTTCTTGCCAGTACCATATATATGGAATGATATGAAGATTATCCTCGGTCATATCTGTGAGTATATGATCAATCCCTAAAAAAGTAAAGAAAAGATTAATGCTGCAAATATTAAAAGAAATTAGATAGCCAATGCTTGGTATACAAGCAGAAATCCCTTTTTTTTAATAGAAAGTGTTTTCTGTATATATCAGTAGGATACCAGCGTCTGAATGCAAGCAGTCTTAACAAAGTTAATCATGTGATATCTTAGTTCAAATTCCTGCTCAGAGAGATCATCAGTCTCCAGATATCTGGAGAACATTTCCCTGAAGTCATCAAATTTTCTTTCGTCTTGTTCTTTCATAAATTCCCCTCGAATTCACGGATAAGCTTAAATGATGATATATATTTTTTTATTATATAAAAATATACTGATACGGATTATCAGATCGCACTATAGAATACAAGAAATATGGAAAAATTGCAGAGATTCCAACTACAAACTAGTGAGATAAATAAAAAAGTGACAGAAATCTATCACTCACTGTCACCTGCGGCAATACTGTATTCAAAGTTATCTGTGTTTGCAGAAATTATGCTAAGTTCCCACTCCCCCATGGCACCAGTTGCTTCGTAGACCTCGGTATAGGTTGTTGAATACTGCTGGTATGCAGAGGACTCTGCTGAATACAATATCATATCATTGTTTCCGAAATTAACTGAGCCCTTACTAATAGCCTTTACAAGTTTTAGTTCAACTTCTTCATCACCGTTTTTCAGTACGATATCAAATGATGGCTGCTGTTTTGCAGACCCACCACTGTAACCGGCATAGTTTGAATATCCATACTGGTTCATTGATACCTCGACCCTAATAGGTGCTTCAGAGAAACTAACAAATTCTGTCACGAATGGTTCTGATGGTTGTTCCCAAACGTTAAGATAAAACTGTACCTGGTTCTCCCATTCATCCAGTGCAGGATCCTCAATTCCAAGATCAATGGCCGTGCTGTAGCTTCCCTGCATAGATTCCGGGACTTTCAGGTGTATCTTTATGATTGCAGTTTCGCCTGCTTTTACTTTTGAAGGAGCGTTTATGATGACAGAATCTTCCGCAAATGCATCATCAAATGATGAACGACTGCTATCGTAATATGATATTACAGAAGGATCTTGCCGGTTGTAAGCTGCAGAGTTATGGAAATATTCTCGTCTCCAACGTTCACAAGTTTTATTTCGTAGTCATATTCTTTGCCTGCCTCAACCCTGTCGTTGATATAGTTGGTTGATATTTGGACGCTTGGAGGAATCCACACTTCTACAGAAAGTTCAATTGTGTTCCCATAAGTAGTAAGCGGATATTTTTTCATCGGCAACACTTGATTCAGCACCTTCACTTATTACAGACCTGTCAAAGATAATATTAGCATTGTAGTAACCCAGATCTGCGTCATCAGGTATTGCAACTTCAACTGTGAATTCCTTCTTTTCATCGGATTGCATTACTATGTTTGAAGGTATTACTGTTACCCATTCTTTTTCAAGGTAATTCTCAGTGTAGGACGGCAATACCATTACAGGGTCAATATTTACTGCTTCATCATCCCTGTTAGTGACTGTCACAGTAAAGGAACTTGTTTCACCGGGCTGCAGGCGCAGGTATGAATATGATGAAGTTACCTGGATCATGCCATAGCCCATTTCAGGAATGTTGATGGTAGCTACCTCTTCCGCATAATCTCCTACATACAATCCTGATAAAACTGATCTGTCAAAGAACAGTGGTTTTATTAAGGGAGCTACATCGTCTGCCATTGCCCCTGTGACAAAGACAACGCTTACAAGCAGCACCACTATTGTAATGTACATTGATATTTTTCTCATTATACTATACTTTCTCTTTAGTTCTCATGTTGCAGAAGTATCCGCACATATTAAAAAATTGCCTAGACTTCAATTTGATTGGTGGTTATGAAAGCTGATAGACACGGAAGATAAAGAATATATGAAATGAGGCTGCGATGGCAAATACATGCCTATTTACTATTATCAGAATCAATAGATTATTTATATATTCAAATAATAGATTATTTCCATGGAGGAGAAAAGATACCCAAAAGGTCACTTCATAGCAATTGGCATGCTTATGGGCCTTCCCATGGGAATTCCCATAGGTATTGTGTCAGGCATGATTGCCATCGGGCCAGCAATTGGAATTATCCTTGGAGTAGGTATTGGTACATACCTGGAAAAAAAGTATAATCCTAATCCTTTACCAATGACACCTGAAGAGGAAACACAACGAAAAAAGGTTACTTTGGCGCTTGGTGGAATCTTCCTGCTTGGCATCCTGATGTTTATTGTTCTACTCATGATGAGCTGAAAGTTAAGTCCGGCCTGCTTATCATCCATGAAGGATTGTCATCATGTTGCTTGTGGTTGCAAGAAGACCGATACATGATACTGAATATCTTGTGAAGTTCCAGTAGGGCCTGTCTGCATTCCTGTACACGTGATACAGCAGGAACATAAAACTTACTTTTAGTGGTATCAGGAAATTATACCCGTAAGCCCTTAAAATCGGGGAAAGTATGGGGTTTCCTTCATAAAATTGTCCGGTTTGCAGTGCATAAAGAGTTGTCAGAGTATCCCCGATGACAAAAAGGAGGAACACTGGTATGATATCCTTTAAAAATGACATACTTTTTCACTTTTGTATATAGTTGACCATGCAAATCCTGCGAATCTCATTTGAATCAAAAAACGTGTTATTTCTGTGCAACCTAGCATCAATGGCTCATCAATCCGATTTAAGAAAAAAACCAAGTGGATTTTATTGTATATTCCTGCCAAGGCGCCAGACAAAATATCAAGATAAATAAGCCTATAGAATTTGTTTTTCATATATCGTACCACCTAATTGTATTTTGACGTTTTGTGCACAATATAACAGATAAGTAGGATTTATATCTTCCTATAATAATTTATAAAGTTAAAAAGATAAAAAGATAGTCATAATTTTACTACTGTCATCTAATGAGAAGTATATTTGAACAAATTAAATGAAACTCAGTATAAAAATAATGGTCTTTTAACCCAAAGAGCAGTGTCTATCAAAAACAAACACATTGCAATTTTACTCCATTAATCCGGGAACCAAAGATAAAAAAGAGATTATCAGGCAGTCAGAATGCAAATGTCTGCCTGTTAAGATATACTTGGATCCCCTGCAGAATTGGATTGATTGGAAAATATATAACTGTGTGGAAAAGAAAGTATTTAGAAGTATATAGATTGTAGACAAAAAGGAGACAGCAATAGGATGGACCGACACAAAACAGACAACTGATATTTAAAAAAACAGAATCTCCACGTATTGTCTGTGATAGACTTCACACAGAACACAAAATAATCATTAACCAGATATTGATTACTCTGTGGCACTGCTAATCTAGCAAAATGCCAGAAAGACCATTTCCCTTATCCGGTCAATCAATTCCCGCACCTCTTCTTCATGCGGCCCTTCGTCCTCATCAGTAATGGCGCATCTTTCGCTTAAAGTCACAAGATATTCCATTGTCACAAGCTTATCTGAATCGAACCCTTTAGCCTCATCAGAATTATAAAGTCTCTGAACTATTGCAGCCATTGCTTCCTCTGGCTCCGGTTCAACCCCATTGACCCCACACAACATCCTCAGATATCTTTCAAGAGCCTCGCCTGCGACAGTACCAGCAGAACAGACGGACACCAGCTCACACAGACCTTCGGCCTCATCAAGTTCAGAATTTATCAGATCTGCTGTAACCATTCTCTCATGATTGTTCTTTGCCAGAGCGATACGAGATCCTGCGGAGTGAAGTATACGGACCTGAGCATCAAAACAGGCAATGAACTCTTTTCTCAGATGCTTCTTCTCGTTGGAGTTACTGACAGAATCATGCAGGTCGATGAGACCTACTATCTTTTCATGCAGCCCTGCAATATCCTCATCTTTTGAATTCCTGCTAGTACCTACATATTCCTGAACAAGCTCCCGGCAGCTTTCATACCAGGCCCCGTACCTTTGTAATAGAGTACTTTGCAAAACCTCATTCTTAGAATTTAGCACGCATATCCTATATTCGACATTCGGCAATCCCGTAGAACCATCATCAATATGCTTCATCCTTCTTTGCGTGGTGCCGTTTAGCAGATTCACATACATCTTTTCGATTATTTCGGCTTCCTTGATGTATGTGGCAATGTCTGGATTGTTCATGACATTAGAATGGAGTAAATTGTATTTAAATGTTAAATTCGAAGGATCAATCTGAAATCACTGAAAGAAGCAGAGGAGCAAAAATCCCAAAAAAGTAGCCTGTATAGTGACCAATCGTATTAACAATAAAACCATTCTGCATAATCTCCAGAGGAACCAGAACTGGAAGAATGAATATAAAATCTAAGGTTACAATAAGTAATCCTACAGTGTATAATTGCCTGAAATTCGGGAAACATCTCAACCAGTTCCTGATATCTAAAGACTTCTGGATAACTTCTACGATAACATCCTTTTGTAAGTAGACCAATATCAGTGCAAATGTAATTGTGAATACGTAATGGAACATTCGTGGAGACAGGTTCTCAAGGACCAATAAAAGGTTCATGATTACTATCAGGAAAAGAAATGTGAGATTCATTCTCTTACAGCAGTGTTCCTTGAGAAATCTATAGACAACATATGTCAGATACCCAAACAGCGAGCTTACAGGCCCTGAAAATCCCTGGTATATGGTATTAGTACCTATCACTTTCAAAGAGACTACGATATTATCCAGGGTAAAACAAGGAACATTAGTATGGAATATGCATAAAATCTACTTTTGTTTGTTTCAAAATTAAAAATCAAAAAACAAAGTGCCAGATAAGTTATCAGGTTTCCTGAAAAGTGTGACAGGTTGCTATGTACATAGTTTGAGAGAAAAAGCGAATAAAGTGTTATCCTTGACGGATACAGAATGAAATATGCCTCTTTCAAGCTGTCCGGGAGAGAAAAGATAAAGATGAGCAGTGTCGGAACAAATACAAAATAGAACAAGCCGTCACTCTTTTTCCAGTCTGCAGAAAATAAATATTTCGTGGAAAACGATTCAATGTGGCACTTTAGAGTTCCTGACATCTAAAATGTATTTTAATCTGAATGCAGATATGCTTTTGCTTTAGATACTTATAAATGAAAATCGAGGGTACCTTATCAAAAATATTAGATACTATCCGCGTTCCTCTTGCTCAAAATATCGATTAAATCGTTATTGTTTTGTGCTTTATGTTTTATGATACAGAGAAGGTTAGTGAGGTGTTAAGCTAATTCTTTATTCAATTCGTTAATCCAATTAGATACTTTAGTAACTAAAGAACCTGCTTTTGGCGACACTTAGAAAGTGTATCAATATGGTGTATATTAGAGTTGGATAATGGGAAAATCAATAAGTAAATACTGCTATATTTATTTACATCTCAAAACAAAACATGAATATGATTTCTACAGAGCTATAATAAGGAGATATAATATGGAAAATGACAGAAAATTATTTGCTGTTTTACTAGTTGCATGTATCTTTGGAACGATAGCTGTATTACCTTATACTCTCACCCTACAGGGAGAATTAATTCAAAATTTACCTGTGCCTTTATATGTACTCCTGACTGCTCAACTTATCCAGAGTATAATCCTGTTTGGTGTTGCAATTTTTATTGGCCTTCATCTTGCCAGGAAAGTCGGGCTTGGCCTTCCAATCCTCAATGGATGGCTTGAAGGCAGAGATGTAAAAAAATATCTCAGATCCATACTT
This sequence comes from Methanolobus sp., assembly GCF_016278385.1. Taxonomy (GTDB): domain Archaea; phylum Halobacteriota; class Methanosarcinia; order Methanosarcinales; family Methanosarcinaceae; genus Methanolobus. The sequence goes on from NZ_JADQBY010000028.1 coordinate 30,204, forward strand.
GGAGTATCTGTTGGGCTTGGAATCCTGGCCAGCATCCTTATAATTGGACTGGATTATTTGTTTTCCCTGTCCGGTGTAACAATCAATGTAACTCAGGATTCAATAAATCCTCCTGCATGGCAGGGATTCTTTGCATCTTTTTACGGCGGGATAAATGAAGAGATCCTGTTAAGATTATTCGTAATGACCTTCATTGCATGGATACTCTTTAAAGTCAAAAGAACAGACCAAGGTAAGCCAACAAGTTCAGGTATGTGGTTAGCTATTGTTTTAGCTGCAGTTATTTTTGGCGCTGGTCATTTACCAGCGGTAATGACTATAACAACACTCACACCACTGGTAATTGTTCGTACCATTGTTCTAAATGCCGCTGGCGGAATTATATTTGGATGGCTTTACTGGAAAAAAGGTTTAGAATCAGCTATGATATCGCATTTCTCCGCGGATATTGTGTTGCATGTGATATTACCTTTGATAGCATTGATCTGACTATTAGGTTTTGCACCCATCTTCTGTTAAATTTTTTCACCTTCGTTTTTGCTAGATGTCATATTTATTCTAAATTCAGCTGCAATCAAGTTATTCTTTTCAGGAGTTTAGCAACGTAATTATTTACATAAACAAGTTCTATCAAGGCAAGCGGCTAACCTCCCGCCTAACAGCGGCAGGCAACAGCCTAAAACGGAGTCAAAAATTAAAGTTACTTTTTGGAAAATTATATAGCCTGTCCTTCTTTGAGAACATATAGGAATTGTCTTTATGTTGTTTTTGTAATGGTTAGATTTCTGCAGAATAAGCAATTACAATTTACTTGAAATAAAAAAAATAGTACGTCCCGACCGAGGATCGAACTCGGATCTAAGGCTCCGCAAGCCTCAAGGATATCCATTACCCTACCAGGACATTAAGGTTCATGCTCTACTGTCTTTCTCATATATAAATATTATTGGTTGCCGAGTGAATATTCATGCTAATTCTGGTTTCCCTTACCATTGACAGATGTGTGCACAATCAATAAAAGTTAAATGCTGCAAGGCTGATTACTAACTATGTCGATGACAATAGGACTTGCAGGGAAACCCAATGCAGGGAAATCCACATTCTTCAAGGCTGCAACACTGGCAGACGTGGAAATAGCAAATTATCCATTCACAACAATTCATGCAAACAAAGGAGTAACATACGTAAGGGCGGAGTGCCCCTGCGTAAGCCGTGACAAGCGCTGTGGCAACTGTTCTGACGGAATACGTTACGTTCCTATCGAGCTCATAGACGTTGCCGGTCTGGTACCTGATGCGCACCAGGGGCGCGGGCTTGGTAACACCTTCCTCGACGACCTGAGGCAGGCACAGGCCATCATCCATGTGATAGATGCCTCCGGCGCAACCGATATAGAAGGAAATCCGGTTGACATCGGGGATCACGACCCACTTGGTGACATTGATTTTCTCAACCATGAACTCACAATGTGGATTTACAGCATAGTCAACCGGAACTGGACCAAGCTGTCACGCAAAATACAAGCAGAAGGACTTTCCATTGAGCACATACTTGCAGACCAACTTGCAGGAGCAGGAGTGGATGAGCCACAGGTCAATGCCGCCCTTAACCAATGCAAACTGGACAGGAACCATCTCACCAAATGGACCGATGAGGATATTATTCTTTTCTGTGATGCCATCCGCATCCTGAGCAAGCCGATGATAATCGCTGCCAACAAAACAGATGTTGCGCCACCGGAGAACGTCACCAACCTGCAGGCACTTGAGCAGATAGTAGTACCCACCAGCGCAGCCGCAGAACTCGCGCTCAGGTCAGCAGTCAAGGGCCATGCCATAAAATATGAACCAGGAGATAACGACTTCACCATCGTGTCTGAAGAGCTCAACGCTGCCCAGAAAAAAGGTCTGGAGAACGTACGTGCCCTCATACAGAAAATGGACAGTACAGGCATACAAAAATGCATCAACAGCGCAGTTTTCGACCTTCTTGACCTGATAATTGTTTATCCCGTAGAGGATGAAGGAAAGTGGATCGACAAGAACGGAAGGATGTTACCTGATGCATTCCTCATGAAAAAAGGCTCAAATGCCCATGATTTCGCCTACATGATCCATACGGATATCGGAAAAGGCTTCCTCTATGCAGTGGACGGGAAAACAAAAATGCGACTTGGGGAAAAGCACGAACTTAAAGATGGCGATGTCGTAAAGATAGTATCCACAGCAAAATGAACAATCATGAAACTACAGACCTCATATGAAACTTGCAACTTCCTACTATGAAAAGTACCTGTTGCAGCAGATAGGGAAATACCCTCGCCCACATCATGTTTCCCTAGTACTCTCCGAGGCAGATCTACTGCATAAAGAGGAATCAGGCTACAGGAAACTAAAGGAGTACATACTCTGGTGCAAACAGCTTGGCATAAGCATCACAAGTATCTACATTGATGTTCTGGATACTGAAGAAAAACTAAAATCAGAAATGATAGAAAAAGTTTCCGGAAAACTCAATGAAATACTTCAAAAATTGCCGGATAATTCAGGATATGAAATATTCGGTGAAAACGGGGGAACCTATTCAAAAAAGGAAGGAAAACATTTCCAAGTCTATGTGTCTGTAGGTTTTGGCGGACGTGAGGAAGTCACCAAAGCAGTAAAAGACATACTAGAAAATGTAAAAGAAGGAAAAATAAAGCCATCGGAAATAACTGAAACAACCATCGAATCACGCCTGGTGGTTAAACATGAACCCGACATACTTATCCGCTCAGGAGGAAAACATCTCTCCGATTTTTTGATATGGCAGTCAATATATTCAGAGTACTACTTCACCGATGTAAACTGGCATGATGTAAGGAAATTAGACCTGCTCAGGATAATAAGAGATTTCCAGAAGCGTCAGAGAAGATATGGGAAATGATCATATCTTCTTGCCCATTACAATTGCATTGTCATCAAGATAGTACCCGTCTATTTTTCCCTCAACCGTAAATCCATTATCAGAGTAGAAAGATCGGGCATCCATATTCTTTTCTCTTACCTCAAGCATCATTTCATTGAACCCATGCACCTTAGCAAGGTCTATGCACCACTCCAGCAGTTTCCTGGCAATTCCCTGCCTGCGAGAATCACTGTGAACTGCAATGCTCTGAAGATGAGCTTTTTGCCTATCCTCTGAAGAACTGACTATTGCATAACCACGTATCTGCCCCTCCTCATAAACCAGGAACCCCGGGTTACTGAGGTGTGCCTTGAAAAGAAAATCGGGCCAGGGAACTTGAAAGGAACAATTTTCAATATCTACTATTTCAGAGATGTCCGATTCCAATGCTCTTCTTATTATCATCTAACACGACCACTTCTACAATCACTTATAATTTCATATCTCTATGAGACTTACTATTTATAGAATAAATACTAAAAAGTTGCCAATGACATATGGAGTCATTGTATGTACAAAGTGCAGGAAACAAGCACAAATAATTGATTGCGGGATTTCAAAGACCACACGCTGCCAGCGATGTAATGCTACCCTTATAACAAGAAAAATACGCGTCTTCTTTTCATCTGAAAATCTTGACGAGGCAATTTCCGCAAGGACACAGATACAGGCACAGATAGCAGAAAAGGGAACATACACCCTACAAACTGAAAAAGAAAAAGGCGACAGAACACTGCATCAGGTATTTGGCAGTGAAATTGATAGTAAAACATCCTGCTTTGCTGACAACCGAAAAGTCCAAAAAAAGAAAAAAGCAGATGAAGTAATAATCAAAATTCTCTTGGCCAACAACAAAGAAATGTCCCATAATGAGCTAAAAATAGCAGCGTTGGCAATTGATGTTGATGGAGGGAAATTTGAAGATGCCTTACAGAAAATGCTACAGGCAGGAGAGATATACTCACCTTCAAAAGGTCTTATAAAGATTGTTTGATTTAGTACCGCCATTAATGCAAGAATAAAACCAATTCCCATTTTACAAAACATAATATATATTTACAGGAAGTGTACACAAAATATATCTAAAAAGATGTATAATATGTAATGTCTGAATGGTTTGGTTTCAAACTAAAATAATTTTACAGGTATGAATATGTCCGATATAACCCTTGATATTGTGGAACTGCTGCTGACAGCACAAATATACAGTAAATATCCTGAGATGGATCCAAGTGACTTACCCAAGGATATAAGAAAATTTTACTGGAGCAGGGATCATAAAACCGTTCCAAAGCCGATTAGGGTTACAGTAACTGATATTGAGAAGATGTTCCAGGAAGAAAATATAAAAAACAAAATTAAAACACTTCCTTTTGTCACTATAGATGACCAGGAATTCTCTACAAAAATCACGGCTCTCGATGTTGGTGCAGAGTGGTTCCAGAAAAAGGATGAGAACCGGGATAGAATCTCGCACAATCCTGCCCTTGCATTCTACTATGAAAAAAAGCAAACTGAAGGTGCAGACTACAGCAACGCAAAAACAAAGGTCAGGCCAAAGGAAGTTGACAGGGAATGGATAGAATCCCTGATAGCAGAAATTGAAAAAGAAGAAGGTGGTCCTGAAATGCTTAAGCTGGCACATATCAGTGCACCGGAAGATATCTATCAGACAATGAAAGACTTTGTCCTTACACATGAACAGGAAGAAGAGACAAAGAAAATAGTCAAGGCGATACAGTACAGAGACTACCTGAAACGCATTGGTCTTCATGATGTTGGAAAGATACTCATGGTGGGACCCCCAGGAACAGGAAAGACCTCACTTGCCAAGGCAATGTCAGAACACCTTGCCACTCCCTTTGTAGAGGTAAGGCTGTCAATGATAACAGATCAGTACCTTGGAGAAACCGCAAAAAACATTGACAGAGTATTCGCTCTTGCTAAAAGATTAAGCCCCTGCATACTTTTTATTGATGAATTCGACTTTGTCGCAAAGACACGTTCATCCGATGAACACGCCGCTCTTAAAAGAGCAGTAAACACACTGCTCAAAGCCATTGACAACATAAGCCTCACAACAGACGGTGTACTTCTCCTGGCTGCAACGAATCACCCCAAGATGCTTGATTCCGCGGCATGGCGACGTTTTGATGACATAATGAAGTTCCCGCTGCCCGATGTAGATATGCGCAAGAGGATACTTGACATTGTCACAAAAGAGATAGACGGCGACTTTGATACAGCTGAAATTGCATCCCTCACACACGGTTATAGTGGTTCTGACCTGAGAATGGTTATCCGCGAAGGTGTGCTTAGTGCACTTGTAACTGAGAGAACAGAACTTACACAAAAGGACATGCTCAATGCGGTAGCAACATTCGATGAAAGGGCAATTATCAAGACAAATGAATATGAAGATTAAAAAGGACAATTCATGAAGATTACACTTCTTGGAACAGGAGACGCTACCGGAACTCCTGTTATTGGTTGTAATTGTCCTACATGCCAGGATGCACACAAAGGCGGGAAAAGCCAGAGAACCAGGTTTGCTATTCTTGTGGAATCCTCCGAAGGAACTGTACTGATAGACTCTGGACCGGACCTTCGATACCAGTTGCTCAAAGCCGAAACAAAACATATTGACGGAGTAATCTGGACACACGGCCATTATGATCATTTTGCAGGTTTTGCTGAGTTCCACAGGATCCAGTACAATGTTGACGTTTACGGATTACCTGAAACACTCGAATATATTCTTGATTACCTGCAGTTCCTTCGTCCTAAAAAGCATGAAAGGAACATGTACGAACCTTTTAAGCTTATTGGCCTTGAATTCACCCTTTTTGAGGTAATACACCCACCTGTAAAAAGATCAGTTGGCGTAATGATACGTGATGGAACTACGAAAGTTGTCATAACCGGTGATACCCAAAGAGAGATTCCAAAAAAGAGTATTGAACTTATAATGGAACCGGATCTTCTCATTGCAGATGCTATTGTCCCGCCCACAGTTGAGGTCAAAAAACACATGAATACGGAAGAAGCTTTTGACCTGGCCAGGGAAATAAAAACTAAAGAAGTGATATTTACTCACCTCAGCCACTTCTTCAAGCCTCATGATGAAGCAATAAAGAAGTATCCATTAGGATATGACGGTATGGTCTTCCAGTACCCGTAAGCCTCATATCAGTCCTTCCCCTTCTTTTTAGGAACAACTATCTGATTTTCAATATCTTCACGTATCTTTTTTAGCCTTTTCTTCTCAGCTCTGTATCTGGAAAATACAAACAAAGTTACAAGACCAAGAATAACAGCAGCAATTGAAAGATCTCTTGGCGCTGATGTTGTATAGAACTTAACGCTTATGAGCTTTGGAAGAGGTTCAATATCAGCCTCATCTTCCTGAGAATAACTTCCCAGCATGCTCAAAAAACCACTTGTTGTCACCTCATTATTCCATACGAGATTCTCACGCCCATAATTATCAGAATAAATTATATCAGGAGATGGTTTGACCTTTCCAATAAGAGAATTACCGGTTGTATAGCCCTCTGGTAAAACAAAGCGCACTACAGATGGAGGGGTTGTAATATACAGGAAATCCTGGCCCGGCGGAGTAGACATAGTATAAGCTACAAAACCTGTGAATGGTTGTTCAAATGTGATGAACACATGCTTTTGCCCACGAATCACATCATCTGAAATAGTATAATTGATATCAGAAGATTCTTCCAGCAAGGAGAAATCGGTGAACGATCCCGGTGTTGAATTGGTCTTGTTAGTGAAATCCCCAAGCATGATTACATTACTTACAACTTCGTTGTCTGAAGTACTAAGGTCTTCCAGAGGTATGATATCAATAATTGATTCGTTGTCAACTAAGGAAACAACCTTTGCAGACCCATTTTTAGACAGATAAAATGTAGAGGTAGGGATTAACGTCCCGTTATCGTAACTGCCATTCAGGAAAATCTCAAACTCGTACTCAGAAATCTCCGGTTTAATATCTTCTTTATTCACAGGCACAAGATCATCTATGCAGCCTCCTGCAAAGATAACCAGACAAAGAAGACACAACGCCAGGAAAAAGTATTTTTTCATTGCTACACCAATTGAGGATTTATTTTATCAAACTATCGTTACACATTGTATAATAATATATCATTATTCCATAACATTCAGAATCATCTGTCAAATTTCCATTATATTAATTTTAATTCAGACTACCAACTTTTTCTTCATCAGATTAATGGAAAGTATCAGCAAAATTATACTTGCAATCAAGATCCACACAATATCAAACAATAAGGATGAACTCAGTATCCCAAATGAAACAGCTCTTATAACATTCACCATGTGAGTAAGTGGTAAAAAGGCAATGGCAAAATATTGCACTGGTACTGGAAGAGCACTTAACGGGAAGAATGTGCCACTGAAAAGAAACATTGGAGTTATGAACAGGAGTATTGGATAGCTGAGAGACATTATATTGGGAGTTATCGCAGTAAAACACATACCAATGGCTGCAAATAAAAGTCCTCCAAGGAATGCGAACGGGATAATGAGAAGAGAGTACTTCAGATCAATAAGGCCAAAAAAAGCTATCACAGGTATCATTACAGTTGCGTTTATCATGCTCCGGGTAGCCCCCCATAGAAGTTCTCCTGCTATCACATCCTCAATCGTCAGAGGTGTGGCGATGATGGCGTCGAATGTCTTCTGGTAGTACATCCTTACATAGGAACTGTAACTACACTCAAAAAATGCTGCATACATGACTGAAACAGCTATCAATGCAGGGGCTATGAATTTAGCATATGGGACACCATCAATGTTCTCAATGAATTTCCCCAACCCAAAACCCAGTGCGATAAGATACATTATTGGTTCAAGGAACGGAGGAAGAAAATTCAGCTTTATATCCTTCATGAAGACATCCTTGTTCCTCTGCCAGACTTTATATGACCTGGAACTTACACTGGGAATTACAAAATAGTCAACCAGTTTCATTCTCTGAGCCTCCGTCCTGTGAGTTTCAGGAAGACATCTTCAAGCGTTGCAGGTCTTGCGCTTATCTTTGAGAGAGAACATTCCATGAGTAGATATTCAGACAGTTCCATGGCATTGTCAGGGTAAATGTGAACAATATCACCTATCACTTCGTAATTGACTTCCTTTTTTATGAGACATTCCAGAATTTGCGGACTGTGTTCAGCCTCGATGATATCCGAACCTATGAATTCATCAATTACTCCACGAGGACTACCTTCAACCAGTATCTTTCCGTTATCCATAACTACAAGCCTGTTACAGAGTTTTTCCACCTCATCAAGGTAATGAGAGGTTAGAACAATTGTAACCCCCTGCTTTTGGAGACTGCGCAACTTTTCCCAGATGAGATGACGTGCCTGGGGATCAAGACCAACAGTTGGCTCATCAAGTATCAAAAGTCGGGGTTGATTTATTAGTGCTCTTGCTAGAACAAGCCTGCGTTTCATTCCACCCGACAGGCTTTCTGTCATAACATCCCTCTTTTCCTGAAGCTGCACGAAGTCCAGCAATTCCTCTATTCTTTTTTCCGCCTCTTCCCGAGGAATATCAAAGTATCTGGAATATACAAGCAGGTTCTCATAGACCGTAAAATCCCCGTCAAGATTGTTCTCCTGCGGAACAACTCCCATGAAGTATTTTATTTCCCTCTGGTGAGTAGAAACATCCATCCCCATAACGTCAAGCTTACCTGCCGTTATCGGGGAAACACATTGTATCATCCGCATAGTAGTGGTCTTACCCGCTCCGTTCGGACCGAGGAAGCCGAACATCTCGCCTTCATCAATACTGAAACTTATTTTGTTCACGGCTACAAGGTCTTTGAATGACTTTTGCAGGTCTTTTGCTACAATTATAGGAGCTATCTATACCACCTTTATGAAAGTTAGAGAGGCATAGTATTAATGATTACGACTGGAAATGGGGTTTTGTAGATAACGTACAACCAGTATTTTAACTATCAAATCTATACTAAAAGGAAATCTGGAGATTTTACAATGACCGAACTGAAAAATCTGATAGCAACAGCAAAGGAAAAGGGTTCTTTTCCAACCCTCATGAAAGCAGCAGAGAAACTCAAGCTCGTCAACAAATACAGTAATGAAGGTCCTTTCACCATCTTTGCGCCGGTTGAGTCCGCTTTTGAACCTATACCTGATGAAGTTGTTGATGAATCATTTGACGACCACGGCTACCTTCTGGGAATTATCAACTACCATATTGTTGAAGGAAAATACACCACTGCGGACCTTGCAGAACTCACTGAGCTTGAAACCATAAGTGGGAACAAACTGAAGATCACCGTAAAGGATGGAATAAAGGTCGATACTGCAAAGATAATCGAAGCAGATATTCAGTGCAGTAATGGCGTGATCCATGCAATTGACGAGATACTGGTTCCGTAATAACTGAACCAGTCTATTTTAAAACATTTTGCATATGATAAAGGATAGCACTCCGTGTAATACCTCATTAATCAATAATAGAAATTAGTGGGACTGTGGAGATTTGAACTCCAGTCGCTAGACCCCCAGCCTAACAGGATGGACCAAGCTACCCTACAGTCCCGCAGGATTGTTGTTAAATAGACACTACAGTATTTTAGTGTTTCCGAGAACAGAAGGTTCGAAAGAATACAAAATAGTATTTATTGAGAACTTAGCCATATATCGTAAGCCTCAACAACTTCCTCACCTTCGACGAAGACAAGGTTGTGGTCTTCACCATAATGCTTTGCATCGCCTTTTGCAAGAGCCCTGCCATTTTGGTCATCCAGCATCTCACAGACCACCATTGCAGGAGTGATTCCGGCAATCTTTGCAAGGGCAATGGAGAGTTCTGTCTGACCCATACGCGCATGGACAAGTCCTTTTGCAGCACGCAGAGTTGCAACATGTCCTGGCGTTCTGAACTCACTGCCGAAATGGACCTTTTCACCATTAAGTGTCCTGTCGACTATCTCACCAAGTTTGTTTATGGTCAGTGCACGATCATTGTCAGGAATCCCAGTACGGGTGTCCCTATGATTAACCCATATTGAAAATGATGAGCGTGAATCGTATTTGAGGTCACCGCCTTTTTCTACGATCTTTTCGAGGGAAGTATTACACTGGGTTGCATCCCTCATAATATCAGCAATAAAAGGAAGACCAAGCTGTTCACATACAGCGGGATCCAAAGCCACGCACATAAGCCCGCCTGCATCCTTACGCATCCATCTGACAGCCTCAGGCGTTACAGCATTTGCAGCAATGGTAAAATCAGTCTCAGCCTCACGTCCCTCCAGATCGAAAAGCAGGATCATTTCGCCTTTCTGAAGAGCGGTTATAGCTTTCTGTATATTCTTGCTGTATTCTTTTACACCTGAATTCATGTTATCACTCACACTTATCACTTCTCAATCATCACTTGCATTTTTGGGGGTTTCTTACCACTATCTTTACTTCGTCACCGTCGCTTATCCCGAGTGCTTCACGCAGTTTTAAAGGTGCGATTATTTCCAGAAGGTCTGCAGGATAGTGAGTTCTATCAGGTATAATGACAGCACTCTTTATGCCCTCTATCTCTATGGGATAGCATTTCCCTCCACCGAAACTGCGCTCACCGTCATTAAAACCATGAATAATGAGTGGATCTATGAAGTCCATGTTGTCACGCATCTGGGCACTCTCATCGTTGAGACGCACATTGAGCGTTCCAGGGAATGGCTTAAAATCAAGCTTGTCCCTAAACTGGGACATATAACCGTCCTTTGCAATGTAATACTGTCCTTCTCCAAGACCTGTTATGACCTCTCCGCGGAGTTCAAGGTCAAGATGGTCTTTGCAGAATATCTGCTGGTAGTCAGCATACTCTTTTTTGAGAAGCCCAACACCTTCTTCTGTAAGCTGGACGAGCTGGCCTCCTGCAACGAGCTGTCTGGAAATGTAACCTTCCTCTTCAAGCTGTTTAAGAACCCTTGCAGCTGTCTTGGAACTGGCGGATATGTGGTGCATGAACTCAGTGGAGGATATCTTCACAGGCTTTTCAATTGCACCAAGCAGTGCCAGTCTTTTCAAGGATGTTGTTCCGTACATTGACTTACCACATCAATCTCATATTTGAGTAGAATCTCATTTATGAGAGAGGAGTAAATAAAGGTTTTGATGTATGAACTTACTACCGAAGAGGAGATGTCATACGTTAAATTAAACAAACAATCGAAATATATAAATTCTGTCCAGGTATATGGACTTAATGTGATCAAATGAAAAGAACAACATTCATTTTTATAGGCATTTTACTTATGGCAACTCTCTGGTCAGGTTGTATTGAATCGACTAGTGAGGCTACCAGTGAATCTGAGGATATCACCATTGGAGCACTTTTACCGCTTACAGGGAATCTTGCCTCTATCGGAGAAGCAAGCCAGGTAGCACTTGAAGTCTCAACCGAGGATATTAACGGCTATTTCTCAGGACTTGGTTCCGGAAAGAACGTAGAAGTGATTGTAAAAGATACACAAAGCAATCCTGAGACAGCCCTGGAACAGCTCAAGGAACTTGATGAAATGGGAATTACGATGGTCATCGGACCACAGGCAAGTAATGAGGTAGAAGCTGTTCTGGATTATGCAAACGAGAATGGCATCATCCTTCTGAGTACTGCATCAACAGCCCCATCTTTAGGAATCCCTGACGATAATCTGTTCAGGCTCGTACCTGATGACACCAATCAGGGAATGGCATTGGCTAAATTCATGCAGCAAGATGAGATCAGTATTGTAATCCCGATGTACAGGAATGACGTGTGGGGTAACGGACTCGTTGATGAGATTGAAATGAGTTTTGAGGCTCTTGATGGTACAGTGCTTGAGGGAGTTATATACGAAACAAATAACATGGACCTTTCTGCAGAAGTAGAGTCACTCAATGAGAAAGTAGTAGCAGCCACTTCAGAATACAACGAGGAATCCGTTGCTGTGGTTCTTTGTTCCTATGGAGAGGTAACAGACATCTTTGCTCTAGCACAGGAATATCCTGCCCTTTCAGAGGTAGACTGGTATGGTACAGACGGCATAGCACTGAATGATGGACTTATCAACGATGATGATGCAGCCAATTTTGCTGCAGCAACCAATCTCAAGGCACCAATGTACGGATACGTGAGAGCAAATGACAGATATCAGGAGATTGCACCCAAGATCGAAGAACAACTTGGAAGAGTTCCCGAGTCTTACGCATTGACCACATATGATGCTTGCTGGATAGCTACATTTGTTGACCTGGATGCTCTCCCAGATGACGACGAAAGTATCAAAATGGCAATGGACACCATTACAGATACATATTTTGGAATTAGTGGATGGACAATACTCAATGAGAATGGAGACAGAGAATACTGGAACTATGACATCTGGACCGTCACTGAAGCAGATGGAAGTAACCAGTGGGAACTTTACGGCAAGATACTTCTCCCGGTCAAGGATAACATGATCATTATGCGGGGCGAAGAACTAATATTTGTTTAATAAATGTTGGTGTATTCACACCACCATTTACATTTTTATTATCTCTTTTTTGATTCTGCAGATAATTTCTCGAGATTTGCACCATCCTGCAAAATTTATGGCTTTTATCAATATCTTACTATGATATTTTGAACCTTAAGCGATGAATGAAATTACAGAATAGGTATACTTGGTCCGATAAGTAATTCAAATGCCACTTTCAACGAATTTACTTTCAGAAATTACTTCAAGATAGAGTTCTATTGACTCTTTGACACGATAATTGAGTTCATCAAGCGTCTGTGCCTGAGTATGACAACCCGGTAATTCCGGCACAGAAGCCACATAGATACCATCTTCATCCTGCTCAATTTTAACTGTAAATGTGGTCATGATCTTAACCATTTAGTGTTATAGAGAAAGATAGTTATCTGAATTAAAATAGATGACTGTTCAAGTATAAACTATGCTTGTTAATAAAATCATTTCAATATTGTTTTATTTCTTGAAACTGTTTCTATTTATGTGGGCATGAAGCTGGACAAGTTTAAAAAGATTCTATTTATGTGGTTAACAAGGATAGGACACTATTTTATCACATTAGTTTTACTTGCAATTTTTGTTGTCTTCATACTCTTGCTAATTCCTGATATACATAATCTATGGACAAATGACATCTATTCTCAATACAACACCACCCAACTAAACGACATGGGCTTCTTCGACAACGAGCGCTATCTCCTCAGCGCCCTCATTCAGAGCCTTGCAGCCACCATCGCATTAGTTATCACACTCAGCCTCGTAGCCGTGCAGCTCGCAGCCCAGTCCTATTCGCCAAGGGTCATTGATGTCTACAAAAGGAACCCCGATATGTGGATACTTCTCTGCATCTACATTATTACTATCTTCTACGGGCTTGGATTAACTAAGATTATTGGACTTGGCATTTTAGGAAATTACATGGAGGGCGCCATTTTTGTGGCTTACTTCATGGGGTTCTTTGCTTTTGTGTGTCTGGTGCCGTATATGTTGAAGACTCTGGATTTGCTGAAGCCGTCATGTTTAATGGGCATACTTGCGGATGAAATAACTAAAGAAAATGTAATTGCATTAGCAGATTTCAGCAGCAATAATAAAAAACAAAATGACAAAATTCAGCCAATTGTTGAGGTAATTAATTTTGCCCTTGACAGAAATGATACAGAAACAGTTCTAAATGGATTCATGATTATTCAAAAAAGGACAACTTCTATTCTAGAAGATTCTTTTTTTGAGAAAAAGGAGGAGGATAAATTCTCTAAATATATAATATATCATATTATGTCAATCTGGATTCGTGGAGCCGAGAAAAATACAGATTCTACGTTAGCAACAATAGACTGTTTAGGAAAAATCGCAATTAAAGCTGCTACTAAAAAGTATGCTATAACTGTGCTTAGAGTCTCAAAATCACTTCAAGATATTGGTACTAAATCAATAGAACTAAACAATGGCTTCGAAGTTGAATTTTTAGCAGGTGCTTTGAAAGCAATTGGAACCAAAGCAATAGAAAAAGAGACTAGAGTTTGTAGTATCAAAGAAACAGGCATTAGAGATGACTTCATTTCTGAGAAAGTTGTAGAAAATCTTAGACTTTTGGCTCAAAAATCAATTAACCCTAATCTTTTGATTGCCAAATTAGAAATACTTAATTCCCTTCACATGATTGCAATTAAAGCTACAGAAAAATCATTTAAATATACAGCTACAGTAGCGATTAAAGGTTTGATTGAAAGTGTGCCTGCAAAAGATGAATCTAACGATATAGCACAGTCTATTAAAGAATCACTTAATGAATTAAGGGATAAAATTAAAGGTAAAGAATGGGACAATCTGGAAACTGAAATATCGACGGCTCTTAATAAAATCAAAGAATCGGAAACTAAATAAGATTAATTCTTCATTCTTCATCATCCACAAACATTCGTGCCACCAGACCTAAATGATCCTCGTGGAAAGGGTCAAGCTCTTTTCTTTGCAGCACCTCGAATTCGATATCAAAGTCGCTTTCCAGTTTTCGGACCTCTTCCTTGAATACTTTTTTAGGGCTGGCTACGGTGTCGATGCTCCTTGACTTGATGGAGAGCATCAGATGACCGTGTTCTTCTAAGAAGTATTTTGAGTTTATGGCGGCGATCTCAGACTGGTTGGGCTGGGCTACATCCTGGAAGATGACATCTGCTTTTTCCACAATATGGGCGTAAGACTGGGGTTTGTTGGCATCAGCCAGTATAGGGATGATGTTTGGGCGCTGGTCGCAGAGCTGGATTAAGTCACGCATGGTGCGTGGGGAGAACTCAACTGCGTAGACAAGGCCGTCTGTTAGTATATCAGAAACATGGCTTACTGTTGTTCCAGAAGCAGCACCAAGATAGAGTACTGTGGAATCAGGTTCTATCGGATTTTCGAAGTTCTTGAGCACCATGGCTCCAAGTTTACTTCTGCTGGGGTCCCACTGGCGGTATTCAATACCATCATCCTTGATGAGACGTTCACCGTAGACACTGAGACCGGGCATTATATTTTTGGTTGCAAGCACCTTCCGATCATTGATATCCAGTTCATAGATACCGCGATGTAACTCTTTGACTGACATTAGCGCTTACCTCCTTTCCTCTTACCTCTGTGTGTTTTTTTACCGCCCTTTCCCTGCGGTTTTGTCTGTAGTTCCCTCTTTGGAGGGTTTGGATTAGCCCGCCTTATACTTTCCAGTTTCCTGTCAAGAGCCTCCTTAATGGAAGGACTCAGTTCACCGGAATAGAAATCGGTCCTTGCAGCCAGACTTATCTTGGAAGCAAGTGCCCTTGCAAGCTTGCCCCTCTGCCACCAGGGAGCATTCTTGATAACAGGATTATTGAAGATAATTCCGTGTTTAGGGGATGGTGCTTTGGAACGCAAATGCTTGAAAAGTGCCCTGCTAGCACCGATAACCTGAACTGTACTGGATGGGAAAGCAGCCAGCTTCTGCAGGCTTCCTGCCATACTCATAAGGCGGGCACCAATGGATGCCCCTGTAACATTACAAAGGTTCGGTGCAACCGAACCCATGCTCGTATTAATATAATTCTCGATATACCTGCGTGTGTCATACAGACTGCAGATATTATTTGCAAAAGCCCTCAAAAGCTCCTCATCTGCAAATGAAAGTTCAGCACCCATGGACTGTGATGCTTTTTCGGATAACCTATGTTCTTCAGGCACATTTGCCCGGGAACCATAGGCAGAAACAAATCTTGCAAGCTCCTCACCTGTCATATCAAGTTCAGGGAAATACCTTCCGTACCACTCGAAAAGACGCTCGCTGAGTTCGTTCACATTCTTATCTATATCATCCAGCGCCTGAACTGCCTGAATAATCCTTGAATCATCCGTATCGGTTTGCGAGATCTGGCTCTTTGCCGCCCTGATACACACATCCCTCAGGAGTATATCATATTCCTCGTCAAGTTCGACAAAACCACATTCTAGTGCAGCATCACGGAGATCAGCCCTCTTCAGCGGAACAGCCTGAACATCATCCTCCAGCTCAACAACAAGCTTGGCCAGTTTTTCAGGATCCTTATCAAAGAAATCACAATCCTCTATCTTGCCCTCTGAGTCCAGTTTTATTTTACCGAACCATGCAGTGAATTCCATATCTACCATTCAGACCCTCCTGATCTCAGCGCCTGTGTTGTTTGCTTTGGTAACTATAGCCCTGCCACCAATTGTATTATCAAGGAGTTCCTGAACATCCTCCTTGAGATAAGCAGCATCCTCGCTATTATCAACAATACCATAAACAGCCGGTCCGAATGAACTCATACCGGCACCGTAGGCACCATTATCCTGCATCAGAGTCATAACGTCCCTCACCGCCTGACTCTGAAGCTGTAACTCACGCTTCTTAAAACCAATATTCTGTATATGATTAATGCAATAACCAACCGCTTCGATATCCTTCTCAATAATAGCAGGCATCATCTTCATCAGTATGATATGAGATAATTCCTGCACCTCATTCAGAGGAATGGGACACTCCTGCTGAAATATATTGACTTCTTTTGCATCGTGCGCTCCCTGGGTGTCAGGAAGTGCAAGCACTATATCCCAGTCCGGGAAATCATGTCTGAATAACACTGGGGCCGGGTCTGCCTTGCTTGCAGATGATGGAGAAAATGAACCTTTGTCACTGAACCTGTGACCACCGTCAACGATGAAACCACCCATTTCAAATGAAGCTACACCAATTCCTGATGTGCCACCACGCCCTACTGCAATTGCAAGATCTCTTACACTCATGTCAAGACCATACAACTCGTTCACAGCAGCAGCAGCAGATAAAGCCGCCTGCGTACCTGAACCAAAACCGACGTGAGCCAGCATATCCTCTTCTATCTTAAGGCAAATTCCCTCGCCTTCAGGAAGTACTTGCTTTACGGCATAAATCATCCTTTCAGCAAGGAATGAATCCCCTATCACTTCAATTGTATCTGACTTTTCTGCAGAGATGAAAACATGAGGTGATGCCATGGAGATACCTGCGCCTCCATCCACTCTGCCAAGTTGCGCATTCATATCAATAAGAGTCAGATGAAGTCTTGATGGGGACTTAATAGTAATCATGTCATGGATTATCAGTGACACATACTATTAAAGATTAACACTTGTTTTTTTGGACTTCTTTTTTATAAAGAAGTTCCATGAAAATCGAAGTACGTTGAGGTTCAGGATAAACAACAAAAAAACAGGGACAAAACGATAAGGCCTTATCCTTATTTTCCCAGACATATCAAGATCAAACCTGCTATCTACAAAATCCGGCTCCAGCTGCATGCTCAGATTTCTGAAATTGCATGCCAGATAGGACATTACGGCATAGGAATAACCGCATACTATTCCGGTGTAGGACGGGTCAGGAAATCCATATACTGCATTTACCCTTGCATATGGTACTTTTACAGCATGTATAAGACCTTTGAGCAGTCTGAAAACAGGTGATTTCAGCTGCCTGAAAGCCTGTAGTATTTCGGAAAAAGATATATCAATAGATTTTTTTTTCTTTTTATCCTTTTCCTTTTTTTCTTCTTCAAAATACCCTGTTACCTTTTCAGTAACAACCTTTTCTGCATCCTTAATTACCTCAGGAATCTCATTGCTTTCATCCTTGTCACTTTCATCCGTGGGACTTACCTTTTTGGAAAATAGCAACCAGTGAACAACAACACTATGCTGAACAGAACTTGTGGTCCCTTTCACGTCAAAAACAACATCAATAGCTGCAAAGAGGACTAGCAGGACTGCAAAGACAATAAGAAGCAGTATCACCGTTAAAACAGATAGCATAGCGGCTCCTGTGCAGGACCGTTAATAAAATAAAAGGGTTCAGTCTTCTGAAGACTCTTCTGTTCCCTCGCAGGGACCGTCTCCACAACTGCTATCTTTCTTTGATTTCTTCATTGACCTGACTTTCTCAATAAGTCCCGGAACAGATTCCAGTATTTTCCCAAAATCGGTCTGGCCACTTAAACTCATCAGCTTTGTGCCTTCAGGTGAGACAACAATGAATGCTACAGGTTCTATCTTTGCACCTGCTCCACCGCCGCCGCCAAAGCCTTCTTCTGCGCCATTTTTCTTACCCTCGCCACCGCCTGTTCCAAAACCAAATGAAACCTTTGTGACAGGGATAATGGTGGTCTCCCCTACTACCATAGTTTTTCCAATAACGGTCTCTGTACTTACAAGTCTTTCAAGCTCTGCGGATACTTCTTTCATTAAATCTTCTAATGCCATGTTTTAACCCCTGTAATGATAATGGAACTTCATTGCTAATATTATTTCCTGAAAATGAGAGAGTTTTTAAAATATAAAGAAGTAGCCCCTGTGAATTTTGAAAATACAACGGAATGTAGACATATATTGGTAGGAAATTATTCATTATCCTGGAAAAAATTCATAAGAGAATATTTTACCTTCTCAGGAGCAACGTCAATAAACTCCACTTTTTCCTCTGGTGGGAATATCTCGAACACAGAAAATTTGCCAAATTTTTTAGGAGCATCCGTAGTGAACCGACCGTCAAGAAGTATCCGAGCACCATAGTCAAACGGAGAACGAACGACCCTTCCCATGGCCTGGCGTATCTTACGTATGGTTGGCACCTGCACAGCATATTCCCATCCAGCACCATAACCAAAAGTGTGGTCATAGGCAGATTCAACAGCATTCATCCTGTCATTCAGAGCCGGATAGCCTACACCTACTATAATAACAGTTCTTCCCCTGCCATCACGATAATCAATGCCTTCACTAAGCGTTCCCCATATATATGAAACAAGCACAGCCTTACCACCTGATTCTCCTACCCGGAAGAAGTCCTCCCTGACTTCCTGAGAGGAAACGCCGACTTCATCAAGAAAAACAGGCACATCAACATGTGATTCCAACTTACTGTAATACCTTCTAGCCTCAAAAGAACTCTGGAAGAAGATAATAACATTGCCCTGTGTCTGCTCCACTGCATCAAACAGAACCTCTTCAATGACTTTCAGAGTTTGGGGATCATCCCTTGTCTTTGAAAACAACGGAGGAATTGAAACAGAAAGAGTCAAGCGTTTGTCCACAGGAAATGATGTTCCATAAGAGAGCTCACAAGTTTGCCTTCCAATCCCCAGAGTGGATTTTACCATATCAAAAGGACGTAGTGTAGCTGACATGAGCACCGCCGAGAAGACCGAATCAAATAAAGGTTCGGTTACATTCTTGGGAATACATGTGAAAAGTTCAATGCGACCATATATCTCATCACTAGGGTCACGTCTCACATTCAAAACCGGATAGTAGTTCAGGTTATTAGACAGTACAAGATATGATGAAAGGAAATCCGAAGCATATCTGATATGTGACTTTTTCAGGACAGCGCTCAAACCTTTTTTATACTGCTCACGATAGTTGTCTTCAAGCATTGCACCGAATGCACTTGCCTCAGAAAGTACTTTCTGTATCTCCGGTTCATCCCCGAAACCTGCTTCCTTTGCAAGTTTAAGGAATTTTCCGCAGACCATGTCGTTGCGCTCGTAAGGATCACTTATACGCATATCATACCAGTGCTTTCCGACCCTCTCACGCTCACCGAATTTGAAACGGGAATTATATATCTCCCGCATTACGCTGAGAAGTATCTTCAGCAAATTATGGATACCACCATCAGGCATCTGGTCTATATTTGCCTCAATCTCAGCAATTGCTTTTTCCAGTGTATGCTCTGTAATAGTAATAGATGAGTGCGACCGTGCAGCAGATTCAATATTATGTGCCTCGTCAAAGATAACGATGACATCCTGTGGCTCTTTTTCAAGCCAGTTGAGCACGGCCATGAATATATCCGAATTCAAAACATGATGGAAATTGCAGATAATCAGTTCTGCATTTTTGAGTTCACGTTTCAGCAGTTCATAGCCACACATTCCTTTCTGGGATGCATAATCATTAACTTCTTCGGGGCTTCGTACATCTTCAAACAACCACTGCCTGAAGGCTTCACCGTCGTAGCGAAGTACCTCATAAAGCTCATTGCATGATCGCTTTCGAAGCTCTTTTGACTTCTCCTCAGCAACATCCAGCTCCTTTGAAAGAGCATCACGCAGAGCTACAAGAGCCGGGTCCTTTGAACGTTTGTAAGTTTCGAAAGCGGATTTCATTTCCTGTTTTTTAAGAATAAGCTCCCTTTCGGTTTCCAGAAGTTCAAATGTGTTCTCGCGTTTGAGTCTGCATTCTTCATAATCAGTTTCATTAGGACACATTGTAGTCTTGCCCTTTACCACTGCGACTTTCAGATCGTTGGTCTGTTTAATCTCACGGGCCTCATTGATAAATTGCACCATCTGCTGATGAACATTTGTGGCTATTATAACCGTTTTCTGGAGTTGTTTTGCCACATTAAGAGAAGGTGCCAGAGCACTTAGGGTCTTACCTGTGCCACATGCTCCTTCAAAAAGTATGATCTCTTTGTTTATGAGAGAAGCATGGATCTTATCCATTGCATCCTGCTGATTTGGATAACAGGTTTCTTTGGGAAAATATTTCATGTATCCGCTTTTGCTGCTCATCGAACTACCCCTATGACCTCACATTACTTAAACGGTTTTGATACATAAGAGGTCATTCTGCAGGAACTACTTTACATTCACATTCAGCAATTACACACTGTGTTTCAAGATCTAATATCTTGATGGTTATCTCAACGTTCTCTCTCAAGCCATAGTTGTTGGAAGTGTTGGTAATACCGTTTATACTAACAGATACTGAAGATGCGGAAGTACCATCAATGCTGTCATGTCCGTTGAGTATGAGTGTTTCACCTGCAGACCATAAACCATCGGAAAGAACAGAATTCCTTGAAGCATAAGCAGACTCCTTGCCATCAAAAAGAAGGTTATCATAACTGACGAGAACATCACCATATAGATTCATACCACCTATGAAGTTACTGGTGTAGCTTCTTCCTTCGCCGATTATAACTATTTTTGTGGAATCAACAGATAAAGGCTCACCACCTGCATGTTCAAGGAAAATGAAGTTCTTACCTAAGCCTACATGATAAGCAGTAGACCCCTCAGATCCTGCTTTAACATAAACCATGGGTGCACTGGAAAGTGATGTACTGATACCATCACCATACACTGCCGACACAGTAACACCTGCCAGCAAAATCGTCAGAAATACCATTAGTATAACTCCAATAACAGGAGAAACTCCTCTTATGTCACCCCATAAAATCACAATTCGTTTTTCCATGTGGTTAATTTTAATAACTGATATATAAATTAATCTTAATTGTTGTAATATATAATCTGCACCATAATACATACACGTTAAAGAATATAGCAGAATTGTAAGTCAGCAGGCACATTAATGAAAATAGGACAGCAGCCCCTCTGTTACAACAGGATAACGATAACTTTTTATTTCAGTTCTGTTATGATAGGATGTAGAGTTCTACTAATATATGGTAGATAAATATACAAGCACAATCGTGCATTGTGTACAACTAAAGGAGCGTAAAACAAATGGTAGCAATTATTACTGTCGATGAATGTGTCGGTTGTGGAACATGTATAGATGAATGCCCTGCAGAGGCAATTACACTTAACGGTGAAAACATTGCACTTGTAGAAGCAAGCGAATGCCTAGACTGCGGTGCATGTGTTGATGTGTGCCCAACAGACGCAATAACAATGGAATAAGAGTAAATCTTCATTCCATATTCTTTTAAATTCTACTCTTTTACATACCTATTCTTCTTTATCCCCACGCGACAATTGTGTCAGCTATGCACACTATTTATATCTGATGCAAAATATATATGAGTAGATAGCTTAACATATTTAAAACTTTAAATAAAGGGATATTATGCTAAAAAGCAGAATGATAAAAACAATATTCATGGCAATACTGTTACTCAGTTGTACTGCTACAAACGCATATGCATCAATGTTTGAACTGGAAATTGTACCCATTTCCATAATAAAAAAAGATCCCTCTGCGTATGACAGTACTATGGCCTATCGTAAAATTAGCGTAATTGGAAATTTATCAGAGCTGAGCAAACAATCAGCAACCATTACTGATAATTCAAATTCATTGAAAATAGAAACATCAAGAATAGAACTTTTTGAAGGATTCAATGTGAGTGAACAGACTCTAATTACAGGAGAGTTTATTTATGAACCAATTGCAGAGAGCACACTTATACCCACTTATGTCCTCCATTATCCAATTGAGGATATGGGTATTGTAAATATAAGTGAAATTATTGCAGATTCACCTTCCCATAATGGAAAATATATGACAGTCGTAGGGAATATTTCCAGCATGGAAATGACCATGGGGAGATATACCATCATCATAATGGATAACGGGAACAATACCTTAAAAGTCTATTACTATGGTTCCACAGACCTTGCACCAGGGGATGTAGTCAAAATATTTGGACTTTACAATGGAAAAGCACTTCACAGTGAAAGTATAGGAATGAACAAGTCTCCACTGTCGCTTTCAACACTCGTTCCTGGATTTTCTTCAATTATTGGAGCAATTGCGATCATTTCCATGGCGTTACTTTTAAAATCAAGACAGCGTAACGACTAGAGATTATCATGTTAATTATATTATCAGTCGGTGGATCAATACTGGCAAAAGAACTTAAACCAGATAGTTTTCTGGGATATGCACAAGCTTTAAAAGAGCTTGCTAAAGAGCACACTGTTGTAGTAGTTACTGGAGGCGGGGTCGCTGCAAGAGACTATATCGGTGTGGCACGCAGCACTGGTGCCAACGAAGTGGAATGTGACTACATAGGCATAGATATAACCCGCCTCAATGCAAAGCTCCTCATTTCCGCTCTGGGTGATGCTGCATATCCTGAACCTCCAAAGGATTACAAAGAAGCACAGGATGTGTTATCCTCTGGTAAAATCATTGTAATGGGAGGAGTCATCCCAGGACAGACTACAGATGCTGTTGCTGCAATACTCACAGAATACCTCCGAGCTGACCTGTTAGTTATATCAACAGCCGTTGATGGCGTATATTCTGCAGACCCGCGCAAGGACCCGGATGCTGTCAAATACGAGACAATGACAGCAAAGGAGCTTGTTAATACAGTAATGACAACTGAAATGAAAGCCGGATCAAAATCACCAGTAGACCCCCTTGCTGCAAAAATAATAGAACGCTGCAACATTGAAACAATAGTGATGGAAGGCAGTGAACCACAGAATGTCCTGAAAGTTATTTTACAGGAAACAAAGAAAAGTGGCGATAAAAAAGGCGTTTACCTTGGAACACGCATTGTTAATTAAAAAAATTGTTTGTGACTTTCAGATATAAGCCACAAGATATTCCGGTTCTTCCTTACAGGAAGTAACCTCTTTTAATTTATCAGTGGACTTTTTGAGAGAGTCGATCGTCTGCTCAAATATTGCCATCTTCTTTTTTGCCTGGCGGACTTTCTCGTTTTCAGCTTCTAGTTTTTCTATGAGGACCTTGCGCTGCTCTTCAGGAATGTCAGCACGGTTTATCTGTTTCTGATAATTTAAAGAAAGTTGTATATATTTCCTAAACATCTCATTCATGAGACCAAGGTCGTTTTCCAGTTCTTCAATTGTTTTTGCCATACGAGAATTCACACTCCTTTAAATGAAGGGGCATTAGCCATTCATTTAACCCTAAAGGCCTTAGTATGCCACCAGTTTACATAAAGAGGGTGCAAATTATCATATATAAAAATATCTATTCTCGAGTATATAATCACTATGATAATGATGATATATGGCCTAATACAAATTAAACAATAGTATAAAAAATAATAGCAAAAAAAGATTAGCTGTCAAATAACACACAACTGAAAAGTCGTTAATCCAGGATTTGCTGCCATTGCAGCCTTTATGTCCTCTTTGCAGGAGTTGGGAATATCCACAAATTCTCTATCTTTTTCAAGAAAATCAACTATAGGAACATCGTCAGGTATCTCCACAACTTCATAGCCATTTATCCTGAACATTGTTTCGAGAATATCTATTTTCTCGTCTCTTTTACCTTCATTAACAAGTTCGATGGCCATACTGTCTGTTCCCTTTTTGCAGCTGTCGCTTTCCTCAAACACCGACATACCTGCTTTCATAGTATTTGATGCTGCAAAAATATGAAGGAGACATGCGTTTCCATCTTCAAACATGTCACCAACTGCTTTCATGCCTTCAAGATATCCCTTCTCTATAAAGTCATTGATATCCAAACCCATTTTGAGGGCATCTTTAGCTACATTTTCTGCATTCTTCTCATCAAAATTAAGAATCGAATTCTTTGCATCCTCTATGAGCTGTTTTTTATCTTTATCCTGAGACAATGTATCATCCCTTTAAGGTGGAGTTGTTACATTTCAAATTGCTTGTATCCCGCGCAATTACGTAACAATTTTGACAAATTTGCAGTTATATATAAACCCGTCGATGATACCTTCAGAGTATATCACGAATATACATAATTAAATAAAAACGTACAAAATAAATAGAACAATCTGAAATATGGAACAAAATGAGATAAACAACAGAATAAATCAAATACTAAATTAGTATAGAGATTTAAATATCAGTCCTTAGAAAAATATAAGAAAATGCATCCATGATGGATGCAAAATAAGAATTTACTTTCCAAGAACTATTCTTGCGATATCGTCACCAACATCAGATGTTCCGGCAGAGCCACCCATGTCATAGGTACGGACCTTTGCATCAAGTATGTTAGTCTCGATAGCAGAAACAATAGTATCTGCAGCTTCCTTTTCACCGAGCTGTTCCATCATCATAGCACCTGCCCAGATAGTGGCAATTGGGTTGACCTTGTTCATTCCCTTGTACTTTGGTGCAGAACCGTGGATTGGCTCGAACATGCTGGTACCTTCCGGATTGATGTTTCCACCAGGTGCAAGTCCAAGTCCTCCCTGAACCATTGCCCCAAGGTCAGTTATTATGTCACCGAACATGTTAGGTGTTACAACAACATCGAACCACTCAGGATTCTTCACGAACCACATGGTCATTGCATCAACATAGTTGAAGTCTGTAGTAACATCAGGATGCTCGGATGCAATACTTGTAAATTCTTCCCTCCAAAATCCGTAGATATCAGAAAGCACATTTGCCTTGTCAACAGATGATACGTGCTTCTTGCTCTTCTCAGCAAGATCGAATGCATATCTGATAACTCTCTGTGTACCTTCCTTAGAGATCATACCGATCTGGTACCCAATCTCCTCACTGTCAGTCTCGATGTCAAGACCGAACTTTGCAGAGTAAAGGGATCTTGAGACTTCAAGAAGGTCTTTGCTGATACCTTTCTTTGCACGTCCGCCTATACCGATGTAGAAGTCCTCCGTGTTTTCCCTGACAACCGTGAAGTCAATGTCTGCAGGAGTCTTGTCCTTTATAGGCGTCCAGACGCCCTCAAGTAACTTGATAGGACGAAGATTAATATACTGGTCAAAGTAGAACCTGGCAGCAAGCAATACACCTTTCTCAAGGACACCCGGTGCCACTCTTGGGTCACCTATTGAACCAAGGTAAATAGCAGAATACTTAGAAAGCTCTTTCAGAGAATCTTCTGAAATGAGTTCACCTGTTGCGAGATAATGGTCAGCACCATGCGGGAACTCTGTCCATTCGACATCAAATCCAAATCTCTCGCCTGCAGCATCGATTACTTTGCGACCTTCGGCAATGATCTCAGGCCCTATACCGTCACCTGGAATTACAGGTATTTTATACTGTGTCATAATTACTCCTAAGATAAGATCTTCTTAATAATAACAAATATATGAGATTACAATGTGATCATATAATTTGTCTTGTGTATTCAATCAGGCCACCAGCATCCATAATTCCCCTTACGAAGTCCGGCAGAGGTGTCGCCTGATATTTCTCATTCTTTGTGACGTTGGTAATCTCACCTGAAGCAAAATCAACAGATAGCTCATCACCATCATCTATTCTATCAGTGTCAGGACACTCGAGAAGTGCCACACCGATATTAATGGAGTTCCTGAAAAAGATACGTGCAAATGATTTAGCGATCACACAGCTTATCTTTGTTCCTTTCAGTGCAATTGGGGCGTGTTCTCTTGAAGAACCGCAACCAAAATTGTTACCGGCAACAATGATGTCACCCTCTTTGACCTCTGTAGGGAATTCAGGTCTTACACCTTCAAAAGCATGTGCTGCAAGTTCTTTGGGGGTATTCATGATAAGATACCTTCCCGGAATCACAGCATCCGTATCAACGTCATCTCCAAATTTCCAGACTCTTCCGTTCATATTTCCACCTGATTAAGAATATTAATGATAATCAATACTAATAGTTGAAACTATACCTTAGATATCATTATACTAAATAATACTACTGGCAAATTGAGAGTTACATAAATATCACACATAGTAAACTGTAAATGTGTAAGAAAATGCCATAACGAAAAATCATTAGTAATAACAAACCCAAGTTTAAGTAGATGGTCAGCAAAAAAGATCAAGTCATACTTTCCATGCTGCAAAAAGGAGCAAGGACACCAATAACAGAGATAGCTAAGAAAGTGGATCTCAGCGAGAACGGAGTAAGATATAGACTTGAAAAACTGGAAGAAGAAGGATATATCAAAAATTATACCGTGTTATTGAACCCTAAAAAGTTTGGCAAACATACCTTTGCTATATTCAATCTGGAAATGGAGCCTAAAAAAACAAAAGAAAGCATAAAGAAACTCATGCAGATCGATGAATTCATCAAAATATACCAGACAACTGGCCAATACTCTATCAAAGCATTCGGTCTTTTCAATGATGAAGAAGAGTTGGCCAGCTTCATAAACAATCATCTTCTCTACGAGATACCTGTGCAGAACTACAGTGTAGAGATTATAACCAGAAGTATTAAGGACAGTATCTATTACGTCTGATCAAAGCTTTTTGTACCATACATTCATGCTTTCAATACCCCCGGAAATATTGGTATTATTTACAAGCGTTCCGGCATAGATGTAGGAATGGCGTGAAAAAACCGTATTCATGCCATATGACCTTGCTCTTGCAATGGTGTATGCTGTTTTGATGCCGGTGTCGCTCATATTCTTTTCCATCTCATCCAACAAATAATAGGAATAGCCTTTTCCCCGCAATTCAGGAAGTGTTGCAAAATCAGTCATCTCAACATTGCTGTCGGCAGTATCCATCTCACATGAAGAAACAGCAACGAGTTTTCCGTTTTTTCTTATTCCGAAATAAACAAAATTCTCATACATTGTTTCAAGCAGATAAGTGGCATCACTTATTGGAAAAGGATAGCTTGGAAATACCTGCCTGTACAGATCGGCCATCTCGGGCGTGTCAGCCTCTCCGCAAACAATGAATTGTTCATCATCTGAGAGTTTCACATCTTTGGAAACATTGAACTTTGAGACAGCCGCTTTCAAAACTGAAGTATTCTCGTGAGAAGTCAGCTCCTGCATACGTGACTGAGAAAGATACTTTGCCATAAAACAGGCATCTTCACTCCCATTGAAGAAGCCAGGTATAAGAGCTTCTTCAATGTGACCTCTGTTAAGAAAATATTCTTTGGCAGATATAGGTATCTTGGAAAATATCTTAGAATAATTATTTTCCTGCGCAATTTCTTCAATCGTGGATGGCAAATACCCAAAGTCATCTGTCGCAAGCTTCATGAGATAAACACGGTCATTGAATGGACCATGTTGTATCAGGGAACCTGCGATCTTTTCGATCTGGTCACACAACGTTCCTTCTCTCCATGCGCGCGGTATCTTCAGGCACCAGACTCAATGCATCATCATAGTCAGATAGCAGACTTGCAATTCCCACTGATTTTGATTCCTTTGCCTCATCAAGTTTTAACTGTAATTTGCAGTTATCACATTTTCGATCACAATACACAGCTTCGTATGAATCCGGTTCCGCATATGAAGTGATCACACCCTCATAGTTTCTCAGGATAACCTTGTTCGTGGACCAGGAGATGAGATAATTTGGCATAACAGGGATCTTTCCCCCACCACCAGGAGCATCTATCACATAGGAAGGAACCGCAAAACCACTGGTATGACCAATCAGATTTTCCATTATCTCCATACCTTTGCCAACAGATGTCCTGAAATGTGTCAAACCTTCTGAAAGGTCACACTGGTACAGATAATATGGCCGGACCCTGTTTTCTACCAACCTATGGAAGAGTCTCTTCAGTATCCTGTAACAATCGTTCACACCCGCAAGCAGGACGGTCTGGTTACCTAATGGAATTCCTCCGTCTGCAAGTTTTCGCAGGGCTTCCCTTGAAGAAGCAGTGACTTCACGTGGATGATTGAAATGAGTGTTTACCCACACAGGATGGTGTTTTTCTAATACATTCACAAGGTTGTCGGTCACACGATATGGGAGAACAACAGGCATCCTGCTGCCAATTCTTATGACCTCCACATGTGGAATAGCCCGAATTTCTGTGAGAATCCAGTCCAGATAATCATCTGAGAGCATGAAAGGGTCACCACCTGAGAGCAGAACATCCCTTATCTCCGGATTGTTGGCTATATATTCAATTCCCTTGAGAACTTCATCTTTTATAGGGATGGAATCCACATCACCCACTTTTCTTTTTCTGGTGCAGTGCCTGCAATACATAGAACATACGTTGCTGATGTGGAAAAGCACCCTGTCAGGATACCTGTGTGTAATTCCCGGTACAGGGCTGTCGTGGTCTTCACTTAACGGATCTTCCATGTCATCGCCAGAAAGGATTAGTTCATTAGGTGAAGGGAAGGATTGCATGAAGATAGGATCATTCCTGAAATCTTCTACTTCAATGAGCGAAAGGTAGTAAGGAGTAATAGATAAAGGAAATGTATCCAACGTCTTCTCAAGTGCTTCCCTTTCATCTGCTTCAAATTTGATGTTAAGAAGCGTTTCAAATGTATCAATATCTGTGACTGAATGTCTCAATTGCCATTTCCAGTCATTCCATTTTGTGAGGGGTTCCTCAGAATCAATTCTATCTACAATGTTTTGTTGTCTTGTTTCGTATGATTTCATCGAATCACTTATCAATATAGGATTTTACTTTACAGAAGATAATGAAAAACAGAATACCACAGAATAAATAGTTCCAATCTTGGGAACAATTGTTCACCACAAACAATTTCCAGTGGTTGATCTTCTATATCTATAGATACATGCCTGGTTCTTCATAAAGAAGCTTTTATAATGATATAATAGTTATCTGATGATTCCGCAGATATATAGACTTTTTTGTGCAGAAAAAAAATAAAAGATAGAATTAAGAGATGATTGCCGGGTCATCGCCACCATGCCAGCTAAGACGTGGTCTCATCCTTATTATATGAGAAGCTTCTGTGTTGTCGTCCACAACAAATGCTGCCCCTTTCTCAGAGCCCATTTTCATGATAGAATCACCAAAATTCTCTTTCATGTACGTTGGCCGAACAGATTCAAGAACACTGATATCGTCCTGTGATGTAAGGCGATGACATATTACAATATCAGACTGTGAAAGCACATCCTGATGTATGGACGATGGACGCTGGGTTGCAAGCACCAGCGACAGACCAGGCTGACGCCCCTGTTTTAGCCATTCATTTAACAGGACATCCGAAGCAAGAGTTCTACCCTCTGAAGGCAGAAATTGCTGGGCCTCATCAATAAACAACCAGACCATAGGGATGCCTTTTTCGACATTTTCATCCCCCATCATTATCCTCTCATGGGAACGTCTGGCTTCAAGTCGAAGATGATAGATACTCCGTGTAATTGAACTGACAAGTGCTGATCTTACAGCTTCGCTTTTGATAGTACTGACATCAATAACGGATGTAGAACCGCCTCTGACTATTTCCTCTATGCCTTCACTTTTTTCAGCAAACACACCCCATGATGAAGCAGTACTGAAATGATTTTCTACAGCACCTTTTGTGACTGCATCAGAACGTTCGTCCTCCATTACAGAAGCAAGAATATCATCAAAGGAGAAAACAGAGTTCTTTTTGAGGATATCGATTGTTCTTATAATAAGTACACCAGATGAAGAAATAGCATCTATACCAAATAATTTGCACCACTCATACCCATCTATTTGGGATATTGGCATGGAAAGCGGTTTTACTTTAATGTGCCTCTTCTGATAACTTTCAAGACTTCCTGCAGGTACAAAAACATCTATGTCAAAGCCTCTTGGCTCCATTCCCCACTCATTAATGGCTGAACTTTGTTTTTCATTGCTCTTTCCAAGCGTCCAGAAAATCCCCATGGTATCAATGACAACTGAAGAAACGCTATTTTTGATATTATCAGGGAGCATCATCAGCCCTTCCATGAGAACCGCCATAGTATATGATTTTCCATAGCCTCTTTTCCCTGCAATGAATACTGCATGGGGTTTATTCACATCAAGGGACACATGGGAACCTGAAGACCTGTCGCGTGCAAGATACCTTCCCAGATAAAGGAGAACATCCTCACCATTTCCACCAAGGATATATTGCTGTTTTGAAACACCTGCATTTAAAGAACCTGACATAATGATGTGGAAAGCGATACCACAATATATATTCTTTTTCATTTGGCATTAAATTGTAAAATAGTTAGTATAAAAAGATTTAAAAATAGTCGAATAACAGAGTGGGATTACTCCCACTCCGTCTTCCAAGAACGCACCGTGCAATTTTCACCGCAGTACGCTCACGCATGTCGCATGCATGATGAATAAGTAGGCGGATAGTCTTTCAACTTGTAAATGCCTCACCGAAGTGTCTTTGGCTCTTTTACATACACCGAAATCTTATTCCTTTGCTTTTGACACACCTTTGACAAGTCAGCACCCTTTCAGGTTAGGATAATAGTCCCTATCTCAGACATTACACCCGAGCCTTCGCTTAATGTCAAATCCTTTACCTGCTATGCATTAGGTCAGACCCCCACCATCTACAAAGTAGTTTGGAGCATATCAGGCTTACCGGTTTCAGTATGATGGATAGATAGTGATGGTTTAGATGCCGTCTTTACGCCGAGAATGCGATGTTCATTCGATGTGGCACTGTTCTGGTTACCACATCCGGATTCCTTGCCTTTTGGCCCAAGCGTATCACCTTATTTCGCTTGTCTGTCATAACGACGCCTGTATGGATTTACCAACGATTCACTTACGTTCATCAATGCCATCTTTCCCTAGCAGCTAGCTGGATTAAGGTACCAGGTTCGCCACATTCCATGTGAGCTTCATACCACACTATGTCTGAAATAGTATCGCATGTCACAATGGGGATACGGGGAACGAATCCCATAACCTCATTCCAAAGGCAATCCATTATACCGCTTTACCGTCGCACAGAACAATAGACATTGCAAAATAAAAAAACAGTGCCAAACAAATTGAAAAATTATATATATGGCTATTCATATGTAGGTGGACGAGGAATCTCCGTCATCACATCATTCCCCTCTGATGCATTGATTCTTTTAAGAAATGTATCATACCCCAAACTTCACCCAAACCATCGTTGTGCGAGGTTCCTCATTACTTCTTATTGATATGTGATAGTATACCCCTAGCAGCGAGTACTCCGGTTGCCGAAGAATTTACCAGATCACGTGAAAGACCTGCACCGTCTCCTGCAACAAATAGGTTGAAAATATTTGTCTGCATTGTGCTGTCAACATCTATTTTAAGTGAGTAGAATTTCACTTCCGGAGCGTATAAAAGAGTGCAATCCGAATCAACACCGGGAATGATTTTACTTAGCACTTCCAGACCTTCTATTATATCCATCACAATTCGATGAGGCATTGCCATGGAAATATCCCCGGGAGTGATATCTTTGAGGGTGTTTATAACTGTATTTCTGGAAATGTGTTCTGCTGTTGACCGTCGTCCCCTTTTCAGGTCTCCAAGCCTTTGCAGGACAGGCTTCCCACCACCAATTGTCGTTGCAAGTTTTGCCACCGACCTTGCATATTTGATGGTATTTTCCATTGGACGTGTCAGTTCCACATGCACAAGGAATGCAAAATTGGTATTGTCAGACTCCTTACTATGCATTGAATGCCCATTTGTTGCAACGAATCCACCATACTCCTCCTTTACAACAAATCCACGTTCGTTGGTACAGAATGTCCTAACAAAATCATCATATCTACGAGTATATATGTGGAACTTAGGGTCATGGTTTATCCGGGTAATTGGATCCATGATTATGGAAGGAACTTCCACACGAACCCCAATGTCAACTCCGCTGTATGAAT
Organism: Methanolobus sp.; assembly: GCF_016278385.1. Lineage (GTDB taxonomy): Archaea > Halobacteriota > Methanosarcinia > Methanosarcinales > Methanosarcinaceae > Methanolobus. Next base: position 62,577 of record NZ_JADQBY010000028.1, read on the forward strand.
ATTTTATGGAATGACGGTTCACAAGGCAATTCATCCACTGATATCCCACTCTCCCCGGAGCCAGTATAGTATACCTTGAATTTATCTTCCTGTTTTCCAGAAGCACACCTTTACATTCCCCTTCACCCACAAGGACATCCTTTACCTTCGATTCAAGAAGAAAAGAAACTCCCATGGATTCTAGATCTTTTTTCAAGCAGTTAATCAGAGCTGTAGAATTATCCGAACCGATGTGGCGCTGCTTTATATCTATGAACCTGGCACCTACCGAAGCAGCCCTCCGCTTTAGCATCTCTGCATCTGCACCTGTAGCAGAGTGGGCTTTTTGAGGTGCACCGTATTTCAGATAGATACCATCAACATATCCCACAAGTTCCCAGGCAGTCCTTTCATCACCAGTGAGTTCTGCCAGATCACCACCAATGTCAGGCCTCAGGTTCAATGTCCCATCAGAATAAGCACCTGCTCCCCCCACTCCACAAAGAATGGAGCATGGTGTGCAATGTTCACACGATAGAACAGATGACATCGGGCAATACCTCTTATCAATATCCTTACCTTCCTCCACTACAAGTATCTTCTGACCGGATACTGCAAGTTCGTAAGCTGCAAAAAGCCCTGCTGGGCCTGCGCCCACAATTACAACGTCATAATCATCTGTTGCATCGAAAATAGTAACACACCCATGATCCTCGCCTGAAAGAGAGGAACATGAGTATATTGTAAGTATTAGGATAAGATTTTATCCAGTTGACCGGTGGAACTTGCAATCTTAATTTCCTGGGCAATCCGTTTGCCAGTGGAAAGATCGGGCTCAATAAGGTCAGAATAAGGAGAGCCTGCGAGATATAGGTTAGTACCTGCAACAATGCGGGCAGATATCTCAAATACCTTGATCTCAAGCTTATCGGTTACTACAGTTTCCAGACAGAAAGGACCAATCATACCATCAAACAGCTCAAGGGACTGCTCAACTACCTTCTCCCCGAGAGTAAATATCTTAGGGAGAAGTGATTCCCTTGCAACAAGAGGAACATTTCCGGTAACCACATAGGTTGGAATGATAGCTGCCTCTTCAAGCTCCCGGGGAGAACCGAGTCTGAAAATCTCATCCGCATTTGACTCAACCCTGCGGTCCATACTGAGCATCTCAAGAATACCTGTACTCAGTTTGTAGCCTTCCTCCCTCAGAGGAGAATAGAAAAAGTGAAGGTAATATCTTGTACCTACAATGAACTCCTGAATGGTGAACTTCTCGTTGGGATCAACATGCTCCTTGAACTCCTCATAGTTCTTGGCAACAAAAAAACCACGTCCACCCTTTGCACCATGATACTTGACCATAACAGGACCATTTATGTCCTCGGGTTTGACGACCTTTGGCATCTCAAGACCTGCACCTTCCAGCCATTCACGTTCCATTTCCCTGTCAGATTCCCACTCAAGAACCGCCCTGTTACCAAAAGTAGGAATAGCCATCTCGGCAAATGCATCTGTACCCATGTATTCTACAAAGGAACCGTGTGGAATTATAATTGCATTCTTGGACCTGAGTGCATCAAGAATGTTTGGTATGTCCTTGTAACTATCTATAATAATAAACTCATCCGGTTTTGCCAACGGAAAAGCATCATAGAATCTCGGAGGTTCTTTTACACAGATTCCTATAGTTCTAAAGCCTTCTTTCCTTGCCCCGTAAAATATCTGAAGACTTGAATGAGAACAAACAGTGGCAATGCTCAGATTATTATGGTCATATTTCTCAACAATTTCCATTATTCGTTCTTTAGTAATCATACTGTAATACCCCTAGAATTTACCCCATATTGTTCTAGCTATTCTTTAACTTTACGAGTTATACCTGCAATCATGAAGACTTCAAACAGAATTGAAGTTAAAGGAAACAATATAAGCCAATGTTTATATACTGCACTATATGGGAGAGAACGACGAGAGTACAAATTCCGACAAGGTGCTCATTGTACCCCTCAATGAGGACTCAAAAAAGATCACTCAGATACTTTCCAATGAAAAAGCAATGAAAATGCTTGAGATACTTGCAGACAAACCCATGTCTGCCAGCGATGTGGCTGAAACACTTGAACTTCCACTTACCACTGTTAAATATAATCTTGATGGTCTGATTGAAGTAGACCTTATTAAGGTGAAAGAAACAAAGTGGAGCCGTAAAGGTAGAGAGGTTAAGATATACGAGCCTGTGCAGAAGTTCATTGTTGTCGCTCCTGGAAGTATGAAGGGCGATAGAACATCTATCATAAGCATGCTGAAAAAGTATCTCGGACTTGTAGCCGGTGCTGTTTTTGCCGCAACCGGACTGGAAGCCATAATAAGAAGCCTGGGTGGTGGAGCAGGGCCTTTAATTGCACAGGATACTGCTACTGCACCACTGTATAATGAGGGACCTATGGCAGCCATGAGCAAGGATATGCCCCAGGAGACAAGTATACCTGATACATTTGCAGGAAACGGAAATGTCAGCATGGATAGTGTGCCTACAGGCGTTGCCAGACCGGAAATGCTGACTGCATCTGCCCCTAACGGAAGTGAAGCAGGGGACGTACTTAGAGAGGGATTCAACGCAACTGTGACAAAACAGACCCAGCCTGCTTTGATGTCGCACACTGCCGCCAATAATATATCTGCTGTTGCCGAGCCTGTAAATGGAATTATTCAGAACAATATTTTTTCACATGCCAGTGTATGGTTCTTGTTCGGAGGTCTTTTCGTTATCACTTTGCTATTTGTAAGAGAAATGTATTATAGAAAAAAGAACATATGAAGCCTGAGTGAATGGTATGAGAGTTGCTCTAAAAATAGCATACGTAGGCACAGGTTATAATGGATCACAGGTCCAACCTGATGTTGCAACGATAGAAGGCGAACTATTCAGTGCACTCACAGACCTTGAGATCATCGGAGATCCAAAGTCTGCACGTTTCTCAAGTTCAGGAAGAACCGACGCTGGCGTACATGCTAGAGAACAGATTGTGGCATTTGATACCGATAAGCCTAATCTTGCAATACCAAGAGTGATCAATTCCAAGCTCCCGAATTCTATCTGGGCATGGGCACATGCAGAAGTCTCTGATGACTTTGACCCAAGAAGATGGGCTGTCAGCCGCAAGTACAGATACATTATGAGCGGGGAACAATATGATCTTTCCAAGATAAGAGCGGCTTCAAAAGTACTCGTTGGAGAACATAATTTTGCGAATTTCTGCAGCAAAGATGAGGACAAGAGCTCAGTCCGAAATGTAGAAAGAATAGATGTGCGAGTCAGTGGAACTCTTACAAAAATCGACATCCAGGCAAACAGTTTCCTTTGGAACATGGTCAGGAAAATGGTCACTGCCCTTACAATGGTTGGAAGTGGAGTAAGAGATGAGGAATGGTTAAATCAGATGTTAGACCCTGAATCTTATGAGGAGGGACTGGAATCTGCTGCGGCATATGGTCTGACACTTATGGAAGTTGAATATCCGGAACCCATTGAATGGTGCGAAGATGCTTATGCTATACGCAGAGCAGATGAGAATGTGCATGATTACATGGTACGACACCGAGTAATGGCAGAAGTAATGGACCATCTAGTACCCAGAGAATAAACTCTTCACTTACCTTTTTAGTGAAAATGCACTTTCAGGCAAATATCAAGGACATAGTAATAGACTATGAAATTATCCGCAGAGATGTGATAAATCCCCGGCTTGAATTCAGGGATAAACAATTGTACCTTATAGTCCCACATGCTTATAAATATCATGAAAAAGTAATTTACAGGCACCGCAGATGGATCTATAACAGATATTCCCGGGTACAAAGGTTAAAAGAGCTATCACAGAACATTGAACTGGTAACAGACAGAACTATCGGAGAGCTAAAAGAACTGATATATTCTCTGATTACCAAAACAGAAAATGAACTGGGAGTTAAACATCAAAAAACAAGTTTCCGGAAGATGAAAACAAAATGGGGAAGCTGCAGTTCAAAAGGAAACATGAACTTTAACATCTATATGAAGCATTTGCCAGACAGGATGATAGAGTATATTGTGTTCCACGAGATGGTACACCTAATCGAACTAAACCACAGCCAACGATTCTGGGACCATATTAAAAAACGGTTCCCTAACTATAAGGATGCTGAAACTATGCTTGCAGCATACTGGTCACTTATACAAAAACAGCACATCAGCCCTTATAGAGAATTGTAAAAGTCCTGGTGAGGCTCTTGTGAACCTTCTGGGTGAAAACGTCAACAACTGTAAACCCTGCTTTTTCTGCAAACTCAACTACCTTGAGCTCTGAAACCACAACCGCAAGTTTTCCCTGCCTGAGTACCCTGTACATCTCTGCAAAAGAATCAGTATATAGATGCTGCAGGGATTCTGCCCTTATAGCTGCTGAACGTCCATACGGAGGGTCAGTGACGATTGCATCTACACAGGAGTCTTTTAGAGAAACATGACAGGCATCAGCTACCAGCAGGGAATAATCTGCATTGTACTCATCAAGGTTCATTCTGGCACCATGGGATATTTTTTTGCGCACTTCGATACCGATGACATGAGCGCCTACCAGACCACCTTCAACCAGAATACCTGCAGTACCGCTGAATGGATCAAGGAGAATCTGCCCCTCTTTCACTTGAGAGATGTTGACCAGTGCCCTTGCAACCCTTGGCATGAGCACTCCGGGATAAAAAAATGGTTTTCTATGTGGTGCCCTGTGTTCATATGCACCCCTGTCAACAGAAGCGACGATTGAACCAAGGACTGCCATATTTGTCATTATAAAACGGAAAGTCACATCCGGATCCTTCAGGTTTGCCCTGAAACCTTTGCGAAAAATACTCCCCCCAAGTCTGCCTTCAATAAATTCCCGGTTTACTTCACCATGGTGTCTCGCCCTTTTTGCCCGGACAACGTACGTCTGTCCTTCAGACAAATGACTGGAAAGATCAGAATTATCACACATTTCAATGATCTGATCTGTTTTCACTTCACAGATACCCACTACTTTCAGTATGTGATGGGACATGGCAAGCCTGCCTGCGATGAAAACTAGTTTTTCATCGATGGAATGACCTTCAATATCAAGCACAAGACATTGGTCATAAAAGGCATGTTCTCTGTACTCAAGTCCTTCCATTGAAAGACATGCAAAAACTTCCTTGCATGGCAGGAAATCGTGCTCCCCGGATAACTCAAAGGCATACAGCATAATACTGCAATAGAGAATAGAAGTACTATTTAAAGCGTTTCAATGAACGTATAAATGACAACAAAAATAAAGAAAGAGAGAATAGATCAAAACATCAGTTCCAGCGCTTCTTTTCCTGTCATACCTACTTTGATACCAAGGTTAGTGGCTTCCTGTGTTGCACCAACTACCAGGGCATTAAGCACGTCATCAAAGGTGCTGACACCTTTTACTTTGACTGCAACATCACCAAGGACACCTGCCATATCCATATCAAGATAACCACACATCACAAACCCCCGGTCTGCTCTGATTACAAGCAATGGAGCTTTCTGCATATGGAAACTCATACCCATAGCCGAACCTTTTTCAAGTTTTATTTTTTCGACCAGCATAACTAATCACCTATTTTTTAGTAAGTTTAAGAGATATTAAATGTATCGGACTTTTACTTACCAAATAGATAGTTTGTAAGCCCCGGAAATACCTTGTCAAGCAAAGATTTGCTGTCTTCTTCTGATGTCATGGATGAAAAAGTTCTGTAACATCCTTATCCTGAACTGGTAGGGCCTCTGCTGAAATATTCATTGTTATTTCACCTATAAAACCAAACTCTCCAGAGATATGAGTGCCATATGAATCTTCTATTATGAACTCATCATCAATACCATCTATGGAAATGAAATTGATTTCTGAAGGAAGATTTATTGTAACATCTGTCTCAGGTTCACCCTGGAACCACATACTTGAATCGGATTCTTTTAGTGGTTTTTTGAAATCATAAAAGACCTGGTAATTGTTAACTATGTCTCTTTCTTCATTAATGGGTCCTATAAGCTCAGAAGACATATTGGATTCGACACTCAAAAGAGTAATATTCTTCGAGGAATTATCAATTTTCACGTCCATTTTATCTTCTATTGAACTGAAAAAGGCTTTAGTTGTCTGCACATCTGTTTTCAGTAATTCCCATGCGCTGACAAATCCATCATTATCCCCAAATTCAGCATCAATGAAAGCCTTGAATATTATGGACCTGTTATCTGAATATTTTTCGGTGTATTCCCATATCATGCCTTCTGTGTGCAACGTAATTTCATTATTCCACTCATAGGCAGCGCTTGCCGGGAAGGATAACATTGAAAATAACACGATTGACAGAAATATAGATCCAACTCTCAAATTATCTCATCCCGTTATTGCTTATCTAGTTGTTACTTCACACCCGTCGTCTGTAACAATTACCGTGTGCTCGGTCTGGGAAACCATTCCGCCACCTACTTCTTTTAGAACAGGGTATGAATGGATAATTCCAGCCTTTTCAAGCTGCATAAGGGCAAAATCCAGTTGTGGGGTCTTAAGCCATCTTTTTGCAAACGGAAGTGTCCTGTATGGTTCGAGTTCCTTAAGAAGAGCCCTTGCTGCAGGCAAACGCACAGGTTTTTTGTTTACAACCTGGAAGATCTCCGTAAGTGTACCATCTACGACCTTCCCGACACCATCTGTAGCAAAAGGTTCTATGGCAATGAAATCTCCGGTCTTAAGTTCAACACCTTTGCTTACCCTTCTGTTAGGTATACTGGGATGTGCATGGGGGATATACTGTGCAAGTCCATGCCCGGTGAGATTTCCTACAGGTTTGAAACCGTAGGAAATTATTGCATCTTCTATGGCGGCAGCAACCTCTGCGGTGTTTACACCGTTTCTGACTGTATCAATTGCAACCTCAAGTCCTGCTTCAGAAGCTTTGACAAGGTCCCCATAATTTCCAGAAAGGTCGACTGTGATGGCAGAATCTGCAATGTATCCATCCACATGAACACCAATGTCTAGTTTTACTACATCTTCACCAAAAACCGTTTCATCACCTGCGAGTGGAGTTGCATGTGCCGCCTCGTCATTACGGGAAATATTACAGGGGAATGCAGAACCGTCCGCTCCAAGCTCGATGGCCCTGTTCTCAACAAAATCAGCTATTTCAAGCAGGGTACCACCTACCTTCATCCGATCTTTTGCCTCGCTTCTTACCTGTGATAGTATCTTTCCTGCTTTGACATATTTGCCAATGATCTCTTCGATCTCCTGAACTTTGTCCACCATTTAAAATCTCCGTTGAAAGTTATTTTTCAGGACTAATATACAAATTTCTTTTCCATTTCTGTGAGGTTCTCAAAACCATCTGATGTTACAAGGATCAAATCCTCGAGGCGTATACCACCTACATCAGGATAATAAAGTCCTGGTTCTATGGTAATAATGTTTCCTTCTTCCAAAGCAATGTCACTGTTGCCTACAAAAGGAAATTCATGAATTTCAAGTCCGACCCCATGCCCAGTGGAATGGATAAAACCTACACTTGATCCTTCCCTGATGGTTTCATACCCATTTTCTTTGAACACGTCACATACCTTGTTATGTATATCGCTGCATTTGACACCGGGCTTGACCATTTCTATGCCAGCTTTCTGTGCCGCATGTACAGCCTTGTACATATCCATGAGCTTTTCAGATGCATCCCCTTTAAGGACGGTTCTTGTCATGTCAGCGAAATATCTTTCCTTTTTGCTGCGCGGGAAGATGTCGATAACTACAGGCTCATTGGCCTTGAGTGGACCTGTGCCCTCCCAATGCGGATTTGCAGAACCTGTACCGTTAGCAGCTATGGTGCTCTCTGCCTCACAACCATGTTCAAGAAGTGTGATGTCTATTTCCTTACGTAGCATTTCGGATGTCAGGGCAAAACCACGATAATTAAGAATGCCTTCAACATCCTCTGACTTTCTTATCATTTCCACAGCTGCTTTCATTGCGGTGTTGCATGCGTCCTGAACATTTTTTATGATTTTAATTTCCGAAGGAGACTTTTTGGAACGTGCCTGTGCAAAAGGACTTTTAATAGAATCGATTGAAAAACCTTCTTCTTTGAGGGTCTGAGCAATGAAATATGGAAAATCCCGTGGTACTGCCACCTTTTTTGCACCCTCTTTTTGCAAGATCTCTGCAATGCAGTCACAATAAGCAAGTGCAGGGTCCTGCCTTTCTTTTACTTTTGACCTGTAATCACAATCCTGCAATGTCCGGATATCAGACACCCTTGATTCCAGCTCTGCCCGTCCTTTTTCCATATCAGATATCAGCAGTGTTTCTGTTCCTTCTTTTGTATGGAAGTAGGCAAACTGATCTGAAGCAAAGAAATGGGTTGCGTAAAAGATGTCTGCATTGTTCGAATTCCCTACCATCAGATATACATCTGACCTGTGGTTTTCCAGTGATTTGGAAATGTCAATGGGAACTGTTGATGAGGCCATACTAGTACCTAGTAGTTACTAGTACAAAATTGTTATCAAATGTATGGATTAAAAAAGCAACAGGATATCCTGGATTGTCACATATTTATGATATTATAGGAAGTGCTGTGTACACAACTTTGCTTATATTAGTACATTTAACCATGTTTTATGTACACAAACATACTAGATACTCACATCGCTATTATATACAACTCCATGAAAAGTAAGTATTATGCACAACGCAAACCTGTACAATTCACAATTAACAAATATCTCAGATTTCCTGAGAGATATAAAATATATTATTGTGTTTTATGTACTTGGAGACTTTCTGACAACCGCCCACGCCCTTAATTACGGATTCGAGGAAAATGATTTTCTTGCAGCAGTAATACAGGACTATGGTGTTAGCTCTCTTCTTATATTGAAGACATTGTTCCTGGTAATTGTTTACTGGAATTACAAAATACTCAAGGATTCAGATTCAAAATGGACGGATCTTCTGTGGGTCACTGCCAGAAAGAGTATTGCGCTTGTGGGGTTGTTCCTGGTGGTGAACAATCTGATGGTCATTTCATGGAATGTAGCTTACTGCAGATAATCCATATAATGACCTTTTAACCAAAAACGGCATTAATAACGGAAAAACGGGATCAAAAACGGCGTTAAAAACGGAAAAACGAGATCAAAAAACGGCATTAATAACGGAAAAACGAAATCAAAAACGGCGTTAAAAACGGAAAAACGGGATTGAAAAACGACGTTAAAAACGGAAATCCACCATTTATTTTTTATCCCAACTTTTTATTATCTTTTGTTCAAAGGATAACTTGTTGTCTATAATTTTATCTGTGATACTAAGATCTCCCAAGCTAACGCAGATTAAAGCATAGATTAATAAAAAGACAGGAAGAGATTACAAATCCAGCTCTTTTTTCAGATTCCTCTTTTTAATTTACGGAATCATTATCCCTGCCAGCATGCCAACTGATACTATCATCAGAAGATACAACATAAAAACAAATAGTACCTTTATTGTATCTAAATTCGCATTTTCATTCAGGCAATATCATATAATTGAAGTCAGACAATTAATAGTTATGGACAGCTTTTTTTGAAATTATTGCGGTATCAAAGATATTATCTGACAAGAGCTGAAAACAGACCAATAGATAACATGAGAAGGGCATATACAGACACCAGAAGTACAATTTTCGACACAATTGAATTACCAGACTTGCCAAACATAACAGTCCACAGAAACACATATTGGATATAAATAGATTTCCTAGCATGGCAAACTTACACCCATAAGTTGCGATGTTAATGTTTTGGGTTATCTGCAAAGCCAAATTGAACAATTAATGCAGATATTAAAGTTAATATACTGACAATGAGAAGGGATAGTTGGTGGGGGATTATCTGGCTTTGCAACACCCTAATTAACTCACCCCTATATAATAACTGTCAAACTCTAAATAAGTGTTAAAAGAGTTGTTTTTGAGCTAATTTTGATTTTTTGCAAAGACAATAAGGAAAAGATCAGAGAAGCAAATCACACATTTGCATAAGCTGCAAGCAGAGATGCACTCAATAACAGCACCAGATATAGCGATGCGATTACTCGAATTTTAAATGTGCTTGAAACACCGCAATCATCCATACATACAATGATAAAACATAGCAAAAAAAGATATAAATAGCTAGTTAAAATTGATAATTTATTAAAAAGTCAGCATACAAACCCAAGGATATAAATGAAGATATATGTAACAATCTTAACTAAAACAAAAAGAGAAAAGAATCCCGGATAAACCGGGATTTAGGAATTTACGCCCGAACCGGGATTCGAACCCGGGTCGGAGCCTCGACAGGGCTCCATGATAGGCCTCTACACTATTCGGACATATTATGATATTTCGCTTGTGAGCACCCCTAAAAGGCCGCTCTTGTATATAAAGCTTTTTCTTGATTGTGAAAGTCCCGCCTCCCAGACTCGAACCGGGGACATCGCGGTGCCTGCGCGTAATGTGATCATGTCACATGAATCAAACTACAGCCGCGCACTCTACCACTGAGTTAAGGCGGGTCTAACAAATCATGCTCCTGCACGACGTTGCCGTACGAAGCAACACTCCAATACGCACAATCATACTTAGCTCTTTCGCCGTGAAGAGCACATGAAAAAGGAAGCATATAAAGAATGGAGACAGAACACACCGTCTGTTAGTACAAAAGAGAAGTTAGTAAAGAAAAATACGAAAAAATGAATAAACAAAAATAACTGAAGACCATCCCGGAATTCCCGGGACCGACTTCAATATCAATATTCAGAAAGTATCCAGTTCGCCACCAATCACCATTTTGGTGATCTTTGTGATATCAGCGAGCCAGTCATCCATAACAACTTCTGTTTCAGCCCTTACAGAGGCAAAGTTTGCGCCGTCTTCAGGAATGATCTGCGCACTTGCCACAAGTGGCTGATCTATTGGCTGCCCTATCTGGGAAAGCAGCTTAATATAAACATCCTGAACCTCTGGAACAGCCTTTACTATGTCCCTTGCCATCTGGGTGGAAAGCAAGTTGTATATCTTACCTATATGATTGATTGGGTTCTTACCACTGGTTGCTTCCATACTCATTGGCCTGTTAGGAGTAATAAGCCCATTACAACGGTTACCACGGCCTACTGAACCATCGTCACCCATCTCAGCAGAAGTACCGGTCACGGTCAGGAACACAGAATTACACTTCACGTTATCTGCTGCATTGATAAAAGTCTTAACATTGCGCTCTGTACGTTTAAGCGCAAGGTCCGTGACATAATCTGCCATCTCTTCTTTGATGTTTATGTAATGGTCCATGTCATCAACATACCTTCCTACCATGCCACAGCATATTGTAAGGGTTATATCCTCATTATCCCTCAGACCCATTACCTTGATATCAGTTCCTATGCCAGGAATCTTCTTTTTCAGATCAGTTATCAGCTTCCTTTCTGACTCATAGACAATCTGCTCAAGTTCTGAAAATGGAGCATGACCTACACCAAAAGAAGTGTCATTTGCAACAGGAACCCTGTCTCGCTGAAAAACATCCCTGAGATCAGATGAACCCGTACCAAGTTTACAGTCGACTATGATATCACTTTCAAGATCAATATCTACGATAGTATTCCTGATATAGTTCCTTGCTGCCCGCAGAGCAACAGCTTCAGCAGGAATTTCCACTCCTTCAAACTCCTTGGTTGCCCTTCCTACAAGAAGTGTATAAATAGGCTGGGTAACTTCTCCGCCACCAAATTGCGGGTTAGATCTTCCGGCCACGATCTGTGTTTCATCAGTATTATGATGAAGAACTACACCACATTTTTTTATATACTCTTTACACAATGCGCGGCTTACTGCTTCTGCAAGACCATCGGAGATACTGTCAGGGTGACCCACACCTTTTCTCTCCACAAGCTCAATCTGCTGTTTCTCCACCGGCGTTTCAATCAGGTGTTCGACTTTGATGTTTCGAATCATTACTAGTCCTCTGGAATAATTAACTGACAAATGAAAGGTAAGAATAGATAATTAAGGTTTATGTATGTATCCTTCGCTGTAACATGTACCCATAAAATATATAATATTACCCGTCAGAATTATAACCCATAGTTATTCTATTAGTTTTATTGGAATAACAACTTAAAATTAAAGTTCAGCGTGAAATCTATATGCTATAAAAGTCTTTGAAAGAACGTTCAATTGATACTGATTTATAATTTCACAGAAGGATCCCCATGATACGTATTGCAATACCCAACAAAGGGCGCCTACATGAGCCCACCGTAACCCTCCTCAAAGAAGCAGGACTACCTGTACTTGAAGGGGGGACAAGGAAACTGTTTGCCAAAACAACTGATCCTGAGATAACCTATCTCTTTGCAAGAGCCGCAGATATTCCGGAGTATGTTCAGGATGGTGCCGCAGATGTAGGTATCACCGGACTTGACCTCATTGATGAAACCGAATCTGATGTGGAAATACTGCTTGACCTTAAATTCGGCGGTGCAAACCTTGTGCTGGCGGTTCCGGAAGACTCAACTATAACCTCTGCAAGGGAACTTGAAGGAATGCGTGTTGCCACAGAATTCCCGAATATCACTGCCAAGTACTTCAAAAACCTTGGCGTTAACATCGAAGTAATAAAAGTCAGCGGTGCATGCGAGATGACACCACATGTCGGAATTGCTGATGCAATTGTAGATATTTCCAGCTCAGGTACAACCCTTGTAACCAACCATCTGAAAATGATAGAGAAGGTATTCACATCATCAGTATACCTCATTGCAAACAAGAAGACACAGGCAAACAACAATAAGATCGGGCAGATCCAGACTGCTGTTGAAAGTGTCCTGAGAGCAAAAGGAAAACGTTACCTTATGATGAATGTACCTGCTGATTCTCTCGAAACCGTCAAAAGTGTTCTGCCTGGAATGGCAGGTCCGACTGTAATGAAAGTAGAATCTAATGAGTCAATACTTGCAGTTCACGCTGTTGTTGATGCGAACACCATATTTGCAACGGTGGATGAACTCAGAAAGGTAGGTGCCAAAGATATACTGGTAGTGCCTATCGAAAGAATGATGCCCTGAGGTAGTATGACCTTTGAAGTAATCCCTGCCGTTGATATGAGAAATGGGAAATGTGTACAGCTGGTCCAGGGAATACCTGGCAGCGAAATGATCTCCATAGATGACCCGGTGGCAGTGGCAAAAGACTGGATAGCCCAGGGTGCAAAAACCCTGCATCTTATCGACCTTGATGGTGCCATCGATGGAAAGCAAAAAAATGCACCCATCATCAAAAAAATAGTAAAGGAATGTAAACCTCTTGGAGTTGAAATACAGGTTGGCGGAGGAATACGTTCTTTCGAAAATGCAGCTGAACTCCTGAAACTCGGCGTTGACAGAGTGATACTCAGCACTGCTGCCATAAACAACCCACAAATTGTCAAAGAGCTTGCGGATGCTTTTGGAAGCAAGCATATCAACGTTGCCCTCGATTCCAAGAACGGTAAGGTTTCCATAGAAGGATGGAAAAAACAATCCGAATTCACAGCTGTTGAAATGGGGACCAGATTTGAAGAACTCGGAGCTGGAAGCATCCTTTTTACAAATATAGACACAGAAGGATTGTTGCAGGGAGTAAACACAAAGCCTACAGAAGAACTGGTCGAATCCGTCAACATCCCTGTGATAGCATCAGGAGGAGTTACATGCCTGAATGACCTTGTTGCCCTGAAAAATACCGGTGCAAAAGCAGTTGTTGTTGGAAGTGCACTATATACAGGAAAGTTCACACTTCCAGAAGCAATAAATATTATCAGTTCGGATTTATAAAAGAACATAGTAACCAGGTGCACCCATGAGAAAAGCAAATATATCACGCAAAACCAGCGAAACAGACATCGCTCTCAAGCTGGAACTTGATGGAAAAGGTATTGCAGACATAAGCACTGGCATTGGTTTTTTCGACCATATGCTCACTGCATTCACAAAACATGGGAACTTTGATCTTACTATTAAGGCCACTGGAGACCTCGTAGTCGATGACCACCATCTTATAGAAGATACAGGAATTGTCCTTGGACGGGCTATAGCAGAAGCACTTGGCGATAAAGCAGGTATTGCAAGATTTGGAGAAGCACGCATACCAATGGATGAAGCACTTGCCACCGTAGCACTTGATCTGGGTGGACGCAGCTATCTTGTGATGGAAGCAGATTTTAAGGCTCCGAAAGTAGGAGAGTTCAGTACACAGATGGTAGATCATTTCTTTGAGGCTGTTGCACAGAACTCAAAAACAAATATGCATGCTCATGTCTATGGTGACAATGACCACCACAAGATAGAAGCACTTTTCAAGGCATTCGCCTATGCCCTTAGAAGAGCAGTGAATATTGAAGGGGAAGGAATTAAAAGCACAAAAGGTGTGCTTTAATCCTGAAACTTGCTTCTCAGTTTATCATAAAAAGCCTGTTCTTTTCCTTTTGTCTTTTTTGAGAGTCTTTCTACTATAAGTTCAGGAGTACTTTTTGCAACATAATTGTAACGAGGACTTCTGTCAACTATCAAGTTCAAATCGGCGTCCAGACCACTTGCCTCTATTCCATCAACCCTGATATCACAAGCAGTATTCTCCATTATTTGTTCTGAAAGATGTGAAACAAATACAGACATAGTACCATTGTTCTCACTGAGTACTTCAAGTATACCTGCCATGATCTTTGCAGAAGCACCCGGTTCTGTGATTGATTCAAGCTCATCTGCCAGAACAAATTTTGCAGATTCATCAGCAACTACAGAAAACTCAGTAAGGGTCGTTTCAAATGCACCCGCATCAAGCGTACCTTTGGATTTGGCAAAGTAGTACATCGACTCCGTAAGAGAGATTTCCATATGCTGCGCAGGAACAGGAAAACCCATATGAGCAAGGATGATACTCTGGGCAAGAAGCTCCAGAAGGGAGGTCTTACCTCCTGAATTCACACCACTCAAAAGAACAACCTTGCTTTCTTCACCTTCTGGACTGAAACTATTCTCACCTATAGAATAATCAACAGGCACTACTTCCCCATGCCGAGATAGCAGGAAAAGATTCCTCCCCCCTTTAAATCCAATACCTGTGCTATACAAAATGTCAGGCATGATAAGATCGTATTTGAGTGCGAAAGAACCGATGGCGAAACCCACATCAAAATCAAGCACCTCACGCACCATCTCCCCGGCTATTTCCCTATATGAAGACAATATACGTGAAACCTCACGTTTATGATTGAACTTTTTATTCTGGACTTTTTTATTAAGATATTGCTTCAAAGAACCAAGACTATCAACATCTGCTTCAACTGGATGCATTATTTCTTCCGGAAAAAGAGAATCAACCAACAACCGCTCTTTCTTTTCAAGCTGGAGTTCATTGCATATCCTGTCAACACCCTCTTTAATAATGGACTGATAACTTTTATGCAAGGTTTTCCCGAGCATATCTTTAATCTCAATGGAACCGTTCATGACCTTCAGCATATCCTGTCCGCTTAACGTCATCTGACTTTTTTCCAGGCAGGAATTCAGTTTATCATTGACAAAACCGACAGTTTCTCCTACACAGGAACTAAGATTGTCCATTGCTTCAGAAATCCGGTCTGCTTCTAAGTCAGTTCCATGAACAATATCACCATCTTCATCTATCAAAGACAGCGTTGAAGCAAGTAATTCAAGTGTATCCTCATCCATTCTGTCAAAGAAATTAATACCTCTGGACCGCAGCAATCTTACAACTTCAATAGATGATTCCAGGGATTTCAAATTTCGGGAAAAAGCAAATATTTCCTTTTCCGGTATTACTTTAAAGTCATCCAGGTCCTGAAGATCTGTAAAGAATTCCGGCTCCACATCTTCCGGAAGATCAAATGCAAGATAATCATCCCCCACAGCAATAACCTGGGAAAAACCTCTGGATATATCAATGAATTCCGAAAGGGAACGTGAAAAATGCACATCTATTAATCCTGAAAAGCGTTTTCTGGCATACTCATAACTATCCTGATCAGAGGTTACTATCACCCTGTCACGGGTTTTGGGGTACTGATGTTTGAAATTGAGCTGGGCTATCTTTGGAAGCAGATCTGCAATTGTTTTGTCCCCTTCCAGAATATGGGCAGTTTCCATGTAATATGAAACAGATTCTCGTATTTGTAATATTTTTTCAGTTTTTGTAGAAGGATACGGAAAAAACACATGCAATTTATCCCTGGAATAACGGGTATGAGCAAAATCTTTGATAATGTCAAGCAGTTTTTCGTAGATATCTGTGGATTCCCTGGTTCTCAAAAAGTCGGAAACATTAACACCTTCAACCCTGGAAGCCACATCCTGTATCAGAGATATAGCATAGCGCTGCCCAATCCCTTCTACCTCAGAAATACTTGCAATATCACCTGCAAGTATAGCGCTAAGTGCCTGGTCCTCACTACCAAAATGTTCAACAAAACGCTTTGACATCTTATCCCCTATACGAGGAATATCCTGTAAAGTCCTTACATCAGCTAACATTATACCTCCGACTGAGATACAAAATTATCCAGAGTACAGTTTGCAATACCTCTTTCAACCTTGTAACTGTCTCTTTCCGACATCTTACTCATAGATGCCGAAGCTTTGGGTTGTAATTGTCTGGCATGGTTTTTGTTTCTCCTTTTAGGGATGAATTGTGAATCATAATACATATCCCACATATCATCAATATCATCACATGCATTAGAGAACTCCAGACTGCCTACCAGTGAAGAAGGAACCTGAGTATAATGTTCAAGCCCCACATGACCACCATTACCTATCCAGGCAATATTCCCTTCAATAACCGAAATAGGAATATCGGGATTTTTTCGTGCAAGCCAACGACAGAACATGTCACCTATACGGTGTGGAGAATCCACTTTTACAGAGAGAACACCGTTGACAAAATAAGGACGTGCAAACATGCATAAACGATGATATGAACGATTAACGTCACGCATATAATTGTAATATTTCTTACCTGTAACACTCTTGCCGGAGTAAAGTAACTCAACATTGCCCTGACAGGAATACAGAAAACTGACCAGTTCAATTGGTCTTGAACTTCGGTGCCTGAGTATCATTGATACATATCCTTCTACATCCGGATCACCCTGGAACATCCTTGGAAGCTGTTTTCCAAAGATGTATTTTACAAGCTTTGTGGTATCTGTTGTACCCCTGAAACCAAGGACTTTTACGTCATCGATACCCGTAAAGTCCATCTTTTGCTTCAGATCATCACTGTCCTTTGCAGATATAAGATCACAGTCGGGATTCACCATAAGTTCTGCGCAGGCAAGAAGAACACCACCTACATTTTCCCTGAAAGCCACTATCATGCGCTCACCCCTGCAAATGAAAAGAGATTTGTCTGCCTTTTCCCGTTAATCTCAATAAAAGGACGTGCGCGGTTGAGTACAACACCCATTCGTGCAAGTTCTTTTTCAGAACTTATCGGCCTTGACTGGAGAATCCTGCTGGCGCCAACCGGACCAATTCCAGGCACCCTGAGAAGATCATCTTTGCTTGCTGTATTTACATTTACCGGAAACATGTCAGGACTGCATGATGCAAGTAACATCTTAGGATCTGCATCAAGGAGAAAACCATTATCATCAAGAACATTATCCAAATCATTGGCAGTCAGACCATAGTCCTTCAATAAATAGGAAGTCTGGTAAAGCCTCACTTCTCTCCACAAAGGGGAAGGTTCATTGTTTTCAAGGGGCGTAGATGGAACCGGGTCGAAACTCATGAAATATGGCCTTCTCAGTTCATACCTGTCCATGAATTTCTCAACGGTTCCGATGATCTCCCGGTCAGGTTCCTGCAGTGCACCCACTACAAATTGTGTATCGTTTGCACCAATTATTCGCCCCTTGAAACCCTCTTCCTGTCTTTTTTTATTTATGAGATCACGTGTCCATTGTAAACGCTGGAGAACATCATTCTTGTAATCAAAATTAGGACAGATTTCAGAATAGTTCAGTGAACTCGTTGTTTCCGCATTCACACCAAACTTGTTCGCATAATCTGCTATTTCCTCAAGAAGATATTTTGGAGTTCCCGGCATCACACGAATGTGTATGTAACCTGTGAATCCCTGACCACGCAGAAGACTTGCGACCTCCAGTTGTTTCTCTGCCGTCCTTTCAGCATCCCCTATAACACCCGATGACAGGAACAGGCCTTCTATTGAATTCCTTCGATAGAATGACCAGGTTATCTTTACAATTTCCTCAGGGGTCAATGATGCACGCACAGAATCCCTGCCACACCTGTTAGGACAATACGTACACTCCCCGGAACACGCATTTGTCATCAGCGTCTTGTAGAGCTGAATACAACGGCCATCCGGTCCGAAAGCATGACAGACAGCACTCTGATTGCAACTGTCATATTTAGTGCCCTCGGACAATACTCTCATCCTTTCCATAAGCGTCATATGGTGCTCATTAACAGGATTTCTATAGGTCATCAGTGACCAATACGCATGACACGAATATAAGCAACTAGCAAGTGGAGTGAAAGTATTCCCATAACAAAAAAGCAGAGCAAAAACCTGAAAAAAAATATAAAAAAAGAGAGGAGAAGAAAATAATAAATAATTAGTACTGGAAACTAAAAAAGAGATCACTCCTTTTTGATTTTTACCTTCACTTTTAAGATGCTTATTGGCTCCAGTTTCTTCCACATGACCGTTGAATCACTGTTAAATTTATACTCGTTGACGTTCTGATCAGAGAATACACCGTTCACCTCATAAATAAAGAAACCGTCCTCACCGTTGGTGGATACAATATTGTCCTGACCATGGACATTCTTAACTTCCACCACGGCAGCTTTTTTAAGTGCTTCCAAAAGAGTAGCACCCTTTTCTACTTCAACCGTTCTTGAAGGTGCAAATATGTCCAACGCATTGAAAATACTCCTGTTGTTCAATTGCAAGACATGTGTTTTACCGTAAACTTTCCGTAGAATCAGCTCTGCGGCTTCAAGTATATTTGCATGTTTTGCAGCAACTGGGACAGAAATACTTAATTCCCTGGCAAGTTCGGATATATGCATCTCACCCTCGGTAAGCTTTTGCAGCATCCTGAGTCTTGTTTCACTCCCAAGGGCACTGAACAATTTCAAACGATCAGTATTCTCTGGGTTCTCGGAATCATTGTTATCGATAGTGCTCATAAATAGAAGTAATTGTCGAGTTATATATATATCTTCCCACACAAACGGTTCATAAAACAAGTCATTTAACAGATATATAAAAATCAAATACTAGAAATCGTACAATAAAAAAAGGTTGCACTGAAATGATATTAACCATGTAACGCCCTCTTTTGTATGGATATCTTTTCATCAAAAGAGCGCAGATCAGTTGAAATAAATTCATGAGTCAGGAAATCAGGTGATACGAACTCAACAATCTCAGAGCATCTACCACTAGTGAAAGGCATATGCTGGTCCATCTGTTCAAGAATGGTCATAACAGAAGAGAGACGATCATGGAAAGGCTTAGCATCAAACCCTGAAGGAGCTTCCATTTCCAGTGAACTGCGCATATAATCTCCTGAAAGACTGCAATGGAAATGCATCCCTTCAATTCGTTTGATAAAATCATCGGAATGAGTTGAAAGAAGATCAAGTACAACATCTATAGCACAATTCTCATCATCACACTTCATCGTTGCATTCATCAGATGCCCCGTATCAAGCACAAAAGCCCAGTTATTAAAATCGATCAGACTGGCAAAATATTCTACATTTGTTGGCTCAAGGAATGTAAGACCAGGCCACCACAGATTTTCAAAGAATATCCTTACAGGTGGTTCACCATTAGGGTATACAGATACTGCTTCATTCAGAAATTCAGCAGTTGTTGCCAGCACATCATTATCAGTACAATCAAAGCAGCGTGTGAAAACCTGTTCCAATTCAGCATAAGAAACATGGAACACTGCATAGGATGTATCCAGTTGTGCAGCGTTCTCAAGTGATCTCCTGAAATTATCAATGACTTCTTCACGGTTGCCTCCGCCAAAAACATAGACCTTCTCGAATTCTTCCATTTCCTCTGAAAAAGCAGAAGGATCAGCCCAGGCTCTGTGCCTTCCCATCCAATAAGGAAGATGCACACCTTCAATCAAATCCACAGGTACATCTGGAAGAGGAGATGAATCCACAAAGAGCTCCAATCCGTCAAGGTCATGCCTGACAAGAAAATTACGCATTAGCCCCCAGTCAGACTCAAACATCTTCATGTCATTCTCGTAAAGAGAAAAATTAATCAGTTCTTTCATTTTTACACCTGTTGAGAATCATTAAGCAGATTTACAAAGCCCTTGATGACTGCAATTCTTTGCCATCCAGCATACAACACGAATCCAATTCTCAATAATACTATCTTTTTCATCAGTCAGTTCATCAAAAGGTATGGAAACTTCAATACCAAGCATTCCAGAAAGACTTTTCATTACAGAAACAGCCACCTTACGTCCGGCAGTTTCCGGAATAAGTCCCCATGAGATCTCGTCAACTATATGTAGTATTGAACCTGTTGCACCGACAAGCACAGGATTCTTCGACATTTCACGCATTGTTTTAAAGAAAGCAGCTTTACGGTTGTCCCCATCCATGTGCGATGCCACTTTCCAAAAACTACTTTCATCGATTCCAAACCTCTCAAGCCTTACAAGCATATCCCTCTGGGAGAGAGATGTCAGATCAGACTGTATTTCAAGAGCTTTTTGGGTGCATTCTATTACGACAGTCCCTATAAGTTCTCCGAGTTTGGAATGCTGCCCGGCATCCGTTAGCAAAAGAGAACTTGTGCCATCTGCAACCACAGCAATCATATCAGTCCCTGATCCCGTGGCAATACCATTTGAATAGCGGCTGGGAGCCATTAATTGTTGCAGAGCTGCGGTCTTTGCCTCAGTGGCAGTGATGACTGCTCTTGTCATAGTATAAGCAGGAAGGTCCGCACCTATTATCAGTATAGTGTTTATGGTCCCCTGGATGAACTGATGTGAACCATCTTCCTGATAATATGAAGCAGGATCACCAACTCTTCCACCATTAACTTCAATACCTGCAGTCATGACAGCAGTCACTTCCACACCACGGAAGGATTTTGTAACAATTGACACATTTTCCATATTTGCAGCCGTCAGAAGCCCGGAAGATGTATCTGGATCTGCACCAAGTCTTTTTGCAATAATAGAAAGATAGGCAGGAATGCTTCCACCATCCAGATCCTTTGGAGCATGCTTGCCTTTTGGTACCCTGTGATTGAAAATAGTCTTAAGGTCTTCCCTGTAACCGCCATTTAACCAGGAAGTTGTAAGGGTTTTCCTCCCACTAGGCAGATTGAGAACGATCGAATCCTTGTGCCTGTAGACTTTCTCCTTGCCCGTTGTTTCAAAAAGAAGAAGCCCTTTTTCGTCTGTACTTCTGTCAGAAGATTCAGCTTTATTATCCTGAACCATTGCTTTCCGGGATTTTGCCACCATAGAATCCTCAATATTTTATAACTCGTTGCCCTGAAACAATCTCCGCATAAAAAAGACAGGACATCAAAGAACATTAATGAATATATCCCGGTGTGTATTAAATATCTTTTGAATTTTAGCGAAGTGAGAGTTGTCAAGCTAATATCACAACACTATTGAATAAATAGGGAGTATAATTAAGGAGTAAATAGTGGATACATAGAGGATAGAGAATAAATATGAAACCAATTGATCACACATTTAGTTTCTCATTATCGGATAATTTATGCGAGACATCCGCAAGATTACTGGTTTTCAACAATTTACCGACATAAACTCTTGCCCACACGAAAATAAAGAGCGAGCCCAGAATATTGCCTACAACCATTCCCCACCAGACACCTATAAGACCCATTTTCAAATTAAAAGCGAAAACAAGAGCGAATATTGGCACGAATATGACAGCACGCAGTATCGTTGCAATAAGTGCATAAAGACCTTTACCTACACCCTGGAAAAGAGAGGATGAAATCATTCCAAGGGAGACTGTGGGATAGAATATACAGATTATTCTGAGAAATATAATAAGGTCGTCCGTGATATGAGAAGCACTTTCTGAGAGAGTAAATGCATAAGCTATCTGGGGAGCCAGTACAAAGGTAAAAACAGCGATGACAGTCTCTACAAGAAGACCCATCTTCATTGCGTATATGTGAGTAAAAGATACTTTGTCATACGAACTTTCACCATAGGAAAAACCAGTCATGGTGACAACAGCCGTAGAAACACCAATGAGTGGAGCAAGAGCAATGGTTGCAACACGCCATCCAACAGTGTAAACTGCCACCCCATCAGTATTGCTAACTGCTATTACGATCACGTTCATCACAAGCATCATAAGAGCCATGGATGCCTGCTGAACAGAAGCAGGAATCCCAACATTGGATATATCCCTGAGAATACCCTTTTCGAACCGGAAATCCTTAAAATCAAAGGAAAGGTAGGTATCTTTTCTAAAGAATAACCAGTTGGACATGAGAACTGCGGTAACTCCCATTGATAGAACCGTAGCCCAGGCAGCACCGGCAACGCCCATCTTGAACTGGTAGATGAAAATAGGGTCAAGTACTATGTTCAGGACAGAACCGAATATCATGGCATTCATAGCCCTTTTTGTGTCGCCTTCACTACGAAGTATCGCATTCGCAACATTGGTAAAGAACAGCAGAATGCTGCCTCCGAAGATAATACGACCATAGGAAGTTGCCATTGCAGTCGTCTTTCCGGCGCCGATAATGGCAAATATCGGTTCTGCAAATGTGAAGAGTGTCAAAGTGAAAACAGCAGACATCAAAAGCATCAGTATCATCGTATGAACTGCAACATTATCCGCACCTGTTTTGTCCTTTGAGCCAAGCCTTCGTGCTATGGCAGAACCGGCACCAACACCCAGACCGTTTGACAACGCAATGATCACAAAGAAGAAAGGGAATACAAAACCAACTGCTGCAAGAGCATCTGAGCCAAGTCCGGAAACCCAGAAAGTATCTACGAGATTATACAATGTCTGAACAGACATACCAAGCATCATTGGCAATGCCAGTTTAATGATAGCTTTTTTTGGGTCACCAAGCAGAGCCCTCATACCTGCGGTCGTCTTTGGGGCTCCTAATGAAGGATCCGGTTTTTCATCATTTGTAGCATTATTCATTTGAATCCTTCTTCATTTCGTTTTCAGATGCTATATTTTTGGCAGCCTTCTCCATCATGGAAATGAACATTGCCTTTTCTTCATCGCTAAAACTGTACAAAAGTACATCATTTATCCTAGAGCTAATACTGAGCAACACAGGCTTCATTTCACGCCCTTTGTCAGTAAGATAAACACAATAGGCGCGTTTATCACAGGGGTCCCTTTTCCGTGTAACATAACCCATTTCTTCGAGTTTGTTCACAGAACGAGTGATAGTTGCACGGTCATATTTCAATGAACTGGCAAGTGATTCCTGACTCACTCCTTCATGATGCATCAAACGCATAAAAAAAGGGAATTGTCCACTTCCAATACCATATGGTTCCATTTCATTTGTAAGATATATGTTAATCGACCTGAAAAGATGAGATATATCTCGGCCTATAGACTCATGCTTTTTGATGCTACAAAGACTTTCATGTTTTAAGGAATATGTCAGGACTATCACCAATTTGTTGCGTATGCAATTGTTGCATATGCAACTATTCTATAAAAAAGCATTCTCTCAAGTAAGCTGGATTTTAGAAAAATTAGTCTACGAAAAGCTCAACACCCATCAGCTCAAGGAATATCTCTTCAAGTGAAGGAACAATGGTGCGCATCTCCACTATATCTCCACCGTTTGTTGCAACCCACTTGGTAGTCTCGTTAATTATGGCGATATCATTGGTTACAACCACATAATCTCCATCCATTCCCTTGACATCTGTGATTGTATATTCCCCAATGTTATCCACCTTAAATTCAAGTCGATATTGAATCTTGCCATATTCTGCTCTTATTTCCTCGACAGTACCAAGTGTTACAAGCTTTCCATTTTTAAGTATGAGAATCCTGTCACAGAGGCTTTCTACCTGAAAAAGGTTATGGGCAGTGAATATAATGGTTTTCCCTGATTGTTTCAATGACCGCACGTAGTCAGTAATATATCTGGAAGTCATTGGATCCAGACCAGAGGCAGGCTCATCATAAATAAGGATATCAGGATCATTGATTAGAGAACGAGCTATGGCAACCTTACGTTTCATACCCTTTGAAAGGTCACCTATCTTTTTGCCCTCAGCATTAAGAGCAAGATCAAAAAGAAGATCATGTATCCTTTTTTTTGCACGGTCCTTTGGAACACTATACAGTTCAGCAAAGAACATGAGGTAATCCTCCACATCCATACCCTCATAGAGAGGAGATTCTTCAGGAAGAAATCCGAGGAAAGATTTAATCCCAACAGCATCCCGGGAGATATCCATACCTTTCATGTAGATGTTACCCGAGCTTGGTCTGATAAGACTACTGAGCATTTTCAAAGTAGTAGTTTTACCGGCACCATTAGGCCCTACTATACCAAATATTTGCCCTTTGCCCACTGAAAAAGAAAGGTTATCAACGGCAACGAAATCGCCGTATTCTTTTCTGAGTCCGTTAACTTCGATTATACCAGGTTCCACAATATGACTATATTCGTTACTATATATAAATGGTATTATAAAATGAAGCATAGTTGAAAAACACTATGCTCAAAGACAATTTAGTTATTGTACATGTGTACATCCAGCTGCGGGAAAGGAATTTCGATATCTTCCTTGCCGAAAACTGAATGTATAGCTATAGTAAGATCATTCTTTACGCCCCAGAAATCAGCCGTGTTTACCCAGGCACGAAGTTGCAGGTTTACAGATGAATCCGCCAATTCTGTTGTGACAACTGCTGGTGCAGGATCAACAAGCACGCGTGAATCCTGTTTAATGACATCCATAGCTATCTGTACTGCTTTTGGAACGTCTGTTGTATAACTAACGCCTACGTCAACTGAAACCCTGCGCGTAGGCATGCGGGTTGCATTGACAATGGGACTTCCCCATACAAGCTTGTTAGGCAATGTAATGAACTGGTTGTCCGGGGTCAGGAGTTCCGTTGCCATAATGCCAACTGCATGAACTGTACCTGAAAGACCGCTTACAGTGACATACTCACCTTTGTCAAGTGGTCTTAAAGATGCTATCCACACACCTGCTGCCAGATTGTTCAGCGAGTCCTGCATACCAAACCCAAGGACCAGACCTATGACTGCTGAAAGTCCTACAACAACTGAACTAATATCAGCACCCAGGGTAGCTACAACTGCAAGCAATACAGCTACATAGAGCAATGCACGAAGGAAACGTACAAGGAATTCAATTACAAGTTCAGGAAGCTTTGTCTTTTTCAGGCCGTTTCTGAACATACCGGAAAGAACTCCGGTAACCAAAAGACCTGCTATCAATATCACTAGTGCAAACACAATGTCTGCCACCGCTATTGTTGTGTAAGGTATAGTTAGAGCTAAAATATCTGCCATTCTATCACTCCTTTGTGTGATTATGAAATATTCACTTTCTTACAAACAGCGGCCTGCATATAAAAATGTTCAATTGTATTGCATTTTATGAATCATCTATTAATATAATAAGTACATAATAAAATAATGATGGCAGGCTGGTTTACTATTGCAAAATGGGAGCTTTTAAGATCCAAGCTCAAATTCGATATTCGATCGATGATAATGCTAACATTATCTTTGATACTGGTAATAATAGCCTCCTATGCGGCATCCCAGACAGGGATGAGCATGAACCAGAAAATATATCTTGCAGCTGTTTCACAACCTGAAGTCCAGCCTATTATCGAGACAGACCAGAGATTTGACTATGTTTTAGTTGACCGGTACACTGATAGTAATTATTACGAATATAATGCCGATGTGGCCATAATAGGGAACAATGTTTACCTTGGCGACACCCGTAAAGCGGCTTCTGCAGGCGATGCACTGGAGAATACTTTCAAAACATATCGTGAACTGGTCCTCACTGCATATAATGATGTGAACAATAGTCATCCTGTATGGATTACTGTTCACGATCTTGAAAGACCGCAGGACTTCCAATTAGCAGGCGCAGAGGAAACAGCAGAAAACATAAAACGTGGAGCCAATACAACCGTTTACCCGGGAAATATACCTGGTGCAGAAGGATACACAGGAAGAAGTGGATCAGTTAAGACCGGATCATCAACAATATCCCCGGAAGAAATTGCAGCCCTTGATGAGATGCAAGGGCGGGCTTTCTTTGAAAAGCAGACCATAGCCACACCATCTAATTTCTCACCACCAATACCATTTACAGCAATACTCTACGCATTCCTGTTCATATTCCCTATCTACTTCATCTCGCAGTTCTACTCAACCAGCCTCATGGATGAACGTACAAACAAGAAAGGAGAACTTGTACTTGCTGCACCGCTTACCGGAAGAGATGTTGTGATAGGCAAAACAGTACCATATCTTTTAATCACAATGATTATCCAGACAGCTATTACTATTTACATCCTGGGAATACCTTCAACTTTTGCAGACATAGAAAGAATATTCCTCGTTCTCGCAGCTATATTTCCTGTAGTCCTGCTTTTCTTTGCACTTTCATTCTACAGCGCTATTCTTTCAAGGAGCTTTAAGGAACTGACATTTGCAAGTGTATTCCTGTCAGTGATCATATCAGGATACCTATTTTTCCCTGCAATGTTTGCAAACATTCATGCGATAAGCTCTATTTCACCAATAACACTTATCGTCAGGCTCATCGAGAACGAGGCTGTCCTGACAAACACATACCTGTTCTCAACCCTTCCATTCTACTTCGTGGCCATCTCAGTGTATACCTTTGGAACTTTTATTTTCAGAGAGGAAGACCTGTTCACACAGAAAGCCATAAGTGGAAAAATAGTTGATTGCTTTGAAATATTTCTCTCATACCCATATGGTTCTGTATTCCTTCTTAGTATCATATTCATTCCTTTCGTATATATGGCACAATTAATGCTTATTGTCATGCTTTTCAATCTGCCTCTGGCATATTCAATAATTGCCATGATCCTTTTGTCTGCAATGGCAGAAGAACTCGTAAAATCAATTGGTATCTATACACTTTTCAAAAGAAAGATTGCTGACATCACATTAAGAAACGCTATCAAGTATTCCATATTATCCGGTGCTGGCTTCTTTGTAGGAGAGAAAGCCGTTGCCTTCCTAACCCTGGCACCAATTGCAAGTTCAGCATTCGGATCTGTAATGACAATGGGAACTTTGTTGTTGATACCATTGTTCCTACATATTACGACAGTACTCATTAGTTCACTTGTAATGTACAAAAGAGGAACACATTACTATCTGGTATCTGTCGTGCTGGCAACTCTTTTCCACAGCATATATAACATAGTTATTCTGAGGGGGTTGTTCTTTTGAGTAAACACCGAAATTCCCGCCGGAAAATGAAAACTATCGCAAAAAAAGAGTTCAAAGAACTTATGAGGGAAAAAACATTCATACTGGCTATAATAATACAGCTTTTCATAGCTTCATTTTCAACATTCCTGGTTATTGGGCTTACATCATTTTACGACCCAAGCACACTTGGAAATGTGGAGATGGAAGGAACTTCGATTGCCGTAGTTGGAACCGAAAATGACGAGCTATTCAAAATACTGCAGGAAAGTAATATCCGTACTAATCTGTACTACGATTTCCAGCCAGCATATACAGACTTTTATGACCGGAAGATAGATGCGATTATTGTAACTCCCGTGGGAAGCTCTGGTGGAACAGACCTCCTTAATGTAGATATATACCTTCCAAAATCAGAAATAAAAGCAACTGTTGTATCGCTTCAATTGAAAGAGCCATTGGAAAAGTACGAGCAAAGTGTCAGGGACATAAGAACACAGAGACTGCCCGGATATACACCTATCGAATTCAATGTTATAAAAAGAGGGCTCAAAACAACTTCTACATACTTTGAGTTCATATATGTAGCACTCCTACCATTGCTGGTATTCACACCAGCATTCATATCAGGAGGACTAATTGTTGACTTTATCACAGAGGAATACGAGCGTAAGACAATGGAATTACTCCTCGTGTCCCCTGCATCCATGATTGAAATTGTCAGTGGAAAAGCTTTTCTGGCTACACTGATAGTTCCGTTCCAGTCTTTTGTGTGGATGCTGCTGCTTTCGATAAACAGAGTCAGTATAAACAACTCACTGCAAATACTATTACTCGTAACAATCGTAGCTTTCATCCTTGTAATGGCAAGCACTATAATATCAGTGCTGTTTAGAGACAGGGGAGTTGCACAACTGCTCTATTCACTCATACTCATATTCCTGTTTATGTCATCTTACCTGTTTACAAACTCTCCAATGAATCTGGTTACACGTCTTTCTATCGAAAGTATAGGTACATTGGAATCCTGGGCATGGATTGGTATCTACCTGTTAACAGGAATTTTCCTTTACCTTGCAATGATAATGACTGTAAAACAAGACCCAAATAACATTTAAAACATAAAAATGCACAGATGATTATTGATGGCAATCAAAAAACTGTTTTTCCTGGTATTCATCCTCCTTATTCTCACAGCTACTGTTAGTGCTTACGGAATAAGGGAAGAAGACATATGGATATTCCAGGGTGCCTATGAGCTTGGAATAGAGGATAGGGCATACCTTGAAGGCTTTACTCTCAAGGTACATGAGATAAACACTGAGAACGAAACCTCTGCCATCCTGCTAATATATAGAAATGCAGTGTTTAAGGAATCTTTTGTGGCAGATGCCGAATTGAACAATGAGCACATATACGGCGATGAGCTCAAGATCAACGTCGTTGGCATCAATAAAGATAAAGTTTCCATGGAGATCTACAAGAAAAAAACAGAACTTGTATGGATAACTGACATACCCAAAACGTCGTTCAAAATAGGCGATACACTTACAGAAAACAACTATAAGATCAGCCTTACAGGCATCAACGAAGAAGGTGCTTTAATAGCAGTAGAATATGATGGCGTAAATTTTGAAGGCACTTATAAAACAGGAGATTACCAGAAATATTCAGAGGATTTCATGATCAATGTGGTCTACCTGAAAAGAGATACAAATGAAGTTTTCATTGAGACACTGAAACCAGGTGAACCTAAAATAGAAATTGATGTGTCAACCCTGAAAGACAGTTATGAACCAGATGAATATGTGGAGTATGAACTTATAGTCACAAACAATGGTACGATACCACTCCATGGAATGATCCTCACCACCGAGTGTGATGAAGGATACGTAGAACTATCTAGCCAGCAACATTCAATACTTGAACCGGGAAAGGCAAAAAGATTCCAGACAAAGGTAAAACCTGAAATAGAACCCACTAGCAGGAACATAAGCGTTGTATCAAAATTGCAGGGTTACGATTACAGAGGAAATGAATATGACAGCGAGTATACAACTAAAGTAAATGTCAAGTCATATATTTCCATAACAAAAGAAGTATATTCCAAGGATAAATCATCGCAAAATCCGGAATTTGGAACAAATCAGTATTTCCAGACAATACTAACAATTGAAAACAAAGCAAATTTCCAGACAGCTGTTACTGTGACCGATGAACTTACTGAATCTTTCATTCCAGATGATCTGGATGACACCGAATGGACAGTGATACTTGGGCCAGGAGAAACAAAGGAGATAGAATACTTTGCATCCCCCACAGAACCAGGTGATTTTACATTCAGCCCTGCAAATGTGATGTGGAAAGATGGAGGAGAAACATACACCCTCAAATCTGAAGAAATTACTCAGACATTCCATGTAAGTGGTTCAAAGATCATAGTAGCAAAGGAACTCAGTTCCAGTTATATGCTTGTTGGAGAGGATATAACGGTCCTTATTAGAATCAGCAATGATGGAGATAAGACTATTGAAGCTTCATTTCAGGAAAGCACCCCGGATGAACTTGTTTTTGTAAAAGGTGACGATAAATGGCATGGAACACTGGAAGCAGGAGATGTCCGAGAATTCAGTTATAATGTCAGGGCAGAAAATATAGGAGAACTCTACCTGTCAGCAACTGAACTGAGTTTTACAGATGAAGATGGAATAAAAGGGAAAGCCACATCCAGTGAACCTTTCCTTTACATCGATAGTGCTTTTGTAGATAGTGATACATTCCCTGAAGAAAATACCTACATTGGTGAAGATGTCTTAGAATATGATTATGAAACTCCGGAACAGTCTGAAATTACAAGATTTGGTGCTGCGGGTTTTCTGGCATCTTCATTTGTAACCCTTTTCTGCCTAGTCGCAATTGTGCCTGCCGCCGCATATTTATATATATCCCGGCTATATAACTAAATGAAAATGTTTGAATGGAGAAAGATAACATGGAAATTCTGGCATTTATAGGTTCTGCAATTCTTTTCGCATTGTTTACCTTGGTAGTACTCTTTGTCCTGATAAAGATGTCAGCCAGACTTGCACTTATTATCCTGTTTTTGATACCTGTCATCCCTGTCCTGTTAATGCCTGGAATTGCAATTTCATTTCTTTCACACCGGCATATGCTTCTTGCAGACGGACTTGTGCCCATAAACAATTTCCATATCTTGCTGATGCTCTGGTCAACCCTCGTTGGGTTGATCCTGTATACTGAGTTCCTTACCTGGTACCTGAGAAAAGGAAGAAGTATTAGCAAAGGTGCAGATAAGAACAAAAGTGCTAATCCCTTTGCAACTATACAGGAAAGTACATCTACTGCAATA
This sequence comes from Methanolobus sp., assembly GCF_016278385.1. GTDB lineage: Archaea > Halobacteriota > Methanosarcinia > Methanosarcinales > Methanosarcinaceae > Methanolobus. The sequence goes on from NZ_JADQBY010000028.1 coordinate 93,562, forward strand.
GGAACTGTTAAAAATGGTTTGTTGAAGCGCTAATTGATATGCAGCAAATTTGTTATGCATGAAACACGTACTTTTTTGCATAAGGAGGAATTGTCCTGGCAGAAGAAAAAGAAAAGTATTCCATCGATAAAATGGATAATGAGAAGCTTGAGCTGGTCCCATGGAGGTCTGCACTCTATTCCATGGTGTTTCCCGGACTTGGGCAGATGTACAATGGAGATCAAGGCAGAGGAGCTTACTATTTTGTAATTGCCTTTATACTGATAGTTGCATCATATCTTTTGTTCCCAATACTGATATTGATCATTTTCTGGCTGTATAATATATATCAGGCATTTATTTTTGCCAGAAATCATCAGAATAAAAAACAGGGTTGAGATCAAAAAAGAAAAGAAAGGAGTTGAAACTCCTTTTTATGCAGGATTATTCCTGTTGTACGGTGCAGCAGCAAGTGATGAAACACTGCCTCCAGCTATAAAATGATAAACTTGTTGCGTAGGAGCAAGCCATACAGCACCTGTTCCCTCAAAAGTCTGCAGAAGCCCTTCACCTGATGTTAGTTTACCTGCAATGCCTCTTCCTGACCTTTCCACACTGAATTTTACTGTATCTGATCTTAAAATTGCGAAGTTTCCGTCTACCTGAAGCCTTTCGTTGTCGAGATTGTATTTTAAGATCTCCCCCATTGGAACCGGGCTTTCCAGAATACATGTCCCTGTTCCACTGATCTTTGTCTGGAACCAGCCTTCTCCACCAAATAATCCTGCTGTTATGTTCTTCTGGCTTGCAACACCAACTTCCAGAGTAGATTCGGAACAGTAGAATATACCCTTGTCAACGATAATTGAACCATTATCCAGTGTCACTGGCAGAAAATGACTGAAGCTTGGTTCCAGGAAAACCTCGCCTGTCCCCTTGTAGAGAGGATTAAAAGCGGATTCATTTGTAAGCTTGTTCTTTAGCATCTTTTTTGCGAGGCCACCAACCCCGCCAATATTAGCATCACATGTGATGTTGCCCTTCTGGAAATAAAGAGCACCTGGTTCTACTATGACGCCACTGTCATTAAGGGTGATCTTTACCTGTTTGAGAGACATGCCAGCCTTCTGGATATAATAGAGATTCCTTGCAAGAGATGGATTCTTACTGCCGGTTAAAGAATTATACTGGAGGATCTCTGCTTTAAAGTTTCCTTTATCGACACTATCAAGGACAGTTATATTGTTATAAAATTTTGTTTCTGCGATAATACCACATCCAAATAAAAACAGTAGCAAGGCACATGGTGCCTTATGTGTTTATAATATATTTATAGATATATAATATATAAGCATATCTGTTTTAAGCAATGAAATAAATATAAAATCATCATCCGGACAAATAGTAAAGGTCAAATATGAATCAAAACCCCAGAAAATATGGTGCAGCTCCCTACAATGTAGCAGTCATACATGGAGGACCCGGAGCATCTGGAACCGTGGCAGAACTTGCCAGTGGTCTGTCTGAACAAAATGGAGTGCTGGAACCGCTCCAGACATCAATGAGCATCGATGGACAGATAGAAGAACTAAGAAGGATGCTAAAAAAACATGGGAAACTGCCGGTTACACTGGCTGGACACTCATGGGGCGCATGGCTTGCATTTATGCTTGCAGCACAATATCCTTCCTATGTAAAAAAACTCATACTAATTTCAAGCGGACCGTTTGAAGAGAGATATGCGACTACAATTATGCAAACACGACTTGATCGTATGAATGAAAACGAGATAGAAGAGTACCTTCGTCTTAGTTCAAGTATGGGTGATGCATCTGTTACAAATAAAAACCATGTCTTTGCAAAATTCGGAAAACTTATCTCTGCTGCTGACTCTTTTGATCTTGTGCCATACGAAGGAGTATATTCAGGATTTCGACATGATATTAATAAAAGCATATGGAGCGAAGCCAGTTTTTTGAGAAAGAGTGGAAAATTACTCCGAATGGGAGAACAAATTAAGTGTCCAGTAGTTGCAATTCACGGCAATCATGACCCTCACCCATTTGAAGGAGTAAAAGAACCTCTTTCAAAGGTTATCAGCGATTTCAGATTCATCCTTCTGGACAACTGCGGACATTACCCATGGCATGAAAAACATGCTCATGAGGAGTTTTACCAGGTGATGGAAAAAGAACTTGCCTGAAAAAACTAAGAAAAATGAAAAAGAAGAGATATCACTCATCTATAAGATTGTGGTAGTAATACTCTCCCTTAGATTTTTGTTCCCGGTCAAGTCTTGAATCCGGTTTGTTAACCCTTGGACGGGAAGTGTCCTCATCACGTCTGAACGTTATATTCAGGTTCGCCAGGAACTTGTTCATACCATCCTGCATACTGGAAGGTTGATGTGCCTTACCATAAACAGCCGGTTCACCCTCAAATACTATGAGACGCTCGCTCAGCATATCTATCATATAGATATCGTGATCAACGACCATTGCAGTCTTACGGTTGTTCTCTGCAAACCTCTTTATCACTTTTGTAGCCATTGAGCGCTGTTCTACGTCAAGGTGGGCACTTGGTTCGTCAAGAATATACATATCAGCATCCTGTGAAAGACATGCTGCAATGGCTACTCTCTGAAGTTCTCCACCACTGAGCTCTGTGACTAGATGGTCATAAAGCCTTTCTATCTGCAGAGGTATAGCGATCTCTGACTGATAGTAGCTGCTGTCGAACCTGCTGGACACGCTGCTCAGGAAGTATCGAACAGGAATGGCTGTGTCAGCCTTGATGTACTGAGGCTTGTATGATATTTTGATGTTAAGGTCAAGTTCACCCTCGTCAGGCTGCACTTCTCCTGCAAGTATCTTTACAAATGTGGATTTACCGATACCATTCGGACCTACAATTCCGAGAACCTCACCTTGCTTTAGTGAGCCGCCATCAGTCGATAGGGAGAATGCATCACCATATTTTTTGGAGAAACCATCATAGTCCACCAGAGTATTGATATCCGTACCCACCCTCGGAGGATGAACCTCGAACTTGATGGCTTCAGAACGAACACGCACATTCTCTTCGGGCAGGTAACCCTTAAGGTACTGGTTAATAGCAATACGTACACCCTTTGGATGGGTTACCACACCATATCCACCGGGCTCTCCGTAGGCAATGTGTACAACATCGGCAAGCATATCAAGTATTGCAAGGTCATGCTCTACAACGAGTACGGCTTTATCTTCTGCAATTTCCTGTATGAGCTGTGCTGAATTGATGCGCTGGTAAATATCAAGATAAGGACTTATCTCATCGAAGAAATAGAAATCTGCATCCTTTGCGGCACATGCGGCAATAGCTACCCTCTGGAGTTCACCACCACTGAGTTCTGTGATCTTGTGGTCAAGGACATGTGAAAGGTTGAGACGTTCTATCAGTTCAGGAAGTTTGCCCCTTTCGTCAGTCTTGTCGAGAAGCTCACTGGTCTTACCCTTGAAAGCCTTGGGGATCATGTCCACATATTGGGGCTTCTGGGATACTTTGATGTTACCGTCTGCCACATCGCTGAAATAATCATAGAGGGCCGTTCCCGCATAATGCTCAAGCACCTTGTCCCATGTACCACTTTCCTGTGAGAAATTTGGCAGAAGGTTACCTGAAAGTATCTGGACTGCCGTACTTTTACCAATACCATTTGGTCCGAGGATACCTGTGACCCTTCCAACCTGAGGGATTGGGAGACCGTAGAGAGCAAAACCATTGGGCCCGTATCTGTGGGTTGGTTCTGTGAGAGCTTCGGGAAGACCGATTATCATTATAGCTTCAAATGGACACTTGTGGACGCATATTCCACAACCCACACAAAGTTCTTCGGATACTACTGGCTTACCATCGTCTCCGAAAACAATTGTTTCATCCCCGGTTCTTACACGAGGACAGTACTTTTCACATTCATGACTGCAACGTCTTGGTTGACATCTGTCTTTGTTCAATATGGCAATTCGCATTTAAAATCCCTGTCAGTGATAAAGTAAATAATAAAGATGAAAAAGAGAAGATCAATTAAGGAGCAGTGTCCATGTTACAAGACAAAAATCTATAACAATGAACTCAACATAGAACCAGTCCTTAACTCCGAATTTTTTCGTCTTGATTTTTAAAAGCGGGAATACAAGCCTCATGGCATAGTAAGAGAGCGCAGCAATAATGGTCAATATTGCGTACCACTTCACTGTAGGATCATCACCTGCACCAAGTTGTATATAGACAAGTATACCTGCTATTATACCAATAATAGCTGCAACTGCCGTTTTGATGATTCCCTCCATATGAGCTATTTTCCTTTCTTCCGGCGTCTTCGCCTTGAATGAAGTCTTTCTGGAACCTGATGAAATAGGAGCTGGTTGTGCATCATCAGTGGGTTGTGGTTTAGATACCGCTACTGATTGCTTTTTCTTGGATGATTTTGACAATTGATCTGATCTCCTGGTACAACTTGGATGTGGGTACTATAAAAACCAATACTTATATAAATGTTTATCCTGCCGGGAGCAAAATCATACAAATTCATTGCTCAGCACATTCTCTATCATGTCGATAGAAAGAGCATTAAAACCTATGGAATCAAGATATTTTGCAAATTTTCCGGGGCGGTGTCCACCAGGGTGATATACAACTGTGAACTGCGGATCGATATTCTTTACCATTGCCTCAAGTCCCCTCGCATCCAGATGATCACTTATCTGTATTGCAGGATAGCGATAATCACTGCGTCCTGTCATTACATACTTGGACATGTGTGAAGGAAGTTTGCCCAGGTCCCATGGAGGAACGATACTTATACAATCCTCACAGCTATCACCAAGACAGGTAAGTTCCCCGGCATCCTCAAGCAAAGTTCGGGTCAGTGAAAGAGATTGTTCTTCCATCTCTATTGTTCCCTGGTAACCAAATCCCCGAAGCAGTTCCACCGCTCTCTGGGCCTTGCCAAATGCATAGGCTCCAAAAGCAATTGATGAATTATCCCTAAAGGCATTCTCAAACCCTGCGAGATCATCATCAAAATAACAGCTTGTATCCCCGGGGTCTCCGTAATTAGCCTCAGTTATCAGAAGGTCACATTCAGGAAGCATGGAAGCGTCCTTTACATCACCGGTAACAAGTATCTTTGTACCAAGTTCATTTTCCCACATGAATGCTACTGAACCAACGGTATGGAAATTCGGAAAAGTCTGGACCTTTACACCCCTGACATCTATGGTTTCGCCAACTTTGAAGGTCATGCCTGCATATTTACGCTGGTGGCGTATCTCAAGTGCAAGGGCGGTTTTCTCCGAACATACTGCGCGTTCGGAAAGCATAGCGGATTTCCCGTTGTGATCGGAATGGGCATGAGTAATAAGATATGCATCAGGTTGCTGATACTTTGCAGGGGTTCTGGTAGTGTCTATGGAAAATGTGACAAGGTTCCCTTCAACAGACCTGAATTTAACAGAAAGATGAGGCTTAAAGGAACCCCGGGAGTTTTTCTCCCTGAAAACCATTACACCAAGATCGACCAGTTCCTTCAATTTTCTAAACCCTCGGAACTGGATTAATCTTAAGGTATTTACGCTTTTTCAAAAAATACGCCGGAGATATTTTTAAAAACAAAGAACAGTGCTTAAAGCACCTTATTCAGCTCTTCGATGAGGATACCTGCGGTGGTAAGTCCTGTAAAGCGCTTTGCTACTTCTCCATCCTTCAGAATGATAAGAGTAGGTACTGCCTGGATACCATACTTAGCTGCAAGAGCCTGATTCTTATCTACATCAATTTCCTTTACTTCAACCTTGTCACCAAGTTCTGCCTCAACCTTCTCAAGGAAAGGCTTCTGCATCTTACATGGTCCGCACCAGGTTGCGCTAAAATCTAATAATTCTACTTTGCTCATATGAATACCTCTGTATTGTAAGTCAATGAATTAATTATTTTTACTTATCGATACAAGCATGCACCGCATATAAGGAAAGAGGTTTCCGATTAACATTGTCCCCAAAACAATATATCTCTTTTAAGCGGTGGTGCAAGTTACACACACAACCATAGCAATTATATTATTTAAGAGTTGCGCTCTTCTTATATACTTAAACTCTTCTAATTTTGGACGTAAGATCAAGTGGCTTGGAATAATACAGCGCAGTTGTCACAATGAAGTCTACGTGTTTTGCGTATTCAGAGATCATTCCCAAATCGATACCCCCCACAGCAATCTCAAGTTTGGGATTCAGAGCACGTAATTCAGGAACCAGAGTCTCCAGCTCCCCGGGACTGTAATGATCCAGCAGAAGCACATCCGCAACCGGAGCAGACTCATAAGCCTCCTCTCTGGTCCGTGGTTCAATTTCGATCTTACGCATAGCCTTAAGCATCACTCGCTTCTCCATGACATCCAGATGGTTCTGTGTGATAAGGATCGAGTCACTTAGAGAATTGCGATGATGATCACCGCCCCCAATCTTTACAGCCTTGAGCTCGTATTTCCTAAAACCGGGATGGGTCTTACGACTTGTTGCTACCATTATATCAGGATTGGTCTTTCTTGCAAGCTCTACGGCAAAACGGGTACTTGATGCAATTGAACATACAAGTGAAAGGAATGTCTGTGATATTCGCCAGAGTTTGAAAAGTGTGGGAAGATCACCCTGAGCCTCAAATATCACGTCATTGGAATTGAACTCAGCACCATTTTTCACCATGTTAACGACTTCAAGACCGTTCTTTTTGTAGAAAGCCTCAAGATCATCCATACATGCTGCAACCCCATGTTCCCTTGATTTTATACGGAGCCTTCCGCTGCCCTCTATACCAAGGAACTCTGTAGTCTCATCGCCGTAAGGACAATCCTCTGAAAAGTAAAGGTCAAAAAGGTCTATCATGGTGCTCACCTGTTGTTAATATAGGTAAAGTATAGTTCATAACCATTGCTATTTTTGTGTTTTTTATCGATAAGATAATGGTCCCATAGATAATGTATAACGCCACTTACGATATAAATGAATATATTTTGCAATATTTTATACTTACAAATGGGATTTATTTAATCTTTATCATTACCCGACCAGGCTGAATGAATTTGAAAAATAAAAGGATAGATGTGTGATGTTTAGAAAAATGATAGAACTGGTCATTGTATTTTCATTGATAATGGCATCATTCACACTAGTTGCAAGTGCAGACCAAACGAACGATTCTGACAAATACACTTTCAAAATTACGGCGGTGAGGTTTACACACCATAACCAATGGAGTTTGGTGCAAATCTTAATGCCAATTTAACTCAGGAAAATAGAACAGAAAGAAAACATGTTTTGCTTCAGTTTTACGAAAATACAACCGGAGAGCAAATTAGATTACTAGATTCATATGGTCTCATTTATATAGAGAAAGCTATGGATTATACATTTATTTTTTCAATGCCTCTGACATGACAGCACCCGACCTGCCGGCAGAGAGTGGGCTGAGGTGGATGGGGGAGATACCTGTGCAGAACAAGTAAGATAAAAATCATGGAGTGAACGTGCCGAAGTGGGCAAGAACAGAGAATGGAGATGTAAAGCTTGGAATCTTTTTTTATGAAGATGTACTTACACAGGATTCAATAAAGATAGCAGAAAAATACTCTGAAAACTTCTCAGCGACTTCAAAATCAAGATCATGGTACTATGAAACAATCACTAATGAAACCAATATCACTTTAATTGCCAGTGAAGATGCTGTTCAGCACGTTGGTTACTATGATGCTCAAGATGAAACTTGTAGCAGTGATTTTGTGGATTATGAAGTAATCACTGAAGAAGACGAAACTGACCCTGTAGATGAACAGGAAGATGAAATCCAGGAAGTTGACGAAAACATCGATGAACAGGAAGAGAAAAAATCACCGGGGTTCACATCAACCATTGGAATCCTGATATTTGGACTAGTTGCTGTTTTTAGTGACAAAGAACGGGCCAGACTAAAAAGAAAATGAAAAGAGGAGATCAGTCCTCCAGCGTGGAAATATCTCCCGGATCCTGTCCAAGTTCCTGTGCTTTGAGAAGACGACGCATGATCTTTCCGCTGCGCGTCTTTGGCAGTGATTCTACAAATTCAATCTCAGATGGCATGGCTATGGGACCGAGGTTCATCCTGACATGATAGACAAGGTCGGTCTTGAGTTTCGCGCTGGCCTTGAATCCCATACGCAATATAATGAAAGCCTTGATGGAATCTCCCTTGAGAGGGTCCGGTTTGCCGATAACTGCAGCTTCTGCCACCGCTTCATGGGAAACAAGGGCACTTTCAACCTCGGCACTGCCGATGTTATGGCCTGCAACTATCAGAACATCATCTGAACGTCCGAGAATCATTATGTAACCGTCCTCATCCTTTACGGCAAGGTCACCTGCTGTGTAATAGTTCCCTATTGTGTTCCAGTACTGGCGATATCGTTCATCATTACCGTAAACGGTCCTCATCATGGAAGGCCATGGTTCTTTTATGACAAGGAAACCACCTGTTCCTGCCGGGACAGGTTCACCATTCTCATCCACGACATCTGCAATGACACCAGGGACTGGTCTTCCTGCAAACCCGGGTTTCATAGGCTCGCCAACCGTTGTTGTCAGCATATGCATTCCGGTCTCGGTCTGCCACCATGTGTCAAGGATTGGACACTTTTCTTTGCCTATAACACGATAGTACCACTCAAAAGCCTCGGGGTTTAGAGGTTCACCCACTGACCCGAGAATACGCAGTGAACTCAGGTTGTACTTTTCAGGCCACTCTTCACCCATCCTCATGAACATACGAATTGCCGTCGGTGCTGTGTAGAAGATCGTCACATCGAACTCTTCTATCATGCTCCACCATACACCGGAATCAGGATAATCAGGCGTTGTTTCGGAAATAAGGATCGTTGCGCCCATTGAGAGCGGACCGTAGACAATGTAACTGTGACCTGTGATCCATCCGGGATCTGCTGTACACCACATAACATCGTTGTCCTTGAGATCAAACATGTTCTTCGTAGTGTAGTAGGTACCGACCATATAGCCACCACATGCATGGACAATTCCCTTTGCAGGTCCTGTGGTCCCGCTGGTATAGAGAATGAATAGCGGATCCTCTGCATCCATTACCTCCGGTTCGCACTCTTTTTCCACATTCTCCATAATCTCATAGAAATCAACTTCAATTTCAGAGAAAAGTTCTAGCTGAGGGGTCATTCTCCTAAGAACAACTATCTTTTCCACAGAGGAGGAATTGACCACTGCCTCATCAACAAGTGTCTTGAGATCAATACGCTTTCCACGCCTTAGAGTTGCATCTGCAGTTATGACTATCTTTGCCTGTGCATCCTTTATCCTTGAATGCAGCGCGTTGGCACCAAAACCACCAAAGACGACACTGTGTACTGCACCTATGCGGGCACATGCCAGCATTGCAATAATCTGTTCAGGAACAAGCGGCATATAAATACACACCCTGTCACCTTTTTCAACTCCAAGGGACTTCAGGCCATTTGCAAATCTCATAACCTCGCGGTAAAGCTGGCGATATGTGAGAATTTGCTCCTCCCCATCATCACCTACCCAGATAAGGGCGACTTTGTTCCTTTTTCCGTTAAGGACATGCCTGTCAAGACAGTTATGTGTAATATTCAGTTTGGCATTTGTGAACCATTTTGCATACGGATGGTTCCATTCTTTTACCGCATCCCATTTTTCAAACCACTCAAGTTCTTCTGCAACATTCTCCCAGTGCTTCTCCGGGTCTTTCAGAAACTCTTTATAAGCAGTTTCATAATCCTGTATCCATGACTTTTCCTTTACAGAAGAATCCGGAAGGTAGCTTTTACTATCCAGTTTTACATCAAAATTCTCAGACATGTTATTACCATTTATAATCATTAACTATGATATTCACTCCATGACCTTGAGCTATCTCAGGGACAATCGAACCAATTCTTTTTGGCAACCACATCATGTCATTTTGAAGAACAAACAAAGATTCGGCAGAACCCCGGGACATGAAAGGAACCGGCCTGAAATATACCTGTAAACTAACAGGATTGTTTCAATTATCATGTATAATAATGATGGTAATATATACCTATTTTGGTCTCAAAAGAATTTGTATGCCAAAAAGAACTAATTTTTAAATGAAAGTATTAAGACCGGTCGAAGAAGAGATTTCCAATTAAGGAACTCATGAATATAAGAACAGGAAAATGTAAAAAAAAGAATTATGATGAGAGTGACAGAATAGCTTCTGCCAGATCGCCATTTGCAGCTTTTAATGCTTCCCTGGCTTTATCCTCTGGCACGCCTGTCTGCTCTGCAACGAGCCTCACATCATCATCGGGTATTTGTAATTCCCTGGCGATATCTTCCGGGGTACCGACTATTTGATAGGTATCTACGCCCTGAGCGTTCATTATTGAGACATTGGCATCGTTAAATACGATATCCTTTGAAGCTGTTCTTATAATGACCTGTTCAACATCATCGACATCAGTGATGTTAATACCCATCTGTTTCATCATCTGTTTGACTTTTGCAGGGTTCATTCCCCTGCCACCTATTCCCGGAAACATGTAATCACCTTTGATATGAATTAATTACCCAATTAGTATATTCTATTAAATAGTTATTTAACAGCATCCGCCGCCACATGATGATGTGTTACATCCACCGCCGGACTGATTGTCTATGACAAAGCCCTTGCCGGATGGGCCATCTACGTAGTCGATCTTTGCATCTGCAAGACCTTCTGCATCATCCTTGTTCATTACTATCTTAAGACCTTTTTCTTCAAGTACAAGATCTTTATCTTCACTGATCTCATCTTCAAGTGACATTCCATACTGCACACCGCAGCAGCTCATGCCTGCAACGAAAACTCTGAGAGCTACATCTTTCTTATCTTGTTCTTCAAGCAGTGATTTTAATTCAACTGCTGCATTGTCAGTTATTTCTACCATTATTGATTCCTCGTTATATGTTTGAAATTAAATGTACGGTGACTACTGGGTAATCCCTTATATGCTTTTTTGATATATAAACCATTCGTATGAATACGAACTTGTTTGTACATCAAATGAGAAAAAAATCTCATATAAACTCAACATCATCATCTACAGGATTCTGTAATACCTCACCACTATATGCATTGATCTCTACAGAATTTCTCTGACCTTTAATTTCCCATATTGGCACATACACAAGTTCAATTATCAGGGCAATGTCTGATGCTGATGGCTTAAACCGTTTGTGCTCTGAGATAATAGCATCGCCCTGGGTAGCGTCAAAACGAAGGTTCCGGGTGTATTCTTCTACCACCATATCAAGAAGCTGCTTCCTGGCTTGATCTTCAGTAGTTGCAGGCATTTTCACATCATATTCAACGTCAGGAACAGCAATTTTCTTTTGAATATCATCCAGATGCATGCTTTCCACATGTCCATTGAGTGCATTAAGGCAACCTGAACCATCACCGGATATGTCTATTATTTTGGACTTGTAACGGTGCTCAACATTAAGGGAATAATTGTATTTCCAGAAAGGCACGAATTTCAATAATGCAGCATTAGCTCCACGGACATGTGGAGTTGCTATTGAAAAAGCATGGTCCTTTGGTATATTGACCGGGGAGGAATTCAGACTCATTATAATTGAGTTAGACGTTACACTTTTAGTCGGTTCCGGAGATGCTGCTACTGGAGTATCTTCCTGAATCTCCGGGGCATTAGAGAGAAATTCCACACCATCATCTTCAGGAACCTGTACAGATGCTGCAGTTCCCGGACGATAATATTTAACTTCAGCCACGCGTTCAACAGAAGGAACATGTGGCTTTGATGCCAGCGGTCTAACCGGGTCCTCAAAGGCTCTCTGTTCTACAAGAGAGGATGTACCTGTGCCAAATATGGCATTTATAGCCTCCTTTGCAACTTCATCAACTTTGCTTACAGGCTTTTTTATGACAGTCTCAAGCAGGTCGAGTTCGGCGGTTTTTCCTTCCATGTCAGCAAGTACAGCCCTTCCTATTTTCAAAGCAACATCATCACGGCCCCATACTTGAACACCTGAAGCTATAGCATGACGACGAACTTTTTCGCCTGCGTCATCAGCAACGACATAGAGAGCCTGCCCCTCTGTAACCTGGCTTGCAAAGTCACTAATCTCAGCAAGATCCGGACTGTATGAAAGCTTAATAATGGTTTTCAAACCATTCTTCTCTGCAACAAGGTCATACCGGAAAGATTCTGTGACTTCATAACCTGATGAAGTGAAAATGTCCCTCAAAATTCGCACTAAGTCCTGTTTCATTATGATCATTACCCATTTTGCCGGTTAAGTAAAATAGTTTTCTGTGAATAAAAAGTATAAAGACAAAAAATCATGTTTCCATATTTAGAAACATGAACATAATTAAAGAACACGAGTAGTGGTTTCCAGTTCAATTCCCTTTTGTGTAACCATATAGGAAATTGTACGGTTTGGAACGAGCATTCCACGCATTTTACGTATCATGATATTACGTTCAATTTCGCTTCCACGCTCCCTTATCCTGAACTCAATTACACCGTCACAAATATGACGCAGAGTGTTCTCGGTGATAGAATCATGCATTCCACTGGTCATTAATACCAGATGGATAGACCCGGTCGCTTTGCCAATTGAGGAAATCATTTCAATGACATCGACCACCGTATTGAGGTTATAAGCACGCAGGAAGTATGATATTGAATCAATTACACCCCTGTATTTGTTATCTCTTTTCTGTATGGCTGTCGCCTTAAGAAGACCCATGGAGTCAGTACCCTTTTTGAGAAAATCCTTTGCAGACAACTCGCTTGTAAACTCCTTTGGAAGTACATTATAGAAGCGCGGAAGATATGCATCAACGAATTCAAGGCTTCCATCCTCTATATACTTTTCAACATCCCATTTCATGATTTCCATCTCATTAGCAATCTCGTTTGCCGGATGTTCTGAAGTAAAGTAAAATACATCCTCGTTGTTCAAAAGACCGCCATACACGAATTGCTGGGCAAACATATCAGAATTAGCCCCAGGCTCTGCCAGAATTAGAATAGTTGCTCCTGGAGGGACGCCTCCGCCAAGCTGAACATCAAGCCCACTTATTCCTGTTGGGATTCTGTATCCACCGGTACCATCAAAACTGTAATCCATAATTACACCCTGTATAAGTCAATTATTTTGTTACCAATTATATTAATAATGGAAGATAATAGTTTTTATAGTATATAGCAATTAGTGATTCACATGGTAAAACCTGAAAATATGAAGTATGATAACGGCCTCATACAGGCTATTGCACAGGATAGCAAGACAAATGAAGTCCTGATGTGCGCCTTTATGAACAAGGAAGCACTGGAGCAAACCATTGATACCGGCATAGTTCACTACTGGAGCCGTAGCAGACAATGCCTTTGGAAGAAAGGAGAAAGTTCCGGACACACGCAAAAAGTAATTGAGATCAGGATAGACTGCGACATGGATGCAGTACTATTGCTGGTCGAGCAGACAGGCGGCGCATGCCACACGGGGTATCGTTCATGTTTTTATAGGACAATCGATGGAAAAGAGATTGGAGAGAAGGTCTTTGATCCGGAAAATGTCTATTGAGATCATTCCCAAAGAGCAGGGACTTCACTGAAGATACACTGGTACTCATATTCTTTTTTGCACCGGATTCATAAGTGGCGACTATTAAATAGTCAGCAAACATATTGAGGATTATGGAAGAATGTGCAGACAACAGGCAAAAAGTAGTCCCTGACACAAGTGCTGTCATTGATGGAATCCTTTCCGGAAGGATACAGAATGATGGACTGAGGGACGTTGATATCCATATTCCTGAGGCTGTGGTGGCTGAGCTGGAAGCCCAGGCCAACAGAAGACTTGAAATAGGATACAAAGGCCTTGAAGAGATACAGGAACTGCAGAGATACGCATCGAAGGGTATCATTCGATTATTTTTTACCGGACCCAGACCAAACCTTGATCAAGTCAAGCTTGCCAAGGGCGGCGAGATAGATGCACTAATAAGAGAGGTTGCAGAGGAGCTTGATGCAAATTTTGTCACAGGCGACAGAGTACAATCGCTTGTTGCAAAGGCAAAAGGAATTGATGTTGATTTTATAAAACCTCCTTTTGAGGAGTTCGGACCATTGCTTGTGGATCAGTTTTTCACGCCTGACACAATGTCGGTTCACCTGAAACATAAAGTATGTCCCATGGCAAAGAGAGGTTCAATTAAGAATGTGCAATATGTGAAGATAAGAAATGAGCCATGCACATACCAGGAATTGAAAATAATATCCAGGGAACTTCTGGAAAGGGCGCGTGCTGACCAGGAGTCATTTACAGAGATGTCCTTTAGCGGTGCTTCAGTACTCCAGATACGGAATATGAGAATCGCCATAGCCAATCCTCCGTTCTCCGATGATGTGGAGATCACTATTGTTCGCCCGATAGCTTCGGTGTCACTGGAAGAGTACCGTCTGAGCGATATACTGAAGGAAAGGATACGATCCCAGAGGGGAATACTCATTGCAGGACCACCTGGGGCAGGAAAGTCCACTTTTGCAGCAGGTGTTGCTACATACCTTAATGGCAGGGGATTTGTTGTCAAGACCATGGAATCACCCCGGGACCTGCAGGTGCCACCGGAGATCACCCAGTACGCACCTCTTGACGGCAGCCTTGAGAATACGGCGGATGTGCTCCTGCTTGTGCGCCCGGACTATACTATATATGACGAGGTACGCAAGACCAAGGACTTCGAGATATTTGTGGACATGAGACTTGCCGGCGTTGGCATGATCGGAGTCGTGCATGCTAACCGCGCAGTTGACGCTATCCAGAGACTTATCGGCAGGGTTGAGCTTGGTGTAATCCCCCAGGTTGTGGATACTGTGATATTCATCGACAAGGGAGAGATCGCAAAGGTACAGGTACTGGAGTTCACTGTGAAGGTTCCAGCAGGTATGATGGAAGCAGACCTTGCCAGACCTGTCATCCTTATTTCTGACCTTGAAACTGGCAAGAATGAATTTGAGATATACACCTACGGCGAACAGGTAGTTGTTATGCCCCTTGGTGGTGAACAGAAGAGAAACCCATCCTGGAAATTTGCAGAAGAACAGGTCAAGGAAGTCATTGGTAACTATGCCAGTGGTCCGGTTGAAGTGGAAATGACCTCAGATAACCGGGCTATGGTGCGTGTAAGAGACAAGGACATGCCAAGAGTGATAGGCAAGAGCGGTAAAACCATCGATGATATTGAGAAAATACTTGGTATTCATATTGATGTACGTAAGTTCGAACCAGGAGAGGAGCGCAGATATCAAGGTAAAGAGGAGCGTAACCCACGGGAAAACAAGGAACATCACCCTATCATCGAACGCACAAGAAAGCACGTCATTCTTAATGTGCCTGAAGTGGCAGGCCGCGATGTAGAAGTCTATGCAGACGAGGGTTTTCTGTTCTCAGCAACTGTTGGCAGACGCGGTGATATCAAAGTAAGGACGGATTCGGAGGTTGCTTTTGATATTTTTGAGGCTATGCAAGAAGGCGTGGTTATCCGGGTAAAGGAAATCTGATAAGACAATGATTACAGGGATTGCGATGCGTTCCTTGTAACAATCTTTCTCCCATTTTAAACATTAATACATGGCATAAATCAAAACGTATTTATATTTTTAAATAATTAAATTTAGATTGGAATGGAAATCGACATAAAACGTGGTTATGAGATTCTTCCTAACAATAATGTTACTTTTGGAATCAGAGTCACAAACAATACAGATCTGGTAATTTCTGATGTACAGGTCATTCTTGATTATAATGAATCACTTTTCAAGTTACAGGAATACAGAATTCTGAAACTGGCTAACATCCCCCCAGGCACAGCTCTGACTGCTAAATTCACCCTGAAACCAACGGGGCGTATCCACAACGAAAAAATCGAAGCAAGCATAATCTACCGTGACCCAAAATGGGAAAAACACATTGTTGATATGCGACCAAAAAAAGTACAGCAATCTAATACCCATTTAACCCGGATTTCAGAAATTGACCAGAGTAATAACAAGGAAAATGATGCAAAAAAAGATAGAACTGTTGCTGGCAAAAAAAAGCAAAACTCGCAAGATGAAGATATTGCGAAAATGTATGATGCATACCTGAAAGAGATCGAAAGCAAACAAAGAGAGACTGAAGAGAAAAGAGAAGATAGTATCATTCCGTATTCCCGTAATCCGCATCCCTCTGACAAGAAACTTACTATTCTTCGCAGCACAGCCCCACCGCGTAAAAAAGAAGAACCTAATTTAAAAGGACAGAAAAAAAGCAAGACGAAAGTCCTCAAGCAGATGTTATTCATCATGGTTCTTTTCATTGTTGCAGGTTCCTTAATGCAAATCCCCATAATTCGAGAAAATATAGGTGGCAAGTATGGAATAGTGGGAACAAATTCCAATGAAACGGAATTGATAGTGACCAATTTTCTCAATGCAGTGAATGAAAGTCAGTTCAGTATTGCTTTTAGTATGTATCAGGGAGAAGGTGTTCTTGTTCCCGCAAGTATTCAAATGTTATTCAGTAACGAAGGAATTAAACCGAATAGCATCAAACAGATAGACATTGTGTCAAAGGAAATCGAAGATGATACAGCGGTTATAGCAGTAAACTGTACTGTATCCAGTTTTAATATTCTTGGGAAGGAAACTGATATTTCAGTTATACCGGTCTATTTTCAGCTACATGATATTGAGCAGGGGTGGACAGTAACGGCCATTTCATTTATCCATCCGTATGATATTGAATCCAGTAAAAAAGCAGAAGTGATTCAGCAGTGATGATTTCTCAAACATCCTGGTCGGAACAGCTACAATAAGACCTGACAAATGCTGATTTTGTAAGTACTTCATCCTGTGGTGTAAAAGAAACAGGATATCTGTATCCTTGAAGTATCCCAGACAAAACTTGTGATAAGAAGTGACCACAAAAAGACGATTAGAACGTGGGCATTTTTGAGGGCATGCAAGAGGGCGAGGTCATACGGATGAAGGAGGGCTGAAGGGCCTGTAACAAGCCCCCTAATGTGGATTTTATTCATTAATTCATGAGATAGTGCAGGAAGAGTTAGTAATGTGTGCTTAGATATTCTGCGACATATCTGGCAAATGTATCGAAGTCATCCAGCCTTTCGGTTAGGAACGTATACAGAATATCAAGGTCTACTTCTTCGTACATGTGAACCAGAATATTCCTAAAACCTGCTGCCTGAGCAAATTCTTCTGCAAATTCACCTGGAATTATTCTGTTTTTGCCAAGTATTAGGAACACACTTCTGTACATCTCAGGCCGTTCAAATCCTTCTCTTGAGATTATTATTTCACCAATATCTATTGCACTTTCAATGGC
The DNA here is from genome assembly GCF_016278385.1 of Methanolobus sp. Taxonomy (GTDB): domain Archaea; phylum Halobacteriota; class Methanosarcinia; order Methanosarcinales; family Methanosarcinaceae; genus Methanolobus. The sequence goes on from NZ_JADQBY010000028.1 coordinate 111,021, forward strand.
AAGCTGGAAATTACGCTCAACAGCGCTGCGAAGTTCGTAATTATTCTCCAGCTCGGTGCTGCCAGCATCTACGGATTTAAGATAACTGACACATCTTTGCATGAAACTCAGTTTCCGGAGGATCTTGTCATCATCACGCATTCAAACCAGCCCCTTTTCCATAATTCTTTTAAGCATGTTTTGATTCAGACGGTCCTCATAGTATTTCCAGTCCAGATACATTGACATTATGCGATGTTCCACATCCACCCTCAGGCTGTGGTCCCTTGCATGGATAAGGACGTTTTGTTTAATTATCTCAAAACTAAGCACCGGTGATGTGTCATTGATTACCAGAAGATCAATATTGTCACTTTTGAGTAAAGTGGTGAGACTGCCTATCAGCTCAATGCGTTTACGATTTCTCTGTGCTTTTGTCATTGATTCTGACAAATAAACACCTATATCGATATCACTCAGGACACCGGCTTTCCCCTCTGACACTGATCCAAAAAGGTAAGCAAGCTCAACGTATTCCTCTTTCTTAAAGAAGTCTTTGAGGAGAGGAAGCAATTGTTCTTTTTGCGGAATAGGATTTCCTGTGTTCATAAGAGCCACTAAAGCTGAGTTATTCTAAATATTTAGTATGTATTTATGGATGATAAAGGTTAAGTAATTGATTTTAAGGAAATAGAAGATAGGACATCAATACAACCCGCCACAAATCAATACATGTGCATTTCTTCCGCATTATAGGATAAATCTATTTTTTTTCTCCGCAATAACCACAAATTCCCATCCTGGGAGAATTAACTACGGGCAGTACCATTTCTTCACTGCATTCAAAATCTTCGCAACAGTTATCGCAATAAAATACACGTCCAGCGTCACTACAGTAAATACATACCTGTGTTGCTGGTTTTCCACACTTTATACACACAAATTCAAAAGGAAGGTTCCGTGCCATAAGTATTAATTTTTCATTCCGACCTGCTCCTGTACTTATTGATAATACCTTTAGTTCCAATTTAGTTGTCGACCCGAAATCATACTCATACATGAATTCCAGTCCTTCAAAAAGAACATCTTTCAATTGCACTTCCATACTCTTGTTTCTATCAAATTCAGGATAGAGATCGGGATCTGAATCGTAAATTTCACTACCAATCCTGAACATACTTAGGTGACCACAGCACTCCATCCACCTATCCCTCAAAAACTGATCAATATCTTTCAAAGAGGTATTAGCAGACACATCCAAATACATACAATACTGTTTTTTATAGTAGCCTCTTACCTGAATGCAATAATAGACTTCTTCCCCTGGATGATTTTGTTCTATTCTGACCTTACAATTCTCCAGATGCTTTTTGATAGCAATTTTACCGAAAATTTCACCGCAATAATTACATTCAACACGTTCTTTCGCCTTCTTCATCACATTATTCCCCGTATAATTTTCTTGTTACTCTTCTTTTTAGTTCCATGTCCTGATAAAAGTTAGGAGGGTTTTTCGAACTATCCTTTGTTACTAAGGCTTGGCAACTGAAAAAGTCATCAATGATAGAGATACCAGGAAAGAAGCCCTTGAAAATATGAAAGTGGCTATTGAACTGGTGATTGAAGGCAGAAGGATTTTTTCCTCATAGGTGACCACAAAAGTGCTATATAGAATGTGGTCACCCATTTTAGTATGCATATAGAAAAAAGAAAACAGGGACAGAACACAAAGTACTACCTGTCCCACTCCTACCGTGTCGGAAAAAAGACGAAGAAGATACGGCACTACCTGGGCCTTAACCTGACAGAGAAAGAAATTGAAGAGCGCAGGGAAGATGCTGAAAAGGAAATAGAGCAGCAGATACAGGCTAAGACCGACCTGTTAAAATTCTCCCTCAAAAGAAAAGAGATAGAAAAGCTGAACGAGTACGACAGGGAGATAGAGGTCGTCCATCTTGATGTTGCGGGCTGGAAAGCCTTCACCGAAAAGTTCGTTTTCAATACCAATGCCATCGAGGGCTCAATGGTCAGCCCGGAAGAGGTCCATGACCTGCTCAGTCACAATGAGGAGGCCACTAATTCTGATGAAATCGAGGCATTGAATGTCGCAAAGGCTGTGGATTTCATACAGAACACAGATGAAGAGCTGTCACTGGAACTCATAAGAAAACTACACAGGATATGTTTTGACGGTTCCAAGAAGTTTGCCGGCAACCTGAGAGATGTGGAAGTGGTGATACGCAACGCCTACGGTGAAGTGGTACACCGCGGCATCCCAAAGGAAGAGATTGAAAATGAGCTTGTGGAACTTTCAGACTGGTACAACGACAATGCCAATGACCTGAAGCCCCTGGTACTGGCCGCCCTAGTCCACAACCAATTCGAGTATATCCACCCCTTCGAGGACGGCAACGGCAGGGTCGGAAGACTGCTGCTGAATTATGTGTTGTTACGGCATGATTACCCGCCCATCAACATACTGTTCGAGGATAGGGGCAGGTACTATCGGTGTTTGCAGCAGTATTCCGGCGAGGATAAGCTTGAGGATACGCTGGAGTTTTTAGTTGAGCAGTATCAGAAGGGGGTTTAAGATGGGTGACTACATTATGGAATCAGATTTGTGGTCACCTATAAGAGAGTTTACAATATCTTTTTGCCTTATACATACGGAACTAATATACTAGAATCACTGATGAATAGTTATGGAGTATACAATCGTTCTTGAAATTGCAGAAGAGGGCGGATACACTGCACGTTGCCTGGAACTTCCGGCAGCGATCAGTGAGGGAGATTCCAAAGAAGAAGCCCTTGAAAATATCAAGGAGGCCATTGAAATGGTGCTTGAAGTCACTGAGGAACAGGCAAGCAGTCCATTGTGTTGCTTTTAAGCCATTTTCAACAGCACTGCTTTATCAGGAAAACGTCTTGGCCTATCCACAACTGTAAGCCCAGCATCGCTGGCTATTTTAATGGTTTCTTCAAGTGCCTTTTTTGAAACGTGCAACGGTGGCTCTACTACATAGATAAGGCCATCGGCTTTAAGCACCGATACTAATTCCCTAAAAAATGCTCCTTTATCCGGCACCTCATGAACCACATAGAACAGGAATACAAAGTCAAACTTCCCAGACACACCTATTTTGTCTTCCTCACACTTATGAAGTACAATATTCTGACCTGCTTCGGACCTCCTGATCTTTTCTCTTACCTTCGCAAGCATGCCTTCCTGTAAGTCTACAGCTACTACCTGACCGGTTTTACCAACCATCTGAGCCATATCAAGAGTAAAAAAACCCGGACCACACCCTACTTCCAGAACATCCACCCCTTCTTTAACATACGGACCAAGTATTTTCCGGGGATTTTGTAACCATCTGCGAATTCTATTGTTGAGAATGATGGATATTTCTGTGGGACATACATGGGTGGTATTGGAGATCATTGTGATTCTCATCTATTCTGTAGTAAAATTGGTTTTCTAGTTTTAAATAATTCTTGCTTTGAGAGGATTCTAGCAGTTTTATTGTTAAAAAATGGTATAAACAATACAAAACAATAGTGACACTTTGAAAAACTCACAATAAAAGTAGTAAACTCGAGTTCATCCTTCCAACTGAGATATTCTACAGATTCATATTTTCTTTTTTAACATGTATTCTAGTTGATATGCAGTGAATCAGCTCGATCTCTTCAAAAAGAGTTATAAATTATTCAACTAATTATATTTGAATGGATGTACAAATCAAATGAAACACTACGAAGTAGTTGCAGCAATAATAATTGATAATGATAAGGTTCTATGTGTTCAAAGAGATCATGGAAAACACGATTACATTTCTTTAAAGTATGAATTCCCAGGTGGGAAAATAGAATATGGCGAAACTAAAGAACAAGCATTACAACGCGAGTTATTAGAGGAACTTGATGTAGATATAGAAATAAAGAGAGAGTTTTTAACTGTAAATCATCAGTATCCTGATTTTAGTGTTACCATGCACAGTTTCATTTGCACTGCTTTAAACTCAACATTTAATCTAAAAGAGCACATTGCTTTCAAATGGTTAAATCCAGAAAAATTATCGACTTTAGACTGGGCTGAAGCAGATCTTCCAATTGTTTCAAAATTAATGAAGGAATGTTAAAATGGATCAGTTTCCTGTACATTTATTAGATAGCTTGAAAACTGGCTTTATTGACCAGTCTTTAGCCTCAAAAAAAGAGTACCTCCCAGAATTACTGGTAAATGATACTGATAATGGAAAAAAAGTACTACAGACTATATCTAGAGAACTAAAAAACTGTGATGAATTTTGGTTTTCAGTAGCATTTGCAACAAAAAGCGGCGTAGTTTCTTTAATAAATCCACTCCAAGAGCTTGAAAAAGCTGGAATTAAAGGGAAAATATTGGTATCCCAATATCAATATTTCACTCAACCAGAAGCATTAAAGTCTTTGTTAAAACTCAAAAATGTTGATTTAAAAATAGCAGTCAATTCTGATTTTCATGCAAAAGGTTACCTATTCAAAAAAAGCAATCGTTTTAACTTAATTATTGGAAGCAGCAATCTTACAGCTAATGCACTATGCTCAAATAAAGAATGGAACTTGAAAATATCAGCTACTTCTGACTCAAAATTAATAATTGACTCAATTAATGAATTCAGAAATGAATTTGAAAATGCTGAATTGGTGGATGATAAATTCATTGATTCATATGCATCAGATTATAATTTAAAAAAGAAATTCATTTCAAGTTCAATAAAATGCATCGATTCGCACCACAAAGATTCAATAACTCCCAATTCAATGCAAAAAGAAGCATTGTCAAATCTGAAAGACTTAAGGTCAAAGAACAAAAATAAGGCTCTGTTAATTTCCGCAACTGGAACAGGAAAAACATATCTCTCTGCATTTGATGTTAAAGCATACAATCCGAAAAAGTTTTTATTTGTAGTACATCGAAGAAATATTGCTGAAGCAGCTATGAAAAGCTTCAAACATATTTTTGGCGACCTCAAAAGTATAGGCATTTACTCAGGTAACAAAAGAGAAATTGATGCCGATTTTATATTTTCTACAATTCAAACAATTTCTAAAGATGATCACCTAAATCAATTTGATCAAAATCATTTTGACTATATTGTTATAGATGAAACTCATCGAGCAGGTGCAGAAACTTATCAAAAAATACTCAATCATTTTAAACCAAAATTTTTGTTGGGCATGACTGCTACTCCTGAAAGAACAGATGGATTTGATATCTTTTCTCAATTTGAACACAATATTGCGTACGAAATTCGCTTGCATAGAGCTTTAGAAGAAAAGATGTTATCAAATTTTCATTATTTTGGTGTAACTGATGTCACTGTAGATGGGCAAGTTTTAGATGAAAATGCAGCTTTCTCCTTATTAACTGCAAAAGAACGTGTAAACAGGATTATTGAAAAAGCTGAATTTTATGGCTGTGATAATGGTTGCATTAGAGGACTAATATTTTGCAGTAGTGTCGCTGAAAGTCAGGGACTTTCTGATGCATTTAATTCAATAGGTTACAGAACTGTTTCATTATCTGGAAAAAATACTGAAGAAGAGAGAATTGATGCAATAAATAGATTGGAAAGTTCCGATCCGTCTGAAAAATTAGATTATATATTTACTGTTGATATCTTCAATGAAGGAGTGGATATTCCAAAAGTAAATCAAGTCATTATGTTGAGACCGACTTCATCGGCCATTATTTTTGTCCAACAGCTAGGAAGAGGTTTGCGAAAAGCTAACGACAAAGAATACCTAACTGTGATTGATTTCATAGGCAATTACAACAATAATTACTTGGTTCCGATTGCATTATATGGAGACACTAGTTACAACAAGGATACATTACGTAAATTAATGTTAAGTGGAAGTAGCTTAATTCCTGGTGCTTCAACTATTAATTTTGATCAAATTACGCATGATCAGATTTTTGAATCAATCGACAAAGCAAATTTACAGCTCAAAAAAGACCTTGTGAAAGATTACGAACTATTAAAGTTCAAGATCGGTGAAATTCCCATGATGATGGACTTTGTGGAACATGGATCAAGAGATCCACAATTGTATGCAAACTATTCGAAATCCTATTTCAACTTCGTATTAGATCAAGAAGAATCCTTACAAAAAAAACTATCTGATAGAGAAATCAAGCTTCTTGAATTATTCTCCAATGAAATTGCAAACACTAAGAGAGTGGAGGAAGTTGTCATCCTTAAAAAGCTGATTTCTGGAAATGTTTTGCAAAAGGGAGAATTAAAATCAATTGTTTTTGATAAATATGGTATTTTGGTTCCTGATGAAACAATAGAATCATGTGTCAAAAATATCAATTTTGACTTTGTAACTGAAAAGCACAATGGTAATCTAGTTAGTGTTGGTGAAATATACGATTTAAACATCGTTTCTTATCAAAACGGAATGCTCTCATTTAGTGATCAATTTGTAAATACACTAAAAAATGAAACTTTCTTGCTTTTTCTAAATGATATGCTAGACTATTCTGAAACAATTTACTATCGAAATTTTGACAAAGATAAGTATGTTGATGGTTTCCTATTGTATCAGAAATATTCCAGGAAAGATGTTTTTAGAATTCTAAATTGGGAGCAGAATCCTTTAGCACAAAATGTTGGAGGTTATCTCATCAGTCCTGAAAAAACGAATTGTCCAATATTTGTAAACTATCACAAAGAAGAGCATATATCAAGCACTACGAAATATGAAGAAGGATTTGTCAATAATTCTGAATTCGAATGGATGTCTAAATCTAGAAGAAAATTGGATAGCAAAGATGTCGTTACCATTCGAAATTACAAAAATGGTCTTAGGTTGCTTTTATTCATCAAAAAGAGTAATGGAGAAAGCAATGATTTCTATTATATGGGTGATGTGACTCCTATTGATGAAAGCTTCGAAGAAGCTACGTTGGTTGATGAAAATAATAGAAAAGTGTCAGTTGTAAAAGTAAAATATCGGATGAATCATCCTGTTGAAGATTCGATTTATGAGTATATTACAACATCAAGCAATTAATAGGCTAAACTGGGCTAAAGGTTTCATTAATAATAAGATAGTCATTAACCTAATATACACTTCCAAACAATTTACATCACAAGGAGAATCTCATCATGAAAGTATCAATCATAGGTTCAGGCTACGTTGGATCAGTCTCAGCCGCTTGCTTTGCAGACCTTGGCCATGAGGTCATCTGTATTGACATTGACGAGGAGAAGGTAAAACAGATCAATGCAGGAATTGCACCCATCTGGGAAGAGGGACTAGATGATCTGCTGGCAAAGTACACACAAAAGAGTCTCATTGCAACCTCAGATTATGATTATGCGGTGCAGAACTCTGATGCATCATTTATCTGCGTGGGGACACCATCGGATGAATTTGGGAACATCGATCTTTCCATTGTGAAGGCTGCAAGTGCCAGCCTTGGAAGGGCGATTGCGAAGAAGGATCACTATCATGTCGTTGTTGTCAAGAGCACGGTGGTGCCTGAGACCACCGAGAAGGTCGTACTGCCTATCGTTGAGGAATACTCAGGTAAGAAGGCAGGAAAGGATTTTGGAATTGCAATGAACCCCGAGTTCCTGAGAGAAGGCAAGGCTGTTTATGATTTCATGAACCCTGACAAGATAGTTGTTGGTGCAATTGATGAAAGATCAGGCTTTGTAGTATCCGAACTCTATCGTGAGCTTGACTGTGAGGTCACACACACCAATCCAAGGACAGCCGAGATGATCAAATACGTCAACAACTCATTTTTGGCGACCAAGATATCCTTTGCAAACGAAGTAGGTAACATCTGCAAACAGCTTGGTATCGACACCTATGAGGTCATGGATGCCGTGGGAACAGACTTCAGGATAGAGCGCCAGTTCCTTAACAGTGGTGCCGGTTTTGGAGGTTCATGCTTCCCTAAGGATGTCAAAGCCATCATAGGCAAAGCAAAGGATATCGGATACGAGCCACAACTGCTCAGGTCCGTGGTTGAGGTCAATGACAGGCAGCCCCTGAAAATGATCGAACTGCTTCAGGAAAAGGTCACCAAACTCAAAGGCAAAAGAATAGCCGTGCTTGGTCTTGCCTTTAAGAACGACACGGATGACATAAGGGAGTCACGTTCCATTCCTGTAATAGCTGAACTTCAGCGTCTTGGAGCGGATATTGCGGCATATGACCCCATGGCTGAGGAACACATGAAGAAACTCTTCCCGGAGATCACATATTGCAAGAACTCATCCGAGGCCCTCTTAGAGGCCGATGGATGCCTTATAATGACAGAATGGAGCGAGTTCAGGGAGCTGGACAAAGAGTTCAACGTTATGGCAAACAGAATTGTCATCGATGGCAGACACATGATAAAGCCTGAAAGGCTCAGTGTTGAGATCGATTACAGTGGTATCTGCTGGTAAGCAGGATCAGTAATGAACGAGACATTCACCCTTGAAACAGGAAAAAGAAAAAACATCAAAAGCAGCATTTTCGGAACATCACAGGATATGATGTACTGCGGCATGCCATCGGAGAGCACTTTCTCCATGGGACTTCTTTTTTCAAAAGGTTATCAAGGGCATGCCCTTAACTTTTTCTTTCCTAAAAAGTCCACTTCCATTGTACTGGATGACAGAAAGTACTATATTGTAGACGTTAAACCTGAATACATCACTCTCCAAACATCTGAGATGAAATAGAAGTATTTTTATACCTTTGAGAAAGTTACTGGTCTGTTGGTGGCAGACCATATGAAAAACGAAAAACAGATAAAAGAAGACATCAACGGCAGGTTACACTCTCTTGACCAGACCGTCCGAAGCGTGGAAAAACGATTGCGTGCGGTGGAACGCAGACTTTCTGTAGACGTGCCCCCGGAAGATACGATACCGGAGTACAATATTGATTTTGAGGAAGCTATCAGGGACACAAGAGAAGAGATCTTTATTATCAATACTGAAATCGAGGAATTAAAAGAAAACAATTCTAAAAACATTATCCTTGAGGAAAAGTTGATAGATCTTGATTCCCAGCTTACTGTTCTTAAGTCACACATCGCTGAAATTAAGGAAGATAATTCCAGACTCCACAAACGATTAGAGCAAAGGCATCCCCCGACATTAACTGATATAGAACCACTCACGGTTGAAATAAAGAATGAGATATCACAGCTCAACATGCGCCTTGAGAAAGCTGAGAACCATAACCGTATCAATATAGGTTCTGTGAAGGTTCCTGTGGAACTATCGGGTGTTGTAGGAGCATTAATACTTGTAATTACCGGAATTCTCATCACTGGAGGACATTGGGATATTATAAGATCAGCCAATTTCTCATTTACTATTGCTCTGGTATTCGCAACAGCTGTGTTCATGAAGTTCTACATGGTAAACAACAAGAACGTCTGAAAAAATAAAATAAAATAAACAAATGAGCATTCTGAAATTAAAATGCTCATACCTTTTTTACCTTAACCAGGAAATCGTTTGTATAATCCAGATAACCTTCTTCCATCACCTTTACTGAAAGGTAACCTTCTGCTTTACCCTGAGGCAGGGAAATCCCTGTAAGCTGATAATGGAATTCACCATTGCCATCTGTAACTCCACCTACTACTTTTTCCCTGCGTGGTCCCCATACAATGACATTGGCACCACCTACAGGCCTTCCGTCATTGTCAAAAACACTAACCAACAGGTCAGGAGAATCTGATGCCGTTCCTGTGATATTGAAGCTGCTGCAATTTGAGGCTGCAAACATTGAATCAGGGACAAAGGGTGTGCTCATTACAGCAGTAAGTATTGAATAAATGCCTATCATGCCAATAATAGTAAGAACTACGATCCTTATTGGAAGCCCTACGGATGTAGAATCATCTGATAACATGTAAACCTGCAAAATAGAAGAGAAGTCAGGATCATGAAGTCCTGACTACTATTACAGCATCTGTCTTTTCAAAATCATAGAAACCATTGGCAGAAATAGTCAGGTCCATTGCCCCTTCATTCTGATTGGAACCAAGGTTGACCTGTGCACCACCAGGAGTGACTGTTGTAAGAGTGCACTGTCCGGCATCATTTGTGACACCTGTGGCAACGCCACCAAGGCCTCGTAATACAACATTTGCATTTCTGACAGGATAACCATCAGGATCCACAACAGATATTGCCACATCTATTGTAAAAGGAGCACCTGCAGTTGCAGAATCTACAATTACAGTGTTACCGGGGTTCATACCTGCACCCTGTTCGCCTGCACTGTCAATTGTTACAGACATGTTTTTCGTGGGTGGAGGAATTATCGCAACAAGTGCCGCAAGGGCAACCATACCAACCACCAGCATTACAACGATATTGATAGGAAGCTCAATAGCTCTATCGTCATTAAAGAGTTTTTCAAGAATGGTCAAAAAATCACCGAATGCTAAAAAAGATACATTAGATATAAATTTATTGATTTGATTCTGATTTTTATAATTATCGTGGATTAGAGAACAATGCAAAAAATCAATAAAGTGGGCACACTTTTAAACACATGCCGCACCTCAGTCCCCCAAGAACATCGAACATGTATTCTGCACATTTTTCCCTGTGAATTACTCCCTCTTCTGTAAGAGCATCAACAGGACAGATTTCGATACACTTCATACAGCCTCTGCATGCGTCATTGATCAGAGGCAACTGAATAACCTCATCATCTTCAAATGGTGCATCTGTGAGTATAGCAGTCATACGTATTCTTGGCCCGAAGTCTTTTGTGATCAGAAGATGATTCATGCCAAAATTCCCAAGACCTGCGTGATATGATGCATATTTGAAAGAAAAATCTGCTTTTAGAGTCTCACGATCAGCATACCAGTAACCAAACTCACTGCCTTCACTTGGAGCTATCGTAGCCTTGTATCCTTTTCTTTCAATAAATTTTGCTACCTGAAATGCAATTACCCTGAGTGTAGCCGTGGCTGCCATGAGAGTATTGGTATATTCAGCTCTTCCTTTAGGCAATGTATCAAAAGCTCCGTTTGGCACAGAAACACCGAGTATTACCACAGACTTCATATCTGGCATAACATCCTGAGGCTTGTTTCCAACATAATCCGAACTTTGAAATGCAGATGAACCAGTTATACCTATAAAATCTGTGCCCAATTCAAGAGCCATATCTTTTAAGTTTTCTGTAATATTGTCCCCTGGCATATTATATCACCTTTTAAAATATGAATGTTTGAATTAACCGATATCCTTTTGATACTGCCCACTCAAAGGCAAATAGTTTTCCCTTCAATAAACAATTATTGTTACATTCATGTGTAACAAATACCTCTTTCATTATCACACAAAGATAGTAATCATGTAGTATTAGCGTGAGAAAACTGAAAAACATTAAACCAGAGTAGTGAAATATGAAATTCTAGCCAAACACTTTTTGAGTAACATGCAAAATAACACATCACAAAAATATGTAGAGATCAACATTTCATAACTTTTTTCTTTTCTGTTTGTTAATCAACGCTTCAAAATTACATATTAGTTTGAACATAGCATTCGCTAGAGTTATTATTTCTAGAATGGTCATTTATACCTCACAGATACAAAGCAAATAATTTTTAAACAAAATTACTGCATTTGCTAAGTCTTTGATTTATCAATTTAGCACATTGTATGATATGCTATTGATAGTGATTATTAATAAATCTCATCTTCTACTATTTAAACCAAAGTTGAAACCACATAAATGATTTAAAACCCACATCGTTACATTCATGTACCAAAACCCTTCTTTAATTCTCACATGAAGAAGATAGTAATCATCGATTATGGACTTGGCAACCTCAGGAGTGTTCAAAAGGGACTTGAACACGCAGGTGCCAGCGTACTTATTTCAAGTGACCCTGCAGAAATAAAAAATGCAGATGGCGTTATTCTTCCTGGAGTCGGCGCATTCAGGGATGCAATGAAGAACGTAGAGAAAGTACGGGACATTATCAATGAATATGTTGCAACAGGCAAGCCGATGCTTGGTATCTGTCTGGGACAGCAGATGATGATGAGCACATCAGAGGAAGGCGGCCTCACAGACGGTCTTGACCTCGTTAAGGGTCAGGTGCTCAGGTTCCCGCACTCAGACCTTAAAGTTCCGCACATGGGCTGGAACTCTATTAAAATAACACAGCAACACCCACTTTTTGAAGGCATACCTGATGGTTCATTTGTTTATTTTGTCCACTCATATTACGTTGACACTGGAGAGAAGAACACACTAATATCATGTGAATACGGCACGGACTTTGCAGCCGCCGTGGTCAATGATGCGGGCAATGTCATAGGAACCCAATTCCACCCTGAGAAAAGCGGAGACGTGGGCCTGAAAATGTTGAAGAACTTTGTTGCTATGTGCTAAGAGATGATAATATGGATATTGAAGGCTACGCAAAACGGGGGCTTAAAAACAACGAGCCTGACATCGAGGACAGACTCACCGCCAGGATACTGGAGGTAAAGAAAACAAGTCCTGAACACGCCCGTAAATTGGCACAGGCAACCATAACCGAAGCAAAGGCTACCCTTGTACTAAAAGGAGATGTGCTCGAACCAACTGTTTCCGGCGTAACAATGGGAGAGTTTGGTGTCGGCTCAAGGGGTCTTGGAGACTTCTACACCCATGAAAAGATTGCCGAAGTAATTGGCAAAACAAAAGCAGTTGTTGATACCACACATCTTGACGACTCAGGAGTTGTCAGATCCGACGGAGGAGAATACATAATCCTCACCGTGGACGGAATGCACTCAAGACTTAGCGATTATTCATTCCTTGCAGGATTCCATGTTGCAAGAGCAGCCCTGCGTGACGTATATGTCATGGGTTCAAGACCCATTGCAATGCTATCAGACATACATGTTGCCGATGACGGAGATGTAGGTAAGATATTCGATCACATTGCAGGCATCACAGCAGTCGCAGAACTATCAGGCATTCCACTTATAACAGGCAGCACCCTGAGAATAGGTGGTGACATGGTCATAGGCGAGCGTATGACAGGGGCAGTCGGTGCCGTAGGAGTTTCAGCAGACCTTACATCACGTGAGCAGACAAAAGTTGGAGACGTCATACTCATGACAGAAGGTGCTGGTGGCGGAACCATATCCACAACAGCACTATATTATGACATGCATGATGTTGTGGATGAAACCATCAACATCAAGTTCCTGGAAGCATGCGAAAAACTGCTGGATTCCGGCCTTGTTAAACATATTCATGCAATGACAGATGTCACAAACGGTGGCATTCGAGGAGATGCTAAGGAAATATCCAGAACCGCTGGCGTGAAACTGGTGTTCGAAGAGAAGGAAATGAGAAAACTCGTCAATCCGGTTGTCCTTGAGATGCTTGAATCACTGGAAATAGATTATCTTGGAGTATCCCTTGATGCTTTACTCATTATTGCGCCCGAGGAATATGCTGAAGATATTATGAAAACCATCCGAAGTGCAGATGTAGACATTGCTGTTATCGGAAAAGTAATTGAAGGCACAGGCTCTGAAATAACAATTGACGGACAGGTAAGGGATTTCACACCACGCTTCAGGGAATCAGCTTACACACCCATCAAGAAAATGATTGGCGACGAGAACCCGCGTGATTATGATGAAATGAAAAAAGCCATTGACAAGGCAGCACTCAATGCCATCGAAAAGAAACGCCGTGTAATAGAAATAGTAAAAAGTAAGTAGAAAGGGTTTACCTTTCTTACTTATCTAATTCACTCAAATCATCCTCATTTTTTAATTTCTCAACAACGAGCACCACACCATCTTTTTCGACTATCCTGACCTTATCCCCCTTCTCGATCAGACCAGAAGAGCGTGCTTTCCAGTGTTGTCCACGATGGAGAATATAACCTTCCTGTCCATCCCCGATGGGATCAAGAGCCTGTGCGCTGTCACCAATCAGCTCACCAAACAAGGGTTTTTTTCTTCTGACCTCGAATACCTTGTAAATAACAAAAACAAGGAAAATACCCAGGACTACAGTCGGAGCTGAGACCGAGATGATCAGTGTCTTCTGAAACTCAGCAGGAGTATAGTTGCGAGGGAAATCCGTTGGAGCCAGCAGCACACTGCCAGCAATTATGCATACAAAACCCGCTATTCCGAAAACCCCGAAACCCGGAGCCTGGAATTCCAGTACAAGCAGAAACACACCAACTATTATGAGGAACAGAGCACCGATGTTCACATCAAAACCGGTTCCTATCAGCCCAAGAGCAATGGCAACTATGCCGAAAAGTTCAGCTCCAAAGCCGGGATTTGATATTCCTAGTATTATCGCATAAACTCCAAGAAGCAGGAGCAGCGAGGAAACTATCGGGTTTGATATGATATTCATGAACGCAAGACGCAGAGACGGTTCATAGTAAGTGATATCCGCACCGTCGGTATTGAGAACTTTTCCTTTTACCTTTTCCCCGTCAATCTGGGTCATAAGATCATCAATAGAAGGAGAAACATATTCAATAACATCATACTCAAGTGCAGTATCAGCATCAAGATTCAGGTTCTTGGTAATGAACTCCTCTGCAGCCGTTTGATTGCGACCGTGCTGCTTCGCATTTTCAGTCGCCCTTTTTACAAGAGCATTGATAATCTTTGATTCCTCAACAGGTTCAGTACCACTGGCAGTTACTGTAACCGGCTGTGCAGAACCCATAATAGTATAGGGGGCCATTGCGGCTATGTCCGTACTTATTAAAATAAGAGTACCTGCAGACCACGCTTTTGTCCCTTCCGGATAAACAAATCCTATCACAGGGACATCGGTCACAGCTATCTGTTCAATGATGTCAAGGGTTTCATCCAGTCCACCACCGGGAGTGTTGAGTGTAATCACCAGAGCTTCGTAATCATCATTTTCTGCAAAGGCAATGGCATCAGCTACAATGTCATCGGAAACTGGGGTAATGGAGTCTGATATATCAAGCACCAATACCTTCTGCTGGCTGGCTGCACATGCAAGACCTGAGAACTGGGACAGAAGCAGAATAAAAAAAAGAAAAGTGCTCAGGTATGACCGGCACTTGTGTCTCATGTTTCCTCCTTTCACTCTTTCTTAGCGAAGGCCTTAGAAAGGGCTGCAATTTCCCCAACATTGCTTGGGTTGGCTACGACGATCATATTTTTTTCCCTTGCTATTTCGGCATATGTCTGCAGTTCCCTGAGTTTGATTGCAACCGGTACTTCCTCGTAAAGGCGTGCCGCATCTTTCATCCTTGTAGCGGCAATGAACTCGCCCTCTGCAAGTATGATACGGGACCGCTTTTCACGCTCTGCTTCTGCCTGCTTTGCAATTGCACGCAGCATTGTATCATCAATACTGACATCCCTTAAAGTAACACTTGTAACCTTGATACCCCATGGGTCTGTAGAAATATCCAGTGACTCCTGAATGCTCTTGTTGATAGCATCCCTTTTTGAAAGTACATCATCAAGATCTGTCTGGCCGATAACATCTCGCAATGTTGTCTGTGAAAGCATGGCTGTAGCGTACTTGAAGTTCTCAACCTCATTGACGGCTTTTGAAGGGTCAATAACCTGATAATAGACAACTGCATCAACGGCCACTGTTACGTTGTCTTTTGTTATGACCGCTTGTTTAGGCACATCAATGGTAACCACACGAAGGTCAATCTTCACAACAGTATCAATTATAGGGATAATCAGGAACAGGCCCGGACCTTTTATCCCACTTAGTCTTCCAAGACGGAAGATAACTACACGTTCATATTCATTTACGATCTTGATAGCTTTGGACAGTATAAAAACTGCGACAATAGCTAAAGGAAAAATAAAATCAATTAAAGCCATATATTAACCACTCTCCTGGGTGAACTTAAGTATATCATATATAAAGAGCCTACTTCTTAAAAATATACCGGTGACTTGACTGAACAGACTTTCGAAGGACAATAAATAAAATAAAATAAAATAAATATTATATAGAGGGCTGGGTCTGAATTCTTGTTTGAGGGGATGTACACGAAAACATGAAAGCGGTTGTTATTATTGAAATAACATTTCAGACCCAACAGATTATAGAACTCATTTATCGTTTATTAATGTGATTGATTTTGATGTTAATAATTTCAAACTAATTTTCCAAAACCACACCAAGAGCATGATATATAAATAACATATATAAATCTATGCAGACTTATTACCCCCAGACACAAGCAAACACATAAATCCTACATATACTATCTAACACTAGATACAATGAGCGAAAAATGTACAGAATGCAACGGGAAAGGCTATAGTGTAACTGGCACAGCCAAATGCCCCGAGTGCAAAGGGACTGGGAAATCAAAGTCTGTAGACTTCATGAAACTTTCAGAAAAGGACATGGCAAGTTTTTTGAAAAATGGTTCAGTCTGCAACAATTGTGAAGGAAAAGGCGAGATGGAGACCAGGGAAACCTGTGCCACATGCTCCGGAAAAGGTGCTTTTTATAAATGCAAAATATGCGGAACAAATATGGAAAGACTATACGAAGGAAACGAAGTATGCCAGGCATGCGCAAAGAAACAGGTAGTTTACAAACTTGACAATTCATGCACCCTGGACGAACTTGAAGTGGGAAAAATGTACCATACGGTTGTCAGGAACATTGCAGACTTCGGAGTTTTTGTAGACCTTAATTCCAGCCTTAGAGGACTCATTCATACCAGCAATATGACGGGACCTCTTGAAGTCGGTGAAGCTGTAATAGTAAGCGTCAAGGAAATAAAACCAAGAGGAAAAATGGATCTGGTACCACGCAAGCTTAAAGATTACCAGACTGTGGAACTTGAAAAGGATCTGCCTGTAAAGCTGGCAAATGAAATGACTCAAATGGTCGGCCAGAGAGTAAGAGTAGAAGGAGAAGTAATCCAAGTCAAACAAACAGCAGGACCAACTATTTTCACAATTGCCGATGAAACAGGACAGATTTCCGGTGCTGCTTTTGAAAGCGCTGGTGAAAGAGCATATGCGGAAATTGATTCTGATATGATGGTCGCAGCCACAGGAGAAATAACTGCCCGTGGCGGCAGTGTCCAGCTTGAGATCCAGAGTATGAAAAGACTCAGCGGACCAAAAGAAGCTGAAATACTCAAGCGCATAGAAGCTGCCATTGACAGAAGGGCAGAACCCTATGAGATCGAATACATGGTTGAAAGCGAGGTTCTTGAAAAACTCAGACCAGCTATGAAAAAGGTTGCAAAAGAGATCAGGAAAGCGATAATAAAATCCACACCTATCCTCCTGCGCCACCATGCCGATGCCGATGGAATGACAGCTGCTCTTGCAATCGAGAAAGCCATCCTTCCACTCATAAGAGAAGTGAATGGGCAGGACGGGGAATATCACTATTACAAACGTGCACCTTCTAAGGCACCATTCTATGAGGTCATGGATGTTGTTCGTGACATTAGTTATGCACTTGAAGATGTTGCAAGGCATGGACAAAAGATGCCACTTGTTGTAAGTGTGGATAATGGATCTACCATGGAAGATGTTCCTGCAATGAAACAGGCAAGGGTATACGGCATCCAGATGATAGTTGTAGACCATCACCACCCGGATGAAGAAGTTGACAAGTATCTTATAGCACACGTAAACCCGGCACATGTTGGAGGAGATTTCGGTATGACGGCAGGCATGCTCTGTACCGAGGTCGCACGCATGATAAATATCGAAGTGGAAAAAGAAATTGATCACTTGCCTGCGGTGGCCGCAGTAGGTGACCGCTCAGAAGCCGAAGAAGCCAAGAAATACATAGAGATGGTATCTGACAGGTACTCACTCCAGGATCTTAAGGACATGGCACTTGCACTTGACTTTGAAGCATACTGGCTTAAGTTCAACAACGGAAAGGGCATCATTGATGATATACTGGACTTTGGAGACCATACCATACACAAAAATCTCGTCAACCTTCTGTGCGAGCAGGCGAACGAGATGATAGCCGAGCAGCTGGATGTCTGTATGGCCCACGTGAAAGCCCAGGATCTACCTAACGGTGCAATCCTTAACGTGCTGGATGTTGAGAACTATGCTCACAAATTCACATTCCCGCCACCTGGAAAGACATCAGGAGAAGTCCACGACAAACTCTGCAGGAAATATGAAGGCAAACCAGTCATAACCATAGGATATGGTCCGGACTTTGCAGTCATACGCTCAAAGGGTGTCCTGATGAACATACCACAAATGGTCAGGGAACTTCACGAGGAAGTAAAAGGTGGCGGAGTCAACGGAGGAGGACACCTTGTTGTAGGAAGTATAAAATTCGTAGAGGGTATGCGCACAGATGTGCTCTCTAAACTTGTAGAAAAAATAGGTTCCGTAGGAGTTGAATAACTCCTACTCTAAAATCTATACACTTTTTTTACTCTAAGATAAAATTAGTCCACACGTACTATACGTACAAGTGCTTTCACCGGAACTTCAGACAATGTTTCTGAACCACTCTTGTCTACAAGTACTGCAATTGCAACCGGTTTTGCGCCGGAGCTTCTGAGATGAGTTACAACATCATTCATAGTGTTACCAGTAGTAATTACATCATCCACTATGACGCATTTCTGTTCTTTGATACTTGCAAAGTTCCTGCTGAATGCACCCTGTAGCTTGGACCCATCGCCCTGCTCATTGTAAGAATGGTAAACGGATAATTCAGTGCCTAGCTCCTCTGCTATAAGTGTTGCAAGGGGAACACCACTAAGACCGATTCCAACAACAAGGTCTATGTCGTTACCTGTAGCTGCCACAGTGTCAAGTATCATGTCGCACATAGCAATTCCGACATGCCGTGTTCTGAATGCACTTTTACCAATGCTTCTCCAGTTGACCGATATATCCTTGGGTGCAGGAGATACTTCTTCCTTTTTAGAACGGGTCAGCAGCCACGTGACAGTTTCCCGGGAAACGTTAAGTTCATCTGCAATTTGCCTTGTAACAAGACCATTTGCCTGCAATTCAAGGGCTTTCTGTATTAGTTTATCAATATTCTTCATATGAATCCCGCATATTCATGTTTAACTTATAATTTATTATATAACAACTGAGATGTTATATTTTTCTTTTACGCTTTTTCTTAAGGGATGAACCACAGACCGGACAGATATCGCCACTATCAAAGCGTCTGCGACAACCCACACATTCTTTTTGCCATACCAGTACATCTTTTATTTTTTTCTGGGCTACTGGTTTCACTTCTATACCCAGAATTCTGGCAACGTTCTGTACTGCATAATCATCCGTCAGAAGAACGGAGCTTCCTTTGTATTCCAGTGCCTTAGCAAGGATATCAACATCGGTTACAGACAATTCGTCACAATCCCTGGTCTCTTTTGCAACGTTCATGACAGCTTCACGAAACCGGGTTTCCGGCATTTCCACACGAGCTCCGTTTTCACGGGCAAGCTCAAAACGCATTGATGCCTCATTACTTTTCAGTTCATTGACAACCGAAGGGATGGTTATCATTCTATGGGCTTCGATTCCGGCTCCCATTATGAAGACTGCAGAATCTGCAATGTAATATTCCATAATAGTAGCAGATACTTTCTGAATATAGATTAATTCTTTGTCAGTTTTACATCCATCCCAAGATGAGAGGCACAAAGCTTTCCATGGAACTTATCGACTATGACATAACCGAAGAACGCATCAAACTCTTTTCATCAAAAACCAACAGATAAGTATAATTGAGAACATTCACAATTAAAAGATTGAAAGGCTTGATACTATGGACATCTCTAAGGCTAAAGATATCATCGTTGAATTCATCAGAGAAAAAACAAAAGAAGCAGGTGTAAAAGGGGCAGTTGTCGGAATTAGCGGAGGTATAGATTCCGCACTTACAGCATACCTGGCGGTTGAAGCCCTGGGAAAAGAGAATGTACTTGGGATACACATGCCGGAACTTACCCTGACACCTGCGGAAGATGTACTCGATGCGACCGAAGTGGCAAGCAGGCTTGGCATTGAATTCAAGACAGTAGATATCTCAGAGATACTTTCCGGATACATGAACACAATTCCTGAAAGCTCACCTTCAAATTCACATGCAAACGGAAATCTCAAAGCCAGGACACGCATGTGTATCCTTTATTATTATGCGAACACTATGTCAAGAATGGTAATGGGTACAGGCAACAAAACTGAGATACTCTTAGGATATTTTACAAAATACGGCGATGGTGGCGTTGACATTGAACCAATTGGAGATCTCTACAAAACAGAGGTCAGGGAAATGTCAGCTCTTCTGGGCATTCCGGAGGAAATTATCAGCAAACCACCATCTGCAAGATTATGGGCAGACCAGACCGATGAAGACGAACTGGGTATCACCTACGAACTGGTAGATAGGTTCCTTGCACTTTTACTGGAGGGAGAAACTCCACAGGTTGCACAGAACACACTTGGACTTACAAACACACAGCGTGATTCCGTAATAAAACGCGTCAATGTGAACCTGCATAAGCAGAAAGCTCCTGCCATAGCAGAACTAAAGTCCCTTAGATAATACAATTAAAATCAATCACCTGGCCGGGAAAACGGGCACATTCTCTTTTTCAAATCTCAGAAGCTGTTTTGCAAGATGCCTTCTGGCACAGGGCGGCACCTCATAGAATCCAGGTTCAAGTTCCCTTTCTATTTTAGACTTTTCTGTAACCGAAGAACTGGTACCGCATTTTTTACACCTGTAACCCTGACCGGAGCCGGCAGATTTCATTCGCTTACCGCAAGAAGGACAGACGGGGTTGAACGTTTCATACTTTGCAGCAAGCCTGATAACCTTTATTTTTTCAATATTTATTGTTTTTTCAGTAACACTGCCATAAACCACAACCCTGTCACCAGGAATGATTTTACGAATCATTTCCCTGAAATTCTTTGTTGGCTCAAAGGCTGCACAATCAATAGTATCCCCTTCATCATCCTGTAAAGGGAATATAGTATGCCCACCCCTGATAGTCTCAGGCTCACAGCAGACATTGCCTTCAAGGATATAGGAATGCATTTCCTCTATTTCACTTATCTTTGGAACTGCAATTAGATGCATATCAGTACCCTGGTTTGTACGATATGTACAGATACGTTCCACCGGTTCGGAGATTACAAAAGATGCGGCTTTTTCCACCGAAGATGCATCCTTTCCCCTTATTCCATAAAGAACAGGATCACCGGAGTGTGGTACACAAACAACCATATCATTTCTTAAATCCACTGTATCCCATGTATCCGGATATGTGTGCAGGTCTGCTTCAAAAAGAGATTTGCCGTCAACAATACGTTGAGTTCCCCAGGCATCTTTTTCTCTGTACGCCAGATACTCATATGTATGGTCCCACTCAGGGTCAAGCATTGCACCGCAAGCAGACAGAGCACCTATAAGTCCACGGCCATTCTTGAATATTTTAAAACGAAGTCCAAGGTCACAAGCCAGCTTTTTTGCTTCATCTATTGCGATAACTTCTTTAACAGCACGCCTGAAAAAATCACTTAGCCTGTTTCTTACCATTTCAAACTGCTCACCTGTAATGAATACAATACCAGGATTGGTGTTCTCATTGTCCATGCATGCCATGGAAGCGACCCTTTGGGTTACATGTTCCACTACTTTTTCTGGCTCCCTGCACTGCACAAACAATGCAACTGATGCATTCCCACGGGTCTTGTATGGAATAGTAGGATTAAGGCGAACAAGTATAGGATCTGCTATGATCTTCGCAAAAGATGACAACTCATCCCTTAAAAGGGCACAGAGATATGTAGTACACATACCTTCCCGAGAATCTGTGTCGTCAATGCCAATAATCATTTTAGTGTATTCACTGCTCATTGGACAATATCTGATATGATTGATTATTGTTAAATGATTCTCTAAAAATCAGATATTACCTTCTTCGATTATCGGAAGAAGTGCGTGCAATTCTGCACCCTTATCCTCTTCACAACCCAAGTTTCCAGCAACTACTGCATAACTACTTTTTGAGAGAATAGAAAGGATACGTGAAAAATAATTTCCTACACTACTCCCATTGAAATTTTGAAAACACCGTGCACAATAGTAAAAACAGACAGCTTCCGGACACGTTTATATAGATGTGCAAACAATGCCTATTTAGTCATGACAAAAGAAATCCTTATACATCAGATAGTTGATGTATTACAGCAAGCAGGCTTCATTGTATCAAAGAGATGCAATATTCGACCTCGAAGCTTTGATCTTGCAGCAAGGAATAATCAAATTCTTCTTTTTTGTAAAGTTCTGTACAATATTGACGGACTGAATGAAGAAACAGCCAGGGAAATGAAAAGTCTTGCACTTTATCTTGGTGGGACTGCAATACTTATAGGTGCTAAGACCCGGGACCAGATGCTTGAAGACAGCGTAGTTTACATGCGCTATGATATCCCTGCAGTAAGTGTTCAAACCCTTTATGACTATTTTGTAGAGGAAGTCCCCCCTCTCGTATCAGCAGCACCTGGCGGACTTTATGTTTCAATAGATGGTGATGTACTCAAAGAAGCCCGTAAGAGGACCGACATGTCATTAGGAGCCCTTGCCACCGAACTTGGAGTATCCAGAAGGACCATCAGTAAATATGAAGAGGGTGGCATGGATGCATCCATAGATATAGTCCTCCAACTTGAGGAACTGCTGGATGTCGCTCTGGCAAAATCCATTGATATACTCCGTCGTTTTGAGAAGAATGTCACTGTTGAAATGCCTGTGGAAAAAAAATCAGAGCCACAACCTGACGATGGAATCCTCAACATGCTCCATACCCTTGGTTACCAGGTAATGTCAACGAGCCAGGCACCTTTTAAGGCAATATCAAAAGATACATCAGATACTATTCTTACAGGTGTCAGTACATACAGCAGCGCAATGATAAAGCGTGCTGACCTCATGAGCAGTATATCGTGCGTTACAAGGACGAAATCAGTCTTTATCATAAATGGACATATCAAGTCAGAAACAGTTGAAAACACCGTTCTTATTGAAAAATGTGAACTTGACAAGTTATCAGGTACTGATGAACTGGCAGACCTCATAAACGAAAGGACAAAGAAACACAATACGGAGATATGATCTGCAGTATCATGTTTAATTTTTGACCATTCTTTTTTATATTTACAGTCATCATTTACAAATCCAAAACGCTAATATACAGAAATCCCTTTTAGAACTAACAATGACCATCAACATCGCAGTACTTGTTTCAGGAAGAGGATCAAATCTTCAATCTATTATAGACAATATCGAAAGCGGCTACATTAAAAACGCACAGGTAGCTGTAGTCATAAGCGATGTTGGGGAGGCCTATGCACTTGAACGTGCCCGAAACCATGGAATCACCGATGTTTTTATAGATCCTTCAGATTACTCCGATAGGCAGGAATACGAAAAAGAAATGTTGGAAGTCCTAAAAGATAACGATGTAAATCTTTTGCTTCTTGCAGGCTATATGCGTCTGATAGGAAAGGACCTCATCTCAGCATACCGAAACCGAATCATAAACATCCACCCTGCCCTGCTCCCTTCTTTCAAAGGATTACACGCACAGCAGCAGGCTTTTGACTACGGTGTAAAGGTTAGCGGATGCACGGTGCATTTCGTTGATGAAGGAATGGATACAGGCCCCATAATCATCCAGAAATGTGTACCTGTACTTGATACGGATACTGCTGAGGAACTTGCAGCAAGAATACTTGAGCAGGAACACAATATCTTCCCTGAATCAGTCAAACTATTCGTTGAGGGTAAACTTAAAGTGGAAGGTCGAATTGTAGTACACACATAAATTGACACTCATATATTACTGGTTAAACCAGGAAGTTTTTCACAAACATATTACTTCAAATATAACGGTTGGTAACAATGTCTTACATCTTAGAAATTGACCCGGATATTGCAGAAGCCCTCAGGCTGGAAGCAAACCGTCAGGATTACAAGTTGAACCTGATCGCATCAGAGAACTATGCAAGCCGCGCTGTAATGGAAGCACAGGGCTCTGTAATGACAAACAAATACGCAGAAGGATATTCAGGCAAACGCTACTATGGCGGATGCGAATTTGTTGATATTGCAGAAGACCTTGCCATTGAGAGAGCAAAGGCGATATTTGGTGCTGAACATGTGAATGTCCAGCCACACTCAGGCTCCGGTGCCAATATGGCATGTTATTTCTCAGTAATCAAACCCGGTGACACTATAATGTCCATGGACCTTACACACGGTGGTCACCTTTCACACGGAAGCCCTGTGAACTTTGCAGGACAGCTTTACAATATAATTCCATATGGTGTTGACAAGGAAACAGAAGCCCTTGATTACGATGCACTGATGGAAATGGCAAAAGAGAACAAACCGCAGATGATAGTTTGTGGTGCTTCAGCATACTCAAAGACAATTGATTTCAAGGCATTCAAAGAGATAGCTGATGAGGTAGGAGCATACCTGCTTGCGGATATCGCACACATCGCAGGACTTGTAGCTGCCGGGGCACACCCAAGCCCTGTGCCTTACGCAGACTTTGTAACAACAACTACCCATAAGACCCTCAGAGGTCCAAGGGGAGGAATGGTCATGTGCAAAGAAGAATATGCAAAAGAACTTAACAAGGCTGTGTTCCCTGGAATCCAGGGTGGGCCACTCATGCATATTATCGCAGCAAAGGCTGTTGCATTCAAGGAAGCACTTGGAGAGAGTTTCAAGGCAGACCAGTACCAGACCGTAAAGAATGCAGGTATCCTGGCAACAGAACTTCAGAAGAATGGATTTGATATCGTTTCAGGTGGAACGGACAACCATGTAATGCTTTTGAACCTGAACAAGTTCGACATCACAGGAAAGGAAGCAGAAGCTGCTCTGAGCAAGGCAGGCATTGTGCTCAATAAGAACACCATCCCATTCGAGACAAGAAGTCCGTTCATCACAAGTGGAGTCAGGATTGGCACACCCGCCTCAACAACAAGGGGAATGAAGGAAGACCAGATGAAGGAGATTGCCGGATTCATAACAGAAGTTATCAACAACCTCAATAATGACACAGTCCTCCATGGAATCAGCTCTGATGTTGAGCAGCTTTGCAGTGGATTCCCCATATATAAGTAATAAACCATTAAAACGCAATCCTGTATAGGGACAATATCACAGGTGTTTGCATCATGACAGAAGAGAACTACGATTCTAGGAAAATAGATGGGAGAAGCCTGTCAAAGAAAGTGGAAGAACAGGTAAAGCAGGAAGTCGACCAGCTTAAGGCAGAGAAGGGAATCACTCCCGGACTTGCAACAATACTTGTAGGCGAGGACCCTGCATCCAAGATGTATGTGCGCCTTAAACACAAGGCATGTGAAAGGGTCGGCATACATGCAGAAGACCACAATATGCCTGAATCCACCACCCAGGAAGAACTCATGGAACGAATCTGGGAATTGAACCTACGGGAGGACATACACGGAATCCTCCTTCAGTTACCTCTTCCAGGACATCTTGATGATAAGTCTGCAATGCTCGCCATCGATCCTACAAAGGATGCTGATGGGTTCCACGCATACAATATGGGCAAACTCCTGATAGGTGAGGAGGGTCTTGTACCCTGCACTCCAAAAGGTGTTATAAGAGCACTGGAAGAGTATAATGTGCCAATACAGGGTAAACATGCAGTTATTGTCGGACACAGCAATGTGGTGGGAAAACCCATGGCAGCAATGCTTGTGAACAGGAATGCAACAGTATCTGTATGCCATGTTTTCACAGATGACCTGAAGAAATTCACCCTTGATGCCGATATCCTTGTTGTGGGAACTGGCGTCAAGCATCTTATCAAAGCAGATATGATAAAAGAAGGTGCGGTCATTTTTGATGTGGGTATCACCGAAGAGAACGGTAAGGTATATGGTGATGTTGATTTCGATAATGTGGTGAAGAAGGCTTCACTCATAACCCCGGTTCCCGGAGGCGTTGGACCAATGACCATCGCCATCCTTATGGAACATGTGCTTACGGCAGCAAAAAATGCCTGAGAAGCACATTTATATTTTATCAACTTAATACTATTTTGTCTGATTTATTTTACGTATCTTACCCTGAATTAATGCTACCAGGTTGAATAATGGTTGTTGATGTAGATATATGCGGCTTGAAGGTTGGTGATGAGCACCCTGTAAGACTAATGGGAGTTATCAACCTGAGCAAGGAATCCTTCTACAAGGGTTCGGTTGTTAGTACTGATTCTCTTCTTGATGCAGCACAGAAAATGGTTGACAGCGGTGCAACCATGCTGGACATAGGCGCTCGATCAACATGGCCTCTTGCAAATCCTGTAATTGGAGAGGAAGAAGAATTGAACCGTATGATACCTGCCCTGGATATCCTGAAGGACAATGTAGACTCTCTCGTTTCCGTGGATACGATATATGCCAGTGTTGCAGAAGAATCCCTCAAACACGGCGCAGATATTATCAATGATGTTTCGGGATTTACCGCCGACCCGCGTATGATCGATGTTGTGGTAGAATATGATTGTCCTGCAGTTGTTATGGCATCAGAGGAAATTCCCGGGGATCCCATTGGTATGGATGCCATCATGGACTGCCTTGCATCCATTATTGCCAAAGCAGATTCAAAGGGAATGGATACGTATAAGCTCATACTGGACCCTGCCATCGGAAAATGGATCCCTGAAAAGGACCCGATATTTGATTTTGAGACCATCGACCAGTTCGAGAGCCTTAAAGTATTCCAGAAACCACTTCTTGCGGCCATTTCAAGGAAATCCTGCATTGATGCTGTACTTCATAAACCGGCAAGTGAAAGGTTATACGGTAGCCTGGCAGCAACGGCGATCGTTGTTCACAAAGGAGCACATATCATAAGGACACATGACATCCCCGAAACAAAGGACGTTGTTGAAGTTGCAAGAGCAATGAGGAAAAAAGAACATACTGTGAGATCCGGGGACTTTGAAGTATCCATAATAGACATTGTTCACCCTGATGATGCTGAATATCTCATGAAAAGTATGGGCGTCACAGGCACAGGTGCTAAGGTCATGAAGAACAAGACCATAAGTAAAGTGATACGTGTGAACAATATCACGACTACTGAAGCCCTGATAATCAAGCAGGAGATACTGGCCAGAGGTGGCGATGCTGCCCTTGAGCGTGATGCCGTATCCCATGAAACTGAAAAGACAGATGTGATCATAATAGGTACACTCCTGCAATTCGAGAAACTTGTCCACAAGCTCTCATTCCAGGCACGTCAGCTCCCTCTCATTGCGGAGATGATAGCAGAGGCTCTTGAGAATGATATGGATGTGGAACATCGTTACCTGAGAGAAATATGAGGCAAACATGATAATCTCATCTGTAAAGCCCTTTGAAGAAATACTGAAACTATTAAAAGATGAAGATGACATCTTTATTGTAGGCTGCAATGCATGTGCTGCAAAGATACATGTTGGAGGTGAACCCGAGGTCCTTGAGATGAGCAGGCGACTAGAAGACGCAGGAAAACATGTAGTGGGATGGGTGATTCCAAGTGCTGCCTGCAGTGTAGGATCCTTTGATGCGCTAGTTGAAAAAAATCCTGCCGTAAAGAATGCAAAGACCATTCTTGTAATGGCATGTGGTAGCGGTGTTTCTATTATATCGGCAGTTGCAAACGTGCCGGTATACCCTTCTAATAATACTGAATCCCTTGGAGGAAAGTCACTTGGAGAAGTGGTTCCTGAACTCTGCGCCATGTGCGGGAATTGCAATGTCTATTATTTTGGCGGAATCTGCCCGAAAGGACAGTGCCCGAAACAGCTTTTGAATGGTCCCTGTGGTGGAGCTATTGAAGGGAAGTGTGAAGTGGATCCTGAAAAGGACTGTGCCTGGGAGCTTATCTACTACAAGCTTGAGAAGAGCGGAAGGCTTGACCTGCTGGACAGGATCTGGATTGCGGAAGAAGTAACTAAATGATCAGTCTGAGAAATAGTACTATTTTTTAAGATAATATTATTTTGCCATCAAAAGTTAATAAAGTAAAGTATAACTGGCGAAGCACACGTTATAACAATATAGTGAGATATGCGGGTTTAATTTACAGATTCTCCCCACACAGATTGGTATTACGTGAGTTAGATGAGAAACATCAACTTTTGCATTACTTGCCATTATGATACGATAATATACTAAAACAGGATACTTAATAAATTGTGCATATTGAGCTGCCAGTATAGTGTTACAAAGAAAGAATCAATGAGCGTAATTAAAAAATACCAATATACAGCTAAAACTTAGGAAAGGCACAAAATGAACATATCAAAAATAGGAATTGTTACCCTGGACGAGATGTTTAAAGGAGTAAAAAGCAAGCATGTGTGGTTTTTCAGTGGAGCATTGGCATTCATTTGTTTTCTGGCAATGCGCTATAGTCCATCACTGCCATTCTTGTTCTCAGATCCTTCAAGAATTCCGTATACCTATATTTCTTTCATGATAATATTGCTCTTAGGACCTTTTTTCATATTAATAACAGCATTTGACAGTATCAGTGGTGAAGTAGAAAAAGGAACAATAAGATATATAATTTCAAAAATAGACAGAGAATCATTTGTGCTGGCCAAGTTTTTATTTTCATTCCTGATATTCACATTCTTTGCTCTTGTTGTTGCCATCATGGGACAAATGTACAATTACCAGTCATTTAGCACCTTTGATCTGGAGAGAATGTTTCTTTTCTGGATATTCTCAAGCCTGTACATAGGTTGCTTCACCAGTCTTTTCATCTTTGTTTCAACTCTTTCAAAAAGCAGCAAGATGGCATTTACAATGTCTGCACTATTACTGGGAATAACTATATACTTCTCCGTGCAGGGAAGAACAGAGTATTTGAAATATATAACCCCTTATCACTACGGTTTTGCAGTTTCAGAAATTATGAAAAACACTTACGAGATAAGTGAGTATTCCACTGTAGTTCAGAACCTCTTATCAATGCTACTCTTTATAGTTGCTACTTTATCCATTGATGTATTCACATTTAAAAGGAGAGAACTATAATGACAACGGCAATCTCCACTAAGAACCTGTACAAAAAATACGAAGCAAGATATGTACTGAAAGATCTGTCCCTAAATGTGGAAAAGGGAAGCATATATGGCTTTTTGGGACAAAATGGTGCAGGAAAAACAACTACCATAAAAATACTGTCAGGACTTTCAATACCCGATGAAGGCCAGATAATTATTGAAAATATGGATATGCATATGGAAGCAGACAAAATTAAAAGTATAATAGGTCTCGTCCCACAAGACTCTGATTTTTACAATGAACGCACTGCCCTTAGCCAGATGAATTACTTTGCCAGACTGAAAGGTCTTAGCAAGAGTGAAGCAAAGGAACAATCAGAAATTCTGCTGGAACGTGTTGGTCTTGAAAATGAGATGACAAAAAAAGTGGGTTCTTTTTCCCATGGTATGAAAAAACGACTAAGCATTGCACAGGCCCTGCTAGATAATCCTAAGATCCTTATTCTGGATGAACCCACAAATGGTCTTGACCCTGTTGGAGTTAGGCAGGTCAAACAGATAATTCGCGAGTGT
Organism: Methanolobus sp.; assembly: GCF_016278385.1. Lineage (GTDB taxonomy): Archaea > Halobacteriota > Methanosarcinia > Methanosarcinales > Methanosarcinaceae > Methanolobus. The sequence goes on from NZ_JADQBY010000028.1 coordinate 140,686, forward strand.
AATGATAATGGAATTACAATACTAGTCTCATCCCATAACCTTCTGGAATTGCAGGAGATCTGCACACACGTCGGAATCCTGAAGAGTGGCAGGCTCATCACTGAAGGTGCAATTGGAGACATAAGGCAGCTTGAGTCAAACGGAGTAATTACAGTTGGGATCTACAACATGTCCCCTGAAATAGTATCACTGGTAGAAAACATGGAATATGTTGTGGACACCAGATTAAAAGAGAAGAATATTCTGGAGATATATGTTAACTCTAAAACAGATGTAAAACCGGAGATCAACAAATTAATTGTAGACAATGGAGGACAGGTTTTCAAACTCATTGAGAATTCTCTTTCACTGGAAGATGCATATCTTAGTGCCACAGAAACATAAAGAAAAGGTGAAATAATGAACATCGACCAGTATTAGCCAGTACCGCCGTAGTATCATTTTTGTCATTATACCCCTTTTACCTTAAGAAGTACAAAAATCACAAATATAAAGGTTTGTGGGAAACGTTAGGAGAATTAAACCAAACACCTCAAAGAGCTATTCTCTACCCACTTGGATGGGTGATAGGTGGTTTACTTTATCTGTATCTGTTCAGTAACTGATAATTGGAATTAAAATGAGCATACAATTTCTTTGATTTTAAACACTATTTTACTTCAGATAAGTTTCATTTGCTCCAGACAAATGGAAGTTTTGGCTATAAAACATTAATAAGTTGATAAATATTTAGCACATATTCTCATATAAATATAGAGAGTAGTGTGAGAACCTAGTGTACCAAGAAATGCAAGGTCATGATGAACTCATATCAAATCCTGATATCATAACCAGGTTCATATCAAGAAAAATATCCATCATACGTATCGAATCTTATGGTGTGCCATAATGGTAGCTCTTTTAATGAATCTTACCTCTAACACCTATCATTCTATCCAGAGAAATATCCTGAACAACTATCCTACAGAAGCACTACTCCATTCTGTTCTGTCCGGTTCTATTTTGATAGTGTTCTTTTGCTCATTATTCATCAATATGGAAAGAAGGCTCAGTTTCCCTTCTATTTTAGAAGTGATCACAGGCACTGGAAAATATAAATTCTATGCATATAACCCCGAAGATTTTCAGATGATGATTAACAGAAATCTGCAGGAGAACTAATGACTCAGAGAAATCAAGCTTATTCACCAAAATCACAACCATCCTCACAAAGGATTAATGGGGACACCTCAGACGATATCATCGAAATGCGAGTTCCCATGAGCATGGTTGACTTTCAATTCATGGGTGCTTTTATAGCGACGATAATAGCTTTCATCATCATCTCTTTGATCGATCATCTATATCGAGGCATCTGGACATATCTCAGTGTTGTTCTGATATATGGTATGATGTTGACTGCATTCTATTTAATGTCACGTCATGAGATCTCACTTTATAATGGCTCGGTATTTGTTAAAAAACCGTTCTTCAGGGAAGTCAAAATATCTGCAGAAAGAATAAACGGAGAAGTCAGTTACAATAATAGCGTATACAAATACAGGAAATCATATTATTCAATAATGAGTTTCATAATACTGTTATTCACAATAATGTATCTGAGTGATAGCTATAGGATGATAGGATCATACGGAATATACAACTCAATAAATATCGCAATTTCAATCTTTCCTACTATACTGTTCACGATGCTTTTTTACAATGCACATCAAGCATCCCATTACCCAAAAGCTATCAAATTAGACATCAACCCCGGAGAGATTAAACTCTATCCAGAAAATGAACAGAAATACCTGCTCTTAAAAGAAAGACTTGATTGCCTGTTGCGATGATTTTAAAACCCAGACACACATATAATTCCCCGATGTTCCGAACCTTCAAAGACAAGCTCATATCAACAGATTTTCTAATCACAGCAGAGGTCAGCCCCCCGAAAGGAACCGACTTGAGAGGATCTCTTGCTGATGCTGAACTTCTCAGGGGCTGGGCTGACGCACTCAATGTTACCGACAACCAGAAGGCTATTATGCGTATGAGCCCGCTTGCAGTTAGCAAAGCACTGGTGGATGCAGGTCATGAAGTAATTATGCAGCTTACTTGCAGGGACAGGAACAGGCTTGCACTGCAATCCGACCTGCTCGGGGCATATGCAATGGGCATCAGGAACATCTGTGTGATGACAGGGGACCACACCACGAAGGGTGACCATCCACAGACAAAGCCGGTCTATGACCTGGACTCCGTGCAGCTTCTTGCAATCATTAAAAATATGCAGGAAGGCTGTGATCTTGCAGGGAACAAAATAGAAAATCCACCGGATTTTGTGGTGGGTGCTGTTACAAACACTGATTCTTCGAAAACCGCACAGATGATGAAGTTGCGGAAAAAAGCAAAATCAGGAATTGACTTCATTCAGACCCAGGCTGTTTATGATATAGGGCAGTTTGAAACTTTCATGGAATCCATCGGCGATATCAATGTTCCGATAATTGCCGGGGTCATACCGCTTAAATCCGCAAATATGGCACGTTTTATGAACCAGAATATCCCGGGAATCAATGTACCTGCTGAAATTATAGATAGGATCGAAAAGGCTGAGAAACCTATCGATGAAGGGATGTCCATATGTGCAGAAGCTATAGATGAAATAAATAAACTCTGCCGTGGAATCCACATAATGCCCATTGGGAAACACGATAATACAGCAAACATACTAAGAATGGCTGGCATCAGGAAGAACAACCAATGATAAAAACGCAAATTGACTATGCAAAGGATGGCACCCTCACACCAGAGATGCTTAAAGTTGCAAAAAAAGAAGGAATGGATGAAGAACTTGTCAGGGAGAGAGTTGCAAATGGCAGCCTTGTGATAATGACACGCAAGGGATGTCCGCCTATTGCCATTGGCAAAGGTGCCAGCACCAAGATCAATGTGAACCTCGGAACATCTTCAGCCGCAATTGACCCTGAATCCGAAATGGAAAAGGTGAAGAACGCGCAGAAATATGGTGCAGCGACCATTACCGATCTTTCCATGGGAGGAGATATCTCAGCCATCAGAAAGATGGTGTTTGGGAACACAGAGCTTCCTGTTACAACCGTTCCCATCTACCAGACGATTGTTGAGTGTGGAATGGACAATGTCACTTTTGATGACATCCTTTCATACCTCAAAAAACATGTTGAAGAGGGAGTCAGTTCAGTACTTATCCATTGTGTTGAAAGGAGAATGCTGGAAAATCTCAAAGGCTCCGGCAGAGTCATGGGTATGGTATCCAAAGGCGGCTCCTTTACCAGCAGCTTCATGCTTCTCAACGATTGTGAGAATCCATTCATAGAACATTTTGATGAGATAATGCAGATACTCCGGGAGAACGATGTTGTCCTTTCACTCGGTAATACCATGAGAAGCGGTTGTGTCCATGATCTGAAAGACAGTGCCCAGTTGATGGAGATAGAGACTAATGCCGCCCTTGCAAAAAGAGCAAATGATATGGGAGTGCAGGTTATCATAAACGGAATGGGAGGGCACATCCAGGCATCAGAGATACCGGATTCGGTCAGATTGTACAAAGAAAAAGCTGACTTCCCGTTATTTGTAGCAGGGCCTTTGCCAACCGATATTGCAGTCGGGTATGACCATATAGCAGGAGCTGTGGGTGCAAGCATGGCAAGTGGCGCAGGTGCTGATTATCTCTGTTACATAACTCCTGCAGAACATCTCTCACTTCCAAACCCTGAGCAGGTAAAAGAAGGACTTATCACTTTTAAGATAGCAGCCCACATCGGGGACTCCATGAAATATGGTTTAAGTGACAGTGATCTCATGCTTGCCAGAAAGAGAGCAACTTTCGACTGGAAAGGACAGGCAGAACTTGCCATTGATCCCGACAGGCCTGCACAGATGGGTCCTGAAGATGGGGGACCATGTTCCATGTGTGGAGATTATTGCGCAATAAAGATTATGAAAAGTTACCTGTTAGGAGAATAATGATGCAGGCAGATTTTCCATCCATGCAGATGTTCGGCATAAAAACCCCGCTAATAAGACCAGGAGACAATATTGCAGAGATCATAATTGCTTCCCTTGAAAAACAGGGAATGCAATTCCAGGATAATGACATTCTTATTATTGCCGAATCACCACTTGCAACATCCGAGAGACGCCTTGTTTGTCTTGCAGATGTAAATCCCGGGAAAAAAGCGAACAAACTGGCAGAAGAGTATCAGCTTGACGCCAGGGAAATGGAACTCATACTTCAGGAATGCGACGAGATTTTCGGGGGCGTTCCGGGAGCTGCACTTACCATCACAAAGGGAACACTAGCACCCAATGCCGGCATAGACGGTTCGAATGCACCGGAAGGTTATGTGGTCCTTCTCCCCGAGAATGCACAGGAAAGTGCAGGAAGGATACGCAGGGAAATAAAGGACCGCTGCAAATGCAAGATAGGAGTCATTGTTGGAGACAGCCGTACTCAACCCCTGAGACTTGGCTGTGTTGGTATTGCTCTTGGAACCTCAGGCATGGTACCTGTTGAAGATGCCAGAGGTACACTGGACCTTTTTGGAAAAGAAATGATAATTACCCGCAAAGCAATTGCTGACAATCTTGTATCGGCTGCCCAGCTGCTCATGGGAGAAGCCGGGGAAAGCGTGCCTGCTGTGCTTGTAAGAGGAGCACCAGTTCAGGTAGTTGAAGATGATATTGAGATGCCACTGTTTACCAGTGATGAGTGCATGTATTATAGCAATATAAGAAAAGCATAAACTTTTTTATTTTCTTTTTTTACAATTTACCAATCAAATTTCAGTTACTAAAAAGGCTTTTCAGATATCATGCTCAGTAGAAATTACCTTCTTTAGCTTATCAACAATATCTCCAATCTCCCCTAAATATGTAAAAAAATGGTTGATTTAGAATTAAAATCTCATCTTCATTTTTCAGATATAACTTGAAGCATAAGATACTTTACGTGGTACTTGCTTGTTATATATGGAAGAATTAAAGATTCTATGTAGGGTTCCTTTTTAAAAATAGGCTAAATAGATTCTATGTGAGTTTCTTTTTTAAAAATAGAACTTAATAGAGCCTTTTTTATCTACATTAAAACGATACATTAATATAGGGTGGTCCAATCAGAACTAAAGAAGATAGTTCAAGTAATCTTCTTAAAATTGAGGTCTTAAAATTAGTAGACAAAAGAAATTAGAAGTTCGCAATCTTATCAAGATTTTTGGTAAGAATCCTCAGAAAGCGATCTCTTTAATAGAAAAAGGAATTTCAAAACAGGAAATTTTTGAAATGACTAAACAGACCGTAGGTCTTTATAATGTGAGCTTTGACGTTTACGAAGGTGAGACTTTCGTACTCATGGGACTTTCTGGTTCAGGAAAATCAACTCTTTTACGCTGCCTAAACCGTCTTATCGACCCAAGTGACGGACATATCCTCATTGATGGTGATGACATTGCCACCATGGATAGTAAAGACCTAAGGGAAGCCAGAAGAACGAAAATGAGCATGGTGTTCCAGGGATTCGCACTTTTACCACACCGAACTGTCATTGATAACGTGGCTTTCGGACTTGAGATACAGGGGATCTCAAAGGATGAAAGGTATATCAAAGCTGAGGAAGCCATTTCCAAAGTAGGACTTAAAGGGTATGAATCGAGCAAAACGTCGCAATTGAGTGGAGGAATGCAGCAGAGAGTGGGACTTGCAAGAGCACTTGCAACTGACCCTGATATCCTGTTAATGGATGAAGCCTTCAGTGCGCTTGACCCTCTAATAAGGTCTGAGATGCAGGATGAATTGATCGCACTTCAGGACAAACTCAAAAAAACCATTGTTTTTGTATCTCACGACCTGGACGAAGCCCTGAAGCTGGGAGACCGTATCGCAATTATGAAGGACGGAGTTATCGCCCAGATAGGAACTGCAGAGGAAATACTCACAAACCCTGCGGATGATTACGTATCAGAATTCGTTGCCGGAGTAGACAGAACAAAAATACTCACAGCAGAAAATGTCATGAAGCGACCGGAACCGGTGGTATCTATCAATGCTGGGCTAAAAGTTGCAATGCAACTCATGAAAAAACATGGGATATCATCTATATTTGTAGTTGATCCTGAAAAAAAGATCAAAGGCATACTTCTCATTGATGATGCTGTTCAAGCTGTTAAGGATAAGAAAACGTTGCACGATGTATTGATAACAGACGTGCAGATAGTTGCACCTGACCTGCCGATTATGGATATAATCCCGATGATGACAGATAGCAATTTCCCGCTAGCTGTGGTGAATGATAGTCAGAAGATCATAGGAGTTATAGTCAGAGGTAGCATACTTGGTGCTCTGGCGATAAAGGAGGAGGATTCAAATGGCCTTACCTGAACTTCCAATTGGGGAAACTGTTGAATCAAGTGTTTACTGGCTGAATGATAATTTCGGTTTTTTGATGGATATCTTCAGTGAATTCATAGATATCCTCATATCCGGATTCAAGGATATATTATTATTCTTACCACCTATCGTATTCATTTTGATAATCAGTATCTTTGTTTATTTTGTTTCCAGAAAGAACCTTAAACTTGCAGTAGGAACCGCAATCGGATTTTTGCTAATAGATAATATGGACCTGTGGAAACTTTCCATGGAAACTCTGGCTCTTGTGCTATCGTCTGCCCTCGTTGCTTTATTAGTAGGCATTCCAACAGGTATCCTAACCGCAAAGAATGAAACTGCATTCCATATAGTTAAACCAATACTTGACTTCATGCAGACAATGCCTTCTTTTGTGTATCTTATTCCTGCAGTGATATTTTTCGGATTGGGTAATGTCCCCGGACTCGTTGCAACTATAGTATTTGCAATGCCACCAGCTATCCGCCTTACTAACCTTGGCATCCGACAGGTTCCTGTTGAGTTGAACGAGGTTGCAAATGCATTTGGTACAACATCGATGCAAAAGCTCGTCAAAGTGGAGCTGCCTGTTGCACTCCCAACGATTATGGCAGGTGTGAATCAGTGTATCATGCTCTCACTTTCAATGGTCGTCATTGCAGCTATGATTGGTGCAAGAGGACTTGGCTATCAGGTACTTGTAGGCATTCAAAGAGTGGATATCGGCCAGGGATTTGAGGCAGGTCTCGCAATTGTAATCATTGCAATCGTACTTGACAGGCTTACACAGGGCCTTACACCCAAAAAATAGGATCAATTGATATTTACAGACCTTCATGGTCTTTTTATAAATATATAAAGCGTTGTGATAAAATGAAAAGAGAAATAAAAATCCTTTCAGTACTCATAATGCTTGCCGTGCTTGTCATGGTAAGTGGATGTACTGACCAGGATACAACCGGAGATACCGGAACAGAAGAAGCTATTACAAAGGAAGCAACTATCGGCTATGTACTATGGGATGGCGAGATAGCCAGTACCAATGTCATGAAACTTGTCCTTGAAGAGGCAGGTTATGATGTGGAGATCATTTCTATGGATGCTGGTGCACTCTACCAGGGACTTGCAGACAGTCAGTTTGATTTTACAACTTCTGCATGGCTTCCACAAACCCAGAAAAATTACTGGGAAACATATGGAAATGACATTGACAGTGTTGCAGTGAACCTTGAAGACTGCCGCATTGGTCTGGTTGTTCCAACATACGTAACCATCGATTCAATCGATGAACTCAATGATAATAAGGAACAGTTCAATGGCGAAATCATAGGTATCGACCCTGGAGCTGGAATAATGTCAACAACAGAAACTGCAATCGAGAACTATAGTCTTGATTACGAACTTGTTGCAAGCAGCAGTGCTGGTATGGCAGCTGAACTTAAGAACTCAATAGCAGATGAAGAATGGGTCGTTGTTACACTCTGGTCACCCCACTGGGCATTCAACAGCTTTGACCTGAAATACCTTGAAGATCCAAATGGAATTTATGGCGAGGCAGATCATGTTGAGACTCTTGCAAGAGTAGGTCTTGCAGAAGATGACCCTGAACTCTATGGAATCATAAGCAGGTTCCAGTGGACCCATGATGACATTCAGTCTGTTATGACAGACCTTTCAGATGGTATGTCTGAAGAGGAAGCTGCCCAGAAATGGGTGGATGCAAATCCAGAAAAAGTAAGTGAATGGATTGGAGAGAACTAAAGTTCTCTCGCTTTTTTTCTTTTTTATTAAATTATTCTGCTTCTTCCAATCCATAAGCCTGCATTATCATATGATACTCATTGGCAGGTATCCTTGAATAGAATGCCCTTTTGATGACCTCGCTTAGTGATGGATGGATATCCATAGCATACATTATCGGATTGATGTCCTGGGTTTCAGTATACATTAAAGGGATTATCTGGTGGATAAGCACCGAAGCCTGCGGGCCTATTATGTGGGCCCCGAGAATCTTCTGGGCTTTGCTATCAAGGATAACTTTCACAAATTCATCACCTAAGGACATTGCAACTCCTTTTGCGGTTTCCTGGAAACGGTAAAAACCGATCACCAGATTCCCTTCTCCATATGTGTCAATGACTTGTTTCTCAGTCATTCCGACACTGGCTATTTCAGGATAGGAAAAAACAGCATGAGGAACCGCATGATAGTCAACCTTTACCTTCTTTTTCAGGGCGGCATTGTAATAGACAACTGATGATTCATGGTTTGCAACATGCTTGAAAAGGTATTTTCCATTTGCATCACCAAAGGCCCACACATTTTCCATGGAAGTTTCAAGGTGTTCATTGACCTTTATCCAGCCATGTTTATCAGTTTCAATCCCTCCAAGTTCAGGTTTTAGTATGTCAGTGTTAGGACTTCTGCCAGTGGCAACCAGTATATCAGAAGCTATGACTTCTTTTTCCTCGCCGGTCTGACGATGTTTTGCAATCACCGTTTTACCTTCGGATGAGGATCTTACTTCCACAACCTCATAATCGGTCAGAATTTCCATGTACTCTGACATCATCTTCTTTGCAAGGGTAGATACTTCCGGTTCCTCTTCCGGAATGAACTGGGCATTTCTGCCGATAACAGTAACCTTTGAACCCATGGCCGAGAAGAAATGTCCGTATTCGGCTGCAATGTAACCTCCGCCGATTATAGCAAGGCTGGATGGAAGTTCGGTCAATTCAAGCACTTCATCGCTTGTAAGAAAATCAATCTCATTCAATCCTTTTACAGGTGGGATCGCAGGCTTTGAACCTGTACACAGAAATATCATTTTTGCACTGATAGTCTCCTCACCAACTTTCATGGTATAGGGAGAAACAAATTCAGCCACTTCATTGTAGAAATCCATTCTGTGAATATGAGTGTAACTATGCCTGATACCTTCAATGTCTTCTGATATTGAAGTACGCATCCTGTCCATTACTGCTTTAAAATCAACACTTTCGATTGATGCTTTTATGCCGAAATCGCCTGCTTTGCCAATATCCCTTACAAGCTCTGCAGGGTAGAGGAGCATCTTTGATGGAATGCAGCCTCTTGTAAGGCAGATTCCTCCTGGTTCATCCTTATCAATAAGAGCAACTTTCATTTCAGTATTGGCGTCCATCATTGCACTGACATAATTCATCCCAGAGCCTGTACCTATTACAATAAGATCATATTCTTTCATCTGATTCCCCACAGTATAATAATCCTAGGACTATTGGTTGTTAATCCGTATAATCATTTCCGACAGTTGTTGAGAGTATTCAGTTGACAGGAGTAGAATGAGGAGCGACCAACGGAGAAAAGAAAAAGGAAAATGCCCAAATATCAGACAAGCCTGATACAAGGATGAGTGAATCTATTGAGATAACAACATCAAAAAAAGTAAAATGAGGCCTATGAAACCTCATTTACTGAACAAGAGAGAAACATTTTATTTAGATATCTTATGCTATATAGGTGCTTTTGATTATATTATTCAACCAATACTACAAAGATAAAGCATATTTGGATGAAATCAAAAATTGGACTAAAAATCGGACTTATACTAACCCTTTTATGATGACTACAAAAGGTAACCCAAGAGGTATGCAAGTGAACCAAACTACATAATATTGATTGTCCTTGCTCTTAATCTGAGAGTATTATTTTTCGATATGTCCTTTAGAAGAGATTTTGATATAACAATATAGAGCACCACAGGAACCATGATCAGCGCCAGAAATAGAAGGTCGTGGTAAAGGAGAGAATCTATATTTACAAAATAAGGAAGTGGATCAAGTATCATAATTGATGTATACAGAATAACAGAAATAAATGCAGCAAACTTTGGAGATGTCCTTAACGGAAGGGATTATATACCAGATTGCCTGTCACCCTCCATATCCCTTATGTCAATCATAATCTCAAAAGCCAGCCCAACAATGAAACCCATAATCGCATAGTACAAAATCAACGGCTCTAGAACAGAATCGGATATCAGTGTCCTAACAAGAATTATGGCAAAGAAACTATAAGCAATTATGATATTTTTAGTGAGTAAGAATTTTTTAAAGTAATAACTATAGGCACAAAAGAGAATAGCATTAAAAATAAGGAACGAAGAAACAATTTGATTTAGTCTCATGGATACTACAACACAAAGAATAAGACTGGCTACACCTGCATACAAAGCTGTTTTTCTCTCAATGGTTCCCTGTACAATTGATCGATCAGTCCTGCTATTCGCTCTGTCGATCTCATGATCAAAATAGTCATTTACAGCGAAAGAACCCATGCCAAGGAAAAGAACGGAGATGAATGCTATAACATATTCTAAAATAAATCCTGAGATATCAGATGATAAAATCCCTGCTAAGAATATAGTAAGAGAACCAAATAAAGCATTGTCAAATCTGACCAGATGCAATAAACCCTTATAGAAAACAATCGATTCATGCTAACAAGCGTGTTCAATCCGAAATATCTGCCAGTTTTTTAGATACCAATAACATCAACTCTTCAAGTGTTCCAAGATAATTAATCTCATCGGAAGTTATCAGAAGTTCAATCTTACCATTGTATTCAATGTAAGCACATGGAAATGAAACATTGTCAAGATTATATTTTTTGAAAAAAACATCCTTGTGGAGAAATTCTACCGGGTATTTCTGTCCTGAAATATATTGCTTCCAGTTATTTTTCATGCCCATGTTACCGTATGTAAGGCCACACAGATTGCAACCATATGTAGATGGCGAAACGATTTTATGGACGTAATCTTCAATTGAATTAAAAATTCCACTATCAGCATTATAAACAAAAATAACTTTTTTCCCCAGATAAACACCCATGTCATATGGAAGCTTTTATCCTACTTTAGAGTTACTTTTGTATCAGTATTGATAGAGATGAAAACATAGCTAATAGAATACATCGTTATAAGCATGCATAATCCGAATAAAACAACAGTATTAATTATACCAGAAAACGGACAAATATCAGAATAGCAAATAGATTAGTTAGTGATAATCAATTAGAAAAATAGTATTTTTAGTTAGTTTATGAGTGAGTTAGCAGCGATCCAGAGTTCCCGAAGACTCTCGTACTTCAGTACAGTAAGGAACGCTGGCAGGCTTATCTTCTGTGTTCGGTATGGGTACAGGAATCTCCCTGCCGCTATGGCCGCTAAACTCTCCCAAGATAAATCATAAGCGATGAAACAAAAACCCGGATTCGAACCGGAATATATTGAAAAGTTATTAGTAATTTAATGAGTGAGTTGGCAGCGATCCAGAGTTCCCGAAGA
>NZ_JADQBY010000038.1 GCF_016278385.1 Methanolobus sp.
CCTTCTCAACAGCTGCTATTACAACATCGTTCTTGCATGTGATAACAGCATCTGAAAGTTCTTTGAACATTTCTTCTTTGCTCATTCAAATACCTCATTGATTTTTGATAAATTCACAATTCTAATTCGATTCTTGTTTTGGAGGGGATATAGCCCGAAAGTAAAATAACATACAATAACGATAGATATATATGTTGCCTTTGGAGATACTATTTAAAGGTTACTCATGTCTTCCATTAGTATCTGGTATTTATATTTTTCCATTATATTGCGCTATTCAACCTTCGGACATAGATAAGGAAATAAACATCAAAAGACACAGATCAGTCACAAAACCTGTTCAAAAAGAGAACGCGGCCTTCAACATCACTGTGTCTTATCTACTCAACTCTCAACTTATTTTCAGATTCATTTGTTCGTTCCTCCTTAGAACTGTGAGACAAAAGTCCTTGCCTGCCAGAGTGCAACTATAGCAATGACGAGAATCACTACCATCCACAGCACATCTGCAGCTGGTAAAGGTGAGTTCACCCAGTAAGCATTGTAAGCTTCCATTGCGGCTTGTGTTTGTACCATTTTAAATCCTCCATCAGACATACATCAAACAGGCATCTGCTGCTCTTATCTTTCCAAAATCGGTGAGCACATATTTATGTAGAAGGAATCCTTTCTTGTAAATCCCATCCTCATCGACCTTGACCTCAATATCCTTGATCATACCACCCGAAGCCAGCTCGATTATATCGAAATTGATAGAATCCCTCTGAAAATTTCCTTTAAGGTTGTACTCTTTCTGAATCTGTTTAACGATCTCGTAGTTCCATTTACCATTATCATTGCACAATTCAAGTATTCTGAATTTAATAGGCCTGTTTCCTGCCATTTTAATCACCTCTCAATGATTCCATTTCGCCAGTGTCCTCAGAGAACATTATAGTACTACCTCCAAGACACAAAGCACCTCCAAGCAGAATGGTCCATGAAGGAACATCTCCGAAGAAAAGGAAGATGAATATAACAGCGAACAGACCGTAGAGATTTCCTATACCCTGACCTCTTCCTACACCGATCAGTGGGAAAGACTTGTACCAGGTAACATAACAGAAACCAAATGTAATACCGGCAAAGATCAGTACGAGAAGTGTCATTGGTTCGAATGCGAGAAGTGCATACTTGAACATTGGGAATCCTACGATAGCAAGCAGAGGAACAATAATGATCCACCAGATGATGTTCTCACCAACAAACCTCAGTGTAAGACCTACATCAGGTTCTGCAATGTCAAGACCTTTACCTGCGATAGCACCTTCAATACCCCAGCCGGCAGCTGCCATAAGTCCACCAAGGTAACCGATCCATGCAACATTGCCACTTCCAAGTTCCGAAAGCACACCGCCACCGAATATAGTGATACCACCGAGAATGATGAAACCAATACCAAGGAAAGCACGCTTGGAGATCTTTTCACCATACCATTTTTGAGCGAGTATAGAACCTATTACAGGATACATAAGTGCTGCAACTGCTGCAAAAGCACCACCAACAAAACCCATAGCAATAAATGATCCCAATATAGCCATAGGACCACCGAAAATAGATGCAAGGAAGAACCATTTAGAACATGGATGGAATTCTTTTAAAGTTCTCTTCATTTCTCCGAACTTACCAAGAGCGCCATTCCAGACCATAAGAGCTAACATAACAGTTAACGCATTGAATGCAGTGATAAGTACGGCCACTATAACCAGTGCCATTCCGTCACCGTTGGTAGCAGCTATTTCACCATACATTTCATCAAAAGGATTAAGTACCCATACTACGGTACCGGGGATATACCACAAACCCCAAAGCACAGCACAGAATAGGGCCCACATGTAACCGAATTTTACTCGGCGTTTATGCTCCTGTGTTTTCAATAATTTCAAATCCACATTAATACCTCCAATTTTCAACCTTCATTAATATGATCTGCCAAAATGACAGCCTTATATTGCCTCCGGAAAAACCGGAATTGAGAGGGGATATACAAAAGAGATGGACAGCATCAGTCCCTAATCCAACCGATAGATGAACATCTTCTTTCGGGGTGTATTAAAAACGGGAAGATAATATCCCCCAAAGCACCCATCTAATAAGTAACACTTCTGAACACTATAATAGAGAGAAGGATGTACCGTAAGATACATCCTTACAACTATACAGGTTTCAGAATAGTGCGTTCAGTTTTGCTACTACGTCAGTTGCATTCTCTCCGTAAAGATCTGCACCGATCTTGGTTGCCCAATCCTGTGTAACAGGAGCACCGCCAACCATTGTTTTAAGTGAGTCGCGAATACCTGCTTCCTTGAGCTGCTCCTCGATCTGAATCTGGCTGACCATTGTAGTAGTCATAAGAGCGGATGATGCAACAACATCTGCACCTATTTCTTTTGCTTTTTCTACATAATCTTTGATCTTAACATCTCTTCCAAGATCGATGACCTTGAATCCTGCGATCTTGAGCATTGTTGCAACAATGTCCTTACCTATGGAGTGGATGTCACCTTCAATAGTACCGATAACTACCTTACCCTTGCTTGCAGTTTCTGAACCCAGTCTTTCAAGCTCAGGGGTCAGTACAGCCACACCTGCACTCATTGCTTCAGATGCCGCGATTACGTGAGGAAGGAATAATGTGCCTGCCTCAAACTGGTCTCCAACCTCTGTCATTGCAGCGGTGAATCCATCCTGAATAAGTTCTACAGGATCGATTTTTGCGTCCAGGGCTTCCTGTGCAACTTCTGCAGCTACATCTTCATCAAAATCTAAGATCGCTGCTTTTGCCTTTGCGATAATCTCTTCTTTAGTTACCATTTTTTTAACCTCCTATTTACATGCTGGCCCTGAATGCCTTGTCAGCCTTTTCTACAACTGCCTGCATGTCTTTGAGCAGGTCAGCATCTATTGGTGCTACTTCGTGGTTCTTCATGATGTCAACGACTTTTTCATGAGCAACCGTTGCGATATCCTTTGCACCTGCCATTTGCCAGTCACCGAACATTAACCTGTCAATGAGCATTGGGTTGGACGGAAGGTCGATGTTCTGTCTTGTGCTCTTGTGTGCAAGGAAGTTCTTACCTATACCTACCTGGTCAATGAATTCTACTGAAAGTGTCTCTTCGTTTACAGGGATTCCTTGCATTGCCTTCTTTGTCATTGAGATCATGTCGTTGTCAAGAACGAGCTGCTCAAGTGAGAATGTCATACCGAGCTCAAGCATACCTGCACCGTACAGAGTGTTTGCACCTGCAAACGCGGGGAGAAGTGTGGTCATTGTCTTCTCATGGCCAGCCTGGCCATCAGGTATCTTGGCATCAGCCTACGAACCAGCAACGAATGTTGGCAGGCCGTAGTACTGACCGAGCTTTGCAACAGCTGCACTGATAAGTCCAAGTTCAGGTGAACCTACTGGTGCTGTGCCTTTCTTAAGATCGAATGTTGTAGTGGAGCTACCATACCATACTGGTGCACCTGGCTTGACCAGCTGTGCCAGTACAATACCGGAAAGTACCTCTGCGTTGTGTGTAACAAGTGTACCTGCAAGGTGAACTGGTGATGAACCGCCAGCCATTGCCATACTGAGTACGTTTACAGGTGTTCCGAACCTTGCACCCTTTATGATAACCTGACATGCATTGTCACCGAGCTCAAGAGGGCTTGTAGGACAGAGCAATGTTGAGAATATAGGCTTCTTGCGTGCTTCCTCATCATCTCCACCGAAGTATGCGGTAGCGATTTCCTGATAGTATCCCACATTCTCCCCTACAGGGTCGATGTGGTGGAAGTGCTTTGTTGTGTTCATCAATGGTGTCAGTGTCTCGTGGACATCCTGTGCACCCTTACCTGCCCAGTCCCTTGCGGAAACTGCAAGTGAGAAGTAGTTGATGTTCTCTGCCCAGTCACAGATCTTTGCTGTGTCTGCGAGATCTTTTTCTGTTGAATCAACGGTTGTGTACTTGCCAGGTGCCTGATAGTTGCACATCTTGACACCGGTACCGAAACAGGTCCAGTGTACTTTTCCTTTGTGTTCCTGCTTGACGTTGTTCTTCTTGTCACGTCCCCAGAGGACGAACTTGGAAGGACAGTCACGCAGTGCCCTGTTAACTACAAATTCAGGAATCTTGACAACCTGTGTTTTTTCATCGACTAAACAGCCACCTTCTTTGAAGAAAGCTCTTGCCTCAGCGTCAGAGACCTGGATACCAGTGTTCATGAAGACATCCATTGTAGCATAGTGTAGAGCTCTGAGATCGTCTTCAGAGAATAACTCCAGACTTATGCCGTCCAATGGACTTCTACCTGGGAAATATTGTTTTACCATTTTCTTAACCTCCAATGTAATTAATTTTCAAGATATCTCACAGATATCCTGAGGAAGTGTACATGCATTGTAGCGATGTGTTCCTGTAGAATAGGTAGAATTAGCTACTATATAAAGCTTACTTGCGGAGCTAGTATTTATATTTTTCTCACACGGGGTTTTTAGGCATTGTACATAAAGATTACCATCAATCAAAAAAAACTACATAGCTAAAATAAGCCTATAAACGCAGATTTTGAACACAGTCCAAATAAAGTAGAATGTTAAACAAACAAATTACAAATTTATTAGTACATATAGTTTACTATTGACAATAAACCGTTTTTAGTATATAATAATTCCGTTTAAACAGATTTCAGCATATAAATAACGTAACATATAGATCGGAAAAGCAAAAAAGACCAATTATAATTTTTAATTGTGTCATTTAGACGTAGTTCCGTTAAAATTAATAATATATAAATATTTCTAACGTGGGCCTGGATAACATCTAAAATTAAAGAATACAGAGCTTATTAGACAGTGTTTTTTTGGTTAACGCTGTTAATAAACTGACCACAGAATATATATAGCATGTTTCGTCAACAATCAAACAAATAAAAAATAGAAATAAGAAAAGGAGTTTACAAAAATGAGTTACAGTCTTGGAATAGATGCAGGAGGAACGTACACTGATGCAGTTCTTCTAAGAGATGATGACGACACTATAGTACAATCCAGTAAAGCATTGACAAGCTATCCGGATCCACTGGACGGGATCAAGAAATCCATCGATGGATTGGACCCCCTATGCCTCAAAAAAGTAAAAGTTGTATCAGTTTCAACCACACTTTCCACAAACAGTATCCTTGAAGGTACCGGGTCCCCTGTTGCCATGATACTTATCGGAAATTATGATATCAAACAAGAACTTCCAACCAAATATTTTTTACAGGTTAGCGGAGGACATGACCATAATGGTATTGAAACAGATGTACTGGACATCGAATCTATCAAAGTGTTTGCCCTGTCCGTCAAGGATAAGGTTTCAGCTTTTGCGATATCCTCATACTTTAGTGTCAGAAACCATGATCACGAGCTTAGGGCAAAAGAACTAATAATGGAACTCACAGGCTGTCCCGTAGTCTGCAGCTATGAACTTTCCCAAGACCTCGGGGCCTTTGAAAGAGCTGTTACAGCATTCCTGAATGCACAACTGATACCCGTAACTGAAAGATTTATGAAAACCGTTGAAGCGGAAATAAAATCCAGGGGAATCGATGCAAAAATATTCATGCTCAAATGTGACGGATCTGTCATAGGTATTCAAAGTGCCCTCAAAAAACCCATTGAATCCATTTTTTCAGGACCCGCCGGAAGTCTTGTCGGAGCTTCATTCCTCGCAAAAAAAGAGACATGTGCCGTTATAGATGTGGGAGGCACCAGCACAGATATTTCAGTGATATACGATGGTGTTCCTGAAATGAGTGATTCAGGTGCCATTGTAGGCGGATGGAAAACAAGGGTCAAGGCCATACGCATGGAAACATCGGCAATGGGAGGAGACAGCCATATATGGGTAAAAGGCAAGGATATCAGCATAGGTCCCAGGAGAGTCATTCCATTGTGCAGGGCTGCTGTCCTTTACCCTGATTTTCTTGAACAGCTCAAGACAAACCCCATTCCTCCAAAGATACGTCTGGGAATCAACTATCAGCCAACAAAATTCTACCTGAGAACAGACTATGAGACATTGGAAGCCAGTGATGAGGAAAATGAGATACTTGCTGCTGTAAAAAAGCATCCCACATCGACAACGGAAATATTCAACCGAATTAAAAAATACCCTTCCAGCAAAGTACTTGACAGCCTTATACAAAAGAGACTTTTGCAGCCCATCGGTTTCACACTCACTGATGCCTTGCATGTCCTTGGCGAGTACACGGAAAGAAATGTTGAAGCCGCAAATATAGGGGCTGAGCTGCTTGGTTCACTTACAGATATGGATAAATATGAGTTTGCCAGCCATGTCAAGAAAGAATTTGCCAAAAATATGGCATGTGACCTCATATCATTCTTCCTTGAAGGAGTAGATAAAAAGGAAATTAGGAAAATATTCGACATCCAGTCACCTGCAAAATTCAAAGTAGAAGTCCCGGTTGTACTTATTGGTGGACCTGTAGCTGCTTTTGTAGACGATATCCAGGAAATACTGGATGCCGAAATTATTCTTCCTGAGTATTCAAGCGTAGGAAATGCTGCTGGTGCACTAGCTGCCAAGGGAATTAGAAGATTTGAAGTGCTTATAAGACCTGCATCAATGGCAGCTCCTGACTGGGAATTCCTTGTGTTCTCCGAACATGGGAAAAGTAATTTCTATGAATATCAGGAAGCATTAGACTATGCAATTACCATGGGCGAAACTACGGTCCTTAATTACATGAAAGATGCCGGGCTTGATTCAAACCATATCAAAATAGATGTTAAAAAAGAAGAAATAGTTCCACTGGGATGGAAAACACCAATGGAAACAAAACTTGTTGTACTCGGTGTTGGGAACAGGAACGTTGAACAGGATTGCTATTAAGCACCTGGTTCCTTTATAACTGAAGAAATGGCAATGAGGACATCCTGTCCTCCCCAATCACCAACTGTGAACTTTGACTTGACCGGCACAAGAATCCCTTCTCTGCTTACAAGAGGAATCTCGCTTGTCGATGATTTACCTGCCATTATCTCATCAAGAGTTGAAAGAACATCATTTTCCCAGTCTTCAGGATAAAGCATGAGGAAATCTTTCATTTCAAGATCTTTTTCGGAATAGTTCAGGCTTCTAATCAGGGCTTCATTTATATGAAGTATCCGTCCCTCAATGTCCATGATAAATACCAGCTCATCGAGGGCATCAAGCAGGGAATTAAGGTTATTTTTATTTTTCTGATTACCTGAATCCTTTTTCATTCTGGATATTATGATACCTACCTGGTTTGCAATTGTCTCAATAAGATTTCTTGAGTTTGCCGGTATCTCCAGTTCAGTATGGGAACCAAGAATAATAGCTGCAACAAGCGAATCATTGAATTTAACAGGTATGAATGCCATTGCCTGCAACCCTTCATAATCAAGGTTCTCATTACGCATCATTACATTGATCTCATGGAAATATTTGTATACAGGATAACCTGTGGTGAAAAGACGTGACATTAAAGAATTAGAACCAAAATGGAACAGTGAAGTCACAAAACTTTCAGAAAGGCCACGATAAGCTACAGCATCGAAATCACCGGAAATCGGATCAATCAGGTATATAATACCGGAATCTATTGATTTGGCTTCGAGTGTGAAATTGAGGAGTTTCTCAAATGTTTGCTCAAGACCTGCAGTCTCACCCAGAACATTGTCAAGATCGCACTCGATACGCATAAAATTATTAGCCTGCTTGCGTTCAGTTATATCTACTATGATACCCTGAAGGTAATCCACTATTCCATCTTCATCGTAGTGAAGCATGGTTCTTTCATCAACCCATCTTACTTCACCTGATTTTGTCAGTATCCTGTATTCCTGACTGAAATCCGAAAATCCTTCTTTTGAAGCTCTTTCCACCCCTTCACGGACCCTTTGCAGGTCAGAAGGATGGATAATATCGCCGTAGATAATCTTTCCTGAAAGGAAATCATTAACAATGTACCCGAACTGCTCGATGTTATCGGATACGAATTCCACAGGCCAATCATGTTCAGGTTTCCAGAGGAACACGATTGCAGGGCTCGAACTCATGATGGACTCAAGTACCCTGCGCATTCGAAGTGCTTCATATAGAACTTCGTTTGTATGCTTATACTGAACAAGCTTCCACATACCTTCCAGTAGAAGTCTTAACTGGCGAACATCAGATTCATCATAGTCCAATCGTTTATTAGCCACCCCTGCCACTGCAACCACCTGATCATTGCAAAGTACAGGAATGGTTATATGTCGAAGCATTTTTTCTTTTTTTCCCGGATAGACATCATCGAGATGTTCCGAATCATAATGAGTGTTGACAATTACGGGTTTTCTCTCACGTATTGCTTCACCCCAGAAACCTGTAGATCTTACAGGATGGAGAAAGGTTTTTTCATTATCAGGCAAATATTCCCTGAGATTATTAGGCCACTGATAGGTTTCAAGCACATTTTCTTTTTCGTTCAATATTTCAAGATAGCCTGTTTTGCTATTGGTGAGTTCTACAGCCTTTTTAATAGCATACTCAGAAATTTCACGAATCGGTGAATCCTGCATATGATAGAGTTTCAAAAGAGCCTCAAGACGCATTTCATTCAGATTAATTAATTCCTCATCTTTTTTGTTCTTTGCAATATCTTCCATTATTCCGATGCCGCCAAGCAAAGAGCCGTCATCATCCATAACCGGAGTGAAATTTGCCTTGATAATCATCCTTTTTCCACTGATGCTGGAAATATATTCACCTTCATAATAGCCGGGATTACCCAAAAAGACAACATCAACAGCATTTCTCAGTTTTTCATCATTTAGTGATGAAAGAACACTGAAGCCAACTATCTTCTTCACAGGTGCTCCGACGATATCCGAGAAACTTTTGTTGCAGTGAGTAATAAGACCGTTTTCATCAAAATAGATAATTCCCACTGGGGAGTTTTCAAATATTACCTTATACTTTTTTCCTGTTTCCAGAAGTTCTCTCTCAGTTTTTTCAAGTTGAGTATTATCAATAATTATACCCTGGAAATGGGTGATGTTGCCTTCTTCATCCCTTTTTATAAATGATCTTTCAGTTACCCAGCGTATTTCACCTGTTTTTGTAATTATTCTATAATTGAGGGAAAAATAGGATGTGTTCTTTTTCTCAGAATGTTTTTTGACTTCTAAATGTATTCTGTCAAGATCATCAGGATGGACTATGTCTCCGTAAAGTAACTCCCCTGATAGAAATTCTTCAGGAGCATAACCTAATTGAATGACATTCCCAGATACAGACTCAACTGGCCAGTCTCCATCTGCTTTCCACAGGAAAGATATTACCGGACTACTATTATAGACAGCTTCAAGTTTTTTATCAAATAAATCAGGATTGTGTGCGTTCTTCCCGTGAGATTTATTTGCTTCTGACTTTTTAGCAACTGAAATATATATCGCTCCTTAATTTGAATCCATCTTTTTTAATGATACTTTTCACCGGAACAAAATTAACGTCATATAAATAGGTGAATATCGATGATTATTTGTATTTGCCAGTTGAAGCAGTTTTCCTGTATATAACAATATCGGTTATAACTTTCAATTAATCATACATAAAACTGATGGACAATATAAAAAAAATCAAGCTGTAGTCGTTTTATTATTAAAAAATGATGATACCCTTTTGTTGAGATTAAAAAAAATTGCTACTACACAAAATATATACGCAAGAATTATTTTCAGCTTACTTTCCTATTAAAAAACCAGCCATATGACTGAACAAGCATTTTTGTGTTAAATTAGAATGCAACACAAACAATGAAGCATTTACGATTCCACTATATATATGTTTCTTTGTAATTTCATAGTCATTATTTTAAATAAGTAAAACAAGAAACAGTATCAGTAGAGATATCATCTTCATCAGTCAATTGTTATAATAATGGTCCATCATACAAAAATATAAATACTAGAAATGTCATAAGGTAAAATGAGGTTAAACAAATTGTCTTGATTTAAATTGGGTCTATATCATGACAAAGAATCTCTGTAGAAATTCTACCTCCTTCAATTGCTCCTTCGTTTTACCTCCACTAAAACAAAAAGGAGCAATGTTTCTACATTAAATTTGTTTTTTGAGGGTTATAGATGTCTTTATCAAAAACAAGATATGTCGAACTTTTTAGTTTTGGGATGACTCATTCCCTGAAGAACTTAAGTACTGTTTTCAAGAAAGATAGCCTAAAGGCAAAGAGCACCTCGGAGATACTTTGATGTACTATAGTCTTGGAATAGATGCCGGAGGCACCTATACTGATGCAGTGGTTATACGGGACTCTGACGGAAGCATAATCGATTCCACGAAATCCCTTACAACCTACCCAGACCTTTTAACAGGTATAAAGAATACCCTGGATGGACTGGATCCTCATTATCTTAAAAATGTCCGCTATGCTTCAGTTTCAACAACACTTGCAACAAACAGTGTTCTTGAAAAAACCGGTTATCCTGTCGGACTTATTCTTGTTAATGATACAGATATACCAAACAGGGCAAAGATAGAACATTTCACTCTTGTAAATGGAGGGCATAACAGTGCCGGAAATGAGGTCTGCCCTCTTGACATGGACTCTGTCAGAGATTTTGTTCTCAGGGTCAAAAATAAAGTTTCTGCTTTTGCAATCTCATCATACTTCAGTGTACGTAACCCCGAACACGAATTGAAGATCAAGGAACTGATAACTGAACTCACAGGTCTCCCGGTGGTTTGCGGACATGAACTGTCACAGGACCTTGGAGCGTATGAAAGAGGAGTTACGGCATATCTTAACGCGCAGTTGATCCCTATAGCCAGTCATTTCATGGAAGCCGTCAGTTCCGAAATCGAGAGAAGGAACATTGATGCAAAACTCATGATGCTCAAATGTGACGGCTCCGTTGTCAGCATCAGTGAAGCTTTGAAAAAGCCAATAGAATCCGTATTTTCAGGACCTGCAGCAAGTCTTGTCGGAGCAGCTTACCTTTCAGGAAATGAGGATTGCGCCGTTATAGACGTTGGAGGTACAAGCACAGATGTTTCTCTGATACATCGGGGCATACCGCAACTTAGTGAATCAGGTGCAATTGTCGGAGGATGGCAGACAAAAGTCAAAGCAATACGCATGGAAACATCTGCAATGGGTGGAGACAGCCATGTATGGGTCAGGAACCATGTCGTCAACATCGGTCCGAGAAGGGTAATCCCACTCTGCCTTGCTGCCGTTGAATATCCAGAGATCATTGACAAACTCAAGCAAAACCAGGTGATACTCCGTAACCAGATAGGAGAGAACCTGCAACCCACCAAGTTCTTTGTCAGGTCCGCACAGGAGGCTCCGGATATCAGTCCTGTAGAAGAAGAACTTTTATCACGAATAGGTGACAGACCGCTGACTGTCAGTGAGATATACTGGAATGAGAACAGGCTTCCAAATCCAGGAACACTTGACCTGTTAATTCAAAAAAGGCTTATCAAAGCTATAGGGTTCACACCCACCGATGCCCTGCATGTACTTGGAGAATATAAACAGTGGAACATGGAAGCATCTTTACTAGGAGCCGCTATACTGGCAGCACTTTCCGGAACCGATGAAGATGAATTTTGCATCCGGGTAAAAAAGGATGTAGCCAGGAACATGGCATTAAACCTTGTTTCTTTCCTGCTTGAAGGGATCAGTAAAGAAGAGATAGAAAAGGTCCTTAGGGGAAAATTCTTTGCAAGATTCAAGGCAGACCTGCCTGTTGTCCTTCTTGGGGGACCTGTCAGAGCATATGCAGAAGAACTTGCAGGCTTCATAGATGCACAAATACTGGTGCCAGATCATTGTAGTGTGGGAAATGCAGTTGGTGCTGTTGCAGGAAAAGGCACAAAAAAACTTGAGATACTAATCAAAGCGAACTACACTCAATCCAAATACAATCTGAAAACATCATCTTTTGTTACTTTCTTCCCAGGAGGAAGAGAAGAGTTTGCATCATACCATGAAGCCCTGGAGTTTGGTGAAGGAATGGGAAGTAAACTCATTATGAACTACATGGCCGACTCAGGAATGGATACCAATGAAGTAATTATCGATATGCATCGAAATGATATTGTTACGCACGAAGGAGGAATCCCTGTGGAAACAAAACTCATTTTCTCAGGAATTGGCCAGGCAAGAAAAAGCAGAACAATAGTGGAGGTAGATTAAATGCAGTACAGTCTTGGAATAGATGCCGGTGGAACTTACACAGATGCGGTGATCGTCAGGAATTCAGATAGGAAAGTTATCGACTCGAACAAGGCACTTACCACCTATCCGGACCTGCTGACAGGTATAGAGAATGCCATAGACGGGCTTGACAGCAAATACCTGACTGAGGTAAAACTGGTATCAGTATCTACAACACTTGCCACCAATACTATACTTGAGAAAACAGGGTATCCTGTTGCTCTCATTCTTATAGGCAAACACACCCTGCCTGCAAATACGCCAATCAGTGATTACATCGTAGTGAAAGGCGGACACAATGTTACAGGAACCGAAGATGAGACTCTCGATATTGAAACTGTCAGGGAATATGCCATGAAAGTAAAAGATAGAGTATCCGCATTTGCCGTTTCCTCATATTTCAGTATCCGAAACCCTGACCATGAAAAAAAGGTAAAGGACCTGCTCACTGAACTTACAGGACTGCCAATAGTTTGCGGTCATGAGCTCTCGCAGGATCTGGGAGCATATGACAGGGGTGTTACAGCATATCTGAATGCACAGCTCCTTCCCATAGCAGACCAGTTCATCCATGCTATTCTCACTGATATTGAGAAACGCGGAATCGATGCGAAACTCATGATGCTCAAATGTGATGGCTCTGTGATAGGTATCCATGAAGCCATGGAAAAACCCATAGAGTCCATATTTTCAGGGCCTGCTGCCAGTCTGATGGGAGCTTCCTTCCTATCTAATAATGATACGTGTGCGGTTATCGACGTGGGAGGAACAAGTACCGATGTCTCACTGAATCATAATGGATTGCCTGAACTTGTCGATACTGGAGCAATAGTTGGCGGCTGGCAGACAAAGGTCAAAGCCATACGCATGGAAACTTCCGCAATGGGCGGGGACAGCCATGTATGGATCAAGAACCGAGGAGTCAATATCGGACCACGCAGGGTGATACCTCTCTGTCTTGCTGCTGTGAAATATCCTGGATTCATGGAACAGCTCATATCCGGTAGAACACCTTCAAGAGTGCAGCTTGCTGAAAATATCCAACCCACGAAATTCTTTGTCAGAACAGGCAAAGAGGCAGTAAATCTCAGTACATTTGAAAAGGAGCTTCTTGGAACAATAGGTAATGAACCTGTTTCCATCAATGATATTTTCTGGAAGATCGGAAAGCCAATGTCTGCAGACCATGTAGATTCACTGATACAGAAAAGGCTTGTCCAGGCGATAGGTTTCACACCTACCGATGTATTGCATGTACTTGGAGAATACACAAAATGGAACCGTGAAGCCTCACTTACCGGTGCAAAGATCCTTGCAAGACTCACACCCATGGATGAAAATGAGCTTTGCCTGCATATCAAAAAGGAAGTAGCCATCAACATGGCACTTGACCTTATGAGTTTCATGTTCAAGGGTGTTGACAGATCTGAGATCGAAAAAATAATTCGCGGTGAGTTCTTTTCACAGTTCAAAGTGAATGTCCCGGTGGTGCTGCTGGGCGGACCTGTGCATTCCTATGTTGAAGAACTCAAGAAACTAATAGATGCGAATATTATAGTTCCCGAACACGCAGATGTGGGAAATGCAGTAGGAGCTCTTGTAGGAAAAGGTGTCAAGACCATAGAGATACTTATCAAATCATTCTACCAAAAAACAAAAAGGACTGTTCTGGTTTTCTCTCCAATGGAAAGAAAGGAGTTCCCACTTTACTCAGAAGCTGTCGAATACGCAACGGAGCTTGGGAAGAAACTAATACTTGAATATATGAAAGACTCAGATATCAAAGCAGAAGATGTTAGTATCGAAATCAAAAGAGAGGATATCACAATGATCGAAGAAGGCGGGGCTCCTATCGAAACAAAACTCATTTTCCTTGGAACCGGAATCTCATATACGGGAAAATGAAGACATAATTGACCTTCATTTTCTATTTCTTTGTTTCTACTATATTTAGATTGTGTTTTTCAAGGAAGAAATCCAGATTGAAAACGCATCTATTCGACACTCTCAGAAGGATATGCTATTTGTAATGACAAAAATATAAATACTAGCAATTCCTAGTAACTAATAACATAAAGAAGAGAATCATCTTGGAAATCGGATCAGGTTGATCGAATGGACTCTAAATCCGTTCAGTCGGGTTAAATTCCCGGGGTTTCCGCCATTATCTGTGTTTCATTGTGTGAGAGATCACATAATGACAAAATCTTTTTTGTTTTCTTTTAATCTCTTATCTTAGATGCTAATTGGATTTACTAAATCTTAACACCCTTTTAATGTACATGATATTCCATTGAACTTTCTCAGATTCATTTATTCACAGAAAAACTGAGTGACAGGAAAAACAAAAAATTCTCCGGGAAAGGATGCAATTCACCAGAAAAATTAACCCGAAGAAATCAACGATCTTTCTGTATTATTCCTCCAATTGGAAGAATGTCCTGAATATCTCAATGGAATCCAGGAAGTCCTGTTTGCCCATCAATTCCCTGGTTGAATGCATTGCCAGCATCGGCACTCCTACATCGACCACATGAATAGGCAGATATTTACTGAGCAACGGACCCAGAGTCGTTCCTCCTGGCTGATCTGAATGGTTCACGAACTTTTGATATTTCACACCGGCTCTGTCACAGAGTTGCTGAAAAGCTGCAATTGTCTCCACTTCCGATGCATAGGAACGATTGCCACTAATCTTAATAGCTATTCCTCTGTTCATTACAGGCTTATTGGTAATATCGGTCTTTTCACTGTAATTGGGATGTAATCCATGAGCACCATCAGCCGAAATCACAAAGGAGTTCATCACCTGACGGGTGAATTCCTGTTCCGTTCCCGTAAGGACCCTTTCCAAAATTGTGCCCAACATCACCGAGTCAGCGCCTTGTCTGGTCCTGGAGCCAATTTCTTCATTATCCATGAATGCCACCATGCTAATTCCGTCTTTTTGCTTCGATTCTACAAGAGCTTCCATAGCAGTATACACCATGGATAGATCATCGATTCTAGGACAAGAGATGAATTCCTCTTTAGCTCCTACCAATATACCTTCTTCACTACAATAGACATTCAAGTCCATGTCCAGAATATCCTCACAAGCGACCCCTGCTTCCTCAGCAACCAGATCCAACAGATAATTCTCCTTGATCTCATCTTCGATCAACTGGGTTAAAATAGGTTGCATTTCTTTTTGCACCTTGATTTCCACACCTTTATTGACCTCGTTGTTCATATGGATAGCAAGATTAGGGATGATGAGTATCGGTCTTTGAATATCCAGATGGATCACTTTCGGTTTCAACACTTCATCGGACTTCACTGCTATCCTTCCGGCAATGGAGAGAGGACGGTCGAACCATGTATTCAGAATAGGTCCGCCGTAGCGCTCCACATTCAGTGTCAACATTCCCTGACTGTTTACTTCAGGACTGGGTTTTATCCTGAATCCTGGACTATCTGTATGGGCAGCGATCATCTTTACCCCTTTTCTCAGAGATTCACCGCTTCCGATAGTAAAACCCACCAGCATGGAGGGATAGGGTGTAAGATAGTATTTCCGTGAAGCATTCAACGTCCATGGTTCATTCATATCCAATTCTAAAAAACCTTCGGAATCCAGACGTTCTCTTATAGCATCCACCGTCTGGACTGCTGTTGTAGCCTTTTTAATAAATCCAAAAAAATCACTGATATAATCCCTGATATTGTCCATATTTACCATCTTTCTCATGATGCCCATGGCATTCTGTTTTGTAACGGGCTTTGAACCTAGTTTTCAACATAGCTTTCTATTATGTGAGAGATCACATAATGACAAAATATTTTTTCTTTTGTTTTAGCACAATAGTAGATAAATAGATTCTCTGGGAAGGGTGCAATTCATCAGAAAATTTAAGCCCGGAGAAATTAAACGGATCTTCTACAATGGTTTCAATAATTGTAACTCTTTGCCACTTTTATCATTTTCTGGAGATTTGGAGTGAGTGTCTTGCTCACAGCAGCTGCACCATCTACATTTTTATCAACACTTATACCATCAACACGATGACTCCACATAACTGCAAGACCAATAACTGATAGTTACTGTTCTTGTGTACCGGCTTTTATATTGCATCCAAACAACTCTGTTTCGGCAATGATATCAAAATGAACACATACACCTTTAAATTCGAACTGTATGTCCGGGTTCTGCAAGCATTGCCATTTTTTTCTGCATCATCATTGGCTTCAATAAAGACAAATACAACGGTATTATATTACTTCAAAGCTATTGTAATTTTAATAAGCGTGTATTTTAAAGTCAAACAATTCTAACCTATTACTAACACAATAAAACATTGCAGATAAATGCAATAACAAACAGATTGCAGGCTTTACAAAGTAAATTGAAAAACATGTCACTGAAACTCAAACTTATTCTGTATATAGTCACAGGGACCTTACTTGTACTTGCAGCAAGTACTGCAATGACCATTTCTACAGTGACCACCCAGGAAGAGGAACTTGCCTACCAGCAATCCATAGAGATGGCAAAGAACTACGCCAGCGAATTCAATGGAGATATGGAAACAAATCATGCTATTGCAGAAACCATGGCCTTAAGTATTGGTAGCTATGACTCTATGAGCAGGGAAGAAGCAAATGATATGCTTTACAACATGCTGGTAGAACATCCTCATTTGCTTGGTACATATGTTGCCTATGAACCAGATGCCTTTGATGGTAATGATGACTTATATGTGAATTCTCCGGGACATGATTCCACTGGAAGATTTATTCCTTACTGGAATAAAATTACAGGGTCAATCACACTTAATCCTCTTCTGAATTATGAAACACTGGATTACTACCAATTACCAAAAAAAACAGAAAATGAAGTACTAACAGAACCCTATTATTACGAAGGTGTGTTCATCGTAAGTCATGTTTACCCAATCATGAAAAATAATGAATTCATCGGAATCGGGGGAGTGGATGTTTCGCTGAATTATCTGGACGAAGCTATCAGCGAAGTAAAAGCATTTGACACCGGCTATGCTTTCATGACCGGTAATACTGGCATTCTGGTCTCACACCCCACTAATAAAGATTGGATCGGGAAAAAAACACTTTATGATTTCAACAATGAAGACTTTTCAAAAGTTGCGGATGACATCGGAAAGGGAAAAAATGGTCACATTGAAACTATCGACCCCATTACCGGAAAAAATATAGTAATGTTTTACGAACCAATACGAACAGGTAATTTTTCATTTATTCTGGTCATTCCAAAAGAGGAAATGTTTGCAGGTGTGAACACCCTTAGCAACAAGCTTTTGCAAATATCATTTGCGGCCGTAATTTTCATGGCCGCTATATCTTATTTGATAGCATTGTCCTTTACAAAACCTATCAATAACATAGTTAACGATTTTAAGAATATATCAAAAGATGCGGTCATGGGAAATCTTGACTCGAGAGCTGAAACAAATGTTGAAACTGATTTCAAAGAGATTCCCAAAGGCCTCAATGAAATACTGGATGCAGTAATAACACCTATTCGTGACACTGTAAGGCTTACAAATGCACTTGCAAAAGGAGAACTTGGTGAAAGATCTCACTTAAATGTCCATGGGGAATTCAGACAACTTGCAAATACACTGGATAACTTCGCCAAATTACTCGATATTATCATAAAAGACTCGAATCAGGTGCTTACTGCAATACAGAACAATAATTTCTCTAGGAATGTACGGGTATATGGAGATGGTGATTTCCTTATCCTGACCAAGGGAATAGAAAAAACAAGGGCAACTCTGTTAGAGATGATAGATGAACGCAAAAAAATAGAAGAAATAAGGAAAAAAGAGATCCATCATCGTATAAAGAACAACCTTCAGGTCATTTCAAGTTTGCTTGACCTTGAATCCGATAAATTTGAGGATGAAGAGGTTATTGAGGCTTTCAAGGAAAGCCAGAACCGTGTGATATCAATGGCTTTGGTGCATGAGGAACTTTACAGGTCGAAGGACATGGAAAGCATAGATTTTTCCGATTATCTTATGAAGCTTGTTAATGAGCTTTCATATTCATACGCTGTCAATAAAGAATACATTAAAATTAAAATGAATGTTGAACCCACTTTCCTTGACATGGATACTGCCATTCCCCTTGGGATGATAGTAAATGAACTTGTTTCGAATTCATTCAAGCATGCTTTTAAGCAGGAAAAAGAAGGGGAAATATATGTTAAACTGAGCCTTGAAAACAAGGAGTTGACATTAATTGTAGGGGACAATGGTACCGGCTTTCCGGAAAACATTAATTTCAAAGAGACAGATTCTCTGGGATTGCAACTGGTCACCACCCTGACATCCCAGATAGATGGTATAATTGAACTTGATAGAAACAAAGGCACAGAATTCAGGATAACTTTAAAATGATAAAATTTCAGGTGAACTCATGGAAGATATAAAAATTCTTGTGGTAGAAGACGAAGGTATCATTGGTCTTAATATAAAGAAGAAACTCAAAAGTTTTGGATATACTGTGCCAGCTATAGTTACAACAGGGAAAGAAGCTATAAAGATGGCAGAGATAACATTCCCTGATCTCATATTAATGGATGTGAGACTTAAAGGGGACATGGACGGAATAGAAGCTGCTGGGGAAATCCGTAAAAATTTCGACATCCCGGTAATCTATCTCACTGCATATTCAGATGATGAAGTCCTTGAAAAAGCCAAAAAAACAGAACCTTACGGGTATATAGTTAAGCCATTCAAGGCAAATGACCTGAAAAGCAACATTGAAATAGCACTCTATAGACATCAAATGGAAAAAGATGAGCAGGACAAAACCTGCAATAACAATGCATAATCGTTGATAAGTCCCATTAAGTCCATACGTCATAATGTTAAATATATAACAGTTGGTTTGAATGAAAAGTTCATTAATAGACATAATCCTTAATTCGGAAAAACGGAAGAATGTTCTGCTTCTTCTGATGGAAGGGGAAAAAAGCCGTGAAGAAATAAAAACAAGTCTTAATGTTACTTCTACAGCTCTTATTCCCCAGATCAAGAAACTCAAGGAACACGGCCTTGTCATTCAGAATGGAGATTATTACATCTTAACCAATATGGGGAAAGTGCTGGTAGCAAACATGCTGCCCCTTTTAAATGCGGTGGACGTTTTTGAAGAGAACAGCAATTTTTGGCTGAATCGTAATCTTAATGGCATCCCTGAATCCATACTGAAGAGATTCGGTGAACTCGGAAACTGCGTTATTATTGAACCTGACCTTAACTACCTTTTTGAATTTCCTAAAGAATTTACAGAAAACATAACTAAATCCAGTTATGTTATGGCTTTTAACGCTTATTTCCATCCTGAATATCCAGCCCTTTACTCCAGTCTTGCCGAAAAAGGAATAGATTTTTCCCTGGTTACAACAAATTCTGTCCGTGAGAGAATGGAAAAGGATTACTCAGAAGATATAAAGAAGTTAATGAGTTTTGAGAACACTGAGATGTTTGTGTCAAGCGAGATGACAGGCCTGGCAACACTGGTTACCACAGACCGATTTCTTTTTCTCTGTTTCTTTAATAACCAGGGACATTATGACCACACAATCCTTATGAGCTTTGACAATAATGCGTTGAAGTGGAGCAAAGAATTGTTCTCTTATTTTAAAGATAAAGCAGAAAATATCTCTTAAACATGAACCCATTTCAAAACTGGGCTCATACTTTTTTGTTTAGATAAAACTGACATCAACATGCACAGTGTCAATTAAAATTTTGCCTTTTTGATAGCGGGGAATCACACAGGTATTTCATAATCAGATTCTAAATACCTTCCTTATACCGCCTTTTTAGTCTTCTCAATGCAGTTAAGTTTGAGCCCATAATGATCGGGCATATCTTCTATCTACAACCAGTTAGCAGAACAAAGAGGATACCATTGATTACCTTACGGTCATCAGCTCTCTTTCTTTCATATTGGTTATGGTGGTAAAAAAACGGTAAATATACTTCCATCATTCATCAGAGAGTTCTCTAAACTCCAGGCAAACCTTTCATACCATCATTGTGCGAAGTAGTATTTATCTTTTTGAAGCGAACTCCACAAAAATTAAAAAAGTATTTGGCAACCTACTGATTTTTCCGGGTAAATTGCCAGATTTGCTATTTTGCATAATTGGAGGTTATGCGAAAATAAAAACATATTGCAGTGAACTTTTCAGTGCCACTGCCAGGATTTTCTGACTTTATGCACTTTGCGGTTCCACCTGCTTCGCAACATGATTTTCATGTTGTGAATAATACCACATGGGTACGTACAGAGCCAGTACAAGAATTCCAACACCAGTAGAGAACCAGCTGCCTTCGACACTGTTAAGGTAAATGATACCGATCAGACAGAGAGGAAGGTTGAATAGACCAAACATTAGTGAAACATTTTTCCAGCCACCTGGTGCCTTGAAAGGTCTGTCAAGACCTGCAAGATGTGGGTCTGCTTTTGCCTTTACGTATGCAAAGAGACTGATACCGTTTGCACAAACATATCCTATAGCGGATGCTGCAAGGATAGCTGTTGGAGTACCCATTGAAATGAGTCCCAGGTTAAAGACACCAATAACGACCATTGCCAATATAGGAGTACCATGAGCATTCACTTTACCGAATACTCTTGGAAGGTTTCCTTCAACTGCCATTGAGTGCATTGCTCTTGCAGAACCAAGGTAAGCGGTCTGGATGATAAGGACCATTGCTGCAATGAGCATTACAATAGCAACCGTTGAGCCCATGTCACCGAGAGCTGCCTGTGCAACAGGAAGCATAGGATCGATTGGTGCGTTGGCAATACCATCGATACCAAGTACACCGGTAACTGTGGTCTGTACGATTACAAATGCCAGAAGACAAATCGCACCACAGGTGAAGAGAGCTTTTGGTACATCAGTACCCGGGTTCTTGTATTCAGGACCATAGATAGCTGCTGTTTCCCATGCACATGCACTCCACTGTGCCATTGCAAAAATACCAAGCAATATCAGAATGTGATGAAGGTCCCATACCCAATCAGTTGGCAACCAGGTGCTTGTGATATTTGTAATTACGAAATCACCTGTTATATAAGGTGCCACTGCAATTATAATCAGTGGAATAAATGCGAGTGCTGCGAGAATATAACCTACCACTGCGCCACTTGAAACACCACGATAGTTAACAAGTATAAGACCGCCGAATATAATAATACCTGCAATCAATGAAAGCTGATATTCACTGAAAGTACTGGCAAGTGAAGGGAAAAGACTGTGCAAGTAAAAACCTACAAGGATAGCAAAGATAGCAAGTACGGGATTCCAGGCGAACCAGTAGCTCCATGCGCTAAATCCACCTATAAGTTTACTTTTGTCATATTTTCCTTTATAATTTGGTGTTTTGAAAACATTCTGTGCAAATCCGGGAAGACCGGATGCCTTTGGGAAAGCTGTTGCAAGTTCACCATAAGCCAGATTCTGCATGAATCCCTGGAATACGGAAAGACCCCAGACAATAATAGCAGCTGACCACAGATAACCAGCAAAGTATCCAATTGATGGCAAGATCAGCAGAGGTACACCTACAGCAATTGCAAGACCCTGTTTCCAGTCGATAGACCGCTCAAGCCCACTGTCGCCCCCGGTATCACAAACCACTTTGGAACACTGCTCTGCGTGATGCCAGTCAATTCCTTCTTTTTTCTCCATTTATTTATCACCCCTTTTTTTAGGTAATATGTGACATCTGCAACTTCCAAAAAAATTGCAGATGCCGTTTATGCTGCTTTATCAACCACTGATTGAGATAATACCGGCAGCATAAAACTCCTTTACTTCAACTGTCCCCTGAACTTTTCACAAGAGTTTATGTTGATTCCGAGCAGTTTCTCGATGTTCATCTTTGCTG
>NZ_JADQBY010000006.1 GCF_016278385.1 Methanolobus sp.
ATTTAATTTTTATTAAATTGTATGGGGGATTGATAGCAGTTTATCGAAATCCTCTTCAGATGTTTCATATATATTTTGTTGAGAGAAGTACTTCACTTCAACCATAAAGAGATATTTAACATGTGATGATGCATCAGTAATTGCAATTAATAAATCCGGTTCAGAACGATCATCTAATCTTGGCCAAAATACAATTTTAAAATTCCAATCAGTTGAAATGGAATTGGAGTAAAATTGCTGACCATCTATGTTTTTCAAGGTGTTAATAAAAAAGTTATTCAATACTGTAATAGAGCAATACTTAATTAATCCAAAGTAACATGAAGTCAATGCATCTTCTAAATTATGAACTTCAGGTAATTTCCCATTTATTTCAGCGTCTATCATTTGCTTTTACCATGGATGTTGATTGCTGTTAATTATCTTCATAACTTTGACGAATTAAATCTTCTGCTTTTTTCAAATCTTCATGAGACTTTATTCTAATTTCCAAATCCCCTGTACCAAAATGCCCAATCTTCCTTACATCTCTTGTAAACCCTGTTTCAAGTGCAATAGCATCAGGATTGACTTTTACATAAGCAAGGATAACTTTTGCTTGTGGATGTACTTCCACACAAGCGAAATTTGCCAGTCTTTTAAAAGCAATATAATTTTTAAGAACTTTTATTTGAACATCATCTCCCAATGACTCGGTGAATACTTTCAAATCATCATACAGATTTCGGAGATCAGTATCACATTGGTTCAAATATTCATTAAAAGATTTTGAACTGCTTTTTATTTTTAATTCACTTGAATCATAAATCTCTTTTTTGGTATTGACACTAGGAGCTTCGGTTGCATTTACCAGTTCTAAAAGGAGAAGTTTACCTTCATATTTTTGATAACGAATCAGTTCAATGTTACGTTCTATCTGTTGTACTGCATGGACATCATATTTTGTGAAGTCTCCTGCTATACAAATTAAACGTGGATTGCTCCATTCAATACTTTCAGCATCTTCTGTGCCTAGCATCTTCATTACATGAAGCTCAAATTCTGCTTTATGGTCAAGGAGCCAATCAAGATAAAATAATCCTTGGTTGATTACATTCTCATTCAAAGCTCTTTTATATTCAATAATGACAGGGCAACCGTTTTCATCAATTCCAAGTGTATCAATTCGTCCTCTATGGGTTTTGCCAGTTGAATATTCACTAGCAAGGAATCTGATACTCAACAATGGTTCTAGATTTTTCTCCATATAGGTCTGCAGGGATTTCTCCAATGCAACAGATGATCCCTTTAGTTCTTGAGCTTGCTCCCCATCGATTTTGAAAATACGAGTATCACTCATGCTTTATTTCCTGAATTGATTTTCTATATAAAACAGAATATTCACATTACATAAATATTTACTCATTTTACTTTGTGGAAGCAAAACTAAAATTAATCATGCAGGTTTTTTAGGTATCAGGTGATAACAAACCTCATTCGTTCCTGTGTTCGTCCCGCTGTGCCGAAGGCACTCTCTCCGCCTGACAATAAGAAGTGAGAAAACCCAGGAAAAAAAGAATAGAGGATTTCGATAAACCCCCACTTTCAACCAATTGGTTATAAGGAGTATATATGCCGATTTTCAAAAAATAGGTTTTTTCGAAATCCTCTATATTCAAAAACTGCATATGGCATCAAAGGTTCATTTTTAGCATTTGCTTCTTAAGATTCAACTTTGAGTTGTCTTATCAATTCCTGCTTTTTGACATAATTGATTGACAATTCTGTATACCTGGGAACGATGAACTTGTTTGGATTTGTTTGCAAACATCACATAATCATTAGGTTTGAGATTATTATTCTTGCAGTAACTGATTAGTTTCTTCAGAGTTTCTACTTTGCAGGGTGCTTTCCGCATCTCTTTATCATCCTGACCTTTGCCACCATATATCTCAATGCATTTGCCATTTATGTCAAGGTCACGTAGTCTTATGTTAATTGCTTCTGAGATA
This sequence comes from Methanolobus sp., assembly GCF_016278385.1. Lineage (GTDB taxonomy): Archaea > Halobacteriota > Methanosarcinia > Methanosarcinales > Methanosarcinaceae > Methanolobus. The sequence goes on from NZ_JADQBY010000006.1 coordinate 1,992, forward strand.
CCCTCAGTGCAGGGTCGTACATTAGCAATATCCATATCTCATACTTTTCATCAATGTCTGGCAATGCTAGTATTTTCTTAACTTCATCTGGCCTTAACCATTCCTTATTGTATCTATTCGTTTTTGACTTCAATTTTATTTTACACTGCTTATAAAAATATAACAGTTGGCTTATAAACGTTGCGTGACAATTATGGAGATTTCTGAAACGGAAGCAGGAGTCAATTTTGATTCGAGGTAATCTTACAGAAAAAGAGATAATGCAACAATTGATACGAAATGTTGTATTGGAAATGTGTTATGTGACGATAAAGCAGATAATCTATCCGATGATGAAATTATAACAAAGATGGAAAGAGAATTAAGTATGAGTCCAGATTTGATCAGGTTCATTGAAGAATAGAGAATAATCAATTAAAAAGAAACGAGCTTGCCGTGAATTGAACACGGGTCGATGGTTATTTCCATAGTGATGCTATACCGGAAACCATCAGGATATCCACTACCCTACAAGCCCTTTGTTGAATCTCAATGCCTTAATGGTATATCTTAGTTTTCACACTCATATATACCCTAAAATAAAATAACTCTATTCTGTTTCGTTTTCAAAAATATCTTCAAATAACTCTTCTTCAGATATTTCTTTATTTTTCAATAGAGCGAGTTGCTTAGTTTTGTTGAGTCTAATCAATTTTTTGTATTTATTGATAAGAAGGTTGTACTTTAAAATATCATCTGTTGATTCAGCTTCGGATTTCTTCTCTTCTGCTTTTTCAAGTGCCAATTCATGATTGAGAATTAACATAGCTATTCTATCTTTTTCCTGTTGTTTAAGATCGTTAGAATCAATTATTTGAATTGTTTCTGTATCTCTGAATTGTATTATTGGAAGACATTCATCTGCATAAAATTTGATCAATCTTTCTTTCTTAGCTTTATAATAAGCCTTTTTTACCGTTCCCATCTTGTGTCCCATCATGTGATAAACTAATTTCTTATCACTGATATTTTTTGAGTTCTCTAACAGGTTACCGAAGTATTTTCTAAGATTATGACTACGAATATCTTCCCATTGGAATTCCTTTGTTGTATATCCACAATTTTTAGCTTTTGTTTTCAAGAGATAATTATATCCTGCAACAGTTATTTGTCTATGTCTTTCATCTCTTTCATCTAAAAATATTTGTTTGATTTCTGATTTAACAAACAGGTATATATCATCTAACGATTTTCCATTTTCTAGATCAATATCATATCTTTGTTTTTCATATGCAAGCAATGTAGTTTCATTACTAGTTGTTGGTTTTGTATTTCTACTTTTAAGGTAGGTATCTATCTCTTTGCAGGCTTCAATGCTAAAGAATGTATAGAAAGGATCAGTATTTTTGTTCTTATTTTTCTCTCTCGTTTTTATCTCTAACATACAGATTGTTTCTTCTACATATTCTTCATCGACTTTTGTTTTTATTTTTTGTTTCCCATTTTCATATTGAACGATTGTGATATTGAACAAGTCGATACCTGCTAATCCAGAAGAAGACTGTGCTAGAATTATTGCCTTCAAAACGCCTGATGAAGAATCAACTATATCACGGATTATTTTTTTATTCGGTGTCCAGTCATTTTCACCGTCATCAGATTTTTCGTTAGGTAGTAATTTAAAATAATTATTAGGTGTTTCTATACCAAATTCTCTATAAAACTTTCTTAATCCAGATAATATTGTTTTTAAGGTAGTGGATGAATAATGTTTGATGCCCTCAGTGCCATCAGAATATGAGACCGGATATCCTGCTTCCCGTATGTATTCGAGATAATTTTCAATTTTGACAATATGATTCATTTCTAGGATATTTTCAGAATCATCATCAAATGCTTCTCTGATCAATTGTTCAGGTAACATTTTGCATTCGTAGCAGTATTGAACGACTTCATTAAGATATCTGCTACGAGTATTATCAGAATTCAACCTAGAAAGAAAATATCCAACAACATAATTTTGATGAAGTGCTTCTCTTGTTAATTCATCATCTTCTGGTTTGTAGTCCGTGTCAGTTGTATTTCTAATCCTGTCGAATATCTCTTTTTTATTGTTTGTAGTAACCAAAAATTTGTTATCATTTCTTTTTCTTCTGCTTATTTTTGGCATATAATCACCCAATGCATAACATCAATGCTACTGATTCTGTTTTTAAAATATACATTTTGTTACACTCAAGGGTGCTCTTAAAAGATATCCGCTACACTACAGGTCCATAATTTGAGACTATAATCTTATTCTGCATGTTTCTCATTGAAGATAAATATAATGTAAGAATGTAATAATGTCGGACAGGATATTGTTCTAACTCATCCTCCTGTACATTTGGTTAGTTTAGCTGCGAACAATACTCTTATATATCACAATTGTGTATTAGGAGTATTCACGATTGTGATGAAAAACGACTGCCAAGGTGGCGGAGCGGCTACGCAATCGCCTGCAGAGCGATTCTATTCCGGTTCGAATCCGGACCTTGGCTTTGAGGTCTTCTCCACCTCGCTTCCTTCAGATGTGCAGGAGCCTTACTGGCTCTTGCTAAAACATATAAACATAGAAGTCCAGAACTCCTTGTTTTATTTTTTCATAATCCCTATCAGGCTGTGCCATGAATGTAAAATTGCCATCCGGTAAAACTGAAGAAATGAATATAGGACCGCTTACTGTTGAAGAGCTGCTGCGCTTTCTGGATATCAGTCAGGGAGAAGTACTTGTGTCGAGGGATGGGCATATAATTCCTGTGGATGCTGTTCTTAATAGCGATGATGATGTCCGCATAATGCAGGTCGTATTCGGCGGCTGAGCCGGAATATTTTCATTTTGTCTGACTTTCTTGTTTTTCGTCTTCCAGCAAAGATTCAGAAACGGAAACCGGTATATCCGTTATTCTTTTACCCCATGAATAAACATTCATCTTCTTGCTGCGTACAAAACCAACAATAGTAAGCCCGCGGGATCTTGCGATATCAACTGCAAGTGTTGTGGTCGCTCCTCTTGAGGCAATAACAGGGATATTCGCAGCAAGGCACTTCCTCACCATTTCCGATGATATCCTTCCGGAACAGATGATATATGTACTGGAAAGATCGATGCCCTTCTCAAGGGCATAGCCGATTATCTTGTCAAGCGCATTGTGCCTGCCAATATCCTCAACGACACATACTTTCCCGTTTGCATCATATAGCCCTACAACATGTATTCCTCCTGTAAGAACATGAAGCTTCGAATCCAGGGTTTCTTTCACAGAGTTACGTACAGTTTCTGAATCAAGTGTGAGTTCCGACTCGATTTCAGGAAGTTTGGCAATGTCAAGATATGACATTGATCCTCCGCATCCACTGAGAACCGTTTTCTTTGAGACAAGGATCTTAAAAGGGCTTTTAGTCAGAACGCCTGCATCAGTACCCTCGATCTTGATGGATTCGATTTCATCAGCGTCCTTGATAATACCTTCAGTAAAAAGGAAACCTATCACAAACTCCCTTAGCATATCGGGACTGATCATAGCAGTCAATGCATGCCTTCCGTTAACCTTTACAGCTAGGGGCATTTCTTCTATGACCTGATGGCCTTCCAGTTCAAAAGAGCCGTTGTTTCCTTTTATGCAATCTATTTTCCTGTACATTATAATCGCCTAACAAGTTCCTTCATAGTATCAACAAACAGCTCAACTTCCTTTTCCGTATTGTAAAGGTAAAGGCTTGCCCGGACGGTACCGTTCTTCAGTCCCAGGTGCTTCATTAAAGGCTGACAGCAGTGTTTACCTGAGCGGACCATAATACCGGCACCTTCATCAAGAATATGTGCAACCTCGTGGGGGTGCAATCCGTCAACATTGAATGACACAACTCCTATCCTGTTGTAATTGTCCTGCGGGCCGTAGATAGTTACACCTTCAATATCCCTTAGTCCGTCAAGCAACATTTTCGTGAGCTTTTCCTCACATCCCTTTATCGCTTCCATTCCAATATTCTCAATGTATTCCACAGCTCTGCCAAGTCCTATCATTCCGGAAATATTGGGAGTTCCGGCTTCGTATTTTTCATAGCCCTCTGCAAAAGTGAAATTATTCATGCCCACTTCGCCGACCATCCCACCACCCAGCAACAGGGGTTCAATATCTGCTTCTTTCATCCATAGTATGCCTGTTCCCGTAGGTCCGAGCATCTTATGTCCTGAAAAACATAGGTAGTCGCATCCCATATCATTCACATCAACAGGCATGTGCGGGACGGATTGTGCGCCATCTACAAGCAACTTTGCGCTATGATCGTGGCAAATAGCAGCTATTTCCTTTACTGGCACAATGTTCCCAAGTACATTGGAAGCATGTGTGATGGCTACTATCTTTGTTTTTTCATTAATTGAATTCTGAAGGTCCTCAAGGTTCAGTGAACAATCAGGATATGTTTTTAGAATTGAAACATCAACCCCTCTTTTTTGCAGATCTATCCAGGGCAGGTAATTCGAATGATGTTCAAGAACAGTTGTAATGACACTGTCACCTTTGTTCCAGCGGACTCCGTTGGCAACTGTGTTTATGGCTTCAGTTGTATTCTTTGTCAGGACCGTTGTACCTTTTTCTCCCCCAATGAAACGTGCTACCTTCTCATGGGCATGCCAGTATCGTTGGGAAGCAATGTTAGTAAGTCTGTGTACACCTCTTCCCACATTGGACCGGTAATGCCTTTCAAATTCATTCGTAGCATTTAGCACCTGTTCGGGGGATAGGCTGGTTGCAGCACTATCCATATAGGAAATTTCTGTAAGTATGGGAAAATCAGCTCTTATGCGCTCTACATTAAGCATACTATCCATCCGAAGTATCAAAGCAGCGGCAGCTAACAGACTGTGATTCCTACGATTTAACCATTAATACAGTGCTGCTCGTCTTTTCGCAATTGCTGGCAAATGTTGCATATCCTTCCTGTAAGGTCGTTCACTTTACCTTCCTTCATTTCTTCTGCAAGGGTACGTATGGTTTTTTTGATATCCTCATCAAATATGATGCGGTATCCTCTTTTTTTAGAAAGGTATTGTGAAACGGCTGAAGGTGCCATATCAAGTTCTTTTGCAATTTGCTGTTGTGAAAGTCCACAATTTAGAAGTTCTTCTGCAATTGCTGCTCGGATGGCTGGCAGTACATCCCAGACAATCTTTTGACAGGGTAATTCCATATTTTAGTATCCTCTATGTTCTATGTTATAAGTATTCCTGAGAACTAGTTCAACTCACAATTGTGAATACGACTCGAATCTTAAAAGGCTTTTCTGTAATTTGCGTTACAAGTGTCTCTTAACTATGCAATAACTTTATATATTCACAATTGTTAATTAACATTTCACAATAGTGAATCCGAAATATTTTACACGATAAAAGTGCCGCTTTAAACCGTATTGTGCATGTTTGGCACAGTCATAATGCGGTAAGAGGTCAACTATCCTGCAAATTCTCTTAAGGAAATTGCAGGGAACTATAAACTGAAGGTCAAAAGAGATAACCTTTGACTTCTATATCGAATATTGATAAAATTGACATGTTTGAAGGATTTGTCCCATGTTAAGCAAAGATGAACTTGAACGTTACAGCAGGCAGATCATGCTCTTTGGCGAAGACGGCCAGAAACGCTTAAAGAATGCAACGGTCTTCATTGCAGGTGCAGGAGGTCTTGGTTGTCCTGTTGCCCTTTATCTTGCAGCTGCCGGAGTAGGGAACCTGAGAATAGCTGACCGCGACACTGTGGAGATGAGCAATCTGAACCGGCAGGTGCTTCACTGGGAACCAGATATCGGCAGGGAGAAAGTATTATCTGTTGAGGAGAAGCTTCGTGATATCAATCCTCACATTAAGGTAGAGACATTCCACGTCACTATAGATGATTCCAATCTAAATGAACTCGTAGGTGATGCCGACATTATAGTTGATGCGATGGACAACTATCCTGTACGTTATCTTTTAAACCAGGTTGCCCATGAGAAAGGTATTACTCTTATTCATGGAGCCATTCGTGGTTTTGATGGTCAGGTAATGACAATCGTTCCAGGGAAAAGTGCTTGTTTTAACTGTGTTTTCCCATCTCCTCCACCTGTGGAAGTATTCCCTGTGCTAGGTGTTACTCCCGGTATTATAGCAATGGTACAGGTAAATGAAGCTATCAAATGTCTGCTCAGGACAGGTGAACTCCTGACCGATCGTTTGATGATATGGAACGGTCTTTGTTCTGAAATGGAATACATGAGAGTGTCAAAGCGATGTGATTGTGTGATATGTGGAACTGCCACAGGTTCTACAGATCAGCAGGAGTGATTCCTATGATAAAAATTACACATGATGACTTTGATATAAATGCAATGATATCTCAGGCAAGAACCAGCAAAATGGGTGCAATGGTTACTTTCCTGGGAACAGTCAGGGATGATGGAATAGATAGCCTTCAGTTTGAGGTATATGAGGAAGTGGCGATCACAGAGCTTGAATCTATCCGCAACGAGGCATTCGAAAAGTTCGGGATAGAGAGTGTGGATGTTATTCACCGCATTGGTGACCTTCCGGTAGGTGAGGATATACTTCTTATTATCGTAGGTTCAGGACACCGCAAGCAGGCATTCGATGCATGTGAATACATCCTTGAACGCATAAAGGAAAGTGTCCCCATATGGAAAAAAGAAGTAGGTGAATCAGGAGAGCGCTGGATACCCGGGGAAGCCTATAATTCCTGATCCCTTTTTTATTTTATAAGATCATTTAGACTACTTGATATCAAGCATTCTCTGGATGGCAAGCCTTGCCCTGTATGCTACATCCTCAGGTACCGTTACTCTTGGTGTGAGACTTTCAAGGGACTTGTGCACTTTGTAGAGGTCCGTTCTTTTCATTGTGATACAGATGGCTTTCTCTGATAGCGGGTAGTATGACTTATCAGGACAGTCCTTTTTCATCCTGTGGATAATGCCTACCTCTGTACCGATGATAAATTCCTTTTTCTCGCTCCTGCATACGTGTTCTATCATGCCGGATGTTGAATACACATAGTCCGCCAGGTCAACCACTTCTGAACGACATTCAGGGTGAACAAGTACATCTGCGTCAGGGTGGAGCTTGCGTGCATTAATCACATCTTCCGGTGTGATCCTGTCGTGGACGAAACAGAACCCTTCCCAGGGCATTACCTTCTTGTCGGTGAAACGAGCAACATAGCTTCCAAGGTTCCTGTCGGGTACGAAAATCACCTGGTCCTCATCAAGTGACTGAACAACTTTCACAGCATTGGAGGATGTACAGCATATATCGCTCTCTGCCTTCACTTCGGCTGAGGTGTTCACATAGCATACAACTGCTGCATCAGAGAACCTCTCCTTGAGAACGCGGAGCTCGCCTGCTGTTATCATCTCAGCCATAGGACAGCTCGCATCTGCTGCTGGCAACAGTACAGTTTTCTCTGGTGAGAGTATGGCTGCTGTCTCCGCCATGAAATCCACTCCGCAGAATACTATTAAATCTGCATCCAGATTGGCTGCTTTCCTGGCAAGTTCCAGTGAATCGCCTGTGAAGTCAGCTATGTCCTGCACTTCATCTATCTGGTAGTTGTGGGCAAGTATCACTGCATTGTGCTCTTTTTTGAGTTGCAGTATTTCTTTTTTGATTTTTTTTGTATCGAGTGCTGTTTTTTCAATATAGGTCATGAATAATACCTTTATTATTTTTTAATCATAGGCTGCATTTATATCCTGATATTCACAATTGTTAATTACATTTTTTACTATATACTTATTTCTCATTTTTTTTAATAAAGCAAATTGTTATGACTCTCTTTCTAAAATTTGAGTTATGAAATATTGTTATATCATCAGGTTTTTTAATAATCAGAGATATTTTTAATAGTGACTTTATATAATTATGTTACGTAATTAAACTTGCATTAATGGTGGTGTAGGTATAGACGGAAATCGGTTACAGGTATTGGAATTTAAAGAAGCACTTCTCTCCCTGAACAGAGTTGCTGCGAAGAATCAGATTACCCGGGAATTCACAGGTGATAATGCCTTTGAACTGATTACTAAATTCATTACACCAGTTCTTGAAAGCATTGGTGAGATGTGGACACGTGGTGAAATTGCATTGTCACAGGAATACATGGCAAGTAAGATATGTGAAGAAATTGTAGAAAGCATCCTCCCTCTTGAAAGCCCGGTCCGCAAAAACATGCCCATGATTGGCATTACAACCCTTGGGGATGAACATATGCTTGGAAAGCGAATTGTTGCTTCATTCCTGAAAGCCAATGGCTTCAATATATTTGATTACGGCAACATGGGCCCTGAAATAGTTGCCCAAAAAGTCAGGGAAGATAGTGTAGAGGTCCTTATGGCTTCCACACTAATGCTCAATCTTGCGTTTGAGGTCAAAAAACTAAGGTCCATTTTTGAGCGTGAAGGTATCAAGACCAAAATAATAGTGGGTGGTGCACCTTTTTTGTTTGACAGTGATCTCTGGAAGGAAGTTGGTGCTGATGCTATGGCAGTTGATGCCATGGAATCTGTTGACAAAATACATGAGGTTCTGGGGGTATCCACATGATTCGTGATGAAATGACTCCCATGGAAAGAGTTCTCACGACATTGGGACACCAGGAACCAGATCGTGTCCCGCTTTTCCTGTTACTGACAACACAGGGTTCCAGGGAATTCAACGTTTCGATAGAGAAATATTTCTCAAAGCCTGAAATGGTTGCGGAAGCCCAGATAAGAATGCAGCAGAAATATGGCCATGATTGCTACTATCCTTTTTATTATGCTTCTCTTGAAGTTGAAGCATGGGGCAATGAGTCTATTTTCTATTATGATGCACCCCCGAATTCCGGAAGACCTGTGATTCATAATTTTGAAGATATTTCTTCCATGGAAGCACCAGATGTGTGTGAATCCCCGCAACTGCAGAACGTTCTGAAGACTACAAAACTCCTCAAAAAGCATGCAGGAGGGGATGTGCCCATAATCGGGGTAGTTATGTCTCCATTTGCATTACCAACTATGCAGATGGGTTTTGAAAAGTATTTAGATTTGATATATGAGGAACCTGATATGTTTAAGGAACTGATGAGAATCAATGAAGAATTCTGTATCCAGTGGGCAAATGCTCAGATTGAGTCCGGAGCAACTGCTATTTGCTATTTTGATCCTGTATCTTCGTCAACAATTATTCCTCCTGAGTTATATCGGAAGACCGGTTTTAAAGTTGCCAGACGAACGCTTTCCAGAATAAATGGTCCTACTGCAACCCACATGGCTTCAGGCAGGTGCCTGCCCATAATTAATGATATTGTAGAAACAGGGACTGCCGTAGTCTGCACAAGTGTGCTGGAAGACCTTGCAGAGATGAAAGCTGCATGCAAAAACAAAATATCAGTACTTGGTAATCTGAATGGTATAGAGATGAGGAACTGGTCACGGCAGGAAACTGAAGATAAAGTAAAAGACGCAATTCAGAAGGCAGCTAGTGGAGGAGGCTATATTCTTTCCGATAACCATGGGGAAATTCCATACCCTGTTCCTTCAGAAGTTCTAAAGAATATTTCAGAATCTGTAAACAAATGGGGTCAATATCCCAGGTGAATTCCATGTTTTATGATCACTATCTCCTTGTACCTGAATTTCTCCGAAAGGAAATTGAACACGTGATTTCCAACGATATCCGACTTAAAGGAATTAGATCTGGATATTTTAATTCTGCACAGGATTTCAGAAATCCGGAAATTCTTTTCAATATTATAAGGGAATTAAAATGTGATAATGATATATTGCTCCTGTGTGACAATGAATGTTCTGAAATATCCATTCCGGATGAATACTCAGGCTCAGTCAAAATAAAAAGGGTAGAAAGTATATATGTTCTCTTTGCAGAGAGAAGAATATTGCAGAGTCATGAAGTTGGTAATAATTTTGTTATAGTTCCAGGATGGCTCGAAAAATGGCAGTATAACTTGAATTCTGCAGACATGTATAAGAAGGATTCGGATGCTTCATTTTCACATTTATATGATTCGATTCTGATACTGGATACGGGTATTCATCCGGACTTTTTGGCAAAGGCAGAAGAGTTTTCCCAATTTACAGGTGTTCCATTTAACGTCCTTGATGTTGGTATGGAACATTTCAAACTTGCTTTTGATAATCTGGTAATTCAATGGAATATTGAATTGAAACAAAACCAGTTGAAGGTATGCAACAGGAAGGCGGCTTCATATGCGATGTCAATTGATTTTATTAAAACAATTGCTGACCTTACTGATGAATCAATTGCAGTTGAATCTATTTGTAAGCTATTCAGTACAATGTTTGCCCCAAAGAATGTAATTTACTATTCTTTTTATGAAGATAGGATGGAACTCAAACATTGTAAGTTATCTGGCACCGACCAGAAAGCCATAATGAAACTGAAGGATTCCGGTGCAAATTACTTAGTGTTTGATACTGAAGATGGTTTCGCAATAAAAATATCAACAACAGAGAATCTTCTTGGTATAATTGAGATACATGATGTTGCTTTTCCTGAATATCTGAATGAATACTTAAGTGCCGGATATGATCTTGCAAAAGCTGCAGGACTTGGAATTTCTAATATAAGGCGTAATCATGAAATTTTTAAGTCCAGGGAGGAGCAGGTAAAGCTAACAGAAATGCTTCGTACCACAAATCGTATTCTAAGGCATGATATTGCAAATAATCTTCAAGTTGTCACCGGGGCGCTGGATCTTCTTGAAGAGAACAAGGATGAAAAATATATTTCTATGATAAGAAAGGCCGCAATAAAAAGTATTTCACTGATTCAGAATGTACAGGAAATCGATTATTTCTCTATTGGTGATGTTGAGTTAGAGCTTTTAAACGTCAAGAATCTGCTGGATGATGTCATAAACAGGTATTCAATTAAATTCAATGTCAACGGCAATTGTATCGTTATGGGGGACAAAGCTCTGTTCTCTGTATTCGATAATATTGTTGGCAATGCTATTTCACATGGGAATGCTAGCATGATTGACATCTCAATAATGAGTCATAATGGTAAATGCGAAATTTCGATTGCTGATAATGGAACAGGTATCCCGGATGAAGTAAAACCCAGAGTTTTTGATGAAGGATACAAGTATGGAAATACGGGTCATACTGGCTTTGGACTCTATATTGCCAAAAGAACAGTCGAACGTTGTAATGGCTCCATACGTGTTGAGGATAATTATCCTGCGGGCGCGAAATTCATCATAGAATTAGCTGTTGCACAGGTGAATGATCATATTTTATAAATTTAAAGCATTTTATTGCTTCAGGCTACTGTAGAATAGCGATAAGGTGTCAACACACAGAATATTGAATAAGTTACTTATTATTTTAAATTAATTACCTTTGTATTAAATGAAATTAATATACACAGTGCTATATATCAGCATTATTTAATATGATTATAGATTATCTCAAAAAAACAGGGTTGAACTATGGCTTTCAAAGATTCATATGAAAAATATTCAGATACTTTGATCATGTTTCTTATTCTGGTAGGTCTGTACTTCGTAAGTCTGGCGAGTTTTCTCCTTTTCCACAGCATTGTTGAGGTAGTCAGTGTCGTAATCTTATCTGCTGTTTTTCTAATTGCCTGGAACTCCAGGTATTACCTGAAGAATTCATACCTTCTTTTCCTTGGAATAAGTTTTTTTTTTGTGGCAGTTATTGATTTTTACACATAATCAGCTATAAAGGAATGGGTATTTTTCCTGATAATGGATCGAATCTGCCTACTCAGTTATGGATAGCTGCAAGGTATCTGCAAAGTATTTCCCTTTTGATAGCTCCTTTTATGCTGAGAAAAGAACTTAATGTGCATAAAGTTTTTTCAATATATTTTGTATTTACCTTTTTAATTCTTGCATCGATTTTCTTGGGCTATTTTCCTGATTGTTTAATTGAAGGCAGTGGCCTGACACAGTTTAAAATAATAAGTGAGTACTTTATTTCCCTGATTCTGTTAGCTTCGCTTTTCATGCTTCATAAGCATAAAGAAGAATTCAATTCCGATGTTTATATGTTGCTTTCAGGTGTCATTATCTTCACAATATTTGCAGAACTATCATTCACCTTTTACATAGATGTCTATGGTTTTTCAAATCTAGTAGGCCACTATTTTAAATTACTTTCATTTTACTTTATATACAAGGCTATAGTCGTTACAAGTCTTAAAAGGCCGTATGATCTTCTTTATAGGGAATTGAAGATGAGGGAATATGATCTTGTAAAGAAAAAAGAATCACAGGAACATTTACTGGAAACACTGGGTCTTGTAAATAAAATACTTCGTCACGATATCCTGAATGATTTGAACATTATTATCCTTTCAGTCGGTAATCTCAAGGAGAGGATGGATGAATGGGAACTCGACATATCTGAAAAGGCTGTGCAACATAGCCTTAAGATAATTAATGAAATGAAGGACTTTGAATCACTAATGTATGTCCGGGAACTGAAAATAATCGATCTTCATCAGCTTGTGCTCGAAGTGTCACAGGAGTTCCCCATTACTGTGAATGTCAATGGAAATTGTTCTATTAAAGCCGATAGCGGCCTTCATTCGGTTATTGGCAACATTGTCCAGAATGCAATAGTCCATGGCAAGGCTGATGCAGTGGATATCTTCATGGAAGAGAAAAAGGGTTTTTGTGAGCTGAGGATAGCAGATAATGGTATTGGTATCCCTGAAATAATAAAAGGACGTGTGTTCGATGAGGGGTTCAAATATGGTGAATCCGGGCATACGGGCATCGGCCTGTATATTGCAAAAAGAATAGTTGAAAGATATGGGGATATATCCCTGGAAGATAATTTTCCATCTGGCACAATCTTTATACTAAGATTTTGTAGCAACGATATAGTAGATGAGAACAAAGAAGAAATGACCAATGTCTGAAAATAATAATGAAATCTCCGCGATGAGCGGACATTTCCTTTCCAAATTATATTCTAGTCTTCTGTGGCTCTTCCAATGGCTTTAACGAGTGTCAGCATGACTCCGAGACCTTTCTGGAAATCCTCATCATTCATTTGTTTTAGTAAACCAACAAATCCTACTTTTGGTGGATTGAGAAGGGCTTTGTCGAGTTCAGGATCCTGAAGTCCTCTTTCCATCACATCCACAAGGTCAGTGCTCATTATGGCATTTGTTATCTTTAACACAGTTGACATGAGATCTGCAATTCCGTGTGCAGTCTGATCATTAATATAGTTCTGAAGTATTCCTACTGTTCGAACAAGATCCAAAACAGCTTCTACATCAGTAGGTGTTATTCCCATTCCTGACATTTGTTCTGTAATATTTTCGTCTGTCATATTCCTTCCTCCTCAGAACATTCCTTTTACACTAATGTCCCAGTGAATGTGGTAATACATGCGGTACAGGAACCAACCCATTTTTGTGGTTGTGAATGGTGCAGGGGGAACTCCATATCTCCAGGTAGCAATATACCCTTTCCCCATTGTGTTTGGAGTTTCAATTTCAGTGACTATCGGACACCCTGTTTCTCCTTCATAAGGTGTTTTAATACCATTCCCATAAATATCGTTGATCAGGTTCTGACTTACTGCAATAGCTTGATAGTGTGCACCGATTCCTGTTTTCAGAATCTCAACAGGTCCCAGGTCCCCGAGAACATATACATTGTCAAAATTACCTGCCGGGCCACGGTACTGAAGTGTTGCTTTATCTGCAGATAACCAACCCTTTTCATCGGTAAGGCCGGAATCTATCAAAACCTGTGGAGCTTTATGTGGTGGAACAGTAATCAGGAGGTCATAGTTCACTTTATCTCCATTCTTCGATGTCAATTCTTTTTTAGCACCATCAACGTTAGCTAGCGGGAAATTTCTTATGACCTCAATATTCTTTTCATTTAATTGTCCAGTTACAAACTTGTTAAATTCAGGCGGTCCAATGGGTTCCATCGGCCATACAAGGGTCAATTGCACATCGTCTCTGTTTTTCTTAATGTTGCGCAGATAGCTCTCAAGCATAAAAGTGAATTTCACTGGTGCACCCGGGCATGGAATTGGCATTGAGGCAACAGAAACTACAACTTTTCCACCGTTGATGTTCTTTACCAGATCTCTTACCTTAAAAGCATCTTCCATAGAAGTGTAGAATGTGTTAATGTCTTCTGCAAGTCCGGGAACAGCATCTATATCAGCCCTGCACCCCATTGCAATTACAAGATGGTCGTAAGTGTATCTTTTATCGCTTTTGACAGTAATCTCTTTATTTTGAAGGTCTACAGTTTTAACTTCCCCGTCATTTCCATAAAATGCTTTAACTCTGGGGCTAATGAGCTTTTTTCGTGGCCTTGTGATATCTTCAGGTGTATAAAGTTCAAAAGGAATAAAAGTAAAGCCGCCTTGATTGATATTAATGTCACTTTTGTCGAGAATAGTTATTTCCAATTCATCTTTAGCGATTTTGTTTCTGAATTCTCTGGCTAGTATATTGGCTACCACCGATCCGGCATAGCCTGCTCCTAATATCAGTACCTTTTCTTTCATAATTAAACCCCACATTTTTAATGAGTTCATAGTTTAGATATATTTTGCGGTACTGATAGTTTATCTCAGTAGTATTTAAGGAAATGGAAGAACCTATCAAAACAGATATTTTATAGCAGTTCTATGCAAAAATCTTTCATAGCCAGCACTCTTGAGTACCGGCTGGAAGATGAGAAGTAGAGGTTACAGATTTAATCTGTAACTTAAAGGATATAGTTATTGCTAGCAATAACTATAGTTTAGTTCTGGAGTACTATCTCTATGTTGATATCCTTAGGAACCTGGATACGCATAAGCTGTCTGAGTGCACGTTCATCTGCTGCGATGTCGATGAGTCTCTTGTGTACACGCATTTCCCAGTGATCCCATGTAGCGGTTCCGTCGCCACTTGGACTTTTACGGACAGGTACTACCATCTTTTTAGTAGGTAGTGGAACTGGTCCTGAGATACTTACCCCTGTTCTATCTGCAATGGCTTTTACCTGATCGCAAACACCATCGAGGTTTACAGGACTGATTCCTGATAATCTTATTCTTGCTTTCTGTGACATGTTCTTCTCCTATAAAAAAGGAAAGTTTGAGTGTCTTACTGCTTCTGTTTGACACTCATGCACATGCCAGCAGCAATGGTCATACCCATATCACGGATAGCGAATCTACCGAGCTGTGGAATTTCCTTTACTGGTTCGATAACCATTGGCCTTGTTGGTCTGATGGTTACGATTGCTGCATCTCCAGCCTTAATGAAGGTTGCATTCTCTTCCTTGACCTGACCTGTCTTTGGATCAAGTTTCTTGTCAATGGACATGAGGGTACATGCAGTCTGGGTTGTGTGACAGTGGAATACTGGTGTGTATCCTGCTGTGATAGCTGATGGGTGCTGAAGTACAACGATCTGTCCTGTGAACTCTTCTGCTACTGAAGGTGGGTTGTCAGCTGAGCCACAGACATCTCCTCTGCGGACATCGTTCTTTCCGATACCACGTACGTTCCATCCAATGTTGTCACCAGGAACTGCCTGAGCCTGTTCTTCATGGTGCATTTCAATGGACTTTACTTCACCGGTTACGCCACTTGGGTTGAATGTTACGCTCTGACCCTTCTTCATAATTCCTGTCTCGACCCTACCTACTGGTACGGTTCCGATACCGGAGATGGTGTATGCATCCTGTACAGGGATTCTGAGTGGAAGTGTGTCTGGTTTATCTGGGACTGTAAGGAGGTTGAGTGCTTCAAGAATGGATGGTCCTTTGTACCATGGTGTGTTTGCACTTGGTCCCTTCATGTTGTCGCCCTCAAATGCTGAGGTTGGGATGAATGGAATCTCACTTGCTTTGAATCCTACCATACCGAGAAGCTGGCTTACCTGATCCTTGACCTCATTGTATCTCTTTTCGCTGTACTCTGCTGCATCCATCTTGTTTACAGCAATGATGAGCTGGTTGATACCAAGGGTTCTTGAAAGGAAAACGTGTTCCTTTGTCTGAGCCATTACACCATCAGGTGCTGCTACTACAAGGATAGCTGCGTCTGCCTGGGATGCACCGGTGATCATGTTCTTTACGAAGTCACGGTGACCTGGACAGTCTACAATTGTAAAGTAGAATTTGTCGGTGTCGAATCTCTTGTGAGCGATATCGATTGTGATACCTCTTTCACGCTCTTCCTTGAGTGAGTCCATGACCCATGCGAATGCGAAAGATTCTTTTCCTTTCTCTTTTGCCTCTGCCTTGTATTTCTCGATCATGTGAGCAGGTACTGCTCCTGTCTCGAACATCAATCTTCCGACAAGGGTTGACTTGCCGTGGTCAATGTGACCGATAACTGCCAAGTTCATGTGTGGTTTGTCAGCTGCCATGTTTAATTACTCCTTATTAAATGTTAATTTGAATATGATTTGACCTAATAGTTGTTTCTACGTTTAAACCTTTCTGACGAATTGGGGTTTTTGCAGCCTATGGCTACAAAAAACTTCAATTACATACTGAGGTAATCAGATGCCTGCGGTAGTTCCTTTTTAAGTCCCTTCCTTTCTCTGATGCCACAAACGATTTCTGCTGTCAGGTTAGTTGGAAGTGTGTCGAAGCCTGCGAATTCTGTGCTCCACATTGCGCGGCCTTCAGTTGCAGACCTGATATCTCCTGCAAATCCGAACAGTTCGGATACTGGTGCTCTGGACTCGATAATGGTCATGTCACCTTCGGATGTCATGTCTATGATAGTACCACGACGTCCCTGTATCTCCTTGGTTGCGCCACCCATGTTGTTCTGTGGAACCTGGATGAATACCTTCTGATATGGTTCAAGAAGTGTGTCATCTGCCATAAGCATTGCTGCCTGGATTCCCTGTCTGGATGCAGGAATTACCTGTGCTGGTCCTCTGTGTACTGCATCTTCGTGTAACTTTGCGTCAACGAGTTTGACCTTTACGCCCATACATGGTTCTCTTGAAAGAGGTCCTGCCTTCATTACTTCCTGGAATCCTTCAAGGATAAGTTCCATGGTTTCACTGAGGTGCTGGATACCCTTTGTGACATCTATGTATATATTACTCTCAAAGATGTCTACAATACCCTTAGCTTCATCTTTGGTGAGGCCTGCTTCCATGAGCTTTTCTCTGCGCTCAACTTCAGGCATACGCATGGATATCTCGCCAGCCTTGATAAGGTCCCTAACTCCTTGCTCAAGTGGCTCGACTGTAACGTAGAATCTGTTGTGTCTGTTTGGTGACTTTCCTTCTACCGGTCCAGCGCTGCCACGAATGGTTTCACGATAAACTACTAGAGGTGGTGTTGTTGTGATCTCTACTCCCTTGTCACGCTCAATTCTGTGTGCAATGACTTCAAGGTGGAGTTCTCCCATACCTGCCATCAGGTGTTCACCGGTCTCTTCGTCAAGTGTGATCTTAAGTGTTGGGTCTTCCTTTGCAACCTGTCTCAATACTTCTACAAGTTTTGGAAGGTCCTTCATGTGCTTAGCTTCTACTGCGACGGTAACTACAGGTTCACTTGCGTGTGTGATACTCTCGAAAGGCTCCATGCCATCAAGGGTGGTTACAGTTGAACCGACAATAGCATCTTTAAGCCCGGTTACAGCTGCAATATTTCCGGCAGGGATGTTCTCCACTTCAAGTCTCTTTGGACCCATGAATACACCTACCTGCTGAATCCTGTTAGTCTTAGATGTACCTGATACGTAAACTTCCATACCACGTCTGAGTGTACCGCTGAACAACCTTCCGGTTGCAACTTCACCTGCATGTGGGTCCATTGTAATGTCCGTCACCATGAAAGCAAGATCTCCATTAGGATCTGCGTTGATCATTGACTTACCAATCTTGGATTCCTTGTCGCCATGCCAGATAGCATCGATTCTTCCTTCCTGTGCATCAAGAGGGGATGGAAGGAACCTGATTGCCATATCGTTGAGAACTTCGTGGAGTGGGCACTTCTCTGCAAGTTCCCTGATGCTTTTTTCATCATCAGCTTTATTGTAATCATAGATCTGCTGGAAAGTTACTCCGGTCTTCTTCATCATTGGCACGCTGATAGCCCAGTTGTACAATGCTGAACCGAAAGCCACGGTACCTTCTGCTGCGTCAACTCTCCATCCTGCTTTGTAACGCTCTTCATTCATACCTTTAATGAGCTTGTTTACGTGATCGATAAGCTTACCTAGTCTGATCTGCATTTCCTGTCCGTCGACCTGCAACTCATTGATGAGGCGGTCAACTTTGTTGATGAACAGAACTGGCTTGACATGTTCTTTCAATGCCTGTCTGAGAACTGTCTCTGTTTGTGGCATTGTGCCTTCTACAGCATCAATAACTACAACAGCACCGTCTACAGCACGCATTGCACGTGTAACGTCTCCACCAAAGTCTACGTGACCTGGTGTGTCGATAAGGTTGATGAGATATTCTTTGCCCTCGTACTCGTGGACCATGGATACGTTTGCAGAGTCAATTGTAATGCCTCTTGCCTGTTCCTCTTCGTCAGAGTCTGTCCAGCATGCGTTACCTGCAAGTTCCTTTGAGAGCATTCCTGCGCCTGCAAGAAGGTTATCTGATAAAGTTGTCTTTCCGTGATCTATGTGCGCAACAATACCCATGTTACGTATCATTTTTGGTTGACTCATGAGCGCTGCTACACGGTCGACCATTTTATCATTTCTAGCCATATTTTACTACCTAATCCTTATTTACTAACTGCCTAGGCTCGGTTAACGTGCTGCCTTTGCGACTCTTTCCTTGGAATCTTTCCTGTTTATGGAGAAGCATTTAGCATCGCGGTTTGAAGCTGCAATAAGTTCTGCTGCAAGGCAGTCTGCTGCACTTCTCTTGGATTTGAACGCAGCCTTGTTTGCACCCATTGTGATGTGCCTGAGCGCACTGTCAACGCGTCTCTGTGGGGCAGTGTCTACTGCTTTTGGTACGGATATTCCACCGTACTTAAGTCTGACTACTTCTTCCCTAGGACCTGCGTTTGAGATTGCCTCTACCAGTACCTGTACTGGGTTCTTCTTTGTCCTTGTGTTGATTATATCGAAAGCCTCAGAGACGATCATCATTGCTCTCTGTTTCTTTCCTGTATTCTGTGCGTTACGCATGACGTTGTTAACAAGACGTTCTACGATGCTTATGTCTGACTTGTTGAACTGCTGTCTTGCATGCTTCCCGTTAGTGTGGGGAATAATCACAGGTTCGAGGCTTACGTACCTTCTGATACCCTGATCAGCGACCTCAACTTCAGTGAGATCCCATTTCCCAAATAATTTATACATCTGATTATCTCCTTGGTTTCTCTTTGCGGCCAATGACCATCTCTCTTAAGGATACATTGTTAACAGCAGTGACCTTAAAGCGTACTCCGGGAATATCACCCATTGCACCACCCATGCGGCCACCTATTCTTTCTACTGTAACTTCATCGTGCTCATCGATAAAGTTGATAGCACCGTCTCCAGGGCAGAAAGCTGACACCTGACGTCCGTTCTTTATCAACTGTATTCTTACACATTTCCTGATAGCTGAGTTTGGCTGCTTAGCCTCAATTCCCACTTTCTCAAGTACAATGCCTCTTCCCTGAGGTGCGCCACCAAGAGGGTCTGCTTTCACGTCAAGTCCGAGTGTACGTCTGTTATAGCGGGAGTCCTTCCATCTTGCATCCTTTCGCATGCGTTGAAGTGTATGAGCTGCATATTTTCCATTTGGCATAATTATGTCTCCAATTAATGTCTTTGATGAGTATGATATTATTTGAATTATCACTGCAGGATGACATCATCTATATCATGATGTCTCTTAGCGACAAGTTTTACTTTCTCAATATTTTTACCATTGCGTCCTATGGCAAGACCCTTGTCTTTATTAGATACTTCTACATAAGCCAATCGCTTATCATTCCTGTTCGTAATATTCACTGATTTAACAGATACCGGGCCGAATGCGTTTTTTATGAACGCAGCAGGTTCGTCCGAGTATTCGACAAGATCAATTTGTTTATCCACATTCTTCTTCATCCGATTGATATGGTCGCCATTTTTTCCAATTGCGGCACCCATATCACCCGCTTTAATCACATATATTATTCGGCCATCATCGATAATGCAATCTTTGACTGCTGCACCTGTAATATTTTCAAATAATGTGATATACCTGAGACTTTCAGTGGATAACTTGATCTCGCCCAAATATTGCAACTCCTTTAAGCAGCAGCAGCCAGAATATCAGACTCACCGCTGTCAATGATTGCCATTGCAGCAATGAGGAATGGTTTTCCGCATGCAGGTCCAAGTTCTGTTCCTGTGCCGGAGTAGTTTAATATCGGTACATTCAGGCTTTCGATCTTTGCTCTTACATCTGCAGGGCAATTTGCGGCAAGTACGACCATTTTTGCTTCGTTGTTAATTGCAGCATCAATAGTCCTGTTAGATCCAATGATCACCTTTCCGGTTCTGATCACTTTGATCAGTGCTTTGTCAATGTTAATATCCATTTATATCAACTCATTTATAATGTCAGTTTGAGATTTGTATTAATAAGTGATTCCGTATATTTACTTTCTGGTTGTTCTTTATATGTATCTATATAATGAACACTAATACGTCATCTTGAAATGAGATGTACATCTCCTGTTCCCAGCTTAATGGGCTGTCCTACTATAATATTCTCGGTAACACCGTTGAGTTCATCACGATCTCCACGCATACCGGCATCTAGCAGGTGATTCACAGTAACTTCAAAAGCTGCACGTGCAAACACACTGGCTTTCTCACCCGAAATACCGTGTCTTCCAATCTGTTTCACTTCTCCGTCACAGCACATTATGTCGGATACAAGCATTATATGCCTGATATCTACAGTAAGGCCCTGCTCTGCAAGAGTGTCAGTAGCTTCTTTAATAATGGAATTCCTTGCAGCTTCGATACCAAATACCTCAAATATCTCTCCGATGTTGTTGGTATGTGTTCTTGTAGCATCTGTTCCTTCTATCTGGAGTACTTCTTTAAGCTTTGAACCTTCTGTATAAAGTGTATATTCCTCTCCATCCTTTCTGATAACAACTCTTTTAATTCCTTCGATACCCTTCAGGGTTATGAAGTGAATTTTCTTTGCAAGCTGGAGAAGTTCACGGTAAGAAGGTGCATTTGGAGTCACTATGATCTGGTTTGCTATACTGTCTGAGACATGTACCATCACATCAAGTTCTTCATGCAGCTTTTCTGCAATTTCATCAGGTATAAGTGCCCTCTGAATCAGTGTCTTCTCGTGAAGATCAAGTATAAGGCGCATGTTGGCAAGGTCCGTTGTGATGTCTGCGAGATGTTCTATATGAGTTGCCTCAATCTCCCATGCAAGCTTACGTGCCTTATCCCTGTCAGTTGCGTATTCATGTTCCAGTGCAATTGTCATCATTGGTGTGCTTGGCTGTTTCCTTGCATCCACAATCTCGATGAGACGTGGTAAACCAAGTGTAACGTTAATTTCAGCGACACCAGCGTAGTGGAAGGTACGCATAGTCATCTGTGTACCTGGTTCTCCAATAGATTGTGCTGACACAACACCCACCGCTTCACAAGGTTCCACGCATGCATATTCATAACTGGCTGCCAGACGCTCAATGATGTCTTCAAGCTCTTTCTTTGTAACACCTACCTTCATAACATCGTCTTTCAATGTTCCCATGATGTTCTTAGGTAGGTCGAGTTGAGCGATCATAGAATCAATAGTTGCTTCACTGATTGTCATTTAGTTCACCTCCTTCCCGGTGACCATTCTGACAATCCTGTGTACTGCCTCAGGTTTACTATAGTCACTCTTTGTGGAGTCAATACCGTCCTCTCCATATTTGAACTGGACGATAACTCCACGTGTTTCACGTACAGATCCATCATACTGGACTTCAAGATCCTGCAATGCGTTTACAAGTCTCCTCTGAAGGTAACCTGACTGGGAAGTACGGACTGCAGTATCCACAAGACCTTCACGACCACCAATTGCGTGGAAGAAATATTCAGTTGGATTCAATCCGCTCTTATAACTTGCTTTAACGAATCCGTGGGCATCTGCACCAAGGTCACCCTTGTCAAAGTGCGGGAGTGTCCTTCCTGCATAACCTCTTCTGATCCTTTCACCACGAACCGCCTGTTGTCCAACACAGGCAGCCATCTGGGTCAGGTTAAGCATTGAACCTCTTGCACCGGACTTGGCCATTATAACCGCAGAATTCTCAAGACCAAGTTGCTGACCTGCAATATTACCGGTCTGGTCTCTGGCTTTACCCAGTACCTGCATAATCTTCATTTCGATGGTCTCTTTGAGTGTACGTCCTGGCAAAGGTTCCAGTTCTTTCGCTTCATAAGCGTTAATTAGTTCTTTTACGTTTTCTTCCGCTTCTTTAAGGAGATTATTGATCTGCAGCTTTGCAGTCTTGGGTATGTCTTCGTCACTGATACCGAAACTAAGTCCCGTTTTCATCACGCCACGGATAGCAAGTCTTGTAAAGTCATCTACAAAATTGGCACCTGCTTCAGAGCCGTATTCCTTAACAACCTTATCAAGAATCTTGCCCTTGAAAGCACCAATGGCCTGTTCATCGATAGTGCCCTGAAGCATTTCTCCGTCTTCTATGACCACGTATGCATTGTACTCGCAATCCTTCTTCTTACAGGTGTCACATTTGAAACATACCTGTGCCGGGAATTCAAGATAGAGTCCCTTTGGAAGGATCTGACTGAAGATCTGCTTTCCGTTCCATAGTGGTTCTCCGTCTTCTGAGTAACTTGAAGGTTCTGGAAGAACTCTTACGTCGGATTTCCTGAGCAGTTCAAGAGCTGCGTTCTTGGTAATTGCGTTCTCATTCCTTGTGAGCAGGAACAATCCTGAGATGTGGTCGTGTATACCGCCGATGATAGGTCCTCCGAAACGAGGGGACAGGATATTTTCCTGTACCTGCATGAGTATGCTGGCTTCAGCCCTTGACTCTTCGGTTTGGAGAACGTGCATGTTCATTTCATCACCGTCAAAGTCGGCGTTGTATGGGGCACATACTGCAGGGTTAAGCCTGAATGTCTTGTTAGGCAGTACCTTGACCCTGTGAGCCATGATACTCATCTTGTGGAGGGATGGTTGTCTGTTAAAGAGAACAATATCTCCGTCCATGAGCTGTCTTTCGACTGTCCATCCTGGTTCTATCTTCTCTGCAAGTTCTTCCTTGTTGATCTCTGATACTCTGATACGCCTTCCATCTTCACGTATGGCATAATTTGCTCCAGGGTGCACTTCTTTACCACGCAGTACATACATACGAAGAAGTTCTATATTCCTTGTAGTTACTCTTAGAGGTATTGTCATCTGTCTGGCAATTGCGAAAGGAACTCCAACTTCATTGATGCTCAGGTTAGGGTCAGGGGATACAACAGTACGTGCTGAAAAGTTCACACGCTTACCTGACAGACTTCCTCTGAATCTTCCTTCCTTACCCTTTAGACGCTGTGTAAGTGTTTTCAGAGGTCTTCCTGATCTATGTCTTGCAGGCGGTACGCCTGATACTTCATTATCGAAGAATGTTGTAAGATGGTACTGGAGCAATTCCCACAGGTCCTCTATAATAAGCTGTGGTGCACCAGCATCTCTGTTCTCTTGGAATCTCTGGTTGATCCTGATGATGTCCACGAGCTTGTGGGTCAAGTCATCTTCACTGCGCTGACCGGATTCAAGGGTGATCGAAGGTCTGACCGTTACTGGTGGGACTGGCAGGACTGTAAGGATCATCCATTCAGGTCTTGCACTTTCAGGGTCCATTCCAATAACCCTCACGTCCTCGTCAGGTATGTTCTCAAAGCGGTCACGTATTTCAGTTGGTGTAAGCTTATGTCCGTCCTCTACGTAATCACTGGGCTTTTCAAACTTGATCTCAAGCTGCTCGGCTGAACAGTATGGACAGGTCTTTGACTTGCGTGCTTCCTTGAATACTTCATTGATAATATCGTCAGGCAGGTGTCCCATTTCTTTTGAAGTTTCCAGTTGTGCAAGGAAGTTTTTCTTCTTTTCCGAATCAAGGAGCAGTCTGCTGCAGTTGCGGCAGATTGACCGCAGTGCCTTTCGTATGGTCTTGTTAAAACCTACATGTATGACTGGAGCAACAAGGTCAATGTGTCCAAAGTGTCCCGGACATTCGCCGGCACGGCTGCCACAGGTCTTACATTTCAGACCGGGGTCAATAACTCCAAGACGCAGGTCCATAAGGCCCATATCAATAGGATAGCCGTCGTCGTCATAGGTGTCAGCGGTAATAATTGCAGTGACACTCATCTTCCTTACTTCGCGAGGGGAGAGCAGACCAAATTTTATAGCACCGATTCTTTTTGGAATTGATGGAATATCGTTCATTTTAAAATCACCCATTATACCGCATCCTCAAGTTGTAGTCTTGGAGCAACACCAAGAGATTTGATTTCGTCTAGCAGCAGTTTGAATGCGTAGCTCATGTCCACAGGGTGTATATCTGTCTCAGCACCACAGTTTGCGCAGTACCTTACATTTCTCTTCCTGTCAAACGTTGCTATCATTCCGCAATGTCCGCAGACAAGCTCTGTTACTTTATCAGATTCATCGAGCAGTCTTTCCTTAAGGGTCATGGCAGCTCCGTGTCCGATAAGCACATCACGCTCCATTTCTCCGAAACGCAGACCTCCTTCACGGGCACGGCCTTCAGTTGGCTGTCTTGTAAGCACCTGTACTGGTCCTCGTGACCTGGCGTGCATCTTTGATGCTACCATGTGGTGCAGTTTCTGGTAAAGGATAACACCTACGAACACATCAGCTTGAATCTTCTTACCGGTTACACCGTCAAAGAAAACTTCCTTTCCAGTATGTGCAAATCCGTGTTGTTTCAGACCTGCACGGAGGTCGTCCTCATTCTCTCCTGAGAATGCGGTTGCATTGACTCTTCTTCCTTCCATGGAACCGACTTTACCACCTATCATCTCAAGCACGTGACCTACAGTCATACGTGAGGGGATTGCGTGCGGGTTAATGACAAGGTCCGGTACCATTCCTTTCTCTGTGAAAGGCATATCTGCGAAAGGTACAATAAGGCCGATAACTCCTTTCTGTCCGTGTCTTGATGCGAATTTGTCACCAATCTCGGGGATTCTCTGGTCTCTTATCTTTACCTTTGCAAGACGTGTTCCATTAATGGATTCTGTAAGAATGACTGTGTCAACGACTCCCATCTCATTGGAACGCATGGTGATTGCACTTTCTCTGCGCTGCTCAATGGTGATTCCAAAATCAGATTGTTCTTCAAGGAAACGCGGTGGACTGGTCTTTCCAATAAGTACATCATTTGGACCTACGATAGTCTCAGGATTAACAAGACCATCAATATCCAGATTTGCATAGGATTCAGGGCTACGTGCACCTCTGAACTCGGAGTCCGGTATTTCGAACTTGTCTTCCTGTCCGCCAGGGTAACGTCTTTCTTCACCCTCAAATGTTCTGAGGAAATGACTTCTTCCAAGTCCTCTTTCGATGGAACCCTTGTTGAATACCAGTGCATCTTCAATATTGTGTCCTTCATATGACATGACAGCTACAACGAAATTCTGTCCTGCCGGTCTGTCGTCGAAGTGGATGGATTCACATGTCTGTGTTCTGACCATCGCTTTCTGTGGGTAATGTAAAAGATGTGCACGTGTGTCTGGCCTGAGTTTGGTATTGGATGTTGATACTCCGATACACTGCTTGACCATTGCCGCACCCATTGTGTTACGCGGGGAAGCATTGTGTTCAGGATATGGTACCATTCCGGTACAGATGCCTAACATGAGTCCAGGGTTGATCTCCATATGGGTGTGCTTGTCAGTAATGTGACTCCTGTAAAGGGCTATGAATGTATTTTCTTCTTCTTCTGAATCAATATACTCAACCTTTCCAGCTTTTATAAGGTCGGAATAGGACATCTTACCTTCTGCAAGTAATTCCGCCTCTTCCTCTGTCATGAGAGCTTCACCATTTTTCACAACGATGAGTGGCCTTCTTGCACGGCCCATGTCAGTGCTGATAAGTACTTCGTGTATGTCTTCGTAATATGTAACATTGACTTGCTCTGAGATCATTCCTGCCCTGCGCTGTTCCCTGACATTCTCTACCAGTTCTGCAGGATCTGTATGAGTTCCTACGAGTTCTCCGTTGAGGAAAACTTTAGCTTCATTCATCGAGAAGTCCTCCCATGTCATCTAATGAATCTGAATAATTCGTATACCCAATGGGTTCCGCTTTCTGTTCTTCTGCATCTACTAATGGTTTCACTTCCAGTTCTTCCAGGAAGTCATCAAGTTCTTCATCATATTCGGGAAGTACTTTGAGAGTAGAGTTAAGGACTGTCTTTACAACACCAAGGTCGTAGAGGACACTCTTTATTTTCTTATCTTCATTGGTACCGGTTGAAAGCTCTACCATTTGTGCAAAGTTCTTCACAAGACCACAGTTAGGTCCTTCCGGGGTTTCTGATGGACAAAGTCTGCCCCATTGTGTTGGGTGAAGGTCACGGGCCTCAAAGTGTGGCTGTGCTCTTGATAGTGGGGAAATTACACGTCGCAGGTGAGAAAGTGTTGATATGTAATCTGTCCTGTCCAGTAGTTGTGATACGCCGGTTCTGCCGCCAACCCAGTTACCTGTTGCAAGTGGATGCTGCAGTCTGTCTGTGAGTACATCTGCTCTTACAAGGGTTATCACATTTAGCTCGCGGTTTCTCATGTTAGCCCTTTCAAGCTGGTATTTGACGTCTCTTGAGAGCCGGTTGAATGCAACTCTGAAAAGGTCTTCCATAAGGTCACCAGTAAGTTTGAGTCTTTTGTTGGCGTAGTGGTCCTTATCATCCGGATTACGCCTTGCAAGTGCTAGCTCAAAGCAGGATTCTGCCATTCTTCCAAGGAAGCTTGCCTTTGAAGCCCGGTCAGTCGGCTCATTTCCAAGGTGTGGTAAAAGGTACCTGTCAATTACATAATTAGCACGTTTTATCTGGTAGTCTCTGGCCTGTCCTGAGGCAACCCTTGAACCAATCTTCTCCATTGCGTCTTCTATGTTGTCAACCTCTGCTTCTTCAAGGTTCTCAAACATGAACTTCATGATCTCAGGGTCTGTGGATACAGCTTTTACGAGCTCTTCGTCAGTCTCCACACCAAGTGCTCTCATAAGTGTTATGAAGTTGATACGTCCTGAAATGGAAGGGAATGATACTTCCAGGAGTGATTTTCTGCCTCTCTCTACAACAACAAGTGCTCTGTATCCTCTTCTCTGTGAGAATACTTTTGACACTTCGATGGTGTCGCCGTATCTTTCGCCGAATTCCGTGAGTATCTTGTTCGGAGCGAGGTCTTCCAGGGTCATGACCACACGCTCGGTTCCGTTGACGATGAAATATCCTCCCGGGTCAAGTGGATCTTCTCCGAATTTGACCATTTCTTCCTCACTGAGCTCAACAAGGTTACAGATGTTGGATTTGATCATTACTGGAAGCTGGCCTATCTTTGCCTCTTGAGGTTCCTTTTCCTCGTCATTCTCCACAACGCTCATTTGCAGGTAAAGTGGCGCTGAGTATGATAGGTTCCTGAGCCTTGCTTCATTCGGGTAAAGATTCTCTATGGCTCCATCTGCTTCTTTTACCACCGGATTCTCTACGCGTATCGTACCAAGCTTAATGTATGTGTCTTCAAGATCAGTCTCAATGATCTTCTGTTCATCGATGATCTTTTGAAGACCGCTCTCCAAAAACTTATTATATGAGTCGATGTGATGCTGTACGATCTTATCTTTCGTGAAATACGAACGTGGGATCTGTCCCTTAGTTAACGCTATGATAGCACCTTCTTTATATGGTTTGTATTAATTGTAAAAAAGCCATGTCAAATGGTCTCTATTTGTGAATTTGTAAATCGCTTCACTTAAGCGATTACAAGTCGGTAGTAAAATGCTTCGCCGGCAGTCTGGCTGATACGGGTGATCCTGACTACTTCTCCAACCTGTGCCCCTATTTCCTGTATGACCGGATCAACAACCTTTACCTTTGGCAGTTGCTCCTTCTCAATTGCATATTCTTTTAAAACAGACTTAAGTTCATCTTCCGACATAATCTCATGTTTCGGAATTAACTGGTGGTCGAGCAGGCTAAATTTTCTCAATATATTACTCCTCCCTCAAAAATGTGAACGTGAACACTCTTGCAAAATAATGGCGGGCTCGTAGGGATTTGAACCCTAGGCCGTCTGGTTAAAAGCCAGACGCTCTGCCTGACTGAGCTACGAGCCCAATATGTTGGGTGGATTTGCTGAGGCTGCTTCACGTTCATCGACTTCGGTGTAGCGGTGGATAAAAGCACTTATGGTATATAAAGGTTCCGTGCTTCTTCACTGTGTTCGAACTGCCACATTTTATAATGACCTTCTAATACTTATATGTTTTTTATGAATGTACTTTAAAATCAATCCAAAGCAGCATCTTTATATCATATTATTTTCACTTTTTACAAAGTAGGTGTAGTTTTACTCAAACCTCAGCTACAATCTTCCTGTAAAACAGCGATTTTTAGTGGTGTAGCGACTTAACTTATCGCTTTTTAAAAAATAGAGGGACTTTATGTCCCACATTCCCAGCCATCCATATATGCTGTCTGTTCATCTGACAGTTTATCGATGTTTATACCCATGGACTTGAGTTTCATTTCTGCAACTCCTATGTCCAGTGCAAGGGGTACTGGATGTACTCCGTTTGCCAGCTTGTTCTCTGCGATATATCTTACACACAGTGCTTGGTTTGCAAAGCTCATATCCATCACTTCTGCAGGATGTCCGTCACCTGCTGCAAGGTTCACAAGCCTTCCGTCTGCAAGTACATAGACACGCCTGTCTTTGAGGGTGTATTCCTTTATGTTGTTCCTGACGGTCTTTACAGAGCTTGCCATGGATCTAAGGTCTTCAAGGTTGATCTCTACGTTGAAGTGACCTGCGTTTGCAAGTATGGCACCGTCCTTGATAACCTCAAAGTCTTCCCTGTTCAATATATCTCTGTTACCTGTGGTTGTAAGGAATATGTCACCTATCTTTGCAGCCTCTTTCATTGGCATGACCTGATTTCCATCCATGCGTGCTTCAAGTGCCCTTATTGGGTCTATCTCGGTAACAATGACGTTTGCACCAAGTCCGCTTGCGCGCATTGCAGCACCCTTACCACACCAGCCATATCCGCCAATGACAACGTTCTTGCCTGCAACAAGAAGGTTCGTTGTTCTCATGATGCCGTCCCATGCTGACTGTCCGGTACCATAGCGGTTGTCGAAAAGGAACTTCGTCATTGCATCATTTACCGCAATGACGGGCATTTTCAGTGCACCATCACGTTCCATAGCTTTGAGTCTGTGAATACCTGTTGTTGTTTCTTCACAGCCACCGAGGATCATTGGTAAAAGGTCAGTACGCTCTGTGTGAAGCTTGAAAATGAGGTCTGCACCATCATCTATGGTAATGTCAGGTTTGAAGTCAAGAACCTTGTCAATAGCTTCATAGTATTCTTCAGTGCAGCAGTCATACTTTGCAAAGCACTTGATGTTCTTCTTCTGATGAAGTGCAAGAGAAACGTCATCCTGTGTACTTAGCGGGTTGCAGCCTGCAATGGCTACCTCTGCTCCTCCAATGGCCAGGGTTTCCACCAGTGCGGCCGTCTTTGCCTCTACGTGTAGGGCCATACCAACTTTGTGACCTGCAAGTGGCTTATCTTTCTCGAACTGTTCCCTGATAATATTAAGAACAGGCATATGGTTGAGAACCCAGTCTATTTTCATATTTCCGGATTCTATCATTTCAGTATCGCTCATCTAAATTCTCCTATTTGTGTTGATAATGTATTATGTAATATGTATCTGCTAGTCTGCATCAATTGTTAATTTTTAATATAAGGTCTTTTGACCTCTGAATTGCAATGTCTATTACTTCCTGCTCGTCCATTGAGAGTATTTTTCCATCTTCCATGAGCATTTTACCATTTACGATGGTCGTCTTCACATCCTTACCGCTGGCAGCGTAAACCAGGTGTGATGCAACGTCATAGACAGGGGTCAGATGTGCCTTATTCATATCAACTATAATCATATCAGCGTTGTACCCTTCCTTCAGCATTCCGCTGTTGATGCCAAGTGCCTTTGCACCGTTAATGGTTGCCATCTCAAGAACCTTACGTGCAGGCAGTACTGTAGGGTCCATTGTACTGACCTTTTGCAAAAGAGCCGCGGTTCTCATTTCCTCGAACATGTCAAGGTTGTTGTTGGAAGCGCAGCCGTCTGTTCCAAGACATACATTAGCTCCGGCATCCAGAAGTTTGGCTACAGGACAAATGCCCGATGCAAGTTTCATATTGCTGATAGGGTTGTGGGAAATGTTGACTCCGTATTCTGCAAGTATCTTTATGTCACCGTCAGAGAGCCAGACACAATGGGCTGCAAGTACATCAGGTCCCCAGAAATTGATGCCTTTGAGAAAATGTATTGAACACATGCCAAAGTTCTCTTTCATATAATTGAGCTCAGCTTCGGTTTCAAGTACGTGGATGTGCAGTTTCACGCTATCTTTTACCGCCTGTTCCTTCACTCTTATGAGGAAATCCCTGGAACATGTATTGGGTGCGTGTGGCCCATACATTGTGTCTATCCTGCCATCAGCCTTACCATTCCATTCTTTGACAAATGCACTGCCTACTTCCATTTCCTTATCTGCTTTCTCTTTATCACCGAAATCGATCATTCCGTAGGAAAGTGCAGCACGGATGCCCGCTTCATCCACAGCCTGTGCAACCCTGTTCTCATGGATATACATATCTGCAAAGGCAATGGTGCCCGAGCGTATCATTTCAAGGCATGCAAGTCTTGTACCGGCATAGATGTCCTCATCTGTAAGTTGTGCTTCAGCAGGCCATATGTGATTCTCAAGCCAGTCCTCTAACAGCATATCATCTGCATAGCCTCTGAAAATTGTCATACCTGCATGACAGTGTGTGTTGATAAGTCCTGGCATAAGGACTGAGCCTTTAGCGTCGATGATTTTCTCTGCGTTGCACTGCGTGGATGTGCCTATCTCTTTTATTGTGCCATTTTCTATTACAACGACTCCGTTCTCTATGTCACCAACGGCGGGGTCCATTGTGAGGATATAGGCATTCTTGATTATAATATCAGCCATTATATGTCTCCTGATGTTTCTTCTTTTAATTCTTCCAGATACATCCGCATAATTGCAATCCTTCGCTCTGCAATTTCCTTTGCGGTTTCTGTGTTCAGCCTTTCCTGTATTTTGAAAGGCTTCCTCTCCATATAATCATAAAAACCATCGAATGGGTCATCCGTATAAGCGTTCATGGACGTTTCCTTCACTGTCCCGATGGTCTGTTTCAGTGTCCTTAATGCTCCCATGGATACCAGGGAACGAAAGATTCCTACGGCTCCCAGTGCATCTATCCTGTCCGCATCCTGAAGTATCCGGGCTTCGATTGTTTCTGCCTGCATTCCACGGCTAAAACGATGTGTAAGGATACATGAGGCTACATGGTCGACAAGCTCTGTCTCAGCTCCGTTCTCATTAAGGAAATCACGTGCAAGCTCTGCACTGTACTGCGCATGATTTCCACCTTCTGCATGTTCTCTTACAATACCCACATCATGCAGGAGAGCTGCAAGGCGCAATACACGGAGATTGCCACCTTCTTTCTCATGTATCTTCATACAGGTGTTTTCAACCCTTTCAATGTGTGACATATCGTGTGTACTGGGTTCACCTTCCAGTACCTTTGCAACGAACTGCCTCGTGGTCTCTATCAGATCCATGTAATGCCTCTCTCTTCAGCTTTGTTCTTCAGATGTTCCTGCATGGAGTACAGTGCATCCGATATAACCCTGTCATTATCATATGCATCAATTATGGCTTGAAGCGAATCCCTGCTGCTGCCTTTCATATCCTTTGTGAACTGAACCATATTGTTGAGTGCTCTGGTAACGTTGTCCACAATGGTGACAGTGGCTGTAAGTGATGTCCTTGAAAGTGGGTTAAGGTCGATCGTAATAACGGTCTTTCCCATTTCCACAAGCTTCTGGCAACGGTCTCCGTCTTCAAGTGGTACCAGTACAACATCCGCACTGAAAATGCCATCCTCATCAACAATGGCCCTGTCGTGTGAAAGGTCAAGCCTCTTGTCCCCTTTAACACCAAGAATGACACCAGCACCATGTGCCTTCAGGTGCTCTGTTATCTTATGAACTCTGGCATCGCTTCTGTGAAATAGATTCACTTCCAGTTTTGCACCGGTGACATCAGCAAGAGATACCATCAGGTCAGGTACAAGGGCTGCAGTGTTTCCATTTACTGATATTATTGGACTATCTGCCAGAAGTATGTAGGCAACCGCAGCCCTTTCGGCAATGGCTGCAGATTCGATGGTCTTCTCCCCGAGTATATAGTCAAAGGCTTCGCCACGTCCCTGTGCAACCAGTCCTTGCTTGCTGGTGATGCCAATATTTACTCCTTCAACTATCTTTTCCCTCGTGATAAGGGATTCATATCTGGGGTGATCCTTCGGAATTCCTGTCATTCAGTCCTTTTTCTCCTTGTGTTCATTTGCTGGCATCAAGTATTATTCCCTGGTCCGTGGGTACCAGCATTGTCTGTATATCCTGTCCCTGCAACATCTGTATGTACTTGTAGTTGATGAGGTTAGGATTCTTTGCCAGCTGTTCGTTGATGATTCTGAGTGCTTCAGCTTCACCGTATGCTTCTGCTATGGTTGCATTTGCAACACCATTAGCTTCGATGATTTTCCTTTCAGCTTCAAGCTGTTCTTTTTGCTTTACGAATATCATTCTCTGAGCATCTTGGTCTGCCTGGAGCTTTGCCTCGATGGCCTCAGCAACTTTTGTTGGCAATACAACGTTTCTGACCAGCACTTCTTCAACAATGATCCCGTCGCTTCCCAAAGCTTCATCGATATTGGTCAGCATTTCTCCAGCTACCAGTTCTCTTTCTTCACCATATACCTGTAAAGCAGTTTTGGTGGATACGACCTCACGTATGGATGATCTTATTGTAGGACGAATTATCTTTTCGGCGTAGTTAGTTCCCAGATTCTGGTGTACGTTGCTGACCTCATCTGATATCAGTCTGTACCTGACAGTGATATCCAGTCCCAGTGTAAGTCCTTCTACAGTAAGGGCTTTGATCTGGTCATCTCCTACTACCTGACCTTCGCCCGTCACTCCGCTCATGGTGTATGTTTCACTTCTGACCGAGTATTTTGTCACACTGACCCATGGTGGGACTATGTGTAGTCCTTCGCCAAGTTCATCTTCTTCCACACCACCGAACTGGTTGAATTTTACTCCTACTTCACCTGCCCCAACTGATACGAAAATTGAACCGAACATAACTGAAAAGATTATCAATAATACAAAAACCACTGCAATTGAGCGGAATATCTTACCCGCGATAGGTGGTATATCTTTAATTGGGAAATCAGGTGTCCTTCTAGGTTCCGGATCCCATTCACCTTCAGCAACCATTCTTTTACCTCTCCGATACTTAATTAAAACCTTTTTTATTTCATCTATAAATGGAACTGTTAAATATGTTTTCACTCAGGTTATTTTGATACTACCTGTCCTTATCCTGAATTTCAATACGGTACCAAACTCCGAGAATAAATTATCAAGTTCATTGCTTTGTGATGGGGATGGCATTGAAAATACCGCATTTCCAAGCATTGCCTGGGATGCTGTAACACCTATGCTTTCAGCAGTTTCTATTGCCTCCATTACTCTGTCACTTGCAAGCCCGCTCCTAATTGTGAACTCCTTTGAGCAGATCATGAAATTTTCCACCGAAGGCTTTTTCATGAGTTTTGACATGGCTTCCTTTCCCGCATAATTTATGTCTTTCACCATCTTGGGATTGCTCAAGATTGATTTTGTAGACAGTTCACCAAGAACTACGCAATAAACCTCGTTCTCTTTTGAGGGGATCTGGTCAACCGAAGCTATGGATGGCGCTCCCGGTGTCTTTCGGATAAGGATACCTCCGTGTGCCTGTCCGGTGACATCTCCAAGTCCACTGCCGTTGCTGACCTCTGCCACATGTGCGATATCATTGAGCTGGCTTGCTGTATGACCAAGTGATAACGCATGGTTTAGTGCATAAGCCGTTCCAAGCGCTCCGGCTCCTGATGCTCCGAATCCACATCCAATGGGTATATCTGATACACTTTCAACCTTTAGAGGAAGTTCAGTTATGGATTCAACAACAGACCTGCTTGTTTCTCCTGCAATTTTCTCTCCGTTAAGGTATATCTCGGTACTTTCGATATCCTCTGTAATTGTCACAGTGGTGTCAACTCCTCTGTCAAGTACCAATCCGCAACCTGTAGAACCTTTTTTCATTGGCTCATGATGGTCATGTATCTGAAAAAAGCCTGTAATATGAGCCGGTGCAAAAGCACTTGCTGTAAAGGTATTTGTACATGATCTACATGGCATCTATTCTTCGTCCTTTGCTGTTAGCAGTCCTGTTATCTCATCCATAAGGACATTTGCAATAAGACTTTTGGAACCTTCGATTTTGAGATTCTCTTTGTCAGTGGAGTATAATATAGTAATATTATTGTTGTCTGTTCCAATGCCCCCTTTGCTGACATCGTTGGCCACTATCATGTCAATCCCTGAGTTTTCAAGGGTATGCTTTGCCCTTTTGAGTAGCTCTTCCGTATCCACTCCGGCTTCTGCCTTGAAACCTATTATCTTCACTTGTGGATATGCCTGCCTGGCTTCTTTTATGAGTTTGCGTGTGGATCTGAATAAAAGTTCAAGTCCTTCTCCGGATTTGATCTTCTGCTCGCTGGCATCTACTGTATAATCTGCAATGGCTGCAGAACTTATGAGTGCATCGTAGCCCTTTCCAAGTTCATCAAGCACAGCATCTGTCATCTGGGTTGCAGTTTCGGCATGTATCTCATTGATGCCAAAAACCCCAAGTTTGTTCCTGTGGACTATTGTGACATCAGCGCCCCTGCGGTAGGCTTCAAGTGCCAGTTCATTCCCTGTTTTCCCGGATGCTCTGTTTGTAAGGATACGTATTGGGTCGATGGGTTCTGCCGTGGAGCCACTTGTAATGAGTATCTTCTTTCCGCAGAGTGTCTTTATCCCGATCTTCCTCTCAACCTCAAGTACGATCTCATCATTTGTAGCTATCTTTGCTATGCCTTCTTCGATCCTGGGTCCGATAAAGCTGATTCCCCATCCTTTTATCTTCTCTATGTTCTCCAGAACGGCCGGATGATTGTACATATCCTCATGCATTGCAGGTACTATCATCACAGGTTTGCCTGCCCCAATGGCTGTGGTTGCAAAGGTTGTCACAGGTGTATCGTCTATCCCTGCTGCTATCTTGCCGATGGTATTGGCCGTTGCAGGAGCCACAAGCAACAGGTCTGCCCTGCCAAGATTACCAAAGAATTCAACGTGCTCCACTTTCCCGGTTATACTTGTGATAACCTCGTTCCCAGTAGCGTAATGCAGGGCCATGGGGTTGATTATCCATCCGGCCGCCTCGCTCATGACTGCATAGACATCTGCTCCCCTGCGGATAAACTCTCTTGCCAGTTCCACTGTCCTTACAGCAGCAATGCTGCCTGTGACTGCAAGTACGATGGTCTTTCCCTGAAGCGACTGGGATGTGCCGGATTTTATCCAGAGGGTTGGGTGTTCATTTGGAATTTGAGACATATTCTATCCTTGTTTGGTTAAATAAGTGGATTTTTAGTATTTAAGTGGGGTGGATAAGTAAGTTTAACTTTTACTTTGTTTTTGTGCTACTTTACTATATTATACTTGAACTGTATTAGATAGTATATTCAATAAAGGTGTTAAATTTTGAATCATTTTCCTGTTCCCCGTCCTGCAACCCTTATAGACAAACCCAAACTCCTCATTCTCTACCGTAAGGTGGCCTCAATCTCCGGTGGTATTATCCGTGAACCTCATGAGGTTACCGAGGAGTACATTGAAAATTTCCTCACAAACAGCTTAGCAGATGGCATAATCCTCGTAATCGATGATGTTGATAGTGACCGGATAATCGGTGAGATTCACACATACAAACCTTCTCTCTGCGTGTTCTCTCATGTCCTTGAACATCTGACTGTTACCGTACATCCATCCTTCCAGAGAAAAGGAATAGGCAGGATGCTTTTCACAACCATGCTCGAAAAGGTGAGATCAGACCATCCCGAGGTTCTCAGGGTCGAGTTGATAACAAAGGAGAGCAATCATGCTGCCAGAAACCTATACATGTCCCTTGGTTTTGTGGAGGAAGGCAGGATGGAGAAGAAGATTCGGCGAAAAGACGGCGGATTTGAGGCTGATATTCCCATGGCGTGGTTTAATCCTGATTTTCGTGATTTGTGAGATGAGGATTAGGGCTTATTTCTTGTTAATTTAAAAAGCAAAGCTTTTATCTAATAAATATAATAATAAAATTATCTAATTAGTTGTTGTTTATTCAAAATAATGCTGAGCATTTCTCGCAGGAACAGGATACAACAAGAAATCAGGTTAAAGTGGTGACTTCATGAAAACAAAAACCATTCTTGTAATGATTATTCTATTACTCATTTTTAGTGCGGGATGCATTGATTCGGATTCAAAAAAAGCAAAACAGTTCTATGCAACGGCAATGGAATACTACAATAACGGGCAGTATGAGCTTGCGTTGGAGGCATGTCATCAGTCTCTTGATAGCAATCCTGAATATGCAGATGCATGGTACCTCAAAAGCATGTGTTATTACTATCTAGGCAATTATGATGAAGGTATAAATTCTGTTGATCAGGCTCTGGAAATTGATCCCCAGCATGCAGATGCATGGGTTCTGAAAGGAACTTACTATGCCTTTTATGAGGACTATGATGGGGCACTTGCTGCAGCTGATAAAGCACTGGAGTCTGAGCCTGAAAATGCAGATGCCTGGTTATTGAGGGGTATGAGCTATTACGACTATGGCGATTAT
Organism: Methanolobus sp.; assembly: GCF_016278385.1. Taxonomy (GTDB): domain Archaea; phylum Halobacteriota; class Methanosarcinia; order Methanosarcinales; family Methanosarcinaceae; genus Methanolobus. The sequence goes on from NZ_JADQBY010000006.1 coordinate 39,195, forward strand.
ACTGACTCTCTTAGTTCTGTCGATAAGTCTGTGGAGTATAATCCTGAAGAAGGTACTGCGTGGATTTTGAAGGGAATGCTGCATGAATCGCTGGATCAGCCAGAAGAGGCTATTAATGCATTCGACAAGGCTATTGAATTAAACCCGTATGATGTTGAGGCTCTTACAATGAAAGGTATTGTCAGCCAGTCCACAGGGGATTATGATGAAGCTCTGAATGCTTATGAAAAGGTTTTGGAATTAGAGCCGGAATCCAGTGAAGTCTGGGAATTGGAAGGAAATGTTCTCGAAGAGTTAAACAGGACCGAAGAGGCAGAAGAGTGCTATTTTAAAGCCGGTGAGTTAATGGGTTGAAAATCCATTTATTTTTTGGCTACTTTCTTCAGGAAAAGAAATCCTTGAATGAGTTAATGAAGCTGCCGGATATTTGAAGCAAATATCAAAAAATATTTATTCTATTCTTTTCAGTCATATTTTAATAATTTTAAAAACTGAGTGTCATGACAAAAGAGTTTGATTATTACAGGATTCTGAAAGTAGACTATGCTGCTTATTTTAGTTTATGGATAATGATATTGCCATGGTTATTTTATCTTTTAATCTTTCTCCCAGGTGCAAAATTATCCGTTACTTATTGGACAATAGCAATGATGGTCATAAGTTTAATTGGATTGATTTTGCTTGTTCGAAGAATGCGTTTCCTGAAACACCTGTACGTTCAGGGTGTGGATTCCATCGGTCGCATCGACTCAACACGTGGACAAGAAAGAGGAGGTTCATTGGTTTTATTCACATATGACTATCAAGGTGAGAATTGTCTTGAAATGAACAATTTGAGGACTTCTCTATTCTATCGATATGGTTTTCTTGAGGGGGATGAAATAGCTGTAAGGTTAAATCCCAATAAGCCTCATGATGCAGTTATGAGGGATGTATTTTTTTCAATTGATGAGGACAGAACTTCATTTATTGTTCCAAAAGTTTACAAATCGATGGCTCAAAGGAAACTGATTGATAGGGATCTTCAACTTTTGCCAAGTGAAGTTGTATTTGCTGACGTATGGACATCTGGTAGGGTTGACACTGATTTTTCTCTTTCTCAATTTGCGGATGCTACTGTGGAATTTGGTCGTAATAAATATCGTGTTAATACAAAAAGAAATAGAATCTTTATTCGAAATAATTTAACTGTGAATATAAACACTGCCAAACTTTTGAATAAACATATTATCACGCTGGAATTCCGTAGATATTATAATCGATTTTATGTTGTATATTTTATCTTTTCAGCTATGATGGGATTCGTCATTACGGATTATATCTCTGGTTATGGGATTGGACACCTTACTTTGCTGTTCTTACTTTTCCCACTTGTTATATTGCAGGGTTTCTATAAGTCCGAAATAGGTATCAAAACTTTTAAGCTACCTGATTACCCCAGAGAAGTCCAGAATGCCTATTTTGAGATACTGGATGCTGTCAGGGAAAAGGAGATTGCTTGAAACAATAACATTCTTTAACAAACTTTATTACCTCCTCCTGTAAAACTACTATATATGGATTTTCTCCCCCTTCTCTTCACATTCTTCGTTACACTCATGCTCCTTACATCCGGTTGTGTGAATAATGAAAATGATGTTTCAGAAAGTAATGACAATGACAGTCCTTTAGAAATTACTGAATCTGATGCTTCTTATAACACCACTAACTTCACATCAGATGTCGACTACCGGCAGCAGATGCGTAATTTTGTCATAGGCATCAGTACTTACTCAAAACAGAAGAACCCTGATTTCATAATCATCCCACAGAACGGTCAAGAACTTTTAACCTATGGGGGTCATCCGGCCGTTCTGCTAGCGAATGATTACATTGCGGCAATAGACGGAGTTGGCAAGGAAGACCTGTTCTTTGGTTATGATGACGACAATGTTCCAACAGAGGATAAGGATACTGAAGACATGGCATATTTGCTTGATTTTGCCATGGACAATGGTGTAATGGTGCTGGTAACAGATTACTGCTGGAGTTTGTCGTATGTCGATACTTCCTATCGTAAGAATTCCGAAAGGGGTTACATCTCCTTTGCTACTGACAGCAGGGACCTTGATTCAATTCCTGACTATCCGGGTGAGCCTTTCAATGTCAATGCTAATAATATTCAATCCCTAGATACTGCTAAGAACTTCCTATACGTCATCGATCCTGCAGAATTTGACAACAAGGAAGATTTTTTACTGGCATTACAGGAAACAGATTATGATACAATTCTCATTGATCTGTTCTACAATGATACACCTTTGACAGCAGATGACATATCCTCTCTGAAAACCAAAGCTAACGGTGGCTCAAGGCTGGTAATAGCCTACATGAGCATCGGTGAAGCTGAAGACTATCGCTACTACTGGAATAACTCATGGCTCGTAGGCTCTCCTGAGTGGCTTGAAGCCGAGAATCCAGACTGGGAAGGCAACTATAAGGTACGCTACTGGAGTGAAGAGTGGCAGGCTCTCATCTATGGGGATGAAGATGCATATCTGGATAAAATAATCGATGCAGGTTTCGATGGTGTTTACCTTGACATAATCGATGCATTCGAGTATTTTGAAGAAAAATGAAAGTAGTTTTTCTACAGATCCCAATGTTGGATTAGATTATATTGGAGGGACTATTCTGGGAAATTCAGACAAGTAAAAAAGGGCATTTTATTCGGCATGATTGCAGGTGTCATTGATGTAATTCCCATGGTGGTGCAGAATCTAACGTGGGATGCCAATCTGTCTGCTTTTGCTCACTGGGTGGTTACAGGATTTCTGATATCAACCTCGAACCTTAAAATGAGTCCGATTTTGAAGGGTCTGACAATATCCATTTTACTCCTGATTCCATAGGGATGCTGGTTGGATGGACTGATCCCATGAGCCTTCTTCCGATGATCGTAATGACAGTTATTCTTGGAAGTCTGCTGGGTTACTTCATAGAAAGGTAACACCTATTTCTTAGCATCCATTATACTCTTATTGTGTCTGATGCTTCATATCAGTTTCAAATAGATATCTATTAATACTATTGTGCCCGAAAAAAGTCACAAAGAGGACTTATTATGCGGATAGGTATAAAAAAAGCAATAATAATTCTAGCTGTGCTCCTTCTTGCAATCTCTGTAACAGGATGCACATCTGAAGATAATGGTAGCGACAGTGGGGACAGTGTTTCATCATCATCAAGCTCTGTTGATATTGAGTTTCAGTTTATTGAAGCCGGAACCTTTGATATGGGTACATCAAAGTATGCTTACTCCCAGCCAGTGCATGAAGTAAGGCTTGCAAATGATTACTACATTGGTAAGTATGAAGTCACACAGGCACAGTGGGAAGCAGTAATGGGAAGCAACCCTTCAGCAACCAAGGGCGACAATCTGCCTGTTGAAAGCGTATCATGGGAAGAGATCCAGCAATTCATTGAGAAACTCAATGAGATGGAAGGAACCGATGCATATCGTCTTCCTACTGAAGCTGAATGGGAATATGCAGCAGCTGCAGGAACAACCACACTCTATTCATTTGGTGAAATAGATGAGGATGAAGGTCCATTCCTTTCAGACTATGCCTGGTATCAGGAGAACTCCTATGAGAAGACGCATAACGTAGGCGAAAAACTGCCAAACCAATTTGGTCTCTATGACGTGCACGGTAATGTATGGGAATATGTGCAGGACAGCTGGGTCGACAACTATGGTGGTGCAAGCGAGGATGGTAGTGCAGTAGAGAAGGGCGAAGGTTCCCTCAGAGTTGCCAGGGGTGGCAGTTACTCAAGCAAGGAAAATGCACTTTACACTTCATACAGAAGGAAGCAGGATCCACGTGATGGTGATCTATCAATAGGTTTCCGTCTTGCAATGGATGCATAATTTTAATTTATTTAAAAAAGACTAAAGCCATCTTGCTTTAGTTGATATTTCTTTTTTAGTTCGATTTGAATTTGACTTTTTTTAGCATCTCTCACAAGTGTAACATTTTTTTGATATATTTCATATTTTAATGAAAGATTAAATGAGCTTACGATTCTAGTGTAACAAAAGCCCCATTCCGGACTTGTACAAGTACATATCCTTCTTCAATGTCTCCTTTTTCATCGAACGTGATATGTCCTGAAGCACCATCGAATTCAATCTCATACAGCACATTCTTTATTTCCTCTCCATTGGTGGCTCCCTGTTCGATTGCCATGATGATTGCAGTTGCTGCATCATACGCTTGGGCAGCAAAAAGGGGTGCTTTTTTGCCATATGCTTCTATATATTTTTGCTTGAATTCTTCAGATTCCGGACTTACGGACACAATAGTAACTCCTTCAACTGAACTTCCAAGTTCTAGTATTGAAGCATCTTTGAGACCTTCTGATCCATATATATCAGCTTCGATTCCCATGTTTGTTAGCTGGCTAAGCAGTGCAACACTGGATTCAGGTGCGTTACTAATGATATAGACAACTTCTGGTCCGGCATTTTTTATTTTCGTAAGCTGTTTTCTCATATCGGATGATCCAGCTTGGTAGGTTTCATTTGCAACGACTTCTCCGCCAAGTGTTGTGAATTCCTCTGTAATTGTAGTTGCAAGGCCGTTACCATACTGGTCATTTGTGTAGAGAAGTGCAAGTTTTGTGTAACCTGCGTTATTCATTGTTTTTGCTGAAAAAATACCATGACGGTCATCTGCGCGTACTGTCCTGAAAATATAGTCTCCTGCATTTGATATTTCAGTACTTGTAGATGCCGGAGATATCATAATAACCTTATTTTGTTCTGCAATTGGTGCTGCAGCAAGGGTTGCAGCTGGGATGAGGTCGCCAATCACGGCCTGGACATTGTCAATACTTATCAATTTATTCATAGCTGTTGCTGCTTCTTTCGGTTCTGACATGGTATCTTTGGTAACTACTTGAATATTAGGCATATTTGATTCGTTAAATGCAAGCATTGCACCATTTTTTACAGCAATACCGTAATCAGCTGCAGCACCTGTATATGGTCCCATTATTCCAACAGTAATAACGTCTGTTGTCTTCTCCGATGTTTCGTTATCTGTGCATCCTGATGTGAGCAGGATTCCCAGAATAACTAATATCACAATAACTGCACTGCCTGTTTTCATATTTCATCCCTGTTTTGATAAATAGATGTTATAATTCGCTTCTTGTAGTTATATATAGTTTTCTTTTTATTTTATTAATGTAACTGACCGGCTAGGTTATTTTATGAAGTTTAGTTCAACTGAGATATCCATTTGCAAGCATATAGACAGGTTATATATCCAGTAAGTTTCTATTTCTGGTATAAAATGAAAGAGAAGGACAAATTTGTTGATAACATCAGTTCCATTTTCAACAGGTACTCAGGAAAAGAGGAACTGGAGAATGAAATAAAAAAGCTACAGTCACGTATGATTGAGCTTGAGCTGGATGTGAGAACTGCCAACATAAGGTATGAAAAAAGTACTGAGTCTGAAAAGAAGGCAATTGCATCAAAGCAGGAAGCAGAAGAAAAATTAAAGGCTGCAGAGGTAAGACTCCGTACAATGGAGCATGAGCTGGAAAAACAAAGAACGGATGCTTCAGGTGAATTATCATTTACCCGTGTCGATCAGTTTAGTAAAACAAGAACTGAAGAGTTCCTCCTGTCTCTTTCTTCATTAAGATCTCCCTCAGGTTCATTGCTGACTGTAAACGTTGCTGCCGGTGAGCAGTTGATCGATCTTAAGGATCATGAAGTAATAATGGAGCGGATAGACAGTGAAACTCTTGCGTTGATCGAAAAGGTAGTCTCATCAAGCGGATTTGTATTGTTCTATTCTCCTGATCATCTGGTGAACGAAATGATAATTCCTCCGTTACCTGTGGAAAAGTCTTACTGGGTTGCAGGGGATTCATTTAGTACGGGCGGTGTCACGGAATCACTTAACAGAGAGCTAAGTGTTTGTGTACTGGTGGCACATGCCGGTGAATCTTTTGTAGGTTACTCTCTTGACATGGAAGAGTTTGATTCATTTCAGGTGATCAAAAGTAGTGTGAAAGCCAAACATGCAAAGGGCGGTTTCAGCCAGAGGAGATTTGAACGCCTGAGAGATGAAGACATAGCACACCACATCGACAAGGTAAAATCATCCCTTAAAGATATGTTTGAGGAATTCCGGGGCAGTATCGATTACCTTTTCATAGCAGGGGATCTCCAGCTTGGAAAGGAAATTACAGAAAATGTTCCTATCGATATTAAACAGATATTCTCATCATCTGATATTCGTATAGAAAAACATAATATCTCCGATATCCTAACACAATTGTTGGTTTGTCGCAGATATAGGTTCTAAAGAGGTTGGTATGATTATGTTGAGTAAAGAAGAACTCTGTGGGGTAATTGATGCAATTGGAGCCCTGACTGTAGGGGAGATATATTCTGTTGCAAAGGAAATGTCTCTTCTCAGGGGTGATGTTCCACGATCCATGCCTGAAATCAAGAATATCTGTGACGATTCTGAAAATGAAAATCTGATTGTTGCTGTCTCCTGGGACGAAGTTGAAGGTATGGAGGAAAGCGATCTTGCCTATTACATAGCTGGTCCAAATGCTTTTCCGGAAGTTCCTTTCGAATTAAGTGAGGTTATTGATATCCTTGAATTGACAAAGAGAGAAGTAGATCTCACTAAAGTTTCCGGTAGGATCAGCAGGAACCTGCATCGAAGGATAAAAAATCTGGATAATAAAATTGATTCTGTCAATAAAGGAAAAGTCCATGAAAAAGATCTGGAAAACCTGGAACACAGGTATAGTGACATACTGAATCAATATTATGACTACAGTTTCTGGCTTCCGGAAAATATATCTGCTATCGAGGATGAAATAAAAGAACTCAGTAGTAGAATAGAATCTCTGAAGTCGGCACAAGGTATTTGACTTTTAGGTAGTATCAAGTATTCATATGGCAAGAGATAGACGCGATAAGTATTACTGGAAAGCTAAAGATCAGGGTTATCGCTCCCGTGCATCATACAAGCTTTTCCAGATCAATGGCAAGCACCATATAATTGAAGAAGGCGATACAGTTGTTGATCTGGGTGCTGCTCCCGGTGGCTGGTTGGAAGTTGCAAAGGAGATATCAGGTGGCAGAGTAGTGGGTGTTGATCTCAAAAAGATCTTGCCCATAGAGGGTGTTGAAACTATTGTAGGGGATATCACTTCAGACCGGACTATAGAGAAGATTCTTGGCCTTGTGGGACAAGGTGGGGCAGATGTAGTTATATGTGATGCTGCACCAAATCTTAGCGGTAACTGGAGCTATGATCATGCAAGGTCCATCGATTTGACCAGGTCTGCCCTTGGATGTGCAAAGAAGATACTAAAACCAGGAGGACACTTTGTTGTAAAGGTTTTTCAGGGTGACATGTTCAAGGCTTTCCTCGAGGAAGTAAAGGATAATTTCAGTTACACTCATTCTTATTCTCCCAAAGCATCGCGATCACAGAGTGCCGAAATATATGTGATTGGCAAGAAATTCTTAACTTCTCCTGTCAGGCGTGGGGATGAGTTTGACGTTGAGATCACAGAGCTTGGTTCAAGCGGCGATGGTGCAGTACTCATCGATAGTTTTGTAGTTTTTATAAAAGATGTTGAAATCGGAGATCACGTGAAAATAAAGATTCAGGATGTAAAGCCTAATTTTGCCTTTGCAGATGTTATTGAAAAGATGGACTAAATACAAATCTATAATCGTCAACAGTTCGTGACATTTTACTACAATATTCAAATAAAAGAAAAAAAAGATGTATTGGTAATATAAGAATATCTTTTCGATATCCTTATCTTTCCTGCAATGTTTCAACTTCTTCCACAAGCCGTTTTCCGGCAGCAATCTCATCTATGCTGTGCACCACAGCTCCGAGATTTTCGATGCACTGGTTTACTTCGTCATAGTCAAGATTCTCACCTTCAATGGTAATCTTGACCGTTTCTGTTTGCTGGTCTACCTCATAAAGACTGAGATTCACTCCATGCACTCCTGGGAGTACACTAAGTGTCTTGGACAATTCAACAATTGATGGATGATGGGGTTTAAGCACATCCAGAACCAATCTTCTAACACCTGTCAATTTTTCATCCTTCCTGATTAGAAAGTCATAATTCTTTGAATATATAAGCTTACGAACATTGTTATTAAACATTATATTATTTTTGTCTTCCTATGGAATGGTTTTATCTAATTTTAGGACATATGTAGAATTCATTCCCATAATTGGTGAGGTATTCTTATGATAGATATGCATACTCATACTATTTTCAGTGACGGTGAACTTATTCCCAGTGAACTTGTAAGAAGGGCAGTAGTTCATGGATATAGGGCAATAGGCATCACCGATCATGCTGACTTTACAAATGTGGAACACATTATAAAAAATGTAAGCAAGGCAAAATACCTTGAGGATGAATTTGACATCCAGGTTAAAGTAGGTGTGGAAATCACACATGTTCCGCCCCGTAAAATTGCTCCTCTTGCAAGGATGGCAAAAGAGCTGGGCGCAGAAATTGTGGTAGTCCATGGTGAGACTATAAACGAGCCTGTCATGCCCGGTACTAATGCAGCTTCTGTTGAACTTGCAGATGTTGATATACTTGCACATCCGGGTTTTATTACGATTGAAGAAGCTGAGACCGCCAGGGAAAATGATGTATGCCTGGAGATTACTGCCAGGAATGGTCATAACAGGACTAACGGTCATGTTGCAAGAATTGGTATGGAAGCCGGTGCCACTCTTGTAGTTAATACTGACACACATAGTCCGGGCAATCTTATTACAAGGGACTTCGCCCTGAAAGTTGCCATGGGTGCCGGGATGACTGAAAAGCAGGCATATGAAGTGCTAAATAATTCTATCCGCTTCCTGGATTGAAAAACTTTATATTTTTTGTTTTAAAAATGCTAGGCAGGATAATTGATATAAGCACGGGCATATCTAAAGATACTCCTGTGTATGAGGGTGATCCTGAACCTCTGATTGAAAAAGTATCATCTCTTGAAAAAGATGGATTCGTGGTATCCAGAGTCAGTATTGGCACTCATACAGGTACTCATGTAGATGCGCCTTCTCACATATTCGGGGGTGGAAAAACCGTTGATAAGCTTCTTCCCGAATCATTTATGGGAAAAGCTGTTCTGCTGGACATGTCGTCAGGTGAAGGCTGCATAACTGACCATGATCTTGAGAAATCTTATATTCAATTTGCAGATGAGAAAGATATAGACATCCTTTTGATAAAAACGGAGAATTATTCGCCTTCCAGTAAAGTTTTGGTTTCAGATAGGATGCTTGCAACAAGTGCAGGTATGTGGATATTTGAACATGGTTTTCAGGTTGTTGGGGTTGATACTCTTTCAGTTGATGTTGAGTCTTCCCTTCCCAATCATCATCTGTTCTTGAGTCATGGAATAAATATTGTTGAGTATTTGCACTTATTTGGTGTCGTTGAGTCTGTTTACTATTTTATATGTCTTCCGTTAAAGATTATCGGTTGCGATGGTGCACCAGCACGTGCGATTTTACTGGATTCATCTTTTTTTGAATAGTGGCTGGCATTTTTAAGACATGGATGAATTTATAGTTTAATTTAAATACAACTTATATTATAATATGATATATAATATCTTATACATATGCAAATAGCAATAATAGCGATTGAAAACTATTAAATAACAGGATTAATATAGTATAACTCGTAATCTAATACTGTTACACGATTGCTAAAACGTTTCATGAGGGAATCGCACGAAAGCAAATCAGAAGCATTTAATGCACAGTGACAACCGTGCACAGGTAGGTATAGGTACCCTTATCATTTTCATATCCATGGTACTTGTGGCAGCAGTAGCGTCAGCTCTTTTAATCAAGACTTCCGGTGTGCTACAGCAAAAGGCATCACAGACCGGCCAAGAAACGACGCGTGAAGTTGCTTCCAACATGAGAATTGATCGTGTGGAAGGTGAGCGTGCAACATACACCACGGTAACGGTCACGGATGGTGTCTTATCGGATACAAGCTTAAGCTGTTCAAAAGGTGGAATGATTGAATGGATATCTGAATCAGGAGCATTCAATATTTCTGTAGATGGCGAAGATGCTACTTCTGTAGAGGATAGTTCTTATTATGAATATCGCTTTTCGCGTGCTGGTTCACATAATTTCACTGTAACCGATACTTCCGGTAGTACTACAGGTTCTGTTACTGTGGATAGTGCGGTTGATTATGGTGAGATCACAAAGTTACACATTTCCGTATCCCTTGGTCCTGGCAGTGAGGATGTTGATTTGTCACAACTTATCATCTATCTTTCAGATGGTTCACATGTTGCTAATATAAGGTATGATACGGCAGATACAAGTGACGTCATACATCTGCCAACAGATGAGTACTTTTCAGTAAGCCCAATAAGAACACGTGATCAGACTGTATTCAAAGCCACACAACCTGTGTTAAGAACAGGTGATATCATGGAAGTGGTGGTCGATATACGAAGAGTTTTCCTGGATGAGGATGAAGAGTACGAAGGTCTTACTCCAAGAACAGAAGTGTCTTTCCAGGTAAGGCCAGAGGCCGGAGCTCTTGTGGTGTTTGACTTTACAACTCCTGGTGCTTATTTCGATGAAAAGTACATCCTGCTTAGGTATTGAACACCTTAAAAGCAGGATATTGTATACTTTTTTTCCTCCAGAACTAGTTCGAAATCAAAGTCCCCTTCAACTGGTCCTTTAATTACAACACCAAGACTTCTATTTATGTCAGGATTATTATCCATAATCCATTTTCCGTTATTATCCAATATTCCTTTTCTGAAATAGATGGTATTTCCATCAATATGGTATCTGTCTTTCACACCATTTCCATACTGGCAGATGATTGTGTTGTTCTCCTGAATCCAATAGGTGTCGGTCAAATCTCCATCCATATCGGGGTCAGGGTCCACACCAAACGCAAGATAGCTGATATGAGGCATAGAAAGCTTGATTGTGCAGGTTGAGCCATCAGGACTATTTTGTTCCAGAAGGTTTCTGGGGTATCCATTCTGTATTGACATCAATTCAATTGAAGCATCATTTATTTGTTTGCTGTCCTTTGTTCCGGAGTACACAGGGGATAAGCTGTTCCATGAAAAAGCCATAAGAAATATTACAGCACCTGTTATTACAAGGTAAAATACCATCTTTAGGGGAATGGTATCAGCTGCACGGGTGTCTTTAATAAATGAAGTTTTTTTTGCTTTCACATACACTCTCCGTTTTCTGATATTTTTCAGTCCAGCCATTCTAAAAACTTGTCAAGAGCCCTTCTACGATGTGAAACTGTATTCTTGAACTCATCTCCGAGTTCTCCGAAAGTCTTTCCATTGTAATCGAATATAGGGTCGTATCCAAACCCTCCACTTCCCAATTCTTCAAACGCTATCTTTCCTTCTACAGTTCCGGTGAATGTGAGTGGTTCACTCCCGGGTTCACAATAACCTATGACTGACTTGAACAGGGCTTTCCTGTCAGTTTCACCTTCCATGATCTTAAGGACTCTCTGGTTTCCAAGATTTTTTTCTACAAAGGCAGAATAAGGTCCTGGAAAACCATTGAGTACGTTGATAAACAGTCCGGAATCATCAACTATAACAGGCATTCCCAGTTTTTCTGATACAAGCTTTGCACCGTATGCGGCAATAGGTTCCAGTTCATCTTCCTGAAGTTCAGGGTAGCCATCGGTGTTTTGTATGACTTCATATCCTCTGGATGTAAGTATATCCCTGACTTCTCGGAACTTACCCTTATTACCTGTGACAAATATAATTTTACGCATATCTTCCTCTTTTCTCTATTTCTTTTACTCTCTCAAGCACTTCATCGGCATGTTTGAATTCCTGTCTGTAACCCCTGCAGAATGCATCAATTAGCTTCTCATGATTACTATGTGTGCTTTCAAAAGTTTGGAACAGAACATGCACATCTACACCGTGTGCTTCGGTGCTGCTGTCAAAGAATGAAAGGCCAAAGTCTATCATGTATATCTTTTCGTTGAAAAGAATCAGGTTGGATGTTGTCAGGTCTCCGTGGATTATTCCAGCTTCATGTAGTCTAGCTACAAGGATTCCTATTTGCTCACTGAGATCCTCATCTATGACGTGTTTCAATGCAGTTCCATCCAAATACTGCATTTTTATCGTGCAATTCTCAACGTCATAAATGATGGGAGTCGGTACGCCGGCTCGCCTGGCTTCGGATAAAAGCCTGGCTTCAGCTTTAGTCCTTTCTTTGCGGATTCTTTCGTCAAGTTCTCTTAGGCGATAGTTTTTTGGTACCCTTTCTTTGATTAGTATATCGTCTTCAACTCTCACAGTTGCTTCAGCACCACTTGTCAGATACATGTCTGCCTCCTGTCTTTAAAATCCTTTGGAAGCCATGTAACATCCACTTCATCTGGCCTGAAATTCGGATTAACATGCGAGTTTTCAATATCAATTACGTTCCCTGAGTCATACATCAAAAGTCCCAGGTATGCTATCATTGCACCATTATCACCCATGAAACGCTTTTCAGGTACGTAAAAGGAAGCTCCGCGTTCTGTACACATTATATCCAGCATTTCCTGGAGTCTCATATTTGCTCCGACACCACCTGCAAGAAGCACCTCGCTCTTTCCGGTGTGTGCAAGGGCGCGTTCGGTAACTTCTACTACCATTGCAAAGGCTGTCTCCTGGAAAGAATAGCATACATCCTCCATGGAATTGTTTTTCAGAGCTTCGGTTGCAGCTGTGGATAATCCTGAAAATGAGAGATCCATTCCTTTCACAACATAAGGGAGTGGAATGTAGTTTGATGCGTTTCTGGCAAACTGCTCGATCTGCGGTCCGCCCGGATGTCCAAGCCCGGCACTCCTTGCAAATTTGTCAAAAGCATTTCCAAGTCCGATATCCAGTGTTTCCCCGAAAACCCTGTATCTTCCCATTCTATAAGCCAGTACCTGTGAATTAGCACCACTGACATACAGGGTTACAGGGTCGGTTGCAGGCGTTTTCCAGCGGCCGACTTCCACATGTGCAAGGCAGTGATTTACACCTACCAGTGGTACATCAAGGCTTATTGCCAACATCCTGGCTGCAGTTGCCACGGTACGCAAACAGGCACCAAGTCCGGGTCCCTGGGAAAAAGAAATAGCATCAATTTGTGAAGCATCTACTCCCTTCTTCTTTGCTTCCTCTAAAACTCCCTTAACTACATAGGAGGCATATTTAGCATGGTGCTGTGCTGCCTCCCTGGGATGTATTCCCCCTGTAGAGGGACGGTACATATCAGAAACCTCTGCAATAACCTCTTTCTCATTAACGATGGAAGCACTGAGATTCCATGCAGTTCCTTCGATGCCAAGCACTGTTCCTTTCAACTTTATTTCTCCGGCGCTAAATGGGAGCCGGTTGAATATTAATTTTGCTGTTTCCTGTGAAGTACACAGGTGGCGACAAGTATTATCATTGTTACTAATGGAGATATTGCAGGGAGCTTTCTATTTTCATCACTTTCATTTTCTTCAGGGTATTTGGTTGCATTGTTCTCTTTTGTCGTCGGACTACCTGCGTTAACCTGAGTAGTTCCTAATTCTACAGAGGACTTCGTCGCTGATTCTTCTGCTGTGATGGCAAATGGCGAAAATCCAGGAGTGCTTGCTTCAAAATAGATGTAATTTTCATCGGAATTAGTTTGTTTTGTTTCAAGCGCATTCCATATGCCATTACTATACCTGTTCATTGATATGGTTTCAGTATCAATATCGTTATCTTCAACCCACTGTTTGTTAATCTTAAACCCTATGACCGGGTCATTAATATTTGATTCAGTGGCATAACCTGTTTTTCCTACCCAGATATTCATATACTTGTATACCTTTCCCTGAACAGGTTTGTCGGCAAATGTGGATGTATTCTTCAGTATTTCAATTGTAGTACTGATCTTTCCTGCATTTTTTAGTGATGTGTAACGGACAAAATCAATATCATTGTTCTCTTTATCAAAATCAAATTCTACGGTTTCGCCTTTACTCACAAAAACCGAAAGTACGTCCTTTAATTCAATATTCTCGTATTCTTCACCAGTAGTCCCTCCTCCACCACCGCCTCCTCCACCACCTGAAGAGCTTGGTGTAGCAGTTCTTACGGATGTTGTTACGGTTGTATTTGTCCCGTTTCCATTGTTTTTGGCAAAGTCCACGGGTTTTAGGCTATAGTTGTAAGTAGTGTTTGAAGATAGTCCTGTGTCTGTCATCTGTGAAGCGGAATTATTGACAATAAATGTGCCGTCTCTCCATATTTCCACATGGTCAGTGTCTTCGGACTGCCTCCATGAGAGTGTAATGGAGGATGAGCTGCTGGAATTTATCAGATCGGTGATAACAGGGTCTCCGTAATCCTCATAGAAAGTCCAGTTATAGTTCATCTGCTGGCTCTGGTTTGTAAGTGCTGTGACCGATACATTGTGCTGGCCTTCGGAGTAAGGCTGAGATGTCACATTTTCGACCCTGTAGCCATCATCGATTATTTCCAGAGAGTGAATTACATCTGAACCATCAATAGTCAAAGTTATTGAACTTGTATTTATTCCATAAGGCCATATGAGGTCAGATGATACTGCAATTGTGTTGTTGTTTGTGAATGAATTGTTTCGTGGATATTCATTGTAGCCAGGTGTAAAGTAAAGTACAAGTGAGAAATTCTGTGGTCCCTGTGGGATGTTTGTACCTGTGACCGTAAATGTGTATGTCCCTGAAGATGGATTTGTCAATTCAACTCCTTCAACATTATTTAATGTGTCAGCAGCTCCGTTACCATAATATATGTCATCAGGAGCTGTAACCACCAAGTCAAGATTGTTAATAAGTTGCAGCTGCACAGCGGCATCTCCCGGGTAATCTGTCCACACAAGCGTTGCTCTTAATGTTTCAGACGCATCAGCTATATCGTAGCTTACATTCCATGATTCACCGGTGCTCAAAGGCATGTTGTCGAAATACTTTATAATGCCCTGATATTGTGGATATATAGCATTCTCGATGTCAACACGTCCCCATCCCTGAGCGTAATCGGGCCTTCCGTTGATTTCCTGTGTGCTACCGTTGCCATATTGGCCGGGTGTAAGGTTATAAGCTCCGTTTATCAGTGTTGCTTTTATCAATGCAGCACTTGGACTACTCAGGTTCTTGACATCTGTATAGTACTGTCTGACAATAGCTGCAGAACCAGCAGTAATTGGTGTGGCCATACTTGTCCCGCTCATGTAGAGGTAATCTCCGGTCCCGCTGGTCAAGCTGGATTTTGTAGAATTTATATATGTACCAGGGGCTACCAAGTCTGGTTTAATTCTTCCATCGTCGGTAGGTCCTCGGCTGCTGAATGCAGCAATTCCTTCGTCGTTATCGGCTCTGTAATCATACTTTATTACATCATTTGAAGAAAAGTATGCTCCATATATAGTAGTGATCTCAGGCCTGTAGTTTTCAGATGCACCAACAGTAAGGCAGTTCTTTGCAGTTCCGGGTGCTCCGATAGAATCTGTATTAATAACTCCGTTGTTATCTGTATCTCTTCCTTCGTTCCCTGCGGAAAAAAGAATAAGCATGTCAGGATGGTCCCACATGAATTGGTCAACTTGCTGTGATTCAATCGTGTATGCTCCATATGTGGACATTCCCCAGCTGTTGGTGTGTATTCTTGCACCCAGTTCGTAGGCATCTTGGAAAAATACTGAAATGTCGGCCATATTATCTATTCCACCAAGACTCCCATCGGAATCTTGTACTGCCTGAAAGACAAGCGTTGCTTCAGGAGCCGTTCCTGCATACTGTCCATCTGACATTGTTCCGTTTCCTAAAACAGAACCACTAACATGGGTGCCATGTCCTCCACCATACATAGTAGATGCATCATCCTCCGGTCCGTTGTCAGAGTAATCAGTGATGTTCAATATCCTGCCTCTAATATCGGCATGCATTGAATTATCATTAACTCCTGTGTCAAGTCCGGTGTCACAAACAGCTACTATCTGTCCGTTTCCTTTCAGTCCGTAGGTCTCATAAACGGTAGCTGCATTAACAATGGTTGCAGCAACATCATTGTTCAGGGTTGGTTGGATATATTCCTCTATCCAGCTTATACCATTGATGGAGGCTATTTCGGACAAATTGTCTGTCTGAATCTCTATCTGCAATATTTTTCCTGAGTTTGCAAGGACATTTCCACCAAAATCTTCGATTTCCGTAATTATTCTTTTGTTGTCTGATGCAGAGAAAAGCAGTACTGTATATGTGTTATCATTATCTTGATCTGAACTGGAAAGCTGAATATCGTTTTTTTCCGGTAATTCAGCTTCATATTTATATGAGGGTTTGTACTCACCAACCCATTGGACAAAATCCAGTGATTGAACCTGAAGTTTTACATCCTCGTTCATTCTGAATACGAATGCATTGTGAGGGATATAGTTGTATATGATGGCTCCGGTTGATGTTACGTTCTGTTTCCATTTTTCGTCAACATGCCCGGTAAATTGTACTATATAGTATTGTTCTGTTTCCTCTGCGGACCGGGTGTTGAAACTCTGGCTTGCATATTTTTCAGACTCAGTAATTGTATCGGTATTTACCTGTCCTGCTTTTAATAGCAGGAGTTTACTGTTGTTTTCATTGTCTGCACTTGTATTGGTGCTGAAAGCTGTTGCTATGATCATAAGCATAACTAGTATCAGGATACTGTTTTTCTGTACATTAAGTGCCATCCCTACTTGTATTCAGAATAGCTATATATTATAACTTAACCATATTTATATATTCGCAGGTATAATAACAAAAATATATCATGTGGTTTGTGCAGGCATAATCATTTAAAAAAAGTTAGTGCTTCCTGACAAGGAAGCACACAAAAGAGATTATCAATATACTCATCAAAGCGGAAAGTGTCGCAAGCGTGTTCTCTTCTTGCGTTTCACTTTCTGTTGAAATATTGACACCAGATTCACTTTCATCAATAGTGGAATACTGTTCATCAGGAACAGAAAACAGTTTTTTTTCACCAGTAATTACAAACGATGAGAACCCTGATGTATATGCTTCAAAATATAGATAGTCTTCATCTGAGCCTGTTTGCACAGTTGTAAGTCCACTCCAGTCACCATCGTATCTGTTAAGCACAATAGTGTCTTCAATGATGCCACTATCCTCTATCCAGTCTCTTGCGACCTTGAAGCCTATTACTGGATCAACAATGTTGCTTTCAGTTGCATAACCTACTTTTCCAACCCAGATATTAATGTTTTTGTAAACTTCTCCGGATGGGAGTGTATCAACGAAAGTCGATTTCTCTTTCAGGACTTCTATTGTTGTAGAAATGGTTCCTGCATTTTTCAATGATTCGTAACCTACATACTGGATATCATTTCCTTCCTTCTGAAATTCAAATTTCACAGACATGTCTTTTGTCACAAAAATGGAACTGACATCCTTGAGTTCTATATTTTCAAACTCTTCACCTGTGGTGCCACCGCCCCCACCTCCTCCTCCACCCCCGCCGCTGGTGGATGCACTGCTTGTGGTGCTTTGGGTCTGTACTTTAACCGATATTGTGTAATTCTGGGTAGTTGAGTCACCTGCATTTACTCTATAGTTTATCGGATTTGTGAAATTCTGTACCACTCCACTCTCTGGATATATACTGACTCCTGTGTGAATAATAGTTGGCACCAGTGCTGTTACGTTTGTTCCTTCCGGTACTGTCACAGTTATAGTCTTTGCATTTTCGTCAATGATCCCATCAACATCAGGTTCTGCAAATCTGAAAGCTGTAATTGACTTATCTGCACTTGGCATCACATTGACTGTAGTTATATACTCCTGTGTTGATCCATCCTCTGCTGTAACAGTATAAGTTACCGGTTCAGTGAAATCCTGTGCTGTTCCGCTTGCCGGTGCTACACTTGTTCCTGTATATGTTATCGTTGGAGTAAGTGCTGTCACCTCTGTTCCAGATGGCACTGTTATTGCTATTGTTTTAGCTTCCTCGTTGATCACTCCGTCAGCTACAGGATCTGTAAATCCAAAAGCTGTAATTGACATTTGTGTGCTTGCCATGACGTTCACGGTAACTGTGTAGCTCTGTGTTGATCCATCCTGTGCCGTAACAGTATAAGTTACCGGTTCAGTGAAATCCTGTGCTGTTCCGCTTGCCGGTGCTACACTTGTTCCTGTATATGTTATCGTTGGAGTAAGTGCTGTCACCTCTGTTCCGAATGGCACTGTTATTGCTATTGTTTTAGTTTCCTCATTGACCACTCCGTCAGCTACAGGATCTGTAAATCCAAAAGCTGTGATTGCAGGTCTTACTTTGAAATTCCATGCGTAGGAGAATTGCTGTCCACTGTCTGTCTGAGCTGTTATTGATACGTTGTGTTCTCCACTTTGGTAAGAGGCAGGCGTATTGTACTGTATGGTGTATCCATCATTTATTGCCTGGGCAGTGAAAGTAACGGCGACACCGTCGATAATCATCTGTATGGAATCCTGTTTCACACCCCCGGGGTGCACGACATCTGTGGAAACTGCTGTTGTAGTGTTCGTTGCATAGGTTTCAGAAGCAGGATACTCGTTGTTGTCACAGGTGAATGAAAATACGAGTGCAAAGTTCTGTGGTCCTTCCTGAATGTTATACCCATCAACTGTTATTGTATAGTCGCCTTCTGCCACATTATCGAGCTCTATACCTTCCACATTGTTTATGTGATCTGCTTTACCGTTTCCATAGTATGTGCCAGAAGGACCTGAAAGGGTTAGATCGAGGTCGTTATAGAGTGTTTTGGATGAAGTTAAAGATGAAGGGTAGTCTGTCCAGACGAGTGTTGCTTTGGCAGGTTGTCCATTCTCTATATATTCGTATGTGTGTACCCATGACTGTGAATCAGATAATGGGACATAATCATAATATGCAATGACTTCCGGATAGGCTGCAAGTACTGAGTTTCCCACATCAACACGTCCCCACCCCTGTGAGTAATCAGGTCTTCCTTCAATCTCCTGGTAAGTTCCTGTTCCATATTGCCCCGGGCTCATGTCGTATGCCCCATTGATCAGTGTTGCCTTTAGCAGTGCAGCACTCGGGCTTTCAAGCCGTTCAATATCAGTATAGTACTCCCTCACAAGAGCTGCAGCACCAGCAATAAGTGGAGTGGCAAAACTCGTTCCACCTTCATAAGCATAGTATTGGTTAATTACTCCCCAGTTATACAAACTGTCTGCAACGATACTAGATCTTGTAGAAGCAATGAATGTTCCCGGAGCAACAAGGTCCGGTTTAATTCGTCCATCATCAGTAGGTCCTCTGCCACTGGTTGCATAGATGCCTTCTATATTATCTGCGACGTAATCTCTATTAAAAGGAAATACAGAGAGCTTGTATAAAGAATTTTTATCCGGTCTGTAATTTTCCGATGCACCTACAGAAAGAGCAT
This sequence comes from Methanolobus sp., assembly GCF_016278385.1. Taxonomy (GTDB): domain Archaea; phylum Halobacteriota; class Methanosarcinia; order Methanosarcinales; family Methanosarcinaceae; genus Methanolobus. Next base: position 58,757 of record NZ_JADQBY010000006.1, read on the forward strand.
TTTTAGAGGTTGCTGGTGGAGTTATTGAATTTTTGTCCATAACCCCATTTTTATTAGAATCAGTAGCTTCATTACCCACAGAAAACAGTATTAGCATATCCGGATTGTTCCAGATAAATTCGTCAACCTGCTCTGATACTGATGAATAATCACCAAGTCCGGTGGTGTAACCCCAACTATTGGTATGTATTCGGGCTTCCTGTTCGTATGCGTCTTGAAAAATGATGTTCAGGTTTTCTTTGTTAATCCCGTTCAAATTTCCGTTATCATCCATTATTGCTTCAAATACAAGGCTGGCTTCCGGGGCCATTCCGCTGTATTGTCCACCTGACATTGCTCCGTTTCCCATAACCAATCCTGCTACAACGGTTCCATGACCTCCATTATCTTCTGCACCATCTCCATTGTAATCTATTATTGACAGTATCCTTCCACGGATATCAGCATGCATGGAATTGTCGTTGGTCCCTGTATCAAGTCCTGTATCACACACTGCTACTATCTGTCCGTTTCCATTCAAACCAATGTCATCGTGCACACTGTTCACATTTATAATTCCAGCTGCTACATCACTGAAAAGGGCTGGTTCTGAGTTTTCTTCTAGCCAGCAGATTCCCTCAATTGCTGCAAGTTCATTTATTCTGTCAGAAGATACTGAAATACTTAGAATTGTATCTGAACTGCCAAGTATAGTTCCACCAATTGACGTGATTTCCTCTGTGATCAGTTCATTATTCGATGATTCAAAAAGAACAACCAATAAATAAACTGTAGTATCTTGTATTTCCAGATCTGCCAATTCAAATTCATATTTGTATTCCGGCAGATATTCCCCTGTCCATTGTACAAATTCAAGCGATTCAACCTGATATTTCTCAGTTGCATTCATCCTTAGCACATAAGCATTGTTCGGGATGTAATCAAAGAATTCAACTCCGATGTTTTTGATTTCATCTTTCCATTTCAGGGTGACATGTCCGTCAAATTGTACAATATAATATTTTTCAGAGTCTTCAATGGGTTCAGGTGCAGAAGATGTTTTTATTCCTGCTATTTTTGATCTAGTCTGTTCATCTAAAATGTCTGTATCTATGTTACCTGATTTCAGGTATATTGTATTGTCATCGCTTGCTGTTACTATGAGGGAAGAAAGCAAAATCAATACGAAAGAGATAAACACAACTGTTTTTATATTCATGAAACTGGTTCCTGTTTTGTGTGGGTAAAAATAGAAGTATAGTTCTAGCAATGTATTCTCATCATATTCTATATAAAACAGGGCACACATTCAAAAATAAATATATTTACTAAAATTGTTATATGACATCTTTGTAGTCATCAGTATGGAAAATCTCGATGTTAGACAAAAAAGAGAAGTGTATATGACTCTGGAAACGTGGAGTTGTAGTCTTCAGGAATTTCAAGTGCAAATTCCTGATGTTTGTAAACGCAATTTGAGTGAAATGTACCTTGACCGTATCCTCCACTCTAATTTATTAATGAGTTCTATAAGCTAAAATTCTTTAGTAATGACAGCTACTTTTTACTTTTTCGAGAACCTTTCAGTTTATTCATGAACATAATTTTGTATTCATTCAGTCGGGTTTCCCAATGGTATTTTCTAACTTCCTCATCCTCTACTTTTTTCTCTTTTTTAATCCAGGATGATAAATAACCATATGAATAAGGAATAAACAGATAATATGGTTTTTTACAAATCAAATTCATTGCAGTCAGAGCGAACAATAAAGGATGCTTGTTTACATAATATGCCATAAATCCATTTGCTTTATAGCCTTTCCATAGTCCTTCAGCACTACTGGTTAATCTTGTTTGGGCAAGTACTACATTTTTAAGTTGCTTTGTTTCCCATCCTTTAATCAAAGCCTTGGTATTCGATATTGAATCCGATGAAGGTTCACCAGTATAACCTCCTGTCTCAAAATAACATGTTTTATTCCATATCCTTCCTGACCCTGAAGGAATTGTTTCATTCGATTTGCGCCATTCAAGCTTACCATTTATTTTTTCGTAGATTCCGCCACTAACAATTCCAAGCTTAGGATTTGCTTTAAGTTCATTGATAAGTTTTTCGAAGTATTCCGGCTCTATTATAGAATCTGAATCTAATGATGCAATATAATCATATTGGATGTTTTCTTTATCGCAAAGCCTGATTATATTATCAAAACCCTCTTTGTAGACATAAGCTACGTGAAAAGTAATGTCTCTGGGTTTTGGAGGGAGTTTGATACTCCTTATCCAGCTATGATCCTGCTTGAGACCTTCGATTATATCCGGCGTATTATCTGTACTACCATCATCTACAATAAGCCAAATTAATGGTCTTATTGTCTGATTGATGACAGAATCAGCAACTGAAGGGAGGTCTACTTCTTCATTTTTAGCAGGAGTTATTAAGATATACATAATTAAGCCTTCAGTTTATAATAATTAGTATAAATAATTAAGCTCCTATATTGTCTTTCAAACATTTAAGTTTATTCATTTTTATATAAAAAAAGTAAATATGGACTATATTTGTTCTTAAGTAAAATCCAATGCCTTTTGGTTCAGGCACTGGATAAAGTGGCATTTCAAAAAAGTAAAAACACCCTAAAACTTAATCATTTTAATTCTTCCTTCTCCAGAAACCTACGTAAATAGCTCCAAGCATTCCTAGTACAAACACGGATGCAAATATATCCGAACCGGTAAACGAAAAGCTGCTGCTTTCAGGTGCACTGGTACTTTCCTTAGTCATCTCATAGCCTTCAACATAGTTGTCAGTAGTTGACTTCACAGCATCCTCTGCAGGTGTTTCCATATCCATTCCGGCTCCGGACATCAGAGTCTGGTTTGATGAACCGGAACCTGATTCAGTTACTTTGAGTTCGGTTCCAGTATTACTGCTGGAACTGCTTCTGGATGAAGATGTAGAAGTTGTTTCAGTAGGGTTTGACTGTGATTCTGGTATTTTTGTAGCATCGGCAAGTTTCTTGTCATACTGATCCATCACTTCCTGATAAAGACCTGCTGCTCCCATGTTACCCTGCACGAAATCATCAAGGAGTGGATTTCCACAGGTATGGTGGCAGCATGTCGCACCGTTCTCTGCCACAGATTCAATATACTCTTTCACAAGGTCGTTGACAACATCATCAGGCAGGTCAATGTATCCCTTGCGTACCCCTTCCAGCATCCTACCTGTAATTGATTGGTAGGCTCCGGGATTGTTTTCATTGAAGAAACTCTCCATGTCATCATTGACGTATCTGTAGTACACATTCTCCCACATCTGGTCGTCGACCAATTCCGGATTAGAGACTTCCCATCCCCAGAGATTGTCAACGAACTCGGACATCATCCTGCCACCTGCATAACCGGAATTCATCATACCATCTATCCACTTGTCATTGAGATACCTAGAACGGATGTTCACATTGATGTATCTGCCAAGTTCCACGATTTCAGCCTGATCAGGGTTCCTTGTATCGGAGACATACATGTCAGGTGTGCTTCCGCTAACGTATCTTGTGGCAAGGTTCAGTCCACCGAAGTACTGGAAGAAATCATCATTGTCCAGAGTGTCATACAGGTTAGATGAATCTGAATGCACAGAAGCGTCCACGTTCATCAGGTTGCCTTCAAGCAGTTCGGAACTGTCGAAGCCCCAGAGTTCGCTACCATAGGCATATCCCATCTTATCAAGATACAACTCAGCAATTTCCGACTCATTCTCCCATGTACCACTGGATACGATAGCATTTCCAACAGCAATCTCGTAAGTTCCGTCACGGACTGCGAAGCAGCGCATGGTGGATAATGTAGTTGCCATCTCTGCTGAATATGTCTCGTTACCTGTGCTGTTCAAGAAGGATGCATAAAGGTCTGTATAGATTGCCTGTGTGCTGCTATTGACGTAGTTCGGATAGTTGCCTGGTTCTGCAAGGTTTGCCAGCTTTGAGGCTTCATCAAGCATCTTCAGCTTGTCAGGGAATGCATCACGCATACCTGCAGTGGTGTATACTATGTCAATACGTGGTCTTCCAGCAGTAGAGTTATTGTAGTTAGGAAGCAGTTCTTCTTCAGGTATCAGTTCCACACCAGTTACCTTTCCATTCCTGTCCCAGACAGGCTGGACACCCAGCAGATAAAGTGCTTCTGCTTCCAGTGTGCCGTGGTCCCGGATGAACTCCACACCAAACCTTGAGAATGAGACTTTATCCGGATATTCTCCGTGGTTCTGGTAATAATCATCTATGAGTTGCTGTGCAAGCATCTTTCCTAGTTTCCACGTGGCTTCGGAAGGATAGAGTTCAGGATTGACACCGTAGAAGTTTCGTCCTGTTGGCACTGCATTTGGATTCATCACAGGGTCAGTTCCCGGTCCTGCAGGAATAAATCCGGCACTAAGGGCCGATATCACACGGTCCATTTCAATGGAACTGTCCAGCAGATTCTGCCTGCAATCAAGACCAAATTCAAGGTCGAGGTTAAGTGATTCATCAACTTCACCGTAGACCATCATCTGTGCATCAGATGGCTTGGTTCCGTTGGTAACAATCTCCCATACAAGCTGGTCAATTTTTGTATCGTTGAAGGGAATACCAAGAGGATATTCATCAGCAGGATAATACGCTGCTGTAATGTTATCCTCAAAGTAACTTCCCATCATTGCTCTGACCATAGCTGAAAGTTCATCGGAGGCCGGGTCAGTTGAATTTGTGGAAGGAACTACTCCAAGTACGTGCATTCCATATGGTATGTTCTCGCCTTCAATATCCTCCAGATATTCATGAAGAGTATTTTTGACGAATATATCAAACTGTGACTCATTGTACAGGTAGAGTTCAGATCCGTTAATCTTAAGGTCACTGTCTACACCTGCTTCTATCATTTCATCTATGATTTGCATCTGGTAGGCCTGCTTTGTCTGGAGTGACATTTCAGGTCCGTAGTACTCCTGTATGAATCGTGACATGTTCTCAAGCTGGCCATAGGTTCCTGACCTTTCAAGTGTTGGAGTCAGGTGGTCAATGATAAGCGCATTACCACGGCATTCTGCAGTAAGTCCTTCACCTACGTTTGCCATGATATATGGGTAGATGTTTGGAAGATCCTGCAATAGTAATGGTGCCCATTCGGCAGAACGGTTCATACCGTATGCCTGTCCTGGCAGCCATTCATGCGTACCATGGGTACCAAGATGAATTATTGCATCTGCATCCCAGTCCTTATTCAACCAGAGGTAGAATGCAATATACTGGTGGGGTGGTGGCACAATACTGCTGTGGTAGAGCGTATCATCATTTTGCATGAATCCCCTTGCAGGCTGTGGCATTATCCAGACGTTTCCAAACTGCACAGTTGGTATTACTATGAACTTCTCTCCATTGTCATCTTCCCATATCATGAGGCTCTGGTTCTGCGGAAGATCCTCATCCCAGGGTGCTCCCCACTGTTCAATGACGTCATCTCTTAGGTCTTCAGGTATGTCCTCCTCGAACCACTGCCTGTAAGTGTCCATTGGTATGAGCTGGAGTCCCCATTCAGTCCTATTCTCCACCATCTCGTACATGACACCGGGTGCCCAGGAACCTGCATTGATACCCTGTGCCCATATCTTGTTAAGGAGTACACTGTTGTTCTCTGGGATATCTGTGACCGTAAAGTCACTCTCATTCATCTTGTTGAGCATCAGTCGCATACTGGATATCACATCAAGATAACTTGCACCTATGTTGTCTTTTCCTGAAGGATAGTTGTAGTAGATAATTGCTACTTTCTTGTCCTTGTTCTCATTGAGTTTAAGCTCAGCCCAGTTTATGGACCTGTTAACTATCCAGTCAACCTGTGCATCACTTGGTGTTTGTACACTGGTTTCTGTGTTAGGGTCATATACGCTGTCTCCAACGACTATAAACTCGAAGATACCATCAACGTTAGGACCTATTGTCTTACGGACAACCTGTCCATTTGGAATTCCACGGTTTGCATCTGCAGGGTCGTATGTGTTCGTACTTTCGACTACGATTCCCCTTAATACGGGAACATCCAGTGCTTCGAGTTCACGTAACCCCTTCTCATTATCGAAATAGTTCAGCCTGAAACTCTTCATTGAGATAACGCACTGGACAAGGGACTGGTTGTTCTCATCACAGTAGTACTTGACAATGTCATCAAAAGTATCGAATCCCAGTATCACATTGCAGTCCTTTGATTCGAGGTCTCTCAGGATAGCCTCTGCAACCTCAGTATGTCCTTCCTTGACATCCGACCTGTGCATCCACATGCCGATAGTTGGTCTGGATGGGTCGTATACTCTGTGGGTTCCGCTGTCATCAGAATACCAGGCAAGGTATTCTTCGGTGCTTTCGAAGAACTTTCCTTCATAATCCGGATGGTAGAGTCCAATATCCGGGAGTGAGGCAGTATCAAGTACAACGTATTCCCATTCATCCGTAAGTTCTGCCTGATTACCGAGTTTTGCAAGGTGTATCAACAGGTTCTCTGCATTGTTCAATTGGGCACTGGTTGCAGTTCCCATGTTGTTGTAATAGTTACAAAGGGTATTGTTCTCGCTTCCATTGTAAACATAATCGAAATACTCAGGAGTATCCATGGAACGTATGTCAACAAGCACAGTACCGTTATCATGTGCGCTAGTGATGTACTGGTCTATAGGTTCAAAAATACTGCCTGCAAGCATATCACAGAATATTACATCCTGTTCATCCAGCAGTCCTCCTTTGGCAGCAGCCAGTAGTTCATCACTAGGTCCGGCCCATGTTGTAGTGTTATAGGATGGTAAATATTTGTACTCGATATTCTGGCTGTATGGGTTTGTCTGGCTTGCATTTGTCAGGGCGTCGCTTGGTGCCCATGCGATGTAGAGTATCTTTATTGTTTGCCAGTAATCGGTAATTTCAGGATGGTTGCCGTACTCTTTTGAAATGTATGTCAACAGGTTATCTGCATTCATTCTTTCAACTTCGGTATCTGTTCCCATGCTGTTGTAATAGTTACAAATCGGGTCATCTATTGAACCATTAGATGCGTAATTAAAGTATTCCGGTGTGTTGATAGAACGGATATCCACCAATGAAACACCATTATCATGAGCAGAGTTGAATGAATCGTTCAGCGGTTCATAAATGCTTGCCGATAACATGTCGCAGAAAATCACGTCTTGCTCATTGAGAAGTCCGCTCTCTGCAGCTTCGATGATTTCATTACTTGGACCTGCCCATGTTGTTGTATTATATGAAGGGATGTAAGTGTATTCTATATCGCCGCTGTGGACATTGTTCTGGCTTGCAAGTTCCAGTGCATCACTTGGTTGCCATGCGATATAGAGGATATTGATAGTATCAGCAGCCTCTTCCCATAGGTCAGTTATGTCTTCCCAGTTTCCATACTCCATAGCCAGATATTTCAGAAGCTCTTCTGCATTCTCTCTGCTGGTTTCTGTATCTACTCCCATATTATTGTACAGGTTACAGATAGTGTCATCATCTGTTCCATCGCTCACATAATCAAAATAAGATGGAGTGTCAATGGGGTTAATATCCACAAGGGATGTTCCGTTGTCGTGTGCCTCTTTAAAAGAAGTATTGATAGGATCGTAGACCGCTCCGGACAGCATGTCACAGAAGATCACATCCTGCTTTTCCAGTAGTCCGTTGTTTGCAGCTTCAATGAGTTCGTCGCTGGGTCCGGTCCATGTTGTGGTGTTAAATGACGGTATGTAGATGTAATTGATGTCATCGGCAAAGGATGCGTTCTGACTTGCCATTTCCAGTGCCGGGTCAGGCATCCATGCTATATACATTATATTTACTTTGTCTTCATCTGCCGCTGCTATACCAATTAATGATACCAACAATATGCTTAATACTAATATCGATCTAATTTTCAGTTGCATGTTATCCCCCGATAACTTGTAGTGACACTCCTCCATCATGCTTGGCGGCTTTTTAGGGGGAGTGTACACATTTGTTTTGTATGTATTTTTATCAATTCATATATTAAAAGGCACAAAAAAAGAAAAGTGCCCGAATTCAATTTTACTATTGTTTCCTTTTCACAAATCCAATATACATAGCTCCAACACCTGCCAGTACTAAAAGAGAGGCAAGGATATCAGAACCTGAAATTGAGGTTCCGGTGCTTGATGCATTCTGATCCGTACTCTCCTTTGTCATCTCATAACCTTCCACATAGTTATCCTCGGAAGGAGATTTCAATGAAGCTTCTGTGTCAAGGTCTTCACCTGCACCTGCATCACTTACTGTAGCCTGGTTTCCTGAGCCTGAGCTTGGTTCTACTATTTTGAGTTCTGATCTGCTACTGCTGGAACTTGAACTTGAGGATGAACTGGATTTTGTTGATGTGCTTGTAGAGATTTCTGTCGCAGTGGTGGCTGTTTCTAAAATCTCCCTGTATGAATCCAGTTCAGCCTGGCTGATCTCGCCAGCCTCTACCAGAGTCTGTGCAATTCCATCCACAAATTCCTGGTTAAGGAAATTTCCACAGGTGTGATGACAACAGGTAGCACCGTTCTCGTTCACAGACTTAATCTGTTCTTCAACAAGACTCTGGAGGGCTTCATCAGAGGCATCCCAGTTACCCTTACGAACAGTTTCTGTCATTCTGGAAACCATTGCCTGATAGGCATATGGGTTGTTCTCTTTCAGCCAGCCACTAAGCTCTGCGTCTGTAAAATAGGTGTCATAAACACTGTTCCATACATCATCACTGATAAGGCCCGGGTCAAGTGCTTCCCATCCCCATAGATTCTCAATGAAGCTTTCCATCTCCCTGGCTCCTTCGTAACCATGCGCCTGCATTCCGCTTATCCAGCTTGGGTTGAAGTATCTTGCATAGAGTTCGTTGGATATATAGGTTGAAAGTGTCTGTACTTCCAGGTCACTTAGATCCTGCAGGTTCACAACATATGCATCCGGTGCTTCTCCTGACACGTAAGTAATAGCGTTATACAGTCCACCCATGTACTGGTAGAAATCATCAGTATCAAGGGAACCGTATGTGCTGGAACTTCTGCTGTGGAATATCGCCTGGGTGTCGTTGAGATTATTCTCAAAGACAACTGTACTGTCAATATCAACAATCTGACCTGTCTGCAGTTCTATATAGTCGCTTATGCTATGTCCCCAGATGTTCTGTCCATAAACAAAGCTCATTTTGTCAATATACAGTTCAGCCAGCTCGGTATTGTTTTCCCAGGTATCACTGGCACTGACAGCATTTGCCATTCCTGTGCCGTATGCCCTATCTGCAGGACCGAATATCCTGAACTGTGCAATATCAAGTGACAGGTTTCCATCCTGTATTGTTTCGTTAAGTGTAACCTGCAGTGCATCAGTGTTCAGGGTAACGTGATTTTCGTACTCATCCGTCTCACCTTCTGCGTATGCAAGTCTTACAGCTTTGTCAATGAGTTCAACCTTCATCGGGAAGGTATCCCTGTACAAACCTGATATCTGGACTATGACGTCAATACGTGGTCTTCCAAGTTCGCTGGGGTTGATGACCTGTACATCTTCAACTTCATTGTTGTCTTCATTCCAAACAGGTTCAATTCCCATGAGGTAGAGGATCTGTGCTTCCATTATTCCTTCGTGGCGTGTGGATTCTCCTGCCCACAGGATATATCCTACCTTTGTTGGATATTCCCCGTTCTCTTCGTAGTATGAGGCAAGCCATTCGTCCACAAGGGCTTTACCTTCTTCCCACGCCTCTTTTGTAGGGATCAACAGCTCGTCAAATGCATAGAAGTTGCTACCGGATGGCAGTGTTTCAGTTTTAAGTACAGGGTCCCCGCCAAGATTCGGACTGATAAATTCACCATTCATGGCTGCAAGTACCTGCTCGATCTCGTTGTCGGCTTTACCAAGCAGTTCTGCATAGTCAATGGCAGCGCTGAGCTCTGCATCTATGGCAGTGTCATTTGTCCCTAGAATACGTGTCTGTGCATCGGAAGATGACACATTATCCAGCAGTACAAGTGATAACAGGTCAATAGCTGCGGAATCCGTAGTATTATATGCTGTCACCTGATCTGAGAAACCATCTCCAAGCATGGAGTTTACCATTCCGACAAGAGCCGTTCCTTCTGGTGCTTCTCCAAGTATGTGTAGTCCATAAGGCATGGACTGGCTTTTGAGATCATCAAGGATGTCACCAAGCTCATCGAGGAACACTTCCACTGTCTCGTTGTCCTGTGCCAGACTGACATTTACCTGTTCATCAAGGTTGAGTTCAAGTGTCAGGTTGACAATTTCCTGTATATGTGCCTGATTTAAGGATGCGTCTTCTGTAAGTGATGTCTGGTAGGTAGTGATCTCACTGCTGAGTAGGCTGTAATTTCCATAAAGACCTGCGGAAACAACTGGTGGTATTAGATGGTCAATAATTATGGCATTACTCCTGCGTTTTGCCTGCAAACCTTCACCCATTCCATCCATTACATATGGATAGATAACTGGTATGTCACCAACCATGATTGCTGGCCACTCATCGCTTAGCAGACCAAAGTCCTTTCCGGGTAGCCACTCCACTGTTCCGTGCCTTCCCATGTTTACCATTACATCGGCATCGAATTCATGTTGCATCCATAGGTAGAATGCGATGTACTGGTGGTGTGGTGCCAGTTCTGTGTCATGGTAGAGTACTTCATTGTTCTGCAGCCATCCCCTTGTGGGTTGTGGTGCAAGTATCACATTGTCACTGACACTTATTGTTGGGATGACGATGAATTTGTCTCCACTATCATCTGTGTAGACCATTATCTCGCCAGGAGCCTCTCCCCACGTTTCTATTACTTCTTCCCTTCTCTCTTCAGGAAGCTCGTTGAACCATGAAAGGTATGTGCTTTCCGGAATCAGTTCTACTTCATCTGTTTTAACAAGCGCTTCAAGTTCTCCGGGTGCCCAGGTACCAACATTTCTTCCCTGATGGACCATTAGATCCACAAGTTCTGTCTTGTTTGGTATAAGGCTGCTGTCAATATCGTATCCGTCATCTGCCATTCCCTCAAGCAGGTTCACGATACTTGGTGTGACCTCAAGGTATGATGCACCGATATTGTCCTTACCGCCACCGTGGTTGTAATAGATAATAGCGACTTTCTTGTCAGCCTCTTCTTCTGTTCCAAGCTTAGCCTGTGCAATTGTACGTTCAACAAGCCAGTCGATCTGCTCATCGTGACCGATGTATTTCTCCACAGTGCTGTTGTCAATAGTTATTGTCTCCTTTGCACCGATCATAATCGGATCAATGAGTCCCTCTGTCTCAGGACCGTAGATCCTGAGCATATTTGTCACAGGCAGAGGTGTGGTGCTTTCTATCCACTCGCTTGTGTTCATATAGCCGTTAAGCACGGCGTTCATTACAGGAACTCCAAGTCCTTCTATGTCAAAGTAGTTGCCACGGTAGTGGAATGAAACCACTGCATCAACCTTTGTTTCACAGCTGTGGTTGAGGTAGCCGTCAAGATAGTTATTGGCATTTCCATAACATGTGACAACATTGACACCATTATTCTCAAAGCCCTCAATGAGCTTGTTAATGGGGTCCATATCATCCGGATAGTAGGAATTATAGAATGTGATACCAACTGTTGGGGCATTCGCATCAAAAGTATGTCCGTCAGTTCTGTTTGCATACCAGCTGAAATACTCATCAGCATCACCGGTGAAGTATTCCATAGGTGTTGTTGTCATTGAAGGATGGTAGATGGCACTGTCAAAGCCGGTTGGTTCTTCAACAGTAAGATCGTCACGTTCATAATATTCCTGTGCAAGGTAGAAAATAAGGCTATCAAAGTTTGATCCGTCTGAAGATCCACCTGACCAGTATTGTGCAAGATGGGTCTTAAACTCGCTCTGATCTGCAAATTCACCCGGTACGGCATAATTGCTCTCAGGCAGATAGGTGTTCGAACCTATTACCACAGCACCGTTATCAATTGCATCCTGGACATTATCCTCAAGGATAGCCGCACTCTGGGTGACCATGACAATGTAAATTATATCTTCATTGCTCAGGTCAATGTCATCAGGAAGACTGGTTGTGACATAGTAACTGAAGTCAATATTAAGCTCACTGTTGGAATCGATTCTTTCTTCCAGGGCGATGAATTCATTTTCATATGATGAATAGCCGGTTACAAAGGCGACATTCAGGTGTGGCTCATTTGATGAAGCTACAGCCCTTTTTTTCATCAGCACTATTTCACTGATCTTGTTGTCACCTTTCTTTCCAATTGTCTTTCCTGAGATGGAAGTTTCATTCATCATTGAGAGAATAGCCTCGTGGTCAATGTCAGCATTCGTTCTCATCGTAATGTTGCCAATTTCAGCTGGCATTCCGTTTTGGACTGTGACATCTGTTACATTTGTCAGCCAGATTCCTCCCATTGCTGAACTCCAGTTCACGGCGGACACTGTGTATTCACCATTCCTCATTCCTTCAAACAGGAACTCTCCTTCAGTGTCTGTTGTGGTATCAGCCATGTATTCTCCGTGCTGGTTTGTTAGTACCAGATCTGAAATTTTGTAATCGCCTTTTTTACCGATGGTCCTGCCTGAAATGTAAGTCTCATTCATCATTGAGAGTATTGCATCGTGGTCGATGTCATCGTTACTTCTCATTGTTATGTTGCCGATTTCAACCGGCATTCCGCTCTTAACTGTGACATCTGTTACGTTTGTCAGCCAGGTTCCTCCCATTGCTGAACTCCAGTTCACAGCTGAGAGTTGGTATTCACCGTAGGGGATATTCTCAAAGATGAAATCACCCAGTTCATTGCTTGTAAGGCTGAGGAAGTATTCATAGGCAGAACCAGTGCTGTATGAAGTGTTATCAGTTGTATTCTCAGATGTGTCTCCTGTATCATCTGCTGGCTCTTCAGTACTGGTATCGTTCTGTTCTTCCTCTTCATCAGATGCAGAAGGTATGTCTGTATATTCACCATCACCTTTTCTCTGAAGCAAAACAACAAGACACTGTCTGGGGTAATCTGTTTTCATTACATAGGTCATACCTGATATGGATGACCTGCTAAGCATTCCCAGAATATAGTTCTCATCAATATCCGTTGAACTGCTTACCTTTATGTTCTGGTTTGTAAGTTCAGTGCCATTAAGTGTTACATTGATAATTCCTTTGTACCACAATTCCTTTTCAGTTGAGTAATTTACTGCAACTACACTGTAGTCTCCACTTGGGATATCATTAAATGTGTAAATTCCAGTTTCATTCGAGCTTGTATTTGCTATCAACTCTTTTGTTTGCTGGTCAAGGAGGACTACTGTACTCTCTCTTGGATAGTCCGTTTTCATGACATATGTCATACCTGATATAGATGAGCTGCTAACAAGTCCCAGTACGTAGTTTTCATCTATGTCTGTTGAACTGCTTACCTTTATGTTCTGGTCCGTAAGGTCGGTACCTGTAAGTGTCACATTGATGATTCCCTTGTACCATAGTTCCTTTTCAGTTGAGTAGTTCACTGCAACTATACTGTAGTCTCCATCAGGGATGTCTGTAAAAGTGTATATTCCAGTTTCATCTGAGTTTGTGTCTACTATCAGTTTCTTTGTTTGCTTGTCAAGGAGAACTACAGTACTCTCCCTTGGATAATCAGTTTTCATGACATAGGTCATGCCTGAGATAGATGAGCTGTTAAATAATCCATAAATAGAACTGATGTCCACATCTGTTGTGCTGTTTACCTTTATGGTTTGGTCTGTTAGGTCTGTACTCTGTAATGTTACATTTTTTATTCCTGTGTACCATAACATCTTCTGCTCAGACCAGTTCACTGCCACCAGAGTGTAATCTCCATTAGGAATATCTTCTAAAATAAAATTACCATCATAGTTACTGGTTGTATTAGCAATTAGTTTGTAATGGCTTTCTTCTGCTGATACTACGGTTGTTAGCGATAGTAGTAACAATAAATTTATGAATAATATCAATCTTCTTTTTAGTTGCATGTTATCACCCGATAGCGTGCGGGCATTTCAGTTACTTTGCTTGGAGGCGGTACTGAAATGCTCTAGCACTTTCTTTTAATCGTTTATTTTCCATCCATTTCATTTGAAATAAAAGTTGATTTAAAACAAGGCAGCTCGTTCCAAAATTTAAAAAAACTAAGTAGAGGTGGTATTACCCTCCTCTGGCACATAAACAACTCTTCCATCAGCCAGTTTATAGGCTGTACCCAGGGCTTCACCTTGTCCACCACCGATCTGGTCTGTCATATTCAGGACTTCAATAGGCTGTCCTTCTTCCTTGATGATTATCTTCATATCTTTCTCACCCGGGTTTTTGACTAGTACTATATCATCGGTGGGACTGAGCAGCTCCGGCAACTGGTATGACATGACCAGTGCCACTAGAAGTGCAACTGAGAAGACCATGGCGATGTCAAAAAGGTTGGCAACCCCGGTCAGGGGGTTTTGTTCGTCCTCATTATCTATGAGTCCAGTTCGTCTGTATCTTCTTTTCTTCACTCCGCTACCTCCAGGGTATCCAGAACGTAATCTATATCAGCCATGTCCTGCCAGTACCATCTTTTTCTGATTTGGGTTAAAACGTATCCGATAGTTCCGGCAAACAACCCAATAACAGTTGTAGCAAAAGCTATCATGAGATTGTTGGCAAGCTGTACAATGTCACCCTGTGAAAGACCAATAAGAGCAGGTCCCAGGGGAATGAGTGTTCCCATCAGACCAAGCATTGGTGAGATTGTTGCAACGATCCTAGTCTGTTCTAGTCTCTTTGCCATCTTAATCTCATATTCCTGTGACAGCCATTCGATGGCTGGTATCATATTCTTTTCAAGATGGTCTGCAGCAGAAACTGCAAAATTTGTAACCATGAAATTCTGCTTGATATTACGCAGTGAGTTTGCAGCAATTCCAAATTCCTGAGAAGCTACATGTTTTCTGACACTGTTACAGCAGAGTTCCAGATTTTCGATATCACGGTGTCTTTTTGAGTATTCTGAAAGGAATTCCCCAATTAGCATTAAGGAGAATACCACCAGTAATATCAGAAGGATTATCACCGGGTACAGCAATGAAGCTGAAAATGTGTATAATATACCAAACAACGAAGATGTTGCATCCATTTTTATTGACCTCTTATGTTGTTGAGGGCATAGCCTCCAATTATGAAAATAGTGAATATCAACAATGGGATAATTTCAAACTCTCCGCCGCTGTTGAGCATCATATTGAGCTTTTTTGCTTTGATATAGGCAGGAACCACCATTGCTCCAAGAAGATAGAAAATTCCCAAAAACATCATTGCTGTTCCCAGATCTTCAGGTGTTTTTTTCATCTTCCTGAAAACCCATGTTGATGATATTACTGATATGAAAAAGACAAATCCTACAAGGACCCCGACCTTCCACCCGCTGACCTCAAGGGTTGAAGCCAGTATCATACAGGATACAAAAAGTGCTGTCAGGCAAACAGGACAGGGTACGGAAATAACAAGGAAAGTCTTCTTTGAAACGTCAAGTCCACAGTTCCATTTTTTCTGTGTATATATTCCTGCAATAATGAGCACAAGTGCTATGAAAACATGAAGCGCCATCCCAAGATTGGAAACACTTTCCAGGTATGACTGGTCTACCATTTCAACCAGACTTCCAAGTATTATTGAAATAATGAAATAGCTGCTTGCAAGTATCAGGACATCTCTTCTTCTGACCGTGGAAAATCCACATCCTACTCCTGTTTTTAAGCCAAATATAAATATGCCTATTAGTATACCAGCTACAGCCGCATAAACGTAATTCATGTGATTCTCCTTTTTGACGGTTATATATATTTGTTAATGACTAATTACAATGAATTATAACAAGATGCATGTAACTTATATCTTTATAGTAATAATCATTTTTCATTATGTGTGTTTGTTTTAAAACTAATATATGCAACATTGTTCCTATACTTAAACATTTCGGATTTGATGTGGCAAAATACATAGCAGTAGCTATAAAAATTATCAATGTGTCGAAGCACAACGTATAAAAAAAGTATTATATTTTATAATTTATTATTTGGTTATTTTGCAATAGGTGTTATCCATTCGTAGACCAACCACAGATGTCTACAATTTGAATACATAGATGCCACTACTCAATGACATAATAAAACTAAAAATAAAAAAAGACAACCCGTAAAGGGTTGTATATATGAAAATTATTTCTTGAATTCGGTGTATCCACACTTGCCACAGGAGCGTCTGTCCTTGTGTTCTGCCAGGAAAAATCCTTCTCCACAGCGTGGGCAAGACTGGTGGGTGCGCTCGATGGAATCGCCGTTGATTTTGTAGTAATCTTTTACTGCCATGATTATTCCTCTGCAGCTTCTTCAACAACTTCTGGCTCAGGAAGCTTGTTTCTCTCAAGAACGTATGCTTCTTCAACCTGCTTCATGCGGTTTTCATCTTCATAGATCTTAATGTATCCTTTTAGTTCCTGCATACCAAACTCGTTATCCATTTTCTGAACGATCAATAGTTCCAATGGTACTGTGAGCATAGCTGCAAGTTTACCTTTCACATCATCTCTTGATGGTGTTGCTCCGTCAAAAGTGACAGTAATGTTTAATTCACGCCTGTTGAGGAGCGCATTATTTTTATCTTTAATGATTTTGATATCCATCCAGTTTCCTCCGAATAGTTTCTATTTGTTCTTTAGAATGGTCCTGCTCATTGAGTATCTCTGTTAACAGGTCCTTCATTTGATCCTTTTTATCTAATGTAATCTTAACAAGTACAACACCTTCGTCTGGCTGTCCATAAAGAACAGCTGACCCTTCAGGTGCCATAAGAATCGCAGGCACAGCAGCCAGATCCTCCTCGCCGCGCACAAATATCCTGACATGTTCATCTGTTTTCAACGCATTTCCTACAGCGTCTATCAGATCTTCGGTTATGACCCCGGCTGGATTGTCAACGGATATTTCGGTGAACCCTTTATGCTTGGTACCTACTACGACCCGATATGATGCCGGTTCGCGCTTTGTCCGGTCATCCACTATAAGGATGTCCGGTATTATTCCAAGATTGAGCAAGTGGAATGTAGTAACATCACCCACGGATATAAGTTTTGTGGGACTACCAAGATCTCTGGAAAGCTTTTCTATGGTATCGTCGCCTTTTCCTTTGTAAAGACGTCCGAAACTCTCACGAAAACGTGGGCGAAGTGTATCTGGTAATGTTAAATGAAGGCCCAATTAGCGCACCTTCAATGCGTATTTATCTGCAACCCTTACGTCCATTTTTTTTGCTATCTCTGAACGTTCCGGATCGATGATTATTACCATCCCGCTCCAGTCAGCACTTAGATTGCTTGAACCGCAAATAGAGCATGTCTGGCCATTGATTATTCGGTGGCATTCTCGACAAACCTGTTCACTCATCTAATCTCTCCAATATAATTCTTATTCTACTCTCTCTGCAGATGGTCTTCTGGCTTCTTCAAGCCATTCAAATTTACCCAGGGAATGCTGGCGCATGGTAAGTCCTATTTTGCTTTCCCTTGGATCCCTTTCATTGATACTCACCGCAACGATACGTGCTCTGATCTTGTCTCCTTCAGAAAGTGACTTGCCGCCAGCCTTGCTGACAAGCCTTCCATTCTTTCCGTCATACGACATGAAATCATCAGTGACCTGACTCACGTGCAGGAGTCCGTCCATAGCACCGATACTTATGAAAGCACCGAAATCGACAGTTTCGACAACTTCTCCCTCAATAACTTCCTGGATAGTTGGCACGAACACTATTGCCTCAAACTTTGCATCGTAATATACAGCACCGTCGCCTACCAGAATATGGCCTTCACCAATTTCATCAATCTGCGTGATAGCAACTATGGCTCCAATTTCCTTGTCTATCCTGCCCTCAAGTTTCCTTCTCAAAGCATTCTTGACATTCTGGTTAACATCCTTGCCTAAAAGATCAGGTGCAACTCGAATTGTGTCGGCAAGTTTCATCTTTTTGTACATGTAACTGACTCCAATAATCCTGTATACTAGTTTAACAACTTATATGATTTTAAACTGATCTATGATTGATCTATGATATTATCTCAAGTCGGTTTTTCTGCCTCAGACATATGACCGGAACATGTCTTTTTTCCAATCTTTTCCGAAGTCCTATGTCATTTGTGAGTACAGATGCCGAAAGGCCAGTTGCAAGATCCAGAATGACGTTGTCAGCATGCCCTTCTGCTGTAATGATCTTACATCTGTCTGCCATTGCCCGTGCAACCTTTGCAGCTATTCTGTCTTCGCCTTTGAGATTTTTAATCAATTTATCCAGTTCATTGATAACAGCTGTAGGGACAATATGTGTGTCATATCCCAGCCTTTTCAGCTCTGTAAAAATATCAACATTGAACTGAACAGGTATCATCAATGCATTGGTATCAATTATTACTTTCAATCCTCAATAACTCCTACACCAATAAGTCTCCAGCGTGAACCTACACGTCTGCTGATGGCTACAGTAGAACCGTTTTCTGCGCACACAGGTCTCTTCAATTTAACCTCTGCAATGTCCTTACGGGCACTGGTTACTACGCCCACAGTGGTGGCTGTACCAACATTCAGCATAAGTGGTTCGCTGGTCTTTATAGGGCCGATCTCTTCCTCGTCGGAGACTCCTACAACTCTTTCCAGCAGGTGAAGCTCAAGTTTGAGATCATCACGGGTAGGCGGTAATGTTCCAGGCAGGCCTGCTACTTGTCCTGTAAGGGAATCGCTTTTTGTAAGTGTCGGATCAAGAGTAGTACCAACAGCAAGCAATCCTCCAGGGGTTGCTTCTTCAACAGTGTCCTTGCCTGCAATTATCAACGATACTTTTGTTGTAATTGGTACCCATCTGGTAGTTCCATCGCTCTCTACTTTTCTTCCTGGCCTGATCTCAAGTTCATCTTCTGGATGGAGTACACCTTCTGTAAGTGTTCCTCCGATGACGCCGCCTGTGATTTTCTTAATAGGAGTTCCTGGTTTATTAATGTCAAAGGATCTTGCAATAAGCATGTGTGGTGGCCTATCGATCTTATATACTGGCGATGGGATCATTTCTTCTATCGTCATGATAAGCGCATCGACATTTATGTTCTGCTGTGCTGAAATTGGAACAATAGGAGCACCTTCTGCAACTGTTCCCTTTACAAATTCTTTAATCTGATGATAGTGTTCAATGACCTTTTCCCTGGATACAAGGTCTATTTTATTCTGCACAATGACAATGTTCTTGATGCCAATGATATTCAATGCCATCAGGTGTTCTTTTGTCTGTGGCTGCGGGCAAGTCTCGTTTGCTGCAATAACCAGTATTGCACCATCCATGATAGCTGCGCCGGATAGCATGGTAGCCATCAATGTCTCGTGGCCAGGTGCATCTACAAATGACACAGTCCTGAGTTCCTCTGATGGTTTTTCGCATCCCTCACATTTATCTGCAACAGTATAACACTGGGGTGCAGGGCAATCAGGACATTTCCTGAAAGTCGTGTCTGCGTATCCCAGTCTGATAGATATACCACGCTTCATCTCTTCACTATGTGTGTCTGTCCAGACTCCTGACAGCGCGCTGACAAGTGTGGTTTTTCCGTGGTCGACATGGCCTACCATGCCGATATTAACACTAGGTTGACTCAATTTTTGATTTCCCTCCCGGTTGGGCAATGTTCTAAAAGTGTAATAAGTTTAGTATAAGTTTAATATATTGTCTGTTAAGGTTTTGGTCTATCATTCGATTAATCATATTTAAATGATTTCGAACAATCTGAAAATGCAAATACCAATTGGTATGGCAAACCATGCCTTATTCCTTTTATAATGTATATAACTTACTATGAAAAGCAATGCAAAAAAGTTTTAATCTCATGCATAGATTCACAATATAGAGTTCAAAGCATCATTTATTATCTCGTCCCGCTGGAATATCTTCTCTATCTTTATGCCATTCTTTGTGATCTTGAAATTAAGAGGTTCCAGTGTCAGATATGTGCATCTCATTTTAGGGATATGCATCTGGCGGATGCCTTTTCCTGTGACTGGTTCACGGTCCATGAAAAGTTCGATGTTTCCAAAGGCTGTGTGCTGCGCAATGATATGCTTTATCGCTTTATCTTCCTGTCCTATCAAAAAGAGCGTGGTGCATTTCTTAGAAAAAAGAATGTCATTTATAGTAAAGAACTTATCAGCAAAATCCTCTGTACTGTGATAAAGGGATAGCATGTCAAGATTATCTATTACTACGACTTCCACATCATCAGGTATGTCCTGAACGCTCTGGACACAATCTTTCTCTAGGAATCCGACTCCTGTTCCGTGTCTTGCAGCATTGTATATTTTATTTGTGCGTGTTTCAAATGATTTT
The DNA here is from genome assembly GCF_016278385.1 of Methanolobus sp. GTDB lineage: Archaea > Halobacteriota > Methanosarcinia > Methanosarcinales > Methanosarcinaceae > Methanolobus. Next base: position 79,199 of record NZ_JADQBY010000006.1, read on the forward strand.
GTGATGAGCAAAGTACCTTTCTCGATACAGGAATGGAAGTCTATTCCTATGCTCAGGGCCTGTTCAAGGAAACTCTCTACATTAACGTGAGTTAGCATAAGCATGCATTTTTTCCCATCTTTGCATGACCTGTAAAGAAAATGAGTTGCAAGTATGGATTTTCCCGAGCCTGGTGGTCCACTTATCAAAATTCCCTGTTGGAGTGGGTAGCCTCCCTGTATAATTTCATCTAGTTCTCTGATTCCGGTTGGGATTCTTTCAATATGCATTCTCACTATATTATGCATGTAATTATATAAAAAAACTATTATTAAGAGGATAAAAACAACGCGGGTGCAAAAAACATGATGATGTGAGTCTGAACGTTATGTTCAGACTTCGCAAGGCCACTTCTTTTTATGTAATGATTTTATCAAGCTGATCGGTTTCAATTGCCCTTCTAATCTCAAAGGCAACACGACGACCTGTGCTCATTGGCTTTCTCCATATAGTATTACCGTATGGATGACCAACTGACATATGCACATTTGTTCCGCCACCGACACGTGGTGCTACATCATATATGTAAAAGTTAAGGTCCTTGTCAACACATGTCTGCAGGCAGAACGGACCAATGACACCAGGGTCATAGTGTTTCTCTGCAGCCTTGATGTATTTCTCGGAAAGCTCGAATACTTTCTCAAGGAGTGATTCTCTGAGTGTGGCTGAGTTGTGACCGCATACGGTGTATTCTGGTGTGAGCTGGTGTTCTGCAAGTGTCATCTGCTGTGGTGCAGGCAGACGTACATGTCCATCAAGACTTGTCTCAAAGCGCCAGTCGATACCAAGGATCTCAAGTTTGTTCATCTCTGTTTCAACAGGTGAGTAAAACATATCGAAATTGAACACCGGACCGATGACATAGCGCTCTATCCTTGCGTTGTCAAGTGCATCCTGTGTGATAACGCCCTGTTTCAACAGAGACTGGGCCTTCTGCTGGTATTCCTCATAGGTTCCTGCTGTGAAGAAACCCCTTTCCAGTTTCTTAACTGCGTGAGGGAGCTTTACCATCACAAGTTCCTCGATGTCCTGCGGGTCAGCAATCCTTTCAGGGAATGGCAATCCTGCCTTCTCAAGGAGCCAGTAGTAGTCCTGGTCTATACCTCTCTCTTCACTGCGTAGCATATTCCTGCTTCCTACAAGCGGTACCTTGAAATCGTTCTCCACTTCATCGATTCCACAGTAGGATGTGAATGAGCGGTTAGGGATGAAAAGGACATTCTCTTCGACCAGCTTCTTCTGGACTTCCTGTGAGGTTGTCTGGCTGAACTTGTCCAGTATTATGTGCTCGTCCACGATACCACGGACGATCTTACCATTGCTGTCTCTCTGTGACTTGAAATAATCCGTATAGGTCTTCTCACGTCCCTGCTGGCATACAGCAAATGTCCTGAAGTCCTCTTCAATTGCACCGTCAAAGACATCCAGTGCTGAATGTGAGGCAACAGCACCGATTTTGACTTTATCTAAATCGTAATCTTCAATGATCTCTGTGATCTCTTTTCTATCTATCATTATTTGCCCTCGGTTTTTTCCAGACATTGTATTTACTATTAATAAACCTGTTTACGCCAGAATGATTTATTTGATATTTTAAACGCTGGCAACCAGATAAATTACCACAGGTGTTATGAACGTCTCAATTACAGCTGCAAGAAATATCAGTGGGAATAACCAGTGCAAGTAGAACTTAATCCCCTGAATAATCTCTTCTTTAAGGCTCACAGGTTCCAAGCGGATTGCCTGAAGTGCTACATAACCTATCTTCATCCCGATAGCAGATGATATTATCAGCATGGGGATCTCAATTATCCCATGGGGTGTCAGGCCTGCTAGTACAAACAATGCTCCGTTCTCAACTGTCTGGTAATGTGCAAAGATGCCTATAACAAAACCGTTAATGATTAAAAATCCAAATGGGATAATGCCCAAAGCAAAACCCAGCAATATTGAGAAAAACATTTTAACGGCATTGTTCACAAAGATTAGCAGCATTATTTCAAAGGCCGAAAGCTCCTGAAGCATTTTTGCAAGTTCTTCCAGTCCTGCCAGTGAATTCAAGGCATACGAAGGGTCCAGGGAATAATAGATGTAGCCTGCAATAGTTGACAATATAAAAAGTGCGAGACTTAAACCTACAAAAGGTTTCAGCTCTTTCAGGTATGTTGTGAATTTCTCTCTTGTATTTTCGTCGTGCATGACTTAGACCCCGAATGCCATCCTGATGGTGTTCCTGCATGCGGGTGATAATCCAAGAACTATAATCACAAGCTTAAGGAAGGTCTTTAATGTCTGTGATTCCTCATCCTCATCAAAATGATTGTCCAGTATATATAATACCGGAATGAATATAGATAGTTTTAACGGATACATCACAAATGCAGTACCTGTAAGATTAATGAGATATGCAGGAACCACATGTTTTTCATAATATCCTAAAAAATCAATTCCTGCAATTGTGGATGAAGCATCCATAAGATGCACCCAGAGAATTGCCATATTGATTTTGCTCTTGAGCAGGTCAAAACCTACGCGGTCAAATACGAATCTTGTCAGGAGAACGATTATGCCTGCTGCACCGATGACAAATACAGGTAACCATGGTAGGACCATGTCCTCAAGGTGGAACAGGATCATAAGGTTTACAGCAAACCATGCAAATCCAAAACCTGCGAAGACCTTCATATAATTTCCTCTTCCCTTCAATTTAACAAGCCATTTTGAAAGTATAAGGAAGAACACAGTTATTGCGAAAACCACAAAATAGATGTTCGGGGTTATGAAAATATAACTTGCAGGGGATGTGAGTACTCCTGTATCCTCTATAACCCTCAGGGACGAACCAGCAAGGACAAAGGGAACAATTGATGTTGTAAGCCTGTCATCTATCTCAATATCCAGCTTTTTAAGTAGCTTGACCACACCGAATATACATATTCCCAGTATTATTGCCCACGTAATAGTATTGACGATATTGTATCCACTATCGTGCAGAATAGGGTCTATGTAATAATTATTAATGAATTGGGTAAGTTTATCTATCAATGACATTATAATCACAGCAGTAACGTAATATAGGAATATCCTAATACAACTAACACTTAATAGATTTATGTATGGGAAATGCGGACTTCATGGAGGAATTTTCCCTGTTAAATGCCTGTTTTACTCACAGGCTGTACATTTATATATAATTTAATCAGATGTTAATAGGAATCGAATTCAATTCGGTTATGAAATAACATTTAATAATTCATTTTTTGGCAGGTATTGAAGTGATCCCGACAAAAGGCAAAAAAAAGTGGATGCAGTTACCAAGGGATGTTGTTGTGGGTCCTGATGTAATCTATGATGTGAAGGATGTCTGTGATGACCTTAAACTCATGGAAGGTGCTTTTATTGTCACGGGACAGAATACTAAAAAGATAGCAGGAGATGTGGTATTTGACCTGCTGGATGAATGCAGGTACAATCCGGGCATAATTATCTCAAACAAAGCATCTATGGGAGAGGTCCAAAAAGTAGTATCTGCAGCCAAAGACTCAAATTCAAAGTATCTTATGGGTGTCGGGAGTGGAAAGTCCATAGATGTGGCAAAACTTGCAGCCACACAGCTCGATCTTCCGTTCATAAGTGTTCCCACGGCTGCTTCACATGATGGTATTGTGTCTTCCAGAGCTTCAATACATGATAAGGGGAAGAAGACTTCCATTGAGGTGAATGCTCCCATGGCTGTAATAGCTGACACTAATATCATATCCAGTGCGCCTTATCGCCTGCTTGCTGCAGGATGCGGGGATATTATCTCAAACTATACTGCAGTCTTGGATTGGGAACTTGCTCACAGGTTAAGGGATGAGCCTTTCAGTGAGTATGCAGCGGCTCTTTCCAGGATGACTGCCAAGATTTTGATGGATTCCCCGGAAGATATCAAGCCTGAACTTGAAAGTTCTGTGAGGATAGTTGTGAAGGCTCTGGTTTCAAGTGGTGTTGCCATGAGCATAGCAGGTTCGTCAAGACCGGCTTCCGGTTCAGAGCATATGTTCAGTCATGCCCTGGATATGGTTGCACCAAAAGCAGCTCTGCATGGTGAGCAGTGTGGTGTGGGGACTATAATGATGATGTACCTTCATGGTGGCGACTGGAAGAAAATTAAAGAATGCCTGGACATTATCGGTGCCCCAACAACAGCAAAAGAACTTGGAATTGAAGATAAGTATATATTAGAGGCGCTTCTTGTTGCACATAAGATACGTCCGGAGAGATATACTGTACTTGGGGCGGGCCTGACTCCAGAGGCTGCGGAGAAGGTCGCACGTTTAACAAAAGTAATTTCATAATTCCACACTATCCATATTTGGTAAATCAAGGTGACTATATATGACAGATAATAATACTATTACACTTATCGGCTCAAGACTTGCAAAAGAAGGCGAGGATTTCATATTCGTGGGTGAATCCCGTGAGTGTGTAAAATGCAAGCTAAGGCGGACATGCATGAATCTTGATCCTGGCCGTAAGTATCGTGTTGTAAAACTCAGGGGGGATACTGTCCACGACTGCTTCGTTCATGAAGGTGGAGTACTGACAGTTGAGGTGGAAAACTCTCCAATAGTTGCGGCAATCGATTCACGAAAGGCAGTAGAAGGATCAAAAATAAGCTATGAGCTTCCTAAATGTAAGGAGTTCGATGATAGTGTATATGATATCCTCTATCCTGAATGCCTTAAGGAAGGGGACAAATGTACAGTTGTAAAGGTACTTGGTCCGATGGATGAAACCATGGTGCCTGGATGTTCTTTAAAAAAGGTGGAGCTAAAACTATAGTTTCGTTGCGAATATCTTTTATATAAAAAAGCAATTCGTAGGAATAAATAAAAAATAAGATTTATCAATATTATAGAGGTAATTAAATGTCAGGGAAGGCAGGTGGTGTATTACATCATGATTTTTATACAGCAGAACGCTGGAACAACTGGATCAAACAGGTAAAGGACAGTGACTTCAAGTTTGAAGAATCTGATGAACCAGATGGAAAGGAAGGAGCGATATTTGTAAACATGGAGGATGACATAATTCTCGCATGTTTAAAGATAATCGCGAAATATGAAAAAGAGCAGATCTCCCAGGACTCTGCATTGGAATATCTTGTACTGATCAGGGATATTGCACTTGCAGAGATAGATTCGATCTCAGAGGATGCAGATATGATGATTGATTCTCTTCAGGCATCTCTCATGGGTGGTTTTGCAGCATGTGAAGCTTACGTGAGTGGCGACTATGATAGCAGTGTTGATATCGGGGATCTTGTGAAGGTTGCTCTTGAAGCAGAATCCTCTGATGATATTGCGATAGCTCTTGGCACAGTTGCAGAAATAGGTGCCCTTGTAATTAGTGGTAAAGAGTTATCTGAAAAAGTAATGGAAGAAGTTCCTTATGGCCTGGTTGCAGAATGGCTTGATGGCATTGATTCAATTTCCGCTGCAATGGTAGGTTCTGACAGTTACAAAGACGATGAAGCAGATGATGGAAAGAACTAGGTTTTTCCTATTCTTTCTTTTTCATTCTGATTTTTAACTTATTCCTTCTCTTTTGAATTCAATATTAAACAGGTATTATGTTAGATCATACCAATATTGCAGTTCTTGACCTGACTCATGCAGGCATTATTATTGCTGAGAAATTCGCAAGTCTTGGTTTTAATGTAACTGCAATAGACGTCTACAAAACAGTGGATGAGGATATTCTCTCAGGACTTTTGTCCGAATATGGCATTATTTCTTCAAAATACCCGCTACCAGTGGATGAATTTGATATGGTGGTAAGCCCGGCACATCTGGACCCCGTTTATCCAATGCTTGTTGCTGCAAGGGAACAAAATATTGAGATAATGACCCATCACCGGGCTGTAGGATTCATATTATCCATAATCGGTTCCTTCGATAATGCCACAGTTATTGAGGTCACAGGGTCAAAAGCCAAGACCAGTTCTGCATCCTTGCTTGCTGAAATGCTTTCTATGGAGAAGAAAGTAGTACTTCACACTTCCAGGGGTCTGGAGTTGTGGGAAATGGGCTACTCAACAATACTCCAACTGGGGTTAAGTATCGCTCCGGGAAGTATACTACTTGCAACTGACAGGTTGAATGAGCTTGGTATTGTCGCAGATTACTATATTTTTGAGGTTTCAATCGGTCTGACTGGATTTGCTGACATAGGCCTTATCACTACATTGGAACCAGATTATCTGATCGCAGCTTCAAGTTCAAAAGCCAGTGATTCAAAGATGAGTGTACTTTCCGATGGTGGATCCGAGGAGGTCTTCTTCTTGAATTCCAGGGACAGAAAGGCATTGGATAAAGCAGGGGACAATAACAGAAAATATTTCACATTCAGTGATTCAGAAGAAGTGGAAGCTGACCTGCAGGTTCATTTTGATAATGGCAATATAGTTATAAAATACAGGTATGGACAAGGAGATGGGTATTTTATCTCATCCCTGTCACCTAATTACAATTATAGTTCATATGCGACTGCCTTCGCTGCTTCAGCTTCCGTAGCTATCCGAATGCATGTGTCTATGGAAAATATATTATCTGTTGTTGCTTCTTTTGAAGGTCTGCAGGGAAGAATGCAGGAGAAAGAGTTATCCGGCAGGAAACTCATTGATAATTCCAATTCCGGTATGGATATACGTTCAGCGGAAAAAGCACTTGATTATGCTCTGCGTAAGCTTGCTATTTCAGGTAGTGTTATTATGGTACTTGGTGAGGAAGCTGCCCAGGTTTGTGAAGGTCTACCTCCTGATAATGTTTCAGAGTTTGTTAGCAGGCGTGGTATGGATATCGGACAATTGATACTTGTGGGTGAAAGAATGCAGGGCATAGATGGGGAGAATGTTGTGTATGCTCTAGGACTTGAAGAAGGACTAAGTATGGCACTTGAATCCTCTTCTAAGAGCGATATCATACTGTCGTGTGTCAAATGTTTCAGGTGAGGTTAGCCTCTTTATCTTTTATGTTGTCTGACTTTTATTCTTTGTTTTTTTATTATGATTAGTGCTTTTATACAATAAAGAACTAGATAGTGCAGAAAAACAGTGATACTTTAAGTATACTATTTATTACTAAATTTAACAAATATAATATTGCATAACTCCTGAATTAATAAAAGGGATAGATATGGCAGAAAAAGATATCTCAATAATACACCCGCGGCCAAGTTCTATCGTGGCTGCATTATACACATTACGTGACCTGAATGTTGATGTTGCTATACTTCACGGTCCGCCAGGTTGCTCATTCAAACATGCAAGGCTCCTTGAAGAGGACGGCATACATGTTGTGACCACTGCTCTTGATGAGAATGGCTTTGTCTTTGGAGGACGTGATGAGCTCTCATCTTTGCTTGCAAAAGTAAATGAGATGTTCAATCCTAAACTCATTGGTGTGGTGGGTACGTGTGCCAGTATGATCATTGGTGAGGAACTTCGTGAGCCTATACAGGATGCGAACCTGGATGTACCTGTTATAGAGGTGGAAGTCCATGCCGGATACCCAAACAATACCAAAGGTGTATTGATAGCTCTGGAATCTGCATGTGAAGCAGGTGTCATTGATGTAGGGGAACTTGAAAGGCAGAAGATCCTTCTTGAGGAAGCAACCAATGTTGAGAAGCGCCATGGTGCAGCAAGTAAGGAATACCTTGTCCCTTCACGTGGAGACCTGAAATACAAGGTAGCTGAAAAAATTATCAGTTACCTGAAAGAAGGCAAACGCTGTCTTACTATTATGAATGCCAAGAAGGAAACTGGTTACATGTTTGCCGATATTACTGTTGCAATCAATGAGGTGGCTGTACAACTTGGTGTCGAAGGGAATGTTATCAATATGGCAAATGTGGATGATACTCTTGGTCTTCCACGTGTTCGTCATCATGCGACATGCATCATGAACGATTTCAATGAGAAAGGAATCATCATCCATGAGAATATAGGTGGTATGGATGAGTATCCTATTACAGGTGACAGGGTTAGTGAACTGATAGCTGAAAAATACAGTGACTTTGATTTTGCCGTTATCACCGGTGTACCTCATGCAATACCCATGGACAACCTTCAGGGAATGGAGGTAATTTCAGTTACCAATGGTCCAAGACAGGTATTCCCGCTAAAGGATATGGGACATGCGAACGTTATTGTGGAGATAGACCTGCATCCCAAGACACTTGGTGTGAATCACATTGTTGAATCCGAATTCGGGGCAACGATGCGTGAAGTTGCAAAGGACATGCTGAATGGAGAACAGGAGGCTGCTTGATGGCACAGAAAAGAATAGCCATTTACGGCAAAGGCGGCATCGGTAAATCCAGCACTGCTTCTAATGTTGCGGCTGCATGTGCAGATGAAGGTTTTAAAGTAATGATAATTGGTTGTGATCCTAAAAGCGATTCATCCATCACACTTCTTGGCGGTAAGAGAATACCAACTATCCTTGACCTTCTAAGGCAGAAAATTGATGTCAAGGAAGAGGACATCGTTCATGAAGGTTACAAAGGTGTAAAATGCGTGGAAGTAGGCGGCCCCGAGCCTGGAATTGGTTGTGCCGGACGAGGTATAATCGTTGCCATCCAGAAGTTGCAGCAGATGTGCAAGTCCATCGATGACATGGACCTCATTATCTACGATGTCCCAGGGGATATCGTATGTGGTGGGTTTGTCGCACCAATACGCAAAGGTCTTGTGAATCAGGCTTACATTCTTACGTCGGGTGAATATATGCCGCTTTATGCTGCAAATAATATCTGCAGAGGACTTACCAAAATAAATACTCCTCTCTCTGGCATTATATGCAATTCCAGAAGTGTAACAAGGGAGGAGGAGATTGTGAGGAAGTTCTCAGATGAGATAGGCAGCAGGCTCATGGCTTTTATTCCAAAGGAACAGATTGTCCAGGACTGCGAGAGGGATGGTTTCTCTGTGCTTGAAAAAGCCCCAGATTCACCTGTTGCAGGTGTCTATCGTGAACTTGCACATGCCATCATGTCCAATGAAGGTTCTGTCATGCCTGTAGCTCTTGAAGATGAAAGACTCCGTGAATTGACACGCTAAAGGTTGATACTATGTCCGACAATCCTCCGGTTCCGGAAAGAAAGGAAGGAAAAAAGGAAATGCCGAGGATACTCTTGTCAGCAGGCAGTTCCTCTTCAGGCAAGACCACTATTACTATCGGTCTGCTTGCGGCTCTTACAGAGGCCGGGTATAAGGTCCAGCCGTATAAGGTTGGGCTGGATTACATAGATCCCAGTTACTATTCTGAGATAACGGGTCGCAGAGCTCGCAATATCGATGGTTTCCTCATGGACGAGGAGGGTGTGCGGGATGTTTTCATCCATGGTACGGAAGCAGACGGTGAGGCTGATATCGCTATAATCGAAGGTGTTCGTGGTCTGTTTGAAGGCTTTGACAGTTTTTCGGATACTGGCAGTACTGCACAGATAGCCAAGATACTGAAATGTTCTGTTATCCTTATAATCAATGCAAGGAGCATTACTCGCTCGGCGGCTGCCCTTGTTAATGGTTTCAAGGATTTCGATAAGGATGTGCACATAACCGGTGTCATTCTTAACAACATAGGCGGCCTGCGTCACGAGAAAAAAGCCACTGAAGCTATTGAATACTATACCGGTATTCCTGTTATCGGTGTGATTCGCCGCAACAATTCAATGAAGATATCCATGAGGCATCTCGGCCTTGTTCCGGCAATAGAGGAACGCCGCCGGGCTGATAATTATGATGAGCGGATAGATTTCATTAAAAATGCAATCAAGGATGGTATTAAGATAGACCGCCTTCTGGAGATGGCTCAAACAGCTCCGGCTCTTGAGCGTCCGCAAAAGACTGTTTTCACTCCTCGCAAGATCGAAGGTGAGCGTCCGGTAATTGGCGTTGCCCTTGATGAAGCTTTCAATTTCTATTATCACGACAATCTTGAACTGCTCGAAATGGCAGGAGCAGATATAAAATACTTCAGTCCTATCCACGACAAAAAACTCCCGGATGTGGACGGTTTGTACCTTGGCGGTGGATATCCTGAACTTTTCGCCGCAGAGCTTGAGAACAATGTTTCAATGCGTGAAGATATACTGAATGTATCACGCTCCGGCCTGCCTATCTATGCAGAATGTGGTGGTCTGATGTATCTGACCGAGAAACTCAGCACAGGAGTGAAAGGACAGGGAGCACATAACATGGCAGATATGCCTGAATCCACCCATGATATGGTTGGTGCTCTTCCGGGGCATACTCTCATGGGTCACAAACGTGTTGTCAGCTACAATATCGGTTCACTTGCAATTGATTCAGTCATCGGTAAAGCAGGAAACTCCTTCCGTGGACACGAGTTCCACCACTCCGAAGTGACAGATATGCCGAAGGATGCGAAGTTTGCTATAAAACTCTCCCGTGGCACTGGTATAATTGATGGATGGGATGGGCTTACAGTTAACAATACACTTGGGTGCTATGCTCATCTGGTCGCGAGTTCTTACAGGGAGTTTGCGAGGAGCTTCGTTGACTGCATGATGGGGAATGAATTCGAGTAGCTATATTTCAAAAATATTGCAAAGACTGTTACTTCTTACTTTGCCCCCCTCTTAAGCATACAGATGCTGACTGGAAGAGGGCATTGTCAACAGCTACCTGATCTTAGGGAACTTTTAAGGTTTGCAGTTTTACAGGATCTTGATTCTATAAAACAAAGAATCTGCATTAATTGTAGATTCCTATCCAAAAGTCTTTTTATTTCTTAAAGGCATTTCTATATAATATATTAATTGATATTTAGTGATATTTACTAAATGAAAAGGTGTATAGACAACATGTATAATATCTTAGGCCCAAATGGAAGGAAGATCGCCTATTTCTCAATGGAGATCGGACTGAATAACGAGATGCCTACTTACAGTGGTGGTCTGGGTATTCTGGCAGGGGATACCATAAGAGCAAGTGCAGATCTGGGTCTTCCCTTGATCGCTGTTACCCTTCTTAACAAGAAAGGGTATTTTATGCAGAGACTCGATTCAGAAGGCAGGCAGACCGAACATCATCAGGACTGGTCTCCAGAGGATTACATGGAGCTTTTGCCATACGAGGTGACCGTTAAGATACAGAAAAGGGATGTAAAGGTCAAGGCATGGCTCTATGAACACCGCAGTCTCACTGAAGAAAAAATTCCAGTGCTTTTCCTTGATACGGACCTTGAAGGTAATTTTTCTGATGATAGACAAATCACACATAGTCTCTATGGTGGTGACAGGAGATACAGGCTTAAGCAGGAAATGGTGCTTGGTATTGGTGGCGTTAGGATGCTGAACAGTCTGGGTTGTTCCATATCCAAATATCATATGAATGAAGGTCATTCAAGCCTGCTTGCTATTGAACTATTACGTCAGAATGGAATGAACGCTGAAAGAGTTAAAGATCACTGTGTTTTCACAACCCATACACCGATAAAAAGTGGTCATGATGTTTTCTCGCATGATATTGTAATGGAATTAATGGAAGATTATGTGGACTTTGAAACCATTAAAAAGTATGGTGGAGAGTATGAATTGAACATGACTGTCCTCGGTTTGAATCTCTCCAACTATGTTAATGGAGTTGCAAAAAGACACAGGGAAATTTCTCAGGAGATGTTCCCTGGATACAAGTTCTCTTCCATCACAAACGGAGTCCATTCCTATACATGGGTAAGTTCACATTTCAGGAAACTTTATGACCAGTATCTTCCGGGATGGGCAAACGAACCGGAACTCCTTGTAAGAGTCAGGAGTATACCTGATAATGAGATATGGGATGCCCACAAATCTGCAAAAAAGGAACTTATCGATTTTGTGAACAGCAAATGCGATGCTAACATGGACTATGATACGCTTACAATCGGTTTTGCAAGGCGCGTTACTGAATATAAGAGGCCGACTTTTATCTTTTCAGACCTGAAAAGGCTCAAAAAGGTTAACGATGCAGGAAAGATCCAGTTGATATTTGCAGGAAAAGCCCACCCAAGGGATACCATGGGCAAGGTGTTCATAGAAAGGATACATCAGTATGCTAAGGAGCTAAAAGGTGAGATCGAGATTGCTTACCTAGAGAATTATGATATGGGTATTGCTATGAAAATGGTCTCTGGTGTAGATATCTGGCTCAACAATCCACAAAAACCACTGGAAGCATCAGGTACAAGTGGAATGAAAGCAGCTCATAATGGTGTTGTAAATTTTAGTGTGCTTGATGGCTGGTGGATAGAAGGTTGTGTGGAAGGTGTCACGGGCTATGCAATTGGTCCCAAACCGGAGGTTGAGAAGCCCCCTGAGCAGATCAGGATAATGGAGCTGGATGACCTTTATAATAAACTGGAATACATAATGATCCCTATGTACTATAACAGAAAAGATGAATGGATAAACCTGATGAACAATTCTATTGAAATGATAGCCTATTATTTCAACACTCACCGGATGATGCATCGCTATGTCACTGAAGCTTACCTTTGAGTAAGCTTTTGATATTCTTTTTTAGCGAAAAATGATGCTGTCTGAGTTTTCCAGTCCACTATAGTTAAATAGGTAGTTCAATATTTGAACTCATATACATTATTTTCATATTCTTACTTAATTCAGGTGAATTTTTTGATTGGAAAACTTGTTAAAGATAGGGTAAAAGCCGGGAAACAGGCTATAAATGAGCTGTATAATACCGGGTATTACGGACGTCCAAAGGGCGATGTTCTTGAGCTCACGCTTATTGAAGCAGCATATCTGCTTTACAAGAACAGGCTTGAAATCACCATGGATGAAAGGACCCTTACATTTCAGGAATTTTTCATAGAAGCCTCTAACAGACAGCAGTTTTTCGAGCTGAAATACATCGTTTACAAAGACCTCCGTGAGAGAGGTTACTATGTTCAGCCCAGTGTTACGGATTTCAGAGTATATCCAAGGGGTGGTCACCCAGGCAAGACACAGGCAAAGATGTTTGTCTATGTAAGGTCCGAGCGTATTCCAATGCCTATAAAGGATCTTCTGTCTCAGTACACTGCAGCGGTAAATGTTCGCAAGCAAATGGTGCTTGCTATAGTTGATGAAGAAAGTGATCTCACATATTATGAAGTGAAGAAAGCTGATATCAAAGGGAGTATGGATGCAATCCTTCCAGAGGATGATCCTGTTCCTGCAACGATGCTGGAGGACCGTGTCCTGATATGGAATGAAGAGGCTTCACATCTGCTTTATGAAAACGGTTTTTACGGTAAACCTCTTGACAATGAGCGTCTCCAGTTATCACTTGTTGAATCTGCATACCTGCTTGAGCAGGGTCTCATAGAGATAAAGGATGGCACAACAGGTAATATTCCTGACCTTGGCGTATTTTCAGAGACAGCAGCATCCATTGATCCTGATTTTGAACGCAAGTACAGCACATATATTGACCTCCGCAGCAGGGGATTTGTTCCAAAGACCGGTTTTAAGTTCGGTACTCATTTCAGGGTATACAATGAAGTTAAATCACTGAACAAGCTTCCTCATTCGGATTATCTGGTACATGCAATTCCACAGGATTATGAATTCTTCCTTCCTCTTATGTCAAGGGCAGTGAGACTTGCCAACAGTGTCAGGAAACAGATGTTATATTCTGTAGAATTTGCAAGTGGTATCGAGTATATCGACATCGGCAGAATAAAGATGTAATGATTTTGGCGTTGTAAAAAACCTCGCACCTTGGAAATTCTGGTGGTCAAATAACAGCAAGGCAAAGGAGGACTTTAAAGTCCTTCTTATTCTTTTATCTCATTAATCTATTTTTTTGACTATCCTCCAGCTAAATCGCTGTCTGTACTAAAACGAAAGTTAAGTGAACTGTAGGTGTAGCTCTGTAATCTCATATCAAAAACACTGTGATTTCATGTTTTTGGAAGTCTGATCCGAATTTGTTCTTTTTAATGACAATGAGTCATTTTCATGTCCAAACTGGAAACGAGTCTATCATATGGATAATTCAACTATATAAGGAAACATCAAAATACTTATATATATTTCAATCTATTATTATGTTATTATTGTTCTTTATTGTATTAATAATACTGTTTCATTATCTGGTTAATAAGATGAGCGAGACATATTGATAACATGGGCTGGTGAGTAACATTTTACCAAAAGACAATCCAATTCTAAAATATTCAATAATAGTATTGATTTTACTATTATGTGCAGGGACAGTTTCCGCAGCTAATCTAACGGTTGGTAGTGAGAAGACATATGCAACTATTGGACTCGCACTCGATGCTGCAGACCCCGGTGATACTATCATTGTATCTGACGGTACTTACAATGAAAATATAGATATTTGGACAGACAATATTACAATTCGCTCTGAGAATGGTTATGAATATACTATCGTTGATGGGAGTGGTTACACTGTATTTGATATAAACGCCAACAATGTAACTATTCAAGGATTTACTATTCAAGATGCTGAGTCTGATTATTATGAATCTGGTATTTACTTGTATGACGTTTCCTTTTGTAATATTTCGGATAACTACATAATTAACACGTCGGTAGGTGTTTATCTTGGAGAGTCAGATTCTAATAATTTGACTGGCAATATTTTCAGTTTCAACTCTGATCAAGGAATTTATCTTTACTATTCAGATTACAATAATTTGACTAACAATACTGTCAGTAACAATGATGATGGAATTTATCTTGAAGATTCAGATTATAATAGCTTGACCAACAATACTGTCAATAACAATGATGAAGGAATTGAACTTGAAGATTCAGATTACAATAATTTGACTAACAATACTGTCAGTTCCAACGATTACGGCATTTGGATTGACTATTCCAGCAATAGCACTTTGATCAATAATGTGATGTCCTCAAATGAATATTCTAATTTTGGAGTTGAGGGTGAGAATTTAAGAGAGTACTTGCATGATATAGGCGTGTCCAATCTGGTTGATGGCAAACCAATCTATTACTGGATTAACGCTTCAGATGCAGAAGTGCCTTTGGATGCAGGAACTGTGTATGCAATCCACTCCACTAACATCACTGTTAGGGATATTGAACTCTCCACTATAGATTATGGTGTTACATTTGCATACACTGATAATTCCACAATACAAAACGTGACTGTGTCAAATACGTATGAGGGAATCTATTTGTTCAATTCTTCATTCAATAATCTGGATAGTATTTCAGCCAGTTACGGCGATAATACGGGTATTTATCTTTATGATTCATGTAATTATAATACTTTGACCAACAATAATGCCAGTGATAATGAGTATGGAATTTATATTGAAGGTTCAAGTAATAACACTTTGACTAATAATACTGCCAATTCCAACGATTACTATGGTATTTGTCTTGAAGATTCAAATGACAACTTATTGCTAAGTAACAATGCCAATTCAAATGAATTATATGGATTTTATCTTATGTCAAGTGATGGTAATACCCTGGCGGACAATGTTGCCAGTTACAACATTTATAATCATGCTGAAGTTGGTTCAGTGAATTTGGATTCTGTCGCAGAACCTATGATCGTGATTAGTGATTCAGCTACAGGTATCTATATTCGAAGTTCTGACAACAATGTTCTGACCAATAATACTGCCAACTACAATTCTGGTAGTGGTGCTTCCGTCTCATCTGTCACAAATAGTATTGTATCTCCTGATAGTATACCTGCTCCTGAGTATTCATGTGGTTTCATAGTGTATTTTTCTGAAAACACAACCTTGACAGACAATACAGCCATAGGAAATGGTGACTATGATTTCTATTCAAGATACTCTACAGGCACCGTGGACACTCTGTCATTATCAGATACTCCAACTCAGCTCTCTTTTGAGAATGATGAATCTGCATTAGGAATAAGTGGAAATGACACAAATTCAAATGCTTTTTCAGGTAAGGAGAATGTCAATGGGTACGTGACGATTACACGTTCCACTATCAATCCTGATGATATTTCTCAGCCTGACACAATGGTTTTTGATTTCCTCTATGATGATTCCGGAATGAGCAGTTCCGAAGAATCTTCAGTAAATCTCTACATGTTAAGTGGAAGCAACTGGACTGAAATAAATGGTACTTCTCTTAACACAATAGGCAATTATGTCTCTGCAAACCTCTCTGAGTTTGGCACGTTTGGACTTTTTTACGTTGAAGATACTCCAAGTAGCAGTCCATCACGTTCCAGTTCCAGAACCCGTGCATCCGTCAGTCCGGGACAGCCATCTGAAATAGTAACAAGCACCGATATATCCGTAAAGCGTGTTGTAGGTGGTGTTTCCGCGGATTTCGATCTTTCAGGTGGAGATGACCCTGTAATTGGTGTAAGTTTCAATGCAAAGACCGATGAAGGCTTGGTTGTAACGAAGGTACAGGTCCTTAACAGCAGACCATCTGATGTACCTGCTTCAGAAGGTAATTCCTATTCGGTCATGAGTATCGATGTGGGAAGTGAAGGTACTATTTCCTCTGGTAATGCCGACAACATCATGATCCGCTTTAAGGTTAGTAAGGAATGGATAGAAGAGAATGACATCGATGTTTCCACCATTCGTATGACACGGTATCATGGTGAGCAGTGGAATGACCTTCCAACATATCAGGAAAGGGAGGAGGACGGTTACCTCTATTTCTACTCTGAAACACTGGTTTTCTCTATATTCAGTGTAGTGGGAGATGAGATTGGTTCAATTGCAGAACAAACTCCGATTTCAGCACCTATGCCTGAAGAGGAGACCGAGCCAGTAGAAGAAGATACAAAGGATTCTCCCGGATTCGGTGCACTTATGGGAATTGGCGTTGTATCTCTTGCACTGCTTGTTCTTAAGAAAGAATGAATAATTAAAATATCTATGACGGGACGGATGTCCTGTCAGCTTTTTTCTTTTTTGTGATTGTTTTCTAAGTAAACTGCCGTCTATACTCGTCTGCTCAAACTTATATAATATACCTGTATTTGTTTTAAAAGATGTTTGATATAATAGCAGTAGACATTTCGGGACGTCATAAGGTAAAAGATGAATATCTCATGGTCTGTGCTTCTGTTGCTGCATCTGTTACTGCTGACCATATCGAGAAGGTCAACCAGGTAGCTATAAGGTCCTTCAGGAGTAACTCTGCACCTGATATCCTGTATGTTGTGAAGATGGTTGAAGATACTGTTTCTGAGCTGAAGTTCTCTGGTACCATTGTCACAGAAGCAGGTGATTTCTATAATAAGCCCCAATGGTTAATTGACAACATGTTTACCCACGATTTCAAATATCAGGAATCCCTTAGCGAAAGACGATGCATTGAGATTGCTCATCATGTATCCCTTAGCTCAAGGAAACTTCTTCTTAAAGAGCTGGGTATCCAGTAATATATCCACAAACAGGAACTCCTATGATGCGTGCTATTCTAGTGAAAAGGAATGATCCAAGATCTGAAGATGAAAAGAACGAACTTCAGATGAATGAACTCAGGGAACTAGCCGAAGCAGCAGGCTATAGTGTCATTGCTGAGATGACCCAAACAAGACATCCGGACAGGAAGTATCATCTTGGAAGGGGCAAGGTCGATGAACTGGCACAGATTGTTGCTGATCTTAAACCGGATAAAGTGATATTTCATAATCCACTCTCAACCATGCAGATATACAATATATCAGAGACATGTCGTTGCGAGACCATTGACAAGTTCCAGCTCATCCTTGAGATATTCGCAACCAGAGCAACCACTCATCGTTCCAAATTACAGGTGGAACTCGCAAGGTTGGAATACGAACTCCCCCGTGCCCGGGCTGTAATTTCCATACTTAAAAAAGATGAAAGACCGGGTTTTATGGGTCTTGGTGGCTATGAGGATTCTTATGCACAGGATGTAAAGAACCGCATGATCCGCATCAAAAGCGAGCTGGAGACTATAAAGAAGGATAATGAATCCCTCAGGGCACACAGGCATTCCCAGGGTTTCTCACTGATTGCACTTGCCGGATATACTAATGCAGGAAAAAGTACTCTTTTCAATGCTCTTGTGGCTGAAAATGTAGAATCTAAGGACATGTTGTTCACAACACTGCTCCCCATCACCCGATCTCTGGACGTACAGGGACGTGATGTCCTGCTCACGGATACCGTTGGTTTCATTGAGGACCTTCCTCACTGGATGGTTGATGCTTTCAGGTCAACCCTTGATGAGATATTCCTTGCAGATGTTGTTCTGCTTGTTGTGGATTCATCTGAACCTCTTGAAATAATACGCAAGAAACTGCTTGTATGTCATGAAACGATGTGGGATCAGTTACAGGACGTAGGCATTGTTACAGTTTTCAATAAAACAGACCTTATATCGGAGGAAGAATTACAGGAATGTATGTTAATTCTTGGTTATCTTGCCCCCAATCCCGTGGCTGTGTCAGCAAAAGCAGGCTCTGGATTTGATGGACTAAAATCACAGATGCGTGATCTACTTCCTGAATGGAAGCGTGTGACCCTTTCATTTCCGATCTCTAAAGAGGGGATGTCTATAGTTGCATGGATCTTTAATGAAGGCTTTGTTCATGGTGTGAATTATGATAATGGGATCTCAATAGATTTTGAAGCCAGAGACAAGATAATAAGCAAAGCTGTTTCTTTAGTTGAAAAGCTATCTTTAGCCTTGTTTTTGTAATAAATGGGCTATCTATGAACAACCGTAAAGTGTATATACAATAAGATAGTTTGTATATATGCGAACGGGGATTACTTCTCTAATGTACCACCAATCCTATCCAACCACCAACCAACCAATAAATTCTATTACCCGTTCGCATTACCATCCATAGCTTCTATTCTTAAAATATCTTTATAAACTCTGAAGACTATGGTATTTTCATGAAGTTCGATCTTCACGTCCATTCCTGTTATTCAAAAGATAGCAATGCCAGTCTTGATGATATTCTTGAGCACGCAGCCCGAAATGGTCTTGATGGTTTTGCCATATGTGACCATGACCGGATAGAAGGTGGAATTGCCTGTTCCAGGAGGGCACAGGAGATCGGCTCAGATATGATAGTCATACCTGGCGTGGAAGTTAGTTCTTCCAAAGGCCATGTGCTTGTTCTTGGTGTTCGTGAACTCATAGAGCCAGGGCTTAGCCCCGAAGAAACGATTGAAAGAGCACGTCAGCAGGGTGCTGTGGTAATAATCCCTCATCCCTTCAAGATGACATCTCATGGCATTGGCTACATTGAAGGACTGGATGCCGATGCGATCGAGGTATTGAACTCCCGCTGTGTGACCGATGGTCCTAACAACAAGGCCAGAAAAGCTGCTCAGGAACTTGGATTTCCCATGGTAGGCGGTAGTGATTCACACGAAGCAGAGATGGTGGGGAGGTCATACACTGAGATCGATGCGCAGCTTCGAACAGTTGAAAGCGTGCTGGATGCCATACGTAAAGGTAATACTCGTCCCGGTGGTGGAAAAACTCCAATGTCATTTGTTGTTAAACAGATGTTCATTGGTCATTTGAATAAACTTGGCAGGCGTCTTGGAATAAGATGACATATCTGATTTTGTCTGGATTAGGTGTCTGCAAGAATTTTTAGTATATCTTCAGGCTTTTCCAGTACTTTAATGCCTTCAAGTTCCTTGATGATATCCACATTCCTCGCATCTATATCCCTTACTTTCAGTTCAACCGGCCCGCCTTTAATGGCATTGAAATTGCAGAGTTCCTTGCATATTCCACATCCACTGCATTTCAGCAGGTCTATCTGGTCAGTAATTGCATCATTGGGACAGTTATCCCCGGGTGGACAAGGGTCGCATTTCTGGCACAGTTCCCTGGCAATACCAAAGGGAAGTTCCGATATCACAACGCCTGCTATGTCAACAGGGACAACATAGACAGGAACACTTCCTTTTACAGCCTGAGCAACTGCATTGCTCACAAGTGAATCTGCTGTACCGTGTGCGATCTTGGATACAGTGTTGGAAGTGGCAGGTGTAACTATAAGGGCATCATATTTGTCAAGCAGGAAACGGCCTGTTTTTGGCCAGCTTTTGCCCTGCTGTGTTTCAAGAAAAATCTCTTCAAGATATTCTCCACAGGATATTGTTTCCAATTCTTTTTCAAGTCCATACATCCTGACAACCTCTTCGGCGGCGCTGGAAAGGAATGTATTCACTCTAATGTCGTGTTCACTTTTAATCTGTTTGAATACCTCAAAACTGGATGCAAGAAAATGACCAGCTCCGGTAATTCCCCATGCTATCGTTTTTGTCATAGGGAGAAAATAGGCTTTTTCTTATTAATAGTCTTTTGACCGGGAAGTATCAGAGTAAACCATAAAGCAGTTTCATTGCTTCTTTTTCTTCGTCTCCGCCGCATTTGTCTACAATATCCCCGTAGGCCTTTATGAGCTTAAGATATTTTTCTTCGCCTGTAAGCTGGTATCTGGTTGCATGTATGCAGGATTCGATAACTCCAAAAAGGCCTCTGTTAGGCGCTCTGATGATGCATTTGTTTATGTGGACCTTCATGGGCACCAGTTCTGTTACAAGTGCATCTGAGGTCAGTTTTGTATTAGTACACTCAAAGGCAAGCCAGCACTGGGCATTTTTTAGTGTGACAAAATTCCTGCCTTTAAAATTAACCGTTTCAAAATGAGAATCTTCCAGGTCTGTAAACGTAGAGCACACAAACATTGCAGGATCCCATACAACATTTGCAACGATCATCTTCTCGGAAAGCACATTACTGTAGGTTGTGGAACCCTTGAACAGACGCAGGAATAACTTACCTTTCCTCCGGATGATACCCATGGGGGCAGCATTTGGTGTCCATCCATGGATGGTTGTCACTATAACTTCTGATATACCTTCATAAATGCCAAAATCATCAAGGTTTAAATTTTTAGACATTAGAATCTAACTCCTGCAAGCAATGAAATAAAGAGACCGGCAATTACTATGTCTGCCGTGGAACCCGGATTTATCTTCTTCTCAAGAAGCTCACTATCCAGTTTCTTTATCATCGGTAATATAGTATCAAAGTTCTCATTGATTTTATATATTTCTTCAATTATTTTCTTTGCCCTGCCAGAGACATATAACGCCGTTTGCGCATTGTATTTTGTACTGATGAATGTGTCCTCATTCTCCGAAAGTATCTTCAGGAATGCATAGACTGTAACATCGTTGATATCAGCTCCGATCTTCGGGGCATGCAGCCCGTTCATGCCATCAATTATTGTTTCAGCACATCGGACACATCTCTTAAAACCTGTTACCCACTCATTGGCAATTATGTCATATCCCCTGGCAATATCCATGAGTTTGTAAAGGGTCATGTTTTTATCATTTAGTTCATCAATGGCGGTACTGTCACGCAAATCAAATTCATCTACAGGATTTACTTTCACACCTGCCGCATCAAAACAACTGTAAAAATTAATCGAATCTTCCGTGTCAGTGTTTTTAACTATCCTGTATGCGCTTTCAACCAGTTGTTGGATAGTAAAAGTCTCATCTTCCTGGAATATCTCTCCTGCAGCCATTGCAAGAGGGATTAGTAGAATGAATGCTCCAAAATGGGTATTTCCTCCGTTTTGCCAGTTCACACTTTCTATTACAGCTTTTTTGATGAACTGCCCAACTCCTTTTTCGTGTGATGATGCCTCCTCCACAACGGGATATACGGAACTGGCTGATGTCAGAAAATGCTCATAGCGTGTATCAGCATAGTTATCATGCCTGTCAATATTGCCTGGTTTTGGAGATGCGGAAACCTCCATGCACATTGCAAGCTGTGCACAGCGTGCAATATAAGATGAGAGGGGGTAAATTCCCCTGCTTATTGTGTAAAGTGCATCATTCATTTCTGTTAGCCATTGATTGGTTTTTTGGCATTGTCGATAATATAGTCTGCAAGTTCTTTTTTAAGGCGCATGTACTCTGCATCCGAAACACCAAGTGTTTCCAGTACTCCATCCCTCAGATAACATGGTTTTGATATTTTACAGCACCACACAAGGCTTCCAAAGCACGTGCTATCGCCAAATTCAAGCATCGTATCTTTGGCATATTCCATTTTGACATCCGTAAATTCCTGTGCGCTGTACCCCAGCTTCTTGATGGTGTTGTGTACAGGGCATGGTTTTACTGGCAGACAGCAGAAAGCAAGTCCTCTTAGGTCACCTTCTCCTCTGCATACATGTTTTGGTGCATTGTACCATCCCATGTCTTTTTGTTGTGTTGATATATTGTTTACAAGCTGGCTGACAAGTGCAGAGTCTTCAAGAACTCCACGTGCAACGGAAACCATATCTGCCCCCCTTGAGAACATATCTTTTGCCATCTCGATGTCTGTTACTGAATTGTTGCATATCAGGAACATCCTTGTGGAGTCCCTTATGTTCTTTATGAGTTTCAGATCAGCACCTGCACCTTCCTGCATAGCATCAAGATGGAGTATGTCTGCGCCAGCAGACTCGATTTGCTGCACCAGCTCAATGTCATCCACAACATTTGCACGTACTTTCACAGAGAGCACGACACCTGTTTCTTTTATGTGCTTGATCCAGTCACAGAGCTTAGCCAGATCCGTTAGTAGTGCCTGTCCTGCACCGATATCTATTATTTCCTTCTGCCTGCAATGAGCATCCAGTTCAAGGATAACACCTGCATCCTTTACGAGCTTTGCAGCTTCTATAAGGGGTTCTACTGTTGAGCTTCTCACATTGACAGCTACCACAGGTCCATTATTTACTGCCTTGATTTCGCTTTCAATAAGCTTCAAAGGTTCACTGGATTCAAACTCTTCCCTGCCTCTTGCAACAATCTCTGATGCTGCTTTCTGTGTTGCAGCATCAAGGTTGTATCCTCCAAGTATTACAAGTCCGGCATCCTTTGCCTTTTCATTTGCAAAACGACTGTCGGTTATTCCTCCCATTGGGGCAAGCGCAATAGGGTTTCTAAAAGAAACATTTCCTATTTTAATATCAAAAAGATTATCAGACACGTTTTTACCTCGGGTAAATATTAATTTTAATTGTAATTTTCGAATTACTATTTATGTCGCTGTTTAATGATTGGTTCTATTATTAAAATTGTGGTGTAAATTGCGTTTTAGTACCCAACTGTTTATATAGTGCATACATGCGAACTATACAAAAGAATTTTAAAAAATAACAAGTAAATATATGTATTAAATAAAAAAATATAGGTGCTTAAAATGGTAAGAAATTATGAAAAACTGGTACTACAACACATCGATAGCATAGAGAACCCTATGCAGCAGGAAACGATTAAGAGATATGTCAGATACTGCAAAGACCAGAATCAGAGTATAAGGACAATCTCAGGTAAGGTACACACTATCAAAGCGATAGGTGCTTACTATCGTGATAAAGCATTCGAGGACTTGACAAAAGATTATATTGAAGATTATATTGATTCCGATGCATTCAGGTGTAATAGTCAACCCGGACGAAATGAAATATCACAATCAACATTAGGATATTACGGAATCAATATTCGGTCATTTTTCAAGTGGGTTCACTTCCGGGGGGCTGCACAGATGAAAAAGAAGGGATTATACCCGGAATGTGTAGATTGGATGGAAATAAAACAGGTACAGAAAATAACAACACCTGACCAACTTTTCATATCAATATTATACGATACGAGTGGTCGTTTGGGGGAAATACCGGACCAAGGCCTGTGAGACTTTTCATGAGTGTTCCATATCTGAAGCAGTATATGCAGACTCTTGTACGAGGAAGGTATCTTATCAGGACAAAAAACGGTAGGATGTCTGACACCAGAGCACAGAGAATTGTAAAAGATGCTGCTAAAGCGATAGGTGTCTAACGCACCGTGTACCCTCATCTCTATAGGCACGGCGCAGCTACCCGTTTAGCAGGAAAACTTACTGAATCGCAACTCAAGCACTTTGCAGGATGGAAGCCTTTTATTTTCATTGAATATCCACAATGTGTTTAAAAAATTGTTTGTAATATATTTAAATTCGTATATAAATACAAGTGGCAACATTATATATGAAAATATTGAAAGTTTTCAAATATATTGAAATGTATGGAAAAAAGTATTGAACATTCACAATAGATGATAAATCAATGATATCAAGTACGATGTGTTCTGACCACATTCATCTATCATCTCAGGTCTGACACCCTTAACGCCTGAGACGTATTTGTTAAATTTGCCTGCAACACACTTGAATTGATTGAAATTAATGTACCTCTCTGCCTTTAGATGTGATGAACTCTTGTGCATCTTGGCAACGTCTACAACTATCTGTTGCCCTGCAACCCTAGCATTGAAGTAATTGTCATCCTTCCTACGTTTTATGCCAACCGTCTTGAAATCATTGCCTTCTGGAATTAGTTGTTCCAACAAGACCTTCCATGATTTTTCCATATCACTGAAATCTTTTGTTTCGTTCATAGTCAATTACTTATACGTCTTCGTCTTTTAAAGAGGTTCGCTATATTTCTTTTGATATTGCATTTTAGCAACCATCTTATCCAGATCTTTAATAAGATGCCTATTCCACAATATCTTTTCTCTATTGGCTTCTATTTTAATCCTCATATTATCATAAACAATTTCTGTAAGCTCCATTTCCAGTGCAAACGTATATATAAAACTTTATAATAATTTTAATTCAAAGTCAATACTTTTAGTGTTGACTTGGGGTTCGAAGCGCATGAAGACTTTATCATATTACACAAATCAGTTCCGAGAAATGTGATAAACATCCATTTGAATAAGATTTAATACAGCCATGAACAATTATTTGATATGCAAGTCATAACTTGGAATTGTTGTAGAGCTTTCAAAAAGAAGCATGTTCATCTTCTTTCACTTAATCCTGATTTATTAGTTATACTTGAATGCGAAAATCCTTACAAGATTAACACGAAATTTTATCATCAGTCTGTATGGGTCGGGGACAATGAAAACAAAGGGTTGGGAGTATTCAGCTTTAATAACATCAATATTCAAATACATGAGTCGTATTGTGACAAATACAAGTATGCTGTTCCCGTCGTGGTCACCAATTCTGAGAACAAAAGAAGTGTAAACCTCATCGCCATCTGGTCACAAAATAACAAAGAAGAGCGAAACAGACGATATATTGGAGAGGTTTACAGTTCATTGGATTACTATGAAAACCTGCTTAAATCCCCTGTAATAATTGCAGGTGATTTCAATTGGAACATCAAGATGGATTATGATGCTGATGCTCCATTAAGAGGGACATTTGCAGATGTACGGGATTTGCTTGAACAGTACAACATTCATAGCATGTATCATTCTTACAACAATCTAGACTTTGGTGCTGAAAAAGAAGACCCTACGTTCTTTCTCACATTCAATGAACAGAAACCATATCACACAGATTACATGTTTGCATCAGCAGACATAATCGATAAAATGAAATCGTTCTCTGTAGGTAAATATGCTGATTGGCGCCTTCTCAAGAGTGACCATATGCCTCTGATAGTAGAATTTGCTGATATTATGTAGCTACTTGGTGCTTTCGGCAAACATTTCACGGATAAAACACTTCATTTTGATACTTGCAAATGTCAGTGTATCCAATGAAGTTAATGCGGATGTTCGGAATTGCTGACGATAGAGGTTTACTTTCTTATATGTTTCTTGTTCAAGTGGTAAGATCATTATTGGGTTTTTGAAACTGCAATAATATGCATATGCTTCAGGCAGAGTGAAAGCGAAGAGCTTCAAAAAAGGTATTTCATAAAGCTACTTCTATTTTGATGAATCTATTCATTATCCTTCCTATATCAAAAGTAGTAACTTATTGGATAATATGTGAGGATACATTAATTAGAGCATAGGGTACTATTGTTGCTATCAATTCATGATGTATTTCCAATGGTTAAAGCAGAAACACTAAAATTAATATACATTGCAGACATTAAATAAACTAAGTACTATAACTCTTTTTACGAAGTGATTTTATTAATATAACGGTTTATGGTTGCAGATTTCCTCTCAATCTTTCAGCATGAAGTATACTTCTGATAGCAAATTGCAAAGCAGCTCTTCTCATACTGCAGTTCTGATTCGTGCAGACATTGTGAACACTTGCGAAAGCCGTTGTCATTGTATATCTGAGTCTTTCCAGCACTTTTTCTTCTTTCCAGTAATCCTGATTCAGATTCTGAATCCACTCAAAGTAGCTTACAACAACTCCGCCGGCATTTGCCAGTATATCAGGTATCACCAGTACTCCCCTGTCTACCAGAGATCTACTAGCTTCCAGAGTTGTAGGTGCATTTGCCAGTTCCAGTATTACTTTTGCCTTTATATCTGCTGAATTATCCTTTCCAATCTGTTTTGAAAGGGCTGCAGGAATGAGGATACCACAATCAGATACCAATAATTCTTCGTTACTTATTTTGGTGGTATCCGGGAAGTCAAGTACAGAACCTGTCTGATGTTTGTGTTCGATAAGTTTTGGAATATCAATTCCATTAACGTTGCGTATTCCTCCGCTGGAATCACTGACAGCACAGATGCGGTATCCTTTTTCATGAAGTATCTTTGCAGCATTCTTACCCACATTCCTAAATCCCTGAATCGCCACACATGGAGATCCTACTTCCATTTCAATGGTCTGTAGTGCTTTTTCAAGTACAAAGATTCCTCCAAGTGCCGTGGAAATGGTCCTTACCTGACTGCCGCCCAGTTCAATCGGTTTGCCTGTAACTATTGCGGGTACATGTCTGCCCTTTATCCTTTCGAACTCATCCAATATCCAGACCATGACATTTTCATCAGTATATGCATCCGGTGCCGGTATATCTTTGAAAGGTCCCATGATGTCCGATATCTCACGTATATAGGCTCTCGTTATACTTTCCAGTTCGCCTCTGCTTATCTTCTTCGTGTCAACGACGATACCACCCTTTGCTCCGCCAAAGGGTATGTTTACAAGTGCACATTTAAGTGCCATCAGAAATGCTAGATTCTTAAGACCATCCAGTTCAAGTTTGGGATGATATCTGATTCCACCTTTTGTAGGTCCACGGGCATCGTTATATTGAACTCTGTGACCTACAAACATTTTTGTTTTTCCGGAATCCATGCGCACAGGGAAATGTACGGTGAAGGAACGTTTTGGCATGTCAAGCAGATCTATCTCTTCCGGAGATAATACAAGGGCCTCGTACACGTTCTCCAGCTCCATCATGCACAGATGACATGTATTCATACTATCAAAATGAATCCTTTCAATGTTGTTTGTTATCACTATTATGTCCCCTGTAAAATTGTCTATTTAGTGTTTTTAAACTAATCTACTAAAAGATGTCGTAAAGATGGCTTGTTTTTGCAGGCTGTTATTCATGTATATTTTTATTTTCTCACAACTCAAAGACTATATACTATCAGCACAAACAGTTCAAATAACCATAGATTTTGCCTGTGGGAAACAACAAGTGGAGGTAGATTCATGAACTGTATTGTTTGTGGTATTGAAAGTGAAACAAAGTATTGTAATGAGTGCGGAAAAGTTATGGATGAAGTTATCAGGACAATTGGGGAGAAACGCTGGAGTGCAATTGATGATTGTTCTTTCATATATCCAATGGTGCTCAGAGTTGCAAAGGGCGAGTTTACCGTCCATGATATAATCCAGTCACTTGAAGTTGAGGACTAATCAACTTCTATTTTTAACACAGAAATATAATTAATAAAAAATCCAATGGAAAGTTGGCCTGCAAGTTTTTTCCATGGTGCTTTTTTGTCTATCTTTTATTGAAGCAGGAAACATATTGTTGTCCTTTTTTTGTCCTTTAGATTTATTATAAATTAAAGACTGCTTTAACATAGTTTAAATAATAGGTTAGGGAATAATGGAGTATGATCCAGGACATTTTGATACCGTTCCTGCTTGTAGGTCTTGCTGAACTGGGTGACAAAACTCAGCTTGCAGTGCTTGTATTATCCACCAAGACAAAAAAGTATGCATCATTGCTCGCAGGTGTGATGCTTGCATTCATATTGACGGACGGTCTTGCAATTCTCTTAGGAAATTTCATAGCAAATAAAGTCCCAATGGATTATGTGCGCATAGGAGCGGGTATCATGTTCATTATTTTTGGTATTACAACTCTGCTGAACAGGGAGGATGATGACGATGATGGTTCTTACCAACTGAAAAGTCCTTTTATTTCAGGATTTGCGTTGATCCTTGTGTCTGAGATGGGAGATAAAACACAACTTGCCTCTGCTCTTTTTGCTACACAGTATGATCCTGTTCTGGTCTTTATAGGTGTGATAATTGCATTGTTCGTTCTTTCCTCCCTGGCGATTTTTGTAGGTAAGGTGCTTATGGAGAGGATCAACAAGAGGACGATTTCAACAGTAGCTGGTATTTTGTTCATTCTGATCGGTGTTTCGTTCTTCCTCTGAAGTACGGTGGTTACACCCTTCTTTTTAGCAGTTAAAACAAAAATTAATAAATCAGAAGCTTCTATTTTATTCAGGGAGGTTTTATTATAGTACATATACTAAAATGCAGAGACCTTGGATTCAATGATGATTTCATTGTGATTGACAATGATCCCAAAGCAGCAAAGGAAAAAATGATAGAACATGTGAAGACTAAACATAAGGATGAATTCGAAGAGCTATCTGATTTCCATCAGGACGAGATTATTTCAAAAGTAGATTTCCTGCTTAACCGTGGCTGTGGTTGTGGCGTACTAAAGCTCTGACTTATTAAATTCATTTTTCTTATTTTTTTGTTTATGAACACTAAATGATTAGCCCTGTTCTTTTAATCATAAGGTATATATCACATGGTATCCAGTCTGTGCCTGAGAGAGGAAGGACGGTCGCCGGGTCATTTGACCTGAGGAAAGTCTCCCCACCTTCTAAACACACGAATGTCTGTAAAGGACATCGGGCGAGAGCCCGGGCAGTTGCTTTGCAACTCATGCAGTTCGCTGCATGCTGGCACAGAAACGATACCGTACCATGTTAATGCTATGATGCTGAAAAGCTGAGGTCGCATGGATCGCGGATGGAACGGCGAATCCTCGTGGGTGCAAGTCAGAAGTAGGGGGCAATGGTTGTTTAGACCATTCCCGAAGTTTGTGGACGCGTAGCCGAATGCCGTCAATGCAGCTCTTAGGAGCGTATAATCCTGCCATGCGGGATGAATATATTGCATTAACAGAAGGGAGCTTACTCTCCTCACTCAATACCTTCTTATTTTTTGAGCCAGCGTAATTTGAAATTGAATATAAGCCATTTAACAAGGTCTTTGTACGTTCTATTAAAAGTCACTACTTCAAGGAACATATCAAGGATATCAGTTTCTTTTATAAAAGCATTGAAAGACCGTTCAGGGAAATAGTGCATTATCTTTGTGAAAATAAGTGAATATTTCAGATGCTCCCCAAATTCAGAGTAACATATTTTTTCATAATTTACGAGTTCCTGAAGATTTGACCCGTTTCCTGCATTCTCTGTGATGATATCTGCTGCAAGTTGTCCTGAGCGGATGGCATAGGCCAGTCCTTCACCTGTAAATGCATCAACAAAGCCTGCTGCATCACCACTTAATATTATCCTTCCCTCGACCAGTTTTCTTTTGTGGCCGCCACATGGGATCACATGCCCAGTGAGTTTGTATTCTCCAGTGAAACCATTAACTTTCAGATAATCCTGCATTGCTTTTTTAGGGTATGGTAGATGCTTTGCCATCACACTGCCAGCACCTACTGAATAGTATCCTTTGTGTGGAAATACCCATCCATATCCTACTCCGGATACACCAAAGTGCATTTCGATAGCATCTTTTATGTATTGGTCAATAATTTCATCATTTTCCTCAATTTCAGTGACAAGACAAACACCGCATTCACTTTTGTTGTCCTCTCTTCTGACTACTGTTTTAAGCTTACCCTGTGAACCGGTCGCAATTATCACATATCTGGCTTTGTAACTATCTTTATTTGTTGTTATGGAAACGTGTGAATCACTCTGGGATATATCTGTAACTTTTTCCCCATGATGAATATCAATGCCCGTCTCTTTTGCTTTTTCAAGCAGGAAATTATCAAATATACTTCTTGTTACAATTACAGAAAGCCGGTAATCTTTGAAATACTCTATACTTTTTCCACGGAAGCGAACCCTTCCTCCTAAAATATTCCTTTCTATGATCTCTTCCGGTATTTCAAAATCAAGATAGGATTTCGCATGTTCAGATAATGCTCCTCCGCATGGTTTGTATCGGGGGAACATTTCTTTCTCGATTACAAGCGTTTTAAGTCCGTTCTTTCCTGCTATTCTTCCAGCAGACGAACCGGCAGGTCCAGCACCAATGATTATAAGGTCATACATATGTGCACCACATTTCTCAAAGGGTTAATTTGAAAGCATTTCCAAAGTCTCTATTACTTTTTCATACTCAACTTCCGTATTGAAACATCCGTCATTGAGCATAGGAATTCCATAGGTAACAATTTTCTTGCCTTTAAGGCCCATCATGACCTTGTTCAGTTCATAGTCACAGGCTATTAATAAAGCTGCATCGTAGCTCTTTTCTTTGAGAACATGTTTTACGAATGAGGAACCTGTTACGATGTATAGGTCATATCCATACGTTTTGGAATCGTCCTTAAGTTTGCTAAATATGCATTTTCCACAGGAAATACATTGTATGCCTGTTTTTGTGGAAGATGCCGGACAATCCATGGCACGCATGCAATGAGGGGCTATTATCATGCGTTTATTCGTTTTCATGAAGGTGTTCTTATTGGATATGTTCTTCAGGGATACCATCCATTTATCTAGTATCCGGGGATCTGAGAATTTGTAGAAGAAGTATTTCAAGGGCATGTAGAAAAAATCCAGTATCCCTGCGAAGAATCCTGAAAGCCATACATGTCTATTAAGACTGATACGGCTCATAGCTAATGCAAGAGTTGCAAGTAAAAGAGATGATATGAAAATAATAGTTACAATAATCCCGATTGTTCTATACATCGCACTCCTCCATTTTCCTTATCACTTCCTCGACGTCGACTCTAGTATTATAACATCCATCCTGTAGGAGTGAAACTCCCTGGACTATCATGAAAGGTGACGCTCCCTGCATTGATTCTGCCAGTTCCGGATAACACGCTACACCTATACAACTTTCAGGTCGGTGAGCTTTTATTATTTTCTTAACAAAGCTGCCACCAGGTATGACATAAACTTCGAATTTTCTCTCGTTGGCAGCTTTATATATAGTTCCTATGTCACAAAGGCCGCACATTTTACATTCGTATCCTATCAAAGGGTCGCAACGGGCTTTACAATTAGGGTGTCTCAGGCATTGTGGTAAAAATATAACTCGTCCGTTCTTTATTTTCCGAAATGCTTCCAGCATGACAGCATTGCGGACCTCAACCAGAATTTCGTCTACCAGAGTGTCCTTAATACCAAATATTCTACACATCCATTTTGCAGGGCCGTAAAACAGGTAAAGGATGAAGAGTACAAAATTAGGGAACAGTATCCTTTGTTTTCTGAAACTGTATGCACCAAGCAACAATGCTATTCCCAGCACTATAAGCGCAGTTATTGCAAGTAAAATGAATATCTTGCCAAGTAATTCGTATGGAATTTGCATGCGAAAAGTAAATTGTCCTTATAAGTATATTCAGTTTGCCCTAAAAATAAAAAAGGAAGAGTGATAAAAATCACTCTGGTGCATCGCTGAGATCAATTCCCATTGCTTCAGCTGTAAGAACTACTACATCTTCTACTTCAAGTTCTTTTGCGCCAATAGCATCCCTTCCGTCACTGAGGTTTCTCTTACAGAATGGACAGGCACTTGAAAGAAGGTCTGCTTTTGTTGCAAGTGCATCTTCAACACGTGTTGAAGCAACACCTAGTGCAAGATCAGGGATACCTGCTTTCACACCACCGCCAGCACCACAGCAGCGCTGGTTATTCTCAATCCTTTCCATCTCGACAAATTCGATACCTGGAATTGCTTCAAGAACAGCTCTTGGTGGCTCAAAGACACCAACGTGGCGTCCAAGGTGGCATGGGTCGTGATATGTGACCTTCTTATCAATGGATTTCTCCCATTTGATCTCGCCTTTCTCGATAAGGTCCTGCAGGAACTGTGTGATGTGCATTACCTTGAATGGAAGTTCCTTTCCTGTGAGTCTTGGCCAGTCGATGAGTGATGCTCTGAAACAACCTGCACATGCGTAGAGTACTATCTTTGCACCCTTTGCCTTGATGTTGTCGATGTTCGCCTGGGCGTTAATTTTTGCAGTGTCATTGATGAAGTACTGTCCAGTCCTGATAAGTGCGGAACCACAGCAGATCTCATCTTCGCCGAGCATTGTGAATTTGATTCCCAACTTGTTGAGTACACGTGTGGTTGCAAGTGCAAGTTTCCTCTGCTTGAGTTCTGCGGTACATCCTCCGAAGTAAAGGATCTCTGCCTTGTCTTCTACCTTGATGTCCTCAGGGAACCAGTTGACTCTGTTCTTGTTGTCTTCCATGTAAGGATTCTTGTACTCTCCGATGAGTTTGAGGAAAGCGCCCTGCTTACCGAATGGACCGTTTCCACGTTTTACAAGGTTTGCACGCATAGATTCCCAGAGTTCTACAGTGTTTATTGCTGATTCACAGACAGTTGCACACATTCCACATGTTGTGCAGCCGTATACATCGTTCTTGAACTGCTCTATCTCTTCTTCAGGGATCTCTTTTGGACCAAAGAGCTTTGCACGAAGTCCGTAGGACTTGTTCATGTACTCTCTCCACCTGAGAATCTTGTCTCTTGGTGCAAGTCCCGGTTCTTTTCCGGATGCATCATATGTTGGACACCAGTCCACACATTCGCCACAGCGACTGCATGAATCCAGTTCCATAAGCTGGACTGCTGTAAAATTCTCTGTATTAATGGAAGCTTCACGTTTTGCCATTTTATTCTCCTCCCTTGTTTGCAAGGAGTGCGAGTGGTATTGCGATCATATGTATGTATTTGCTGAATGGGATGTATGCTATACAGAACAGCAGTGAAATGATTACGTGAAACAGTGATGCTGGTGGTGCCCATTCAACAGGCATATCAAGTCCCCAGAATCTTCCGGTTCTGATTCCGTCTGCAATGAATCCTGATACTGTGATAACTGTAAGTCCGATAAGAAGTACTGAGTCGTACGCAATGGTAGCTTCTCTTGCTTTTGCAACGAATAGTCTCCTGTAGATTGCGATTATAATTCCTACAAGCAGTATGTAACTGAATATGTCGTTTGGTACTGCAAGTATTTCTCTGAATATCTCAGGGTCTAAAAACTCAGGAAGTCCGTGAATTCCCATCTTCGCAGTTACCATGTGTATCATTTCGACAAGGAACATTGCAAGGGACATTACGAAAAGGACCATCCAGCCAACGAAAATAGTGAAATGCATGAACCATCTGAGAGGGCTTCTTCTTAGTATTCTTCTCTGGAATACTATGTCAAGAACAAAGGTTTCCAGAATGGATTGGTTGTGTACATGGGCATGCTCGCTCATCTGGTACATGAGCATTTTAGGGAAGGCAAGGATGCTTTTTGAAGGTGCCTGTCCATAGCCGGTGGAACCCATTCCCCACTTCTTAATGTTTATATACATTCCTATAATGAAAATGCCAATAGACAGGTTCGCCATTATCATAACCTGCACAAATGTAAGCCTTAAGGCGTCACTTACGCCTGCAAAATACTCCATAGCCATTTAATTTTCTCCTAATATCGATATAAGTATAATTATTACAAGAATTGAAATTTTTTTACTTATAAGTAACCGGTTTGGTTTGCATGAGTGTGGTGTCGATATTATTTAAACATTTTCATCGGTAAAATCTACATCAGGAGCCGTATTGTTGTGTATATTTATCGCATAGGGACCAATTCATGGTTAAATAACCTTATATGTCGTTACATGCTTAAGTAGGCAAAAAACAAAATGAAGCAAAAGGTTGTATTTATAAAATGGACCTCAGAATCATACTCGTTGAACCTTTGTATCAGGGAAATGTGGGCTCTGTCACTAGGGCAATGAAGAATTTTGGTTTCTCTGATCTTGTACTTGTAAACCCCTGTAAACTTGAGGGGGAAGCAAGGGCAATGTCTTCACATGCCAGGGATCTGCTGGAGAACGCAAAAATAGTGTCCTCTCTGGAAGAGGCTATCGATGGCTGCAGTATTATTATAGGAACTACGGGCATAACAGGTTCTCGTTTTGATCTGCACCTTCGCGTGCCGGGTTACTCCCCTGGTGAGATGAAAGAGCGCCTTAATGGTATAAGTGGCAGGGTAGCAGTTCTTTTTGGAAGGGAAGATAACGGCTTTACAAAAGAGGAACTCAAAAGATGTGATATGATAATGACAATCCCAACATCCGGGGTATATCCGGTCATGAACCTATCCCACGCAGTAGCTGTTGTCCTCTATGAATTCAGTAGTATAGTAATGGGTGACACTCCCCTTGCTGATCCGTTTGACATAGGGTTGTTGTATGAGCATCTTTCAGAGCTTCTTGATGATATTGACTATCCTGATCATAAAAAGGAAAAAACCGAACTGATGCTTAGGAGAATATTTGGAAGAGCATGTCTGCTTCCCCGTGAAGTGCAGACACTACGTGGTATTATACGTAAGGTCCAGAGGACTTATGAAAGCGAAGCTGAACAAGATGATTATGCTAACGAGTATGATGATTGATAGCCAGGGTATGTTTCGAAATGTTCATATCATTTGAAGCCTATGTTGCATTCCCTAAATGATTTTTAACTAATTATTGTGTAACTATGACTGAAGGTAAGTGGGACGAAAAATTCGTAGTGTTCCTTAAGAAATATTATTGGGATAGTATTCTGCAGCTTGCGAACAATTATCCTGATCAGCGTAGTCTGAAAGTGGATTTTTCTGATCTTGAAGTTTTTGACAGGGAAATTGCCAATGAACTTCTTTTCAATCCTGATGAAGTACTGCCCAGCGCAGACAATGCACTTCAGCAGATTGATCTTCCTATAGAGAAAACTCTTCTTGATGCAAAGGTTCGCTTCGTAAAAATACCTAATAAGATACCCAACAGGGATCTTCGTAGCAAACATCTCCTGCAATTCGTTGCCATCGAAGGTATGATCCGCAAGGCAACTGAAGTACGTCCTAAAGTGCTCAATGCTGCATTCCAGTGCATGCGTTGTGAACACGTGACAATGATTCCACAGAATGAAATTAAATTCGTGGAACCTATTGAGTGTGAGAATGAGACATGTGGAAGAAAAGGTCCTTTTAAGATACTAATCAATCAGTCCGTTTTTATCGATGCCCAGAAACTCCAGGTGCAGGAATCTCCGGAGAACCTCAAAGGTGGTTCACAACCCCAAAGTCTTGATATTGATGCTGAGGACGATCTTGCCGGTATTGTACGGCCTGGAGACCGCGTTATAATCAACGGTGTCCTGCGTTCACACCAGAGAACTACTAGGGAAGGTAAATCTCCATTCTACGATCTGGTAGTTCAGGCCAATTCCATTGAATATATGGATCAGGAGTTTGACGAACTTGAGATCAGTTCAGAAGAGGAAGAAGAAATACTTGCTATGAGCCGTGATCCGGAAGTTTACAATAAAATGATAGGGTCGATAGCTCCTTCGATCTATGGTTATGAAGATATAAAAGAAGCTCTTTCCCTTCAGTTATTTTCAGGTGTTGCAAAACATCTTCCTGATGGTTCCAGGGTACGTGGGGATATCCATCTGCTCTTTGTGGGTGATCCGGGTGTTGCAAAAAGTCAGTTACTTCGTTACATGGTAAAAATCTCTCCAAGGGGCGTCTTTGCATCGGGTAAAAGTGCTTCTTCAAGTGGTCTTACTGCTGCTGCAGTGCGTGATGATATGGGGGACGGTCGCTGGACTCTGGAAGCAGGTGCTCTTGTCATGGCAGACATGGGTATTGCCGCAGTGGATGAAATGGATAAGATGAGCACAGAGGATAAAAGTGCACTCCACGAGGCAATGGAACAGCAAACCATAAGTGTAGCGAAAGCAGGTATTATTGCCACATTAAAATCCAGGTGTGCACTTCTTGGTGCTGCCAACCCGAAATACGGGCGGTTTGACAGGTACGAGGGCATTGCCCAGCAGATAAACATGCCACCTGCCTTGGTGTCAAGATTCGATATGATATTTGTCCTTCTGGACACTCCGAACGAGGACCAGGACGCGAGGATAGCAAAACACATACTCAAGGCCCATTATGCAGGTGAACTTTCTGAGCAGCGTAAAAATATGCCTTCCAGTTCAATTACTCAGGAACAGGTAGATGTTCATATGGAAGTTATCAAGCCTATTATAGAGGCTGATATGCTCAGGAAGTATGTTGCTTACGCAAGACGAAATATCTTTCCTGTAATGGAGGAGGATGCACGTGATCACCTTGTTAAGTTCTATATGGATTTGAGAAAGATGGGAGACGGTAAGGATGCTCCGGTTCCGGTCACTGCCCGTCAGCTCGAGGCTCTTGTAAGGCTTGCCGAGGCAAGTGCCCGTCTGAGGCTAAGCAATGTTGCAACTATGGACGATGCCAAACGGACAACACGAATAGTTTATGCCTGCCTGCGTCAGGTAGGTGTTGATCCTGATACCGGTGCATTTGATGTAGATGTCATAGCTTCCGGAACAAGTAAGAGTCAGCGGGATAGAATAAAGATAATCAAGGAAATTATCAAAATGGTCGGTGAAAAGCATCCTGGTGGAAAGGCACCTCTGGAAGAGGTCTATGCAGAGGCACAGAATCAGCAGATAGACCGTCAGCATGCAGAAGAGCTGGTGTCCAAGATGAGACGTTCCGGTGACCTGATAAAACCTGATAAAGAACATGTAAAGGTAGTTTAAAGAAGTGGTCCCATGTATATTAAGATTCATAAATCCAGTGACACCATTATCGTTGCCCTGTGTGACAGGGAACTTATAGGAAAGACGCTTAAAGAAGGCAATATTAATGTTACTATAACAGAGGAATTCTACAAAGGGGAAATCATATCCGAAGAAGTTGCTATTGAAGTACTTTCTAAGGCATCCAATGTAAATATCTTTGGTGAAAAAGCCGTTTCATGCGCTGTAAAATGCGGGATTGTAGATACTGATCATATAAAGATTATTGATAATGTAGCTCATGCCCAGATATTCAGGATATAAATGTTACGAGGTTTTATTATGAATGATGAAATGACAGTTTCAGGTGCAGGGGTTAGTTCATTGAATGCCTTTGACCGGAATGAACTTATTGAGGGAGTTGCGCAGAAGCACAAAAAGTTCTTAGATGATTATGCTGGTGAATTCAATGAACTTGGAAATAAGATAAAGGAACTCCAGGAAAACATTGAGTCTTCTAAAAAGAACAGAGAAGAGATTCTGGAAAAAATAGAGATATTGGTTGAAAAAAGGCAGTTATTCTATCATCAGGCAGAAAAATTGCTTGATGAACTAGATGATTCCGTTTCCAATAATCATGATTTTACCAGAGAAATGTCTGTTGTCAAAGAGAAACTCTCAAAAGTAAAAGGCTCCATGACACCGGATGAGGAGCAACAGCAGGTAGATTCAATTTTACAGGCCATATCATCTCTCGGTTCAAAAGCATCTGGCGTTGAAGAACGTCTTGGTTTTGTGAAGGATAGAGTTAAAGAAGCTTTAAGCTCAAAAATGGAATTAAGTTCAATCGATAGTTCAGAGGAGAGCTATAATAGTACAATTTCCTCTTTTGAGGATGAACTAGCAAATGTGGCTCCAAGGCATAAATGGCTGGAAAGCAGGATACAAAGTCATCAGGATGCATTGCAGTACTGGGAAAAACAGTTGCTTGCAGGCGCCACAGAAGAGGTTATAGCATGACGTATGTAGATGTCCCTTCAATGAGTGAAAAAGACCTGAAGAGCAAGGTAAATGACCTTCGTACGCAAATTGATCATCATGAACGTGAACTCAAAGGTATCTACCGTGAACTCAAGTTACATCGTACCAATACCGATGACCTGAAAGAGAAACGTAATGGTCTGAATACCCAGGTTAAGGGAATTGCTAGTAAAGCACGGGATGCCAAATCCAAAAGGGATTCCATCAATGCAAAGATAGCTGCTTTGAAATCTTCAAGGAATGAAGTTAACGAAAAAACCCGTAAGTTTTCAGATGATATCAGTGATCTTAAAACAAAGAGGGACGATTTGAATAAATTGTCCAAGGGAAGCGTTGAGACTTTGTCAAAAGCCTATGCTGCAGATCTTAATCTTTTCCTGAATGCAGATATTCCTCTGAATCATGAGATTGATCTTTTTGGCAGGCTGCTGGATCTTAAGGAGCGTCTTGGTGCAGCATTCGATGCGAATGCGATTCATCAGAGACTGATGAACACATATGAAGCCTCAAAAGAAGTTTTTGAATCAAGAGACGATTTTGGA
Source organism: Methanolobus sp. (assembly GCF_016278385.1). Taxonomy (GTDB): domain Archaea; phylum Halobacteriota; class Methanosarcinia; order Methanosarcinales; family Methanosarcinaceae; genus Methanolobus. The sequence continues at coordinate 117,811 of NZ_JADQBY010000006.1, forward strand.
GATGAGATCAGTAAGCTTGCTGAAGAATCTCAAAAGTACCATCTTGAAATGATCGGCTTTTATAATCAAGCAGATGAATTGAGAAAAGCTGCTGATGAGGCTCATTCTCAGATATCTGAAAAGTATGCTATAACAGCACCTATCCGGGAAAAAATAGATCCTCTTAAGAAAAAGATTGCCCTGCTCAGGGATGAGCTGACAATTAATCTTGAGAAACTAAATGATATTCAGGTAGAAAAGGATGATAAGAAGCAGGAGGCGCATCATGTCGTTGCTAAAGAGAAACTGGAGAAGAGTGGCCGCCTGAGTCTTGAGGATCTCAAGGTGCTGATGGACAAGGGAGATCTTAAATTCTGATCTCTCTACTGTTATTTTTTTATTTTAAATAATATCGTCTGCATGCCAGCAAAATCGATGTACATGCAAATGCCTGGAAGATTGTGAATCCACTGGTTTGTCCAACATTATTATCTCCGGATGATACGCTTCCATTGTTTTGATCAATGTTCTCTTCATCTTCTGGAATAACAGGTTCCGGCAAGTCATAGTCCCGATACTGATATACTGGTTTGAATGCAACAAGCTCTCCGCCTGGGCTAATGTATATGGTATCAACAGTAAGGTTTAATATTTTTCTCTCTTCCTCATCTTCCCCTTTTGAATAGATAAACATCTCGTCTTCTGACAGGATTCTTTCCTTCAAGGTTTTATTTTCATGCAGTAGTTCGATCCATACCTGTCTTTGCTCAAGGTTCACGCTTTTTATAGTTAATGTATAGTTCTGGTAGAATTCCCATGTTTGTCCCGTTGTCAGCAAGATACTGGTTCCATTTATAAGCAATGTTTCTATAGGTTTAACTTGGATCAAAGGTTCACCGTATTCTTTCATGATCAACGTATCAGCATATGCAGGAGTTATTGCTGATATAAAAAGTAGCAATGTAATCACAAATGTAAAGTTAATGTTGTAGGCTCTTTTTAAGACCAGCATAAAAGCATCACTTCACCAGATCAGTTACTATATCGGCAGCTTCCTGCGATGATTTCCTGTCTATTTCCATTTCTGTCAATGACCACAAGTGCACCTCTTTCTGTTATCCCTACAGCCTTACCTTCAATTATTTTATTTGGTGTTGTAATCTTAACTTCTTTTCCTATTGTGTCTGAGAGATTGATCCACTCATCAACAATATCAGTGAATTGTTTTGTTTTGAACCTGATGTACTGTTGTTCAAGTTCATAAAAGAGGTCTGCAAGAAAAGTAGTTCTGTCGATTGTCTTTCCAAGTTCATTGGCAATGCTTGTGGAATTCTTTCTGATTTCATCCTTTAGGTCTGAGAGCTTGACGTTAGCATTGATTCCAATCCCCAATATGATGTGATCTACTTTTTCGACTTCTGCACTCACCTCAGTAAGTATGCCGCATATTTTCTTGCCTTTGACAAGTACGTCATTTGGCCATTTAACATGTGCATCAACATTCAAGGCTCTTAAGGCATTTGTTACAGCAATGCCTACCACAAGCGTTATCTTTGACACATTTTCAAGTGGAATGGAAGGCTTCAGAATAAGGGATACCCATACACCTCCGGAAGCAGACTGCCATTCAGTTCCCAGACGTCCACGGCCATTTGTTTGCGTTTCTGCAATAACGACTGTACCTTCAGTGACCTTAGCTGCAATTTCCCTGGCAGTATTGTTAGTTGATCCTAGTTCAGAATAGTATCTTATGTCAGTTCCTATAAGACTCGTTCTCAGGACTTTTCCTAGCTCATCAGAATCAATTCTGTCCGGGTACGCATCAAGTGTATATCCTATTTTAGGGGAGGAGCGGATGTCGTATCCTTCTTTTCTGAGAGCTCTTATATACTTCCATACCATTGCCCTGGTTATACCTAGCTTCTCTCCTATCTCCTGACCAGAGACCGGATTCCCTTCTGATTGCTTTAGTAATCTTATGATCTCTTTTCTGTTGTCATTCACGAACATTCCGCCATACGAATGTTAACTTTTCACCATGTTATATGTTGTTGCCAAAGGTTTGTTACTTTGTCTGTTTTTTGGCAGCATTAACATAAGAACTAACCGCAGCAGTTGCAGCAGCTATCTTAGCATCTCTTGTGTCAAGTACCGATGCCAAGGTGACTCCCTTGGTCCTATCTTCCTCAACAACCTTTTTCACTTCTTCGATGATGTTATAATCCTCTATGAAATGGGTTGTAAGTTTCCCTTCTCTGAATGCAGGGTGTCTTAAGACTGCTTTATGGAACGGAATATTGGTTGTCACTCCTACAACAACATATTCGTAAAGTGCTCTCTGCATCCTGTCAATAGCTTCATCCCTGTCGCTTCCCCATGCACAGAGTTTTGAGATCATAGAGTCATAGTAAGGTGATATTGTGTATCCCATATGAACTCCACTGTCAACCCTGATTCCAGGTCCACCGGCAGAGCGATATCTCTTAATCTTACCCGGTGAAGGTGCAAAATCATTGAGTGGATCTTCAGCGTTAATACGGCACTCGATTGCCCATCCATTGATGCGAATGTCCTCCTGCTTGAATGGCAATCTTTCTCCACATGCGATGTGTAGCTGCTGTTTTGCCAAATCAATACCTGTGATCATTTCACTGATAGTATGTTCTACCTGAAGTCTGGTGTTTACTTCAAGGAAGTAAAATTCACCCTTTGAATAAAGGAATTCAACAGTTCCTGCATTCTCGTATCCTATGGCTTTTGCAGCCTTTACTGCAGTTTCTCCCATTTGTTTACGAAGTTCAGGTGTCATTACCGGGGAAGGTGCTTCCTCAATAAGTTTTTGGTGTCTGCGCTGTATGGAACATTCCCTTTCCATAACATATACTGCATCTCCGTACTTATCTGCAAGAATCTGGAATTCGATATGTCTTGGTTCTTCTACGTATTTTTCTATAAATACTGTTGAGTCTCCAAATGCTGATTCTGCTACAGACTGTATTGAATTAAGGGCATTGTGGAATTCCTTTCTGGAATGTACGACCTTCATTCCAATCCCACCACCACCTGTAGATGCTTTAATTATAACAGGGTATCCAATACCATCTGCAATATCTGCTGCTTTTTCAGGGTCTGATATAGCTTCGTTCGTCCCTGGGACTACTGGGACACCTGCTTCTATCATAGTATTCCTGGCAGCGATCTTGCTTCCCATCTGCTCTATAGCCCTGCTTGAAGGTCCTATAAAAGTAATTCCTGCTTCCTCGCACTTACGGGCAAATTTGCTGTTTTCAGATAAGAATCCATATCCTGGGTGGATTCCCTCAGCCCCTGATTCAAGTGCAACTTCTATTATTTTGTCACCGTTCAGGTAACTCTGGCTTGAAGGAGCAGGACCGATCGGATACGCTTCATCTGCATATTTTGCGAAAAGGGCATTCTTATCGGCTTCTGAGTACACCGCCACTGTCTGGACACCAAGCTCACGACATGCACGCATTGCACGTATGGCTATTTCTCCCCTGTTGGCTATAAGTACTTTCTTGAACATTGCAGGCTCACCTACTCTATACTTAATAGTACATCGCCAGACTTTACCGCATCGCCTTCGGCTATCAATATTGCTTTTACGGTTCCGCCGTGTGGTGCATGGATAGCGTTTTCCATTTTCATGGCCTCAATGACACAGAGGGCGTCACCTTCTTCAATGCAGTCTCCTATCTTAGTTTTTATGGAAAGTACCATTCCCTGCATATGACTTGTAACGGCGCCAGGTACAGTATCTGCAGTTGGCTTCGCATCTGCTTCAACGACTTTAACTGAACCGCCTACAGGATTTACTTTGACAGTAAATACTTCCCCGTCAATTTCAACCTTATAGTCAGTTGGTATGCCTGAGAAGTCTGCTGTGGCACAGGGGTGTTTCTTCTCCATGAGTGGTACAAGATCTTCTTCTTCCAGTTCACCTCTCAGGAAAGCAGGAGCAATAGCAGGATAGAGTATATATGTGAGTATATCTTCTTCCTTCTTCACAATACCCATATCTTCTGCTTCCTTCTTCATCTTCTCGTATTCCGGCGGGAGAAGATCTGCAGGTCTGCAGGTTATTGGCTCATCTTCACCGATTATTTTTGAAATTATCTCGGCGCTTATCTTCTGCGGTGGTCTTCCGTAAAGACCGCGAACATAATCTTTTACTTCCTTTGGAATTACCTTGTATCTCTCACCCATCAGCACATTGAGTACTGCCTGGGTGCCAACTATCTGGCTGGTTGGTGTGACAAGCGGGGGGTATCCAAGTTCTGCACGTACCAGTGGCATCTCTTTGAGTACATCCTTGAACCTGTCCAGTGCATTTTGTTCCTTGAGTTGTGATACAAGGTTTGATAGCATGCCTCCTGGTATCTGATAAAGCAGTACGTTGGTGTCTATCTGCTCTGAAATTGGATCGAGTATGCAGCGATATTGTTCTTTTATATCTTTGAAATACTGTGAGATCTCTGAGATAAGTTCAAGATCAAGTCCTGTAGCCCTCTTTGTTTCAGCAAGTGCAGCAATAATTGATTCTGTAGGTGGTTGTGATGTTCCCCATGAAAAGGGAGAAAGTGCAGTATCAAGTATGTCAACTCCTGCTCTGCATGCTGCTGTGTAGCTCATAGGTGCCATACCTGATGTGCAGTGTGCGTGAAGGTCCACAGGAAGATTTACTTCTGCTTTGAGTGCTTTTACAAGGTTGTATGCTTGTTGTGGCGATATAAGGCCAGCCATGTCTTTGATGCATATTGAATCGCACCCAAGTTCTGCAAAATCGGTTGCAAGCTCTACATATTTCTCTATAGTATGGACAGGACTGATTGTATAAGCTATGGCTCCCTGTACATGAGCTCCTTCCTTTTTGGCCACAGTGATGGCCTTTTCCATGTTGCGTATGTCGTTAACAGCATCAAAAACCCTGAAAATGTCAATACCATTTTCGTAGGCTTTTTTGACGAATTTTTCCACAACATCATCGGAATAGTGTCTGTATCCTACCAGGTTCTGTCCCCTGAGAAGCATTTGTGCAGGGGTTTCCTTCATGTGTTTTTTCAGGTCCCTCAATCTTTCCCATGGGTCCTCATTGAGATACCTTATAGAGCTGTCAAATGTGGCTCCACCCCACATCTCAAGTGAATAGTATCCGACTTCATCAAGCTTGTCTACAATTGGAAGCATGTTGCGGGTGCGCATTCTGGTGGCAATAAGAGATTGATGCGCATCTCGAAGAATAGTTTCGGTTATTTTTACTTTCATAGGAATCCTCCGGGAATTAATATAGTAGTGTGAGTGGTAAATAATAATAAAGAATTATCTAACTCCGTGTCAGATGGAATTGTCTAATATATATCATGTTCTTTTATGTAGTTTCTGGTGAATAGCTTATATATTCTGTATGCTCTGCACACTAATTAATAAAAAAGAAAGTATTGGCTAAATATAATTTATAACTACTAAAAGTGACATATTATTATCCTAGTGTCTAAATGATTTATTTTGCTGGGTCACAATCATCTGATCATTTTTCTGTTGTGTTCCGGGAACAAAATGTCACAATGAAGGAACTTTCAAGGCCAGCAGAAGTCCTCTCAAGTATTGCAGGTGGCATGAAGGCAGTTATCGATGAATTCATACTGGATTCAATATCCAAATCAAGTGGGAAAACTGGTTGTTCCCCCAAGAATACAGTTCATATACGAATGTATATATATTTTTAGTAGATACATTTTTATATAATTGTGTTTATCTTTCAATAAGCCTAATTATAATTATACTGAATTGTATGTTCGGATGCAAGTATATTAATGTAAATGTGCAAAAATTAAACTTACGCCGTCCATCAATTTTGATACTATAAGGTGAAAACATGCTAGGGAAAAATAACAAACTATACAATGAGATAATTGATGTTCTGAATTCCATTGATAATGGCAATTCAGCTTCAAGGCTGAGTCCTCAGGCCAATGGACTCGAGGGGGAGATGTCAGAAGCATTAAATGCGTTCCTGGATAAGGCCACTGGATGGAAAAACGAGATTGAACAACAGGGTAAAGTTGCTGAACAGATCAATTTAATGGTAAACTCTACAATTGAAGGTCATCTTGATGTTCGTGCAGATCCTGATAACTTCGAAGGTGATGCCAAAGAACTTATTACAGGTATCAATACAATGGTTGATTCCATTGTTACGCCTTTTATGGCAGCATCCAAATATGTAACCCGGCTTTCAAATGGCGATATCCCACCAAAGATCACGAAGGAGTTCAAGGGTAGCTTCAACGATCTCAAAAATAATCTTAATACTTGTGTCGATGCTATCAATGCCTTGATCGAGGATTCAGGAATGCTTGCAGCCGCAGGTTCTCAAGGCAAGGTAGATGTTCGTGCCGATGCTGCTCGTCATGGTGGTGAGTTCAGGACCATTATCGAGAATCTTAATAATACTCTTGATTCCATTGCCAAGCCTCTTAACGAGAGCACTGATGTCCTGCTCAAACTGGCTGTCAACGACTTTGAGATAAGTGTTGAAGGTCAGTATGACGGAACATTCAAAGATAATGCTTATGCAGTAAATGAAGTTTGTAAAAGGCTCCAGAATATCCAGCGTACCTTTGAATACATGGCCAAGGGAGATTTCAGCGACCTTGAAAAATACAAAGCAGTAGGAAAGCGTTCTGAGAACGATAAACTCCTTCCATACACCGTCGCAATGATGGAAAGTGTCAAGGGTATGACAGATGAATTTATCAGTCTTGGCCATGCAGCTGAAAGCGGAAGACTTGAGTACAGGGCAGATGCATCCGGTTTTCAGGGTATGTTCAACGAAGCTATCACAACTGTTAATGATGCTTTTGATGCTATTATTAATCCACTGAATGTAACTGCTGATTATGTTGAGCAGATATCAAAAGGCGAGGTACCTGAGAAGATAACTGCTGAATATAAGGGTGATTTTAATCATATAAAGGTCAATATCAATAACTGCATTGCTGGTCTTGCTGGCCTTGTAGAGAGCAATGAAGTGTTGCAATTGATAGAAAATAATGACCATACAAGAACGGTTGAAGGTAATTACCAGGGAATCTTTGCCGAAGTAGCATCAGCAACTAACGGTATTCGTGACAGGATACTGACTGTGATGGGTGTTAACAAGAAGATTGCTGTGGGTGACCTGAGTGATCTTGAAGGACTCAAGAAAGTAGGTAAACGGTCCGAAAATGATGAACTCATTCCATGTTACATCTCAATGATGAGCAACATAGAAGGAATAGTCGATGAGTTCATTAAACTTGGAAATGCTGCTGAGGCCGGTAATCTTGACTACAGGGCAGACGGTTCCATGTATGAAGGACGTTTCAACGACGCAATCAATACTGTTAATCTGGCTATAGATGCGCTTGTGAATCCACTTAATGAGGCAATGCGCATAGTCAATGAATATTCTGCTGGTGATCTTGATGCAAGGTTCGATTTTGAAACAAAGGGTGATTTCAAACTCTTCTCCGACACACTCGATGATTTCGGTGGAAACCTGCAGACAATAATTGCAGATTCTTCTCATGTTCTGGATGCAATTTCAAACAATGATCTTAGCCAGGCACTTTCCGTCCAGGGAGTTGGAGAATTCAAGGTGCTTACAGATGGTATTGAGAACACAAGAAAATCATTGAATAATGTTGTTTCTATGGTACACGACAGTTCAAGGAATGTTGCATCTACGGCTGAAGAGATGTCAGCATCCGTAGAACAGATGTCTTCTTCATCTTATCAGGTAGCTGATACGGTTTCAGAGATATCAAGAGGTGCCCAGAGCCAGGCAGCAAAGACAGAAGAAGTATCTCGTGCAATGGTGGATATGACTATGACTGTTCAGGAAGTTGCCACAAACTCACAAAGAGCAGCCGAAAGTGCCAGGGATTCTAATGAATTAATTAATAACCTTGGTTCAATTGCCAAGGATCTTCTTGTCAAGATGAATTCCATCAGAACTGCAACTTCAGAGTCTTCAGGCGTCATTATGCAACTTGATGGTAAGTCCAAGCAGATAGGTGAGATCGTTAACCTGATTACAAATATTGCAGACCAGACCAATCTCCTTGCTCTCAATGCAGCCATAGAGGCAGCACGTGCAGGTGAGCATGGTCGTGGATTTGCTGTTGTGGCAGATGAGGTCCGAAAACTTGCTGAAGACTCCGGAAATGCTGCAAAACAGATATCAAATCTCATTGGTGAGATTCAGGAGGGTACTCAAAATGCAGTCAATTCCATGCAGCAGGGTTCTGCAGAAGTTGAAACAGGTGCAACTGCCATTAACGAAGTAGCCGTTGTCATTGAGAAAGTAGTTGGTGCAGGTAACCAAATAGCAAATATGGTCCAGGACATTGCGGCTGCTGCACAGGAACAGTCTGCTTCGATTGAAGAGATAACTTCTTCGATCGAAGAGGTTAGTGCTATTTCTGAAGAATCTGCAGCAGGAACTGAAGAAGCATCCGCTGCGGTACAGGAACAGAGTGCTACAATGCAGGAACTTTCAAGATCTGCTGAGGATCTTTCACGCCTTGCAGGTGGTATGAAAGTTGTTGTTGATAAGTTCATATTGGATACCAATTTTTCTGCCGGGCATACAGAAAAATCCGGGGAAACAAAATACAGTGAAAAGAAAGAGCATGCTCTTGTCTAATGGGATGATATAATATGAAAGATATTTCAATATCAGGAACAGGTCCTACTGATGAATTATTGCAAATGGTAGTCTTCCAGCTTGGAGGCGAGGAATTCGGAGTAGAGATCATGAAAGTCCAAGAGATTATAAGGATGCCTGAGATTACTCAGATTCCTCAATCTCCTGATTATGTAGAAGGTGTTATCAACCTTCGTGGCAGGATAATTGTGGTTATAGATCTTGATAAAAGGTTTAATCTTGTATCAAAGGAATTAGACGAGCATTCACGCATAATTGTCGTTGAGATCGGTGATAATGTTGTGGGTATGATCGTTGACTCCGTGAATGAAGTATTGAGGATACCTGCTTCAAACATTGATCCAGCACCTGAACTTGTCATGTCGAATGTAAGTAAGGATTATATCACAGGTGTAGGCAAACTGGATGATCGTCTCCTGATACTTCTTGATCTTGCAAGGGTATTGAATAAAAAGGAAGTTGAAGATATCGCAAGTCTTGCCTGATATTCAGGCAATCGATATTTTATTTTTATTTTTTCTGCCTGGTTTTATTTTTAGACTATGTAGAAATCATATTAAAATAAATATCAGTCAACGTAATTCCTCAAAAATGATTAATGTGTGGCAGCACATCCAAAATGATTGTTGAATTCTATAAACTCTTGGATATCTATGTTTTCGACAGAACCATTTTTTGTTTCTATTGCTTCTTTAAAGCAAAGATTAGTTTATATTTTGCAACGCGATATCTAACATTTGGATAACATATTTACTTTTAATTAATCTTAGTCAGAATTAATGTCTATTCAGGAGGGATATTAATAGCTTTCACTTACTTTTTCAGGGACCTGCAAACGCTGGAAATGATTCGAGATTATGTGATTCCGGAACTTAGGAGTCGCAGATATATACATATATGGGATGCTGGTTGTGCCATGGGTCCTGAACCTTATTCATTGGCAATGGTACTGCGGGAAAATATGGGCATGATCTTCAGGAATGTGAAGATACATGCAACAGATATAGACAATAGTAACCTTTTCGGAGATATTATCAAAAAAGGTGTATATCCATGAGAAATGGTACAGAGAATTCCGGAGCCAATATTCAATAAATACTTCTCACCTGCAAATGAACCTGACCACTTTATTATTTCTGATGAAATCAGAAAAAGTGTGGAGTTCACACGGCATAATCTTTTAGACTTAAAACCTATCAGGACTGGTCTTAATCTGATTCTTTGCAAAAATGTGCTTTTACATTTTAAGGAAGAAGAAAGGATAGAAGTCCTTCATATGTTCCATGACTCCATTGATAGAGGATATTTTGCAACTGAGCAAACCCAGAAGATACCACCAGAAATGCAGGATTGTTTTGAACCGGTAGTGGCAAATGCTCAACTATATCGGAAAGTTTCATGAATTAAATTAATAAAATATGGATGTTTTCACGATGCCATGTGCACTCTCACTTAACCTGCTACCACCTGTTCAGGGTTCTGAATACAGGTGGTTAAATAATGATCGGGCTGATATAAGGGTTGGAAAGGTTCGGGGCAAGGTAGACGGCAATATCCTGTTGATTTATTCAATAATAATCTTTCCTGAATATAAAGGAAATAATTATGCCAGGAAAACCATAAGAGGTTTTTAAGGGTGAATTCAGTAAGATTGTTGCAGACAGAGTACGACCAACAGCAGTAGGTTTCTGGGAAAAGATGGGTTTTTTGAACAATGGTGATGGTTCTTTTATATATCGGGAAAAAAGACGTTGTTCCTGAATCGAAAACTTTTAACTTAGAACACAGTATGTTTATTTATGGAAATTGAAGCTAAGTTCATTGTATCAGATCGGGATATTTTTGATAATCTCATGAATATTGATAATATTAACAGATTCGATGTCCAAGATGCTGTGGCAAAAGAATTCAAAGATACATATTTCGACACCGTGGATATGGCTATTTATGCTTCAGGCTTTTCATTTCGATGTAGGGAGAAGAAAGATAAGGTTGTTTATACTCTCAAGTCGTTAAAAAGTTCCAGTTCTCTTATTCATATGAGGGAAGAAACAGAATTTAGTATGTCTGAAAAACTTCCTGTAAAAGAATGGAATAATTATGTGCTTAAAAATCAGATATTGGGAATAATCGGTAAAGGTACTCTTCTTCCACTTTTTTCTGTTGAACACCAAAGGACCGACCTTCAGGTCTATGATGGGCAGAGGTATATTGCAGAATTGAGTTTTGACGATGTGATCATTGCTTGTGATAATAATAATAATAAGAGCTATCTTGAGCTTGAAGTGGAGCTTACAGGTGATGGCACAGAGGCTGATATTCATGAGATTGCAGCATTCTTTACCGATGAAATTCATCTTGTTGCAGGTAGCAGTTCCAAATTTGATAATGGTTTTGAACTTTACATGGAGAATATTAGAAAAGATGCTCTCAGTCTGGATTATGTGAATATTCCGGAAGCTGAACAGATATCATTCTCTCCTATAATGGATATGTTCGAGGAGTACAATGTAGAACTGGAGCATGCCCGTAAAGTTGCTGAGAATTCCCTTCAGCTTTTTGATGCCTTAAAGCCAATCCACAATTTAGATGATAGTCTACGCCATACATTAAGATTTGCTGCTCTTATACATGATATTGGTGTAATGACCGATATGAAGACCCACCATAAAGCAGGAAGGGATATTCTTATCACTTCATGTCCTGGGGAACTACCGTACCCTCTTTGCCTGTTCCTGCCCTGGACGACATTTCTTCATAAGAAAAGAATAGACAGGAACAAGCTACTGAAATTGTCCCAGAATAAGATATTTTCAAAAATTCCTTTGCAGATGCAGGACGATATTCTTAAAATGGCAGCTATCCTACGTATTGCAGATGCACTGGACCTTAGCAGAATGGACAGTAAAATAGTTGATATTGATCTAAAGAAAGAAGATATAGTCATAAAAGTGAAGGGCCCTGGGGCAGATATAGATACTGATAGGGCAGATACGAAAGCCGATATGTGGCGCTTGCTCTTTGAAAAGGATGTTTATTTCAGGGAAGACTATTGAAGTCTTCTCTGTTCCAGTTCCTCTTCTATGCGTTCGATTAAGAATACATTTATTAATTTTAACTGTTGAACTTGGGCTTAAGGACCACAATATTCAGATTTCCGTGATGGTCAATTCTCAAATTAATATGAACTGAATATTAAGAACTCTTACAGGACCAATATTCAATTTTTTAAATCTTAAGGAAATATCATTTATCTATTTCATTTATGAATGAAATAATTTGAGAGATGTTATCTTCATTATTTTTTGACATATTAAGTTCTAATACGGGAACACCTAAATCATGCATAAGTTTGGCTTTACGGGATACATTTACACATCCTTCTTTGCATAATTGTATCAGTTCATCTTCATTGAGGTTTAGTTCAAAGGATGTTATTTGTCCACTTGCCATTCTTTTTTGTCTTCGTAATATGTTTTCTTCTAAAGAAATATTACAATAAATAATCCCACTTGGGATTATTTTTTTCCTTTTTTCAGGACTTAACTTTAATAGTTTCTCATATGAACTGTCATTTACTATGCCAATGTTATTATGTATTATTCCATCTTCATAGATAATAGTCCCATCATAATTAAAAAAGTCTAAAAATGCTACATCTTTAATAAGAATTGATTCATAGTACCTGCAAAAATGTATCATATTATAAGGTTTAATATGTATTGTTTTTGTACTCCAGGAATCTAGCAGCAGCTCAAAGAGACATTTATAATCAGCAACACACGTTTCCAAAACAGCATCTGTATATTTATTTATTAATAATTGTTCCAACGTAGATGCTAAAAAATGTGGTTCTCTTTTACATAAATAATATGCATTATAGCCAATAAAAGGTACAACGCCATCTTTGATCAACGTATATTTTTGTTTCATTGCAATTTCAATTCTTGCTTTTTCAGGTGTAACCCATTCCTTAGTGTCATTTCCTTCTAACAACATCTGTTTGAACAAAGTCGTTTTACCTGCTGCTGATGTTCCTATTAATTCAATTTTTTTCATGAGGCACATCCATAAATAGGTTCTAAATATTTTGAGATATGAACTTGAAATTTTATTGCTTTGTAGCAACTATACTTATATATGCATAATATATATATACAATTGGTATTATATTTAATGATATTGCTCACATGAATTATCAGATAACTTCGGGGATTTCTACAGGGCTAAATTATTTTTCAAACATGAGATGAAACCCAATATTTTCTATGGTATCACGCAAATCCTCATATTATCACGGTTAAATTCAGCTTGTCGTGATGCAAAAGGGGTGAATTACAGGATTAATACTCAAAGCATCTTACAATATAATGTCTGTCGATGCTATGGCACACGCAAAATAAGGCAAAAGATGCATTTATGTAGCCGAAGTTGGCACAGCCATGGTAGACACAAAAGCAGACATGTGGGTCTTGCTCTTTGAACAAAATGTTTATTTCAGAGAAGACTATTGAAGTCCTCTCTGTTTTAAATCCTCTTCGACACGGTCGATGACGGTATGTAGTATCTTTATTCTTGCATAATACTTGTCATTTGATTCAACAATTGTCCAAGGTGCCCAGGAAGTGCTTGTCTTTTGAAGCATCTCATCTGCAGCACTAAGGTACAGGTTCCATTTTTCCCTGTTGCGCCAGTCATCTGATGTGATCTTCCACTTCTTATAGGGTGTGTTCTCACGCTGCTTGAACCTGTTAAGCTGTTCCTCTTTGTCAATATGTGTCCATAACTTGATGATTATGGTGCCGTAGTTCGCAAGTATTTCCTCAAACTCATTTATCTCCCTGTATGCACGCTTCCATTCGTGGGTATTACACAGGTTCTCCACCCTTTCCACAAGCACCCTGCCATACCAGCTTCTGTCATATATCCCGATGTGGCCTGCTTCGGGTATCTCATTATAGAACCTCCACAGATAATGGTGTGCCAGTTCATAATTTGAAGGCACTCCCGTAGGGGTCACACGATATAACCTGGGGTTCAGTTTCTGTGCAAGTCGTCTTATACTACCACCTTTTCCTGAAGCGTCCCAGCCTTCAAATACAATGATAAGGGGAATATGGTTTCTGAAAAGTTCATACTGGAGCTGTACTATCTTTTTCTGGCATGCCTTCTTTTCTTTTTTGTATTCTTTGTACGTGATACTTTTATCCAGATCTATCTTTTCAAGTATCGATGAATCTATGTTCGGGACGATGCAGTTATCAGCATGGTCAGTTTGAGTTGCTTCGGCACTGCTCTCAACTTCAACTATCTTATTCTCTATCGACTCTATGACCTTTGCAAGCACTTTTACAGTGGCAAAGTTCTTGTCCTCAGCTTCTACAATAGTCCAGGGTGCAGAGGCCCTGTCAGTCCTTTCAAGGATCCCTTCAATTACGGGCAGATGCCTGTCATAATCATTGAGATATTCCTGTTCCTCTTCCTCTACGATAAAAAGCGGCACATCATCCTTTTTCAGGTCACGGTATCTCTTTGCCTGTTCTTTTTTGCTGATGTGAAGGAAGAATTTGATGAGAAGGTATCCTTCATCTGTGAGCTGTCTTTCGAAATAGGTTATACCGTCAAGGCATTTCGGCATGTGTTTATCCACTTTTCCTTTCCCATAATGCTCTATGACTACTCTTCGATACCAGCTCCTGTCAAAGATAGTTATACTTCCTTTCTTCGGTATCTTTGTCCAGAAACGCCATAATAGTGGTTTTTGCTCTTCCTGATAACAGGGCTTTCCAGTTGTGTAAAGATCAAATCCCATTGGGTTGAGGGTCAAAAGGAATCTGTTGATTATCTCTGTCATACCGGATGCATGCCAACCTTCAAAGACTATGATGGTGGGTATGCCCATCTTCCATGCTTTTCTCTGTAGTTCTCCAATTCGTATCGTCAAATCTTCGATTATGCCATCATATTCTTTTTTGCTGAGACTTTTTGAAAGATCTACATTTTCAAGCATATATTATCCTTAAAAAATAGTCCGTCTCTATATATATAGTTATATAGATTCTCTTATTAACTAAGATATGTCCGTATGTAAAAGCTCCAAAGTATTAGTGTAAGAGTTCCTGATATTGCAATGGCAATGAATGAAAATAAGGTTGTTTTGAATAATTCCGGTGAGCCGCTCATTTTGATATAGAATGGTTTGCTGAGGGTGCTGATTATTACGGAAAGTATTGCAGTTTCAGCGGCCGTCTGCGCAGAAAGCTTTCCTGTAAATACCAGTGCAGCCACGGATGCAGTAACAGCAGAACTGCTGACAATTCCACCAAGCGCAGTTGCATAGATTCCTGCAGAACCTCCATATTCATTTGCATAGTTGGCAATTATAAGAAGTAATGTGAAAACAGCCCCGAATTTAAAAGCAGGTCCAAGGGCAAATGGGGACCCAATGTCAATGCTTTCCTCCAGATTCAATGTGTTTCTCCATTTCTTAATTACAAATAGCAGAGCGACGATTCCCATTATTATGAAAGGAGGAGCCATCATTGATGCTGTCTTCGCGCTGGGGTCTGCTATCAATGCAATAATAACGTTACTTATTACCTTGGATACGATTGTAAGCATTGCACCGATGTGAATAGAGTCCTTGAGTATTGGCCTTTGTTTGGATATTCCCGAAAGGGCGACGATGGTGGCCTCAGTGCTTATGAATCCTCCAAAAAAGCCTGAATAGGGGATTCCACCTTTTGCCCCCATCTTCTTCAGGAGTAGATAACTGACAAAACTAATTAATGAAACCAGTACTACAATAAGTATCGATGATTTGAGTCTGATTATCCCAAAAATGGGTTCTTCCGGTACTATTGGATAAAGTACGAAGGCAACTGCCAGAAATTTAATAGCGCTGTTTATGTCACCTTCCGAGAGATGCTCTGCAAATGAATGCAGGGGCTTTTTCTCTATAAGGATGAAGGTTAGTATAAGGGCTGTAACTATTGCTACCAGATATAGTCCCTGGGCAACGACTATTCCTAAAAGGTATGTACAGAAGAGTGCAATTGCAGTAGTAAGTCCTGATTTTCCTTTGAGTATGTTGACGACATATATGAGGGTGGCTGAAGAAAAAACGGCAAGCAGAGTTGTCACAACAAGTATCCATACACCGATATAATCGACAAGTAACGTGGCAATAGTGCCTGTTATGCAGGTAATGGCAAAGGTTCTGACTCCTGCGAATATCTTTTTATCTGCACGCCAGTGTTCCCTTTCAATACCGATGAGTATTCCTATCATCAGTGAAAGTATTATCTTCTCCAGAAAAACGAATGATAAAGGGTCGATACCCCACTGGATAGACTGGATCATAGCAATCTCTCTTTGAGCAAATGAATATTGAATCTGGTCATCATAAGTTTTTACACGACAGTACCTATAGTATATTCTTATTCACTGTATATACTTTTATACCTGCTTAACCAACTAGTAATAAGGATTGGGTAATATGCCATTGGTCAACAAAAAGAAATGTATATCATGCAAAAAGTGCGTAAAGAAGTGTCCTGTAGATGCTATAGATATGGTAAAAGGGAAAGCTCTTATTGTTGATGAAAAATGTATCAACTGTGGGAAATGCATAAAGATCTGTCCGGTTAAAGCAATTCTTAAGGACAGGGAAATCGTCAAATTCAAGGTCCGGTCAAACCTAAAGGCAGTAAAAGACTCCCTTTCTGAAAATAAAAGTAAAAAAGCAAAAAACCGCCTCGTAAAAAATCAGATAAGGCAACTGAAAATAGAGCAACAGATTCTCAGGGAAACTATGAAAGGCCTGAAGCACATAAAATTATAATTTGCTAGTGAACAATGTGATATTGTGAGAGGGAGATCGTTGTCGTCGAACGTGTTTGTTAAGAAATATTCCTTATTTGCATCTTTGGGCTTTTTGGCAGGTCTGGTATTTTGTATGACAGCCCTGCTCTTTGCCATGGTAAGCAGGCTTAGTCGCAGTTCAGGTTCAGAGGTCATAATGACAGTATGTTTCCTTCTTGGCGCAGGTATTTTGTTGATTCTTGCAGGCATCAATATTGCGGGGATGCGCCAGGGTCTCTCACGCAGCTATTCGTTCATAGCAGGTCTGTTTCTATCTGTAACAGGGCTTCTTATTTTCGTAGTTTCATTTCCTGACAACTGGTTATATCCAAGGGTGTCTTATGTGATAGTGTTTTATTCACTGGGGATTTTCCTGCTATTGATCAACATTTTCGTCAATTATTTCCTGCAGACACTTTCAGGTTCAGGGGAACAGGGGACTGCAGATGAACAAAGTGCTGTTAGTGACGATATACCTGACAGATACAATGACCGGTCAATGCTTGCAACTTTCGCAGGTATTATGATGACCAATATAACGCCCGGCTTCTACGAACCTTCTTTCCTTACAGACACCAATGACATCGATACTACATACTTTTTAAATGTGGACTCTCCTGAAAAAGAAGATAATGAGGAACAAGTAATGGAGATAAATGAGCAAAGCAATGCACCTATTACATTACAGAACGAAGCTACAGGGCCAGATGTAGCTCATGATGATGATAGTTCTATTGATCAAGTGGCTCCGGAAACCACACAATTAACTGGGATAACAGAGGTTTCGGGATCAGGGGGTTCTGAAATATCAGATGAGATTTCGGATGAGGTTTCTGACACTACATCAGTTTCTTCCATGGAGGGTCAGGAAGTATCTATTACATCAGTTCCTGTCCTTCCGTTCTCAGAATTCCGGTCGATGAAAAAGACCGATATAAAGGCAACAGACACCATGCGTGAAGCTGCACGCAAGATTTTGATGCTCCATTTTGGAGTAATGGTCGAGCATGAAAGAGGTACTAAGGTAGGAAGAGATATCGAAGAATTGCATGATATGAGGGTTGCTGCAATGCGCATGCGTTCGATTATCGAGGTCCTGGGGGACTATCTTGACATGAAGAAGATATATCCTCATAACAGGAACATCAAAAGAACAAGAAAGGTGCTTGGCTCTGTACGCGATCTGGATGTTTTCCTTGAGGTGATCGATCATTATCTTGAGGACAAGCCACCTGAGGCCATAATTGGGATGGATCCACTTACTGATGCGCTTATGATAGAAAGGGCGAAACAGCGTGGGAATATGCTTGTCTATCTGGATGATGTTGAGTATAACAAGTTCAAAAATAAGTTTGCCAATTATCTGCTAAGCAAGAAGTTGTGGAAGATGAAGGCCGTAAAGAAGGACGGAGAACCTATTCCATGCAGGGTTGTGGACATGTTACCTGTTCTGCTATACACACAGTTCGCAACTGTCAGGTCATATGCCGAGTTTGTTGAAAATGAGGCAATGGATCCTTATCTTGAGAAATATCACCAACTGAGGATAGACGTGAAGGTATTGCGATATACACTTGAGTTCTTCAAAGAGATACTTGGTTCAGAGTCCAAAGACCTGATAAGGGACCTGAAGGCACTTCAGGATAATCTGGGAGATATGCATGATGCAGTTGTAGCTCTTGAACTTCTTGAGAACTTTGAGAAATATGGCAGATGGGGTGAAGCAGATAAGAAGCAGGTTGCCAGTTCTACGGAACTCAGGAATTATCCGGTGGTTGATGGATATATCGACTACAGGAAGCAGGAACTTCAGAACCTTGTAGACTGCTTCCCTGATGTATGGTCAAAGGTTATCGATCCTGAATTCAGTGTGAGGTTTTCGCAGGCAATATCAGGTATTTACCAATCTTGAAAACGATGTTTTTTGACTTGTATTGACCGCATGTGAATATATTGTACTATATGTAACTATATATGAATCTGTATGAAGTATTAAATAACAGGACTGCTGTACTTATGTTAAAATACGACAGCATTTTAATGTATTTAAAGTCACGAAAAATGAGTTTTATGTCTGATGAAGTGAAGAATTATATTAACAGGGAGATAAGCTGGCTTTCATTCAATGAAAGAGTACTCCAGGAAGCAAAAGACCCAAAGGTTCCATTACTTGAACGTCTGAAGTTCCTTGGTATATTCTCTTCGAACCTTGATGAGTTTTTCAGTGTGAGGGTTGGCACATTACAGCGCATGATAGATGCTGGTTTCAAGTCGAAGGTTATGGTAAGTGATTCTCCAAAAAAAGTCATGAAACAGGTGTATGATAAAGTTCTGGAGCTTCGAGATGAGTTTGACAAAATATTTGTTGAACTTACAAAAGAGCTTGAAAAGCATAACATTTTCATTGTTGATGAAACACAGCTTGATAAAGCTCAAAAAGCTTTCCTTAAGGTCTATTTCCAGGAAAAGGTACGACCACGTCTTATTCCTGTCATGCTGAAAGATATTCAATCTTTTCCATATTTAAAGAATCAGTTCATTTATCTGCTCATTGATGTCAGGAAAAAATGGGACCCAAATGGTTCAAAATTTGCTTTGATCGAAGTTCCTGCGGATGTGCTTCCTCGCTATATCCTGCTCCCACATTCTAGCGAGAAGAAATGTGTTATCATGCTTGATGACGTTATCCGCTTTGGTCTTGATGATATCTTCTCCACCTTTGAATACGATTCAATAGGTGCATATACCATCAAACTTACCAGGGATGCTGAGCTGGATATTGTTGATGATGTAACAAAAAGTTTCTTCGAAAAAGTATCTGATAGCCTTGAGGATAGAAAAAAAGGCCAGCCAGTTCGTTTTGTTTATGACAGGGACATGCCTTACTATCTATTGGATTTCACACTTAAAAGACTAAAACTCCAAAAATTCGAAAATCTGGTGCCAGGTGGAAAATATCATAATGCAAAGGATTTCATGGATTTTCCTAAAGTTGGTCCTGACTCCTTTTTCTATGAAAAAAAACACCCACTCCCTCAAAAACACCTTCTACAACTTAAAAGCATATTTGCTGCTCTAAGGGGAAAAGACATTCTACTTCATTATCCTTATCAGTCGTTCGATTATTTTATTGACTTTCTAAGAGAGGCAGCAATCGATCCTGATGTATCAAGCATAAAGATCACTCTTTACAGGGTTGCTCGCAATTCGAATGTTATCAATGCACTCATTAATGCGATAAAGAATGGGAAAAGCGTCACAGTTGTCATTGAACTTCAGGCGAGATTTGATGAGGAATCTAATATCTACTGGACCCAGAAACTTGAAGATGCAGGCGCAAAGATCATTGATGGTGTGCATGGTTTGAAAGTCCATTCAAAACTCTGTCATATTACAAGGAACGAGGGGAAAAATACTGTTCATTATTCATGCATCGGAACAGGTAATTTCAATGAATCCACTGCAAAGCTCTATTGTGATCATATGCTTATGACATCAAATCCTGATCTGACGTTTGAAGTGGAAAAGGTATTTGATTTTTTCGTTCATAACTATAAAGTCTATGATTACAAGCATCTCATAGTTGCTCCTCTGCAAATGCGCAATAACTTCAAGAAACACATTGAAAATGAAATAGAGAATGCGGAAGCGGGGAAGCCGGCATACATTCATGCGAAGATGAATAGTCTTGTGGACAGTGATATGATCAATGCACTTTATGATGCCAGCAAGGCGGGGGTCCGGATTAAGCTGGTTATCAGGGGTATCTGTTCACTGGTTCCGGGTGTCGGTGGATTCAGTGAGAATATCGAGGTCATCAGTATCGTTGATAAATATCTCGAACATTCCCGTATTTTTATTTTCTGTAATAATGAAGATGAAAGATATTTCATTTCATCAGCTGACTGGATGGTAAGGAATCTTGACAGACGTGTGGAAGTTGCAACACCCATTTATGATCCTTCTCTTCAAGAAGAATTAAGGGAATACATGAATTTACAATTCCTGGATAATACCAAGGCAAGGATAATCAATGTGCACCAGGATAATAAATACAGAACAGGTGGGGACAGTCCACATCAGGCTCAGGATGATATTTATGATTTCCTTAAAAAACGAGTGGAACATGAGGATGTCTTATGAAATTTGCTGCAATTGATGTTGGTTCCAATGCCGTGAGGTTACTTCTTTCAAGAGTTGACTATGGTGGGGTGGAACCTATCTATGAAAAGATAACTCTTGTTCGTATGCCAATTCGACTTGGTGAGGATGCGTTTGTTCATAATAATATATCTCAGGAAAAGGTTTCCCGTCTTGTAAGTACGATGATCGCATTCAAGCATCTTATGGATGCTTATGAACCAATTGATTTTATGGCATGTGCAACTTCAGCAATGCGAGAAGCTGACAACAGCGATGAGATTGTTTCCATAATCAAGAAAAAGAGTGGTATTGACCTTAAGGTCATAAGTGGAAGGAAGGAAGCAAAGATCATCTATTCCAATCGTATAGAAAAGATAGTTGGGAGTAGTGATTCCACTTATCTTCATATTGATGTGGGTGGTGGCAGCACGGAAGTAATCCTATTTAAAGGGGATGAAGTCTTTGCTTACAGGTCATTCAATATAGGAACAATTCGTATTCTTGAAGGCATCGTGACAAAAGAAGACTGGAATGAGATGAAGCAATGGGTAAAAAAGATCACCAGAAAGCATAAACCAGACAATGCTATCGGTAGCGGTGGCAATATAAATAAGCTCTTCCGTATGTCTGGCAGGAAGGATGGTACTCTTCTGCAGGATACGGATATCAGAAGCCTCAATACCTATCTCAAGGGCTTCACACTGGAACAGCGTATAACTAAACTGGGTCTGCGTCCGGACCGGGCTGATGTTATAGTGCCTGCTTCTAAAATATATTACTCAGTTATGAAGTGGGGTAATGTGACTCATATGCACGTTCCTCAGTTGGGTCTTGCAGAAGGTATCATACATGTTTTGTACAAAAAGCATAAAGATAATTATATCTAATATCTCTTTATAAAATATAACTTTATGTACATGAGTACATTTGCTCATTAATAGGCTATTGCATCCTTTTTTAGAATTATGGTCAATTTGTTTCTGTCAATTTATAGCCATAATCGTGAATCTTATGTTCATAATATATAAATACTGATTTAATAGAACACTTCATATTCAATAAAAAAGGATCCCATTATATACATATTGCAATTCGATGTGGGTCTTAAAAACGATAGTGATTACATGGATAAGTTCACCACAAATGATGATTTTCTGTATCTTGGAATTGATGCAGGAATGTTTAAAACATCTGTTTGCACAAGTGATGGGAATAAAATCTCTGAGCGAACTGTTGTAGCTCTTCTGAATGATGATAGTGACAGTTCTACAGAAAAAGTGCTATTTGGTGAAGATGCGCTGGAATCACAGGTTGACAACATCAGAGAAATCCTGAATATTGAATTAAAAACTGAAGAAGATGTTATTGCCTGCGGGAAATATTTGAAAAACATTCTTGAAAAACATGATGTCAATATGAGCAGAGTGAATACATATGCAATTCTAGGTGTGCCTTCAAATGCACAAAAGGCATACAAAAAGAAACTTCTGGAACTTTCCAGGGAGATTTTTTCAGGTGCAATGCTTGTAGATGGTATTTTTTGCATGGCCTATAGGTATGATTTTCTTGATAATTCTGTGTTAGTAGATATTGGTTGTAACAAAACAAATATTTGTATCATTAGTGGCGATGTTCCTCAGGAAACAGAT
Organism: Methanolobus sp.; assembly: GCF_016278385.1. Classification (GTDB taxonomy): domain Archaea; phylum Halobacteriota; class Methanosarcinia; order Methanosarcinales; family Methanosarcinaceae; genus Methanolobus. Next base: position 140,176 of record NZ_JADQBY010000006.1, read on the forward strand.
TGTTTAAGTCTTCCATGTGCCGGAAAGGACATTGATATGGAAATAGTTAAACTTATCAATGAAAGATGGCCAGATTCAAATGTAACAGAAGAACTTGCAAGGGAGTGGAAGGAAAAATACGGACATCTGGGTCCTAGTTCCGATCCATGTATTGTTACTGTTCCTCTTGAAAGTGGAGATATTGAGGAATCAATAGCTGAGGAGGTACAAATTGCATGTGAATTTGTGGTTACTGACATAGTCTCAGGAATTACTCGGATATTATCTGATGTTGATCCTGGTATACGTGAATCCTTAAGGAATAATATTCATATTTTTGGTGGTACAAGTAAGCTGCTCGACATTGGTACTTTTATTGAAGGTGAGCTTAAAGAGCTTGGTGGAGGGGATGTATTCCTTGACCTGGACTCTGTTTACGGTATATCTGAAGGTGCATTGGAACTTGCCCGGAATATGCCAATGGAATTCTGGAAACAACCGGTTGTCGGAAAACAGGATGAGGAGTTGATTTAATGAGTTCATTGAATTTGTCTGGTGAAAATAAAAAGGCTGAAAAATCATCTAAGGTTTTTACTCCTAATATTTATCGAAAACCCATCGTAAAAGATGAAAAAGAAAATGAAGCAAAACATGAAGCTTCTACTATATCTCTTATGAACTACGTACCAGGAAACAATCAGAATATTGTTTCGGAGAATAAGATCCCTGCTTCCAGTACACCAAGGTTTGATGTAGATGGTTTTATTCAGAAAGAGGCCCAGCTTCTTGAAATAAGGTCGCGGTATGAATCTGATATCCTTGAATATGAGGAAAAGCAAAAAGAGCTTGATGAACTCCAAAGTAAATTTGAAGAACAGGAAAAAGCTCTCAACATAAAATGTGCTATTCTTAAGTCTGCCACGGAAAGAGCTAAAAAAGCCATACCCAAAGAGCAGACAGAGAAACTTGAAAAGGAAATATCTGCATTCGAGCAAAAGCGTTCTGAGTTCGAGATTCAGGTAAAGGAATTTGAAAGTTCCCGCCTTGATTATGAAAAGAAGTTCGATGAATATAATGCCAGGATGGAAGAACTATCCTCCCTCAGATCGACTTACGAAACAGAGTTTGAGCAGTATACTCAAAAGAAGTCTGAACTTGATGAAAAATGCAGGTATATGGAAGAGAAACTTTCAACCGGTGAGGAATTATCAATAGAATTGGCAGAAGCTACTTGTCCTGCAGCTATTGAAATTATTAAGTCCGGTTATTACGCTGAATTAAAAGAGCTCAATCGCAAACGTGCTGATATTGAGACACTCAAAACTGAACTTCATGATGAAGAATCACTACTTGTGGAAAAGCGCTCTTCGATCGAAAAGATAAAGGAACATATTCATACAGAACTTATCGAACTTGGTCCTAAAGCAAAGGAACTGGAAACTTCCATAGCTGTCTATGAAGAAAGAGTAAAAGCTCATGAGGAGAAGGAGTTTGTTTTCCTGGAAAAGATAAAGGCTCTTGATGAGAAGAAAACTGAACTTAAGGCAGAACGTGAAGAACTCAGACTCAAACATGAAGAGAATATAAAAGTTTACGAGGAAAAAGAACTTGGTTTCCATGAAGATATGAAAGCTCTGGAAGCGAGAAAATCTGAACTTGAAGTTGAAAATGATACTATCATGCAAAAGCGTGAAGAAAACTCCAGATTTGCAGAGGAGATGGAGAAAGCTTTTGTGGAGATGGAAATCAGAAGAAAAGAGCTTGGTGAAATGGTTGAGAAAACCAACAGGGAAATTGGTATCAATGTCACAATTCATCGTCAGGACCTTGATATCAAAAAGCTCAATAATAAACTGGAACAGCAGACAATTTATATACAAAGCCTTGAAACTTCAGTTTCAGACTTGAAAAGAAGTCTTGAAGAAGCAAGGTCTGATGTTAAAAAGAATGAGGTATTCTCCAATATTCTCAAACAGAATATGGAATTAATAGGCTAGGGTTCAATTAGATGATACATGTGCCTCAGTACTCATAGGGTTCATCATGAATCAGATGTGTTTTATCATCATCGGCACATAGATCATAATCTCAAAATCAGATTACTTCTTTTATCTCATCAACTATTTTTTTGGCAGCCATGTCCGGTTCATCTGACTGGTAAATGCTCCTGCCAACGATTACCCAATCAGCACCAGCTTTTATGACATCGGAAGCTGTTCCTCCCTGTGCACCCACGCCAGGCGATATAATGGAGAGTTCGTTTCCTATTATTTTCCTTATCTCTGTAACACGCTCAGGTCGGGTTGCCGGTGCGACTACACCGGTTACTTTTGCATCTGCTGCCATCTTTGCAATGCCTTCGCCAGCCTGCTGCATGAAATCAAGAGCACCTGGATGGCTCATTTCGGTTACTACGTAGATATCCTTGTCCTTCTCCTTTGCAAGTTTCACAGCAGCTTCAAGACTGTCATGTCCTGTGAATCCCTGGACGATAACGCCATCGGCACCTGCCTTGAAAACCTGCTCACATATCAGGCGGTTTGTATTTGGTATGTCAGCAACCTTGAAATCTGCAATGATTGGTGCGTATTTTGAAAGCTGGTCTATTATGTCCATTCCTGTTGCAAGGACCAGAGGGTAGCCTATTTTAATGGCATCGACATATCCGGCAACCTGTTTGGATATTTTGATGGCTTCGTTCCTGTTTGTAACATCAAGTGCGAGTATAAGTCCTGTCTTTCTTTCCATGTAACTGCTCCTGCATAATTTACATCTTGGCAAGCCTGCTTCTTGCTGCCGCTACCATTATCGGGAGTGTGATGGTTGCATCCGAGTGGACTGTTACAGAGCGTGCAGTCTCGCTGACCTTACCCCATGAACGTGCTTCGTCAAGGGTTGCACCGCTAAGTCCTCCTGTCTCCGGGGTGTCCATTGTGAGCTGTATGGCATACTCGAATTCCTGATGGGTTATGAGCATGGACTGGAATATGTAATTCTTCGGGACACCGCCACCGATAAGTACGGCACCCGGGTCCTTTGCCTCGTAGCAGATGTCGATTATCTCTTTCATATCTGCAAAAGCATCCACGTTAAGTGGTTTTGACTGCTTGAAGAGCCATGCCTGAAGTCCTATCATTGAATCCTGTATGGCAGGACAATAAACAGGAACGTTCATGTCAGCTGCAGCTCTTAAGATCGAGTTCTTGTCATCGATGTTGTTCCCCAGGTGTGTCATGAACTCCCTGATGGAGATGGTATCAGGACCTATATCCGAAAGAATTGCCTTCAATTTCTCTTCAAAATCAACAAAATAAGGCTCTGGCAGGTAGACATCGTATATCCTGTTTATCTCATCGTGTTTCAGTTCGATGTCATCACATTCAGCACATCCCTTGTAGTGATGCAGTCCCATTGATTCCACGATCTCATGCACCATGTTGGCACCTGTGGTGACAAGCACATCGATGTAACCGTCCTTTATAAGGTCTGTAACTATGTCCCTCATTCCCGCAGGCACCATTGCTCCTGCCAGCCCGAAGAAACTGGTGGATTCATTTGCAAGCATCTCGGTGTAGATGTCAACAGCATCTGCTAATTTTCCTGCACCAAAAGCACAGCCATCAAGAGCATGTACAAGTTCGTCAACGCTCATATTTTCGGTGATCTTCGCATGCCTTATGGGATTCTGAAGTTTTTCTTTTTTTGAATGACAATGTTCCATTTGAAAGCCTCGTATACGCTGATTTACAACAACAATGTTCATTATTGTTACGGTATATAGCAACCTTAATACAATTGAATTATATTAAATAAAGATATATGGAAGTAGTATCATGGACTATGAGTATAGAGCAGAAGTGTTATTAGAGTTACGGAGTGAAAACACACCACCTAAAAATAAGACCGATGACAGAAAAATGACATCTGCGCAACTTGAAATACTGCGACAATACTATTTTTACAGGAAAAATATAAAGAAATTTTCCGTTAAAACATTGTATAATGATGTCATTGAGTTAAGAAGGTTGGCGGTATTTAATGGAAAACCGTTTGATGAAATGACTAAAAGAGATATACAAAGTTATGTAGCAAGTAGAAATAATCTCAAGGCACTGACCGTAAATTCAATACTATCGGTTATTTTAACTTTTTTCAAGTATCTCTATGATACCGATGAAAAACCGGATTGTGTCAAGTGGATTACATTTAACAGAGTACAGGAAGAAATCAAACCTGATGATGTATTGACAACACAAGAAATTGATAGTATGATTGCACATTGCAAAAATGACCGTGATAAAACAATAATTGCAATGTTATATGACACAGGGTGCAGGATTGGAGAGTTAATAGAACATTCTCATTTTGGAGATATTAAACAAGATAAAAGAGGATATTATATTAGAGTGAATGGAAAAACAGGTGAAAGGAGAATCAGGTTAAAGGATTCAATACCATATGTCATTAATTACATCAATAATCATCCGACTAAAAATCCTGAATCCCCTTTATTTATGACTCATAATGGTAGAATCTCAAATAAGCATGTATCAACGATAATCATACAAGTAGCAAAAAAAACAGGTATTGAAAAGAGAGTACATCCACATTTATTACGCCATAGTAAAGTAACTCATATATCACCACTTCTATCTGACCAGATTCTAAAAAAACAATTCGGTTGGACTAAATCAAGTCGAATGGTCGAAAAATATGTACATATATCAGAAGAAGCACATGACCTTGAAATATGTAAAGCATATGGAATTGATGTACCATCCGAAGAAATAGAAAAACATGAACTTGCAACAATCAATTGTAGTGTATGTGGTATTATTAATCCATTTTCAAATCATGTTTGTTTCAATTGCAGACGTGAGTTGCATGTTGATGAACAACAGCAATACGTTGAAGAAGATTACGAAGGCAAGATGATAGAAATTATGCAGAAATGGTTGGAAGAAGGTAAATTTGGGTTAGTAGAGAAAATGGCAAATCGAAAGAAGATGAAACAATTAGATGATGAACCAGATACATCATGGATGGATGATATTGAGATTCCTGCAATTGATGATGAAGAGAAGAATCAAATTAAAAATGAAATTAAAGATGATGTATAGGGTCACAGGAAAGCCACTCTAGCAGGAAGAAAGGGAAATAGAGACAAAAGCGAATGACCATCTTGAAAAGGCAAAATAAGCAGGATTGACGGGGGTTCATGGTTGAAAGCACATCAATACATCTTTCACCTTCTTAGCTTCTTACATTCAATTTATGAACGAATTAAAATGTACATAAGTATCATTTTCAATCACAATTCAATCTGCAAAGAAACTTATCCATTTACTTAACTGTAAAGAATCTCCCATTAATTTTACTGTAAAGCATTTTTTCAACCTTTTTTCATTCCAATGGAAAAAAAGTATAGGGCATATGGGATATTCTTTACACTTCTCATTAGTTGATGTTAAAATTGTATCTCATCAATTCAACCTTTGAGGAACCCCATATATTCACTTCATTGCTTTGATGCATACAGGATACATAGATGCCACACTACAAGTTTCAATCTTATCAAATGC
>NZ_JADQBY010000021.1:0-36480 GCF_016278385.1 Methanolobus sp.
ATGTGCAGTCTAACTGTACATGTTTTTAAGGAGGATGTATTATGAAAGCAAACAAGAAAATATCCCTGCAGAGGGATACGCATGCTCAGGTGGGTATTGGTACTCTTATAATCTTTATTGCCATGGTCCTGGTCGCTGCTGTCGCAGCTGCTGTACTTATTCAGACCTCTGGCGTACTACAACAGAAAGCACAGGCAACAGGTAAGCAATCAACCCAGGAAGTATCGTCTAATCTAATGATTAAAAGCATTGAGGGCGTCCGTGCAAAGGATAATGCTACTAGCATAGCAGGAAATGTGTCTCTGCTGAAACTCAACGTAGGTCTGAACGTTGGCAGTTCTCCTGTAGATATCAATCAGGTTGTCATTTCTATAACCGATGGCACTACAACTAATAATCTGGTTTATGGTAATAATGCTAAAACCCATGATGTTATCATGAAAGATTTCCTTACTACAAATAGTGCAGCTCTTAACCTAAAAGCTTTGTTAACAGCTACACAGGGAACACCTGGTGATAATGCAAAGTACTTCTTCACTGTAGAAAAGATACGCGATGAAGATGGTTCTTTTACTCAGGCAAAACCGATTATGAACACGGGTGACCTTGTAACTCTCTACATCTCTACTGCTGCTGCTGGTGATGCTGGGTTTGACTTGGTAGGTGCAATAGATACGAGTGCCGGATTGGGTGGCAGTGGTCTGGTCATCTCGCCAAGGACTTCAGTGAATATTGTTCTGACTCCTGAGGCTGGTGCTACGACAGTTGCAGCATTTGTAACTCCGTCTTCATACGGTATCAGAGAGAACGTGCAACTTTATCCATAAGGTAATTTTCGCCTTATCTTTTCTTTTTTTTAATCAATTATTAGATTGAAGTATTCTGTCAGAGGCAATTTTGTTGTAAGATATCTTGCAGTTTAGCTTTTCAAAGGCCAATACAATTCCATAAAAAACTGAAATAAACACTTGATTTTTTGAATTATTTTTGAATTCTGTTTCTTGCAGGATAGGACATGAATATTTGTTCCATGGGTTAGCATTTTTGGTATCAGGTACAGATTTGCCTAATAGCTTAAAACCAGTATCAATAGACTTTAAATATCAATAGAAACCTAGCTTTCAGGAATTATTTTCACTTCTTCCTTATTTTTCCAGGACTACTATTGCTACAATGGGTATTTGAAACCTATTTGAATCAATAGCAGTGACATCTATCTGTTTTTCATGCAATAAAACAGTTTTAGTGTTTGTTATACGATCTGCTAAAATAGTAGGATTTTAATCTGGAACAAATGCATTCACTTTCTTTTTGTTTTCTGTGATGGGCAAAACTCAGGGAGTAATGCACTTTAAACGATTAGGTTAAAATAAAATCAAACGTAGGTTTTTCCAAGGGCCACTTTCACAGATTATCCATATGGGAAATAGTGCCTGTATATTTTCTATTTGAATATTAACTTTAAAGTCACCTCTGGTACATCTAAAAGGAGGCTATACAAAACAGAAGCATGTGACTAAAAAGATTGGATAGGGTTTTAGGGCATTCTTTCTATTATCTCGCCCATCCTCTTGTTCTTCTTATAGAATGCTGTCGTATCTTTGAGAAAATGAAATGCTGTCATCCCTTTGTCAGTAATGATATATCCGCCCCTTTTTACTTTCTCGGCCAAGCCTTCAAGCTGAAATATAGTTTTCATTTTGCTTCCAATACTCCCCTTGTCTGCGAACATGTCTGTGTACTCTCGTATCTCTGAGAACTCTGTAATCCTGCCTTCGTTCTTACCAAGGACTTTGAGTATTAGTCTGTATTGTATATCTCCTGGTCCCTGATGTATCCCGAGTGATTGGTAAAATTCAGCAACTTTCTGCTCCAACTTGACATCGATATCTTCAGACATTGATATCATTCTCCTCTGCATTACCCTCATCATAGTCTGCTTCTTCATCATTTTCATAGAGCGTATACTCGTATTCTTTTATCCCGAGTTTTTCCTGCAGAGTCATTGGAGGGAAGTAAGCAAGGAATGCCTGTACTGTGCCGATGAGTACAAAGATCCTGGCTGCAAGTTGCATAGTATCATCAAGCGTGATCATGTCGGTAAGTATGAAATCGAAGACAAATGAAATAGCTACCAGTGGCAATGCAGTTCTGTAGCGCAGCCTTTTTGGCATACGCTGCAGGAATATGAGGAAAAGCAGTCCTATTATCATCGCCGTAGGTATCACAAAAAGTCCTATCAGATAGATATTAATTGCGATATCACTATTGATTGTGAACATGGATGTAAGGGGTGTAGTAGTGGGGCCAATGACTCCGCTGGAATATAATAATATCAAATAGGCTGCACCAAAAAAGACGAAAAGTAACGAGATGTAGCTGCTAATCTTCTGGTCGCCTACAATGACATACAGGATAAAAAAGACCAGTGGCACTGAAACGAAAGAGAATGGTAATGAGGCCATATAATACATAGCCAAGTCCAGTTGCTGGTTGCCTATGTATGCTGCTATCATCCTTATTGTTGTAGGCAAGTATGTAAAGCCAACAAGCAACCATAAAGTTATGAGGGACCAGAGTGCAGGTCTGCTTTTTTTATTATGTTGCGAATCGCTTTGGGAAAGTACCCATGCAAATGCGAATGAAGATATTGTTATTGCAAAACATATCGTTGCATTTAACAGTAATCCTGTGCTCATCTCTTAACCTCATATCTAATTATTTGTTATTATATATTAATAATCTGATAGTACAAAAAGATGCTGTTTGGTGTTTGACATTTCCAACCAAATGGTATATATATTATTCAATTCTATAATAGTAAAATATCCAAAAGTCGTAGGATATAAGAGGAGGATCGTACATGAAAGCAAACAAAGCATTTAATTTAAACAAAAATACCAGGGCTCAGGTGGGTATTGGTACTCTTATCATATTCATTGCCATGGTACTCGTTGCAGCGGTAGCAGCTGCTGTATTAATTCAGACATCCGGTATACTGCAGCAGAAAGCGCAGTCCACTGGTAAACAGTCAACCCAGGAAGTATCATCCAATCTGATGATAAAAAATATTGAAGGCATACGTGCAAAAACCGGTTCAAATCTCTCTGCTACCATTGACCTGCTCAAACTACAGGTAGCCCTTAACGTGGGCAGTTCCCCAGTCGACGTGAATCAGGTAGTTATCTCCATTACAGATGGTACGATTGCACATAATCTGGTATATGCAGGTAACTCTAAATCATATAGTGCTGTCATGACTGGTTTTGCATCCGGTGGAACCGCTGCAGCTAATCTGAACGCATTGCTTACTACTGCTGGTAACCCTGCTCAGTTCTATACCGTGGATAGGATACGTGATGAAGATACTTCGTTCTCCCAGGGTAATCCTGTGATGAACACTGGTGACCTTATAATAGTATATATATCAACAACATCATCCAGTGGGGCTGGTTTTACTACTCTTGGGGCAAGTACAACACCTGTAACCTCAGATATGAATCTTGTTCCGAGGACTTTGGTGAACATTGTGCTCACTCCTGAATCAGGTGCGGCAACGGTTGCTGAATTTGTAACTCCATCCTCATACGGAGTTAAGGAAAACGTACAGTTGTATCCATAAGATGACTTTTTGTGTGTAGGAATTCTACACACCATCCTTTTTTCCCGGAGATGTTTTTCATGAAGGCAAATAAAAAGACCGGAATGTTCGCAGATGCACGGGCTCAGGTGGGTATCGGTACTCTTATCATTTTTATTGCTATGGTGCTTATTGCTACGGTAGCCGCTTCTGTGTTAATACAGACATCTGGTATTCTCCAGCAGCAGGCACAATCGACCGGTAAGCAGGCAACCCAGGAAGTTTCATCTAATCTTGTGATTAAAAATATTGAAGGTACTCGTGCAAAGAATAATGCTACTGATATGGCAGGCAATATCTCTCTGTTAAAGATACGGGTCGGCCTGAATGTAGGGAGTTCTCCTGTAGATCTTAATCAGTTAATAGTTACCATCACAGATGGGACTAACACCAACGACCTGCTTTATGCGAAAAATGACAAGACCCATGATTACGGGATGAGTAATTTTTCGTCGGATGCCACTGCTGCAACTGTTAATCTAGGAGCTTTGCTTAAGGACACGCAGACAACACCTGGTGATAATGCAAAGTATTTTTTCACGGTAAAGAAGATCAGGGACGAGGACCTGTCATTTACCCAAAGTAACCCTATTATGAATACCGGGGATCTTGCGATTATCTATGTGTCCACGGTATCTGGTGATGATCTTTCATTTACTACAATAGGTGAAGTAAATACTGCTGGTGGGCAGAAGGATTCTAACCTTGATATAGGGCCACGCGCAAGCGTTATTATAGTACTTACGCCTGAGTACGGTGCAACGACAATGGCAACCTTTTTAGCTCCGTCGTCGTATGGTACTAGGGAAACAGTCCAGCTCTATCCATGAGTCGGATATTTCTTATATTTTATGAGGGATGATATGAGCAAAAGAACTATCGTTTTACTGTTTATTTTATTATTCTGTTGTTTTGCTGTAAAAGCTTCAGCAGATGTTTCGTTTATCAATAATATTGAACTGCATGATAAATCTATCACTTTTACAATACATGAAACATATACATTTGAGGATGCGGTGGGTTTCAGAGCGGATCTGGATGCAGACGACAGTGGAAATGTAAATGCTTCAGAGGTCGAAGTATACAGGGAAAGCTATCTACTAAATCACAAAGCCCAATTCTTAGAATATGTTCTAATCGATAATAGTTCACTTCCGTTGGAAATAGATTCTACTGATCTTCAGTTTGAAGGTGCAGAGGGTCTGGTTGATACTTCTCAGTTGAATGTAACAACAATAGTACAATATGGGGCAAATTCTACAATTTCCGAAGGAAATCATAGTGTGTGGGTACTCGGTCATCCCCTCATTGACAATATGAGATTCGTTCTCCCTGCTGGTATGGAGTTGGTCTCATATGATGGACTTGATAATGCATCACAGTCTGTGCAGGATGGACGTGTGGTACTTGAGGGTGTCAGTGGTATACGTTCCTTTATGTTAGAGGATAAGCCTGCATTCGAATACGCAGCATATATCACAATGCAGAAAAAGTCCATTTATAAAAACAGCTTTTTCCTACCCCTTCTGATTTTTATTGAGCTGATACTTGCATTAGCAGCATTATATATATATAGGATTAATAAAATAAACAAGATAAAAAAGCTCAATAATAGTATTCCCTAACCATCTATCTATTTACGGTGCTCACATGAAATACAGATCATCCTATATCATTTGTTTTCTTGTTCTTGCGGCTGCTATCTTTCACAGTGGTTGTATTGCCAAATCCCCCGAAGAATCAATCAACTCAACGGTTTTGGATTTTTTGAACGCTGTCAATGAAGATGATCCTGGTCTGGCTTATTCTCTATATGTCGGTAAGGATTTTCTTGCACCTGCAAGCATCACAATGATATTCAAGAATAAAGGTATAGGGCCGGGGACTATTACGGGAATCAATACTGTTTCCCAGGAAATAGTCGATAATATTGCTATAGTAAAAGTTGAATGTTCTGTAGCAACCCTTGACCTTTCCGGAAATGCAAAAACTACCACTGTAATTCCTATTTATTTCAGGTTGCAGGACAGTGAGCTAGGCTGGATCATAACAAGGGTTTCATTTAATTCAGAGTTGACATTTGAAAACGTGGAGTTGGTCGACATTGAAGTGGAAAGTACCTCTATTGATCTAATTACTAATAATGCTCCTATCATAACTGTACTTGCTTTTAGTATGCTTGGTGCAGGACTTTATCTGGATAAGAAAGACAAGGCAAAGAAAAAAGAAAACAGCAGGGTAATGGATGTTTCAGGTGCAACTCCCATACAGAAAGAATCCATAGCACAGTATGTGAGATTTGTTCCATCGCAGGATATAACTGTCGGAAAAGCTGCAAGTGTGGATGTATGGGTGAAGAATTTTACACAAGAACCTTACGTGAATTTTGCAATCAAAGCTAAATTTGGGACTACACTTGAAGCGGAAAAGATCAATCTTTTCTTTGATACTATTGCTCCAGGTGAGACTATAAAAAGAACATGGATTGTAACAGCTAAAGTTTCTGGCTGGGCGTCTATTGAAGAGCCAACGGTTGTCTTTGATTTTATGAATACAAAGTACATTGGTGTACTTGATCCTGTGTGGTTGCAGGTTCAATAAGATTTGCAGGTGAAATTGGTGTCATCGGATAATAACGAGGTAGCGGAATCTTCTAAAAAGGAATCCTCAGATATAATGAAAAAGTTGAATGATGCTTTTTCATCTTATCTTGATGGAAAAGAAACAACAAGTACCGAAGGTGATTCATCTGAAGATGGTTCTCTTCTGGAACTGGTACGTTCTGGTATAATTGAAAAGCAAAAACAAGTTATGGAAGTTATTCCTGGGGTTGATGCCACAAATACTCCTGTTGAAGAGCTTAATGAAGATGAAGTTGAAACGTTGCTAGTTTCTGATGTGGATGAAACAGAAATCAATGCAATAATTCCAGATGTTTTATCAGGTGTTTTTGATGATTTCCAGTATCAGTCCGTTGAAATTGAAATAGCTGAAACAAAAGACGATGCAGGGGAAAAAGAAAGCATCTCTCATTATTCTACAAGTGTGACTGAGATTTTGAAAAAGAATCCAAACGTATCGGACAAGCCAGTTTCAACTGATAAAAAGGATAACTTGCTTGTCGCTTCGTTACATGCAAAGGATAACCTTTCTTTAAAAGACTCTGTACCTAAGCTGAAGCCAAAGGACAGTTTGGATTCTGATTATATAGTTGTATCCAGGGCCTTTATAAAAAAGCCATTAGAACCTGCAAAACCAAAACCTGAGCCTAAGGGACTGACAAACAGTCATGATACTGCGAAAAAAGAATCATCATCTTCTACTTTACTTTCTGAAGTGCCATCTGGAACTTCCGGGGTAAAGGAAGTAAAAAAGGTTGAAAGTACTAAACCTTTACAATCCAAAAGCACTCAAAAAGTTCCACAATCTCCTGTTATTTCAAAAAATGTAAAGAAACATAAGGTTCCAGAGAAGGCTGGCATCAATGATTCCGATAAACCTGTAAATATTGCATTTCTTTATAACAAAGATCATACAAGTCATGACGCTGCTTCTTTATCCTTAACTACTCATGAGAGACCTGAGCGTCTTATTAAAGCTATGTGGTATCTGGAGAAAAATAAGGTTTTTGAAGATGGTACATGCATTCTGACCGATAAATTTGAGATGGCTGATGAAGCCGACCTTTTAAGAGTACATGAAGAATCATATATCTCATTTGTCCGTTCCTATGCTAGTGCAGGGGGAGGTTTTTTGGGCGATAGTACTTATATGACCAAGACTTCCTTCGATATCGCAAAGATGGCGGCGGGAGCAGCCATAAGAGCAGGCGATATGGTTGTGGATAAGGAATTTTCACATGCTTTTGTGCTTGCACGTCCTCCAGGTCATCATGCAAGTTCGCAGAAATATGGTGGCTTCTGTCTTTTCAACAATGCTGCTGTCCTTGCAAGACATCTGCAAAAACGCAGGAATGTGGGCAAAATACTGATACTTGATTGGGATGCACATGCAGGCGATGGTACAATGGAGATATTTTATGAAGATCCCACCGTTATGTTTATGTCTCTTCACAGAGATCCTCATGGTTTTTATCCTCGCAAGGGCTTCAGTACGCAGATAGGGGAAAAATCAGGTAAAGGGTATACTATAAACGTTGAAATGCCAGAGGGTGCAGGTAACGAAGAATATATGATGGCTTTCGATGAGGCTATTCTGCCTCTTATCCGTCATTTTGCCCCTGAGGTGATTATATTCAGTTGTGGATTTGATGCGTATTACCGGGAAAAAAATATAGGTTTGACTTTAGATTCTGATGGTTATCATCATATGACATCAAAAGTGCTCTCAGTATTTAACGGTCCAATGGTTTTCCTTATGGAAGGTGGTTATCATGATTTCAATGGGCAGTTATGTCATAGTGTGCTTAATGCTCTTCATGGAAAGCCAAATCCTGTAAGTGATCGCCAGGAAATCTCGAGTTATAAGCAGAATCTTAAAAAGCAAATATTCGCAGATACTCAGAAAAAAGTAGAGGAATCGAAAAAGACTAACCCGGTGCTTTCTTCACAGGTGTCCGGATGATACGTGTTGGTCTTACTTTTAATGTTAACCATCATCTTCATGATTCTATTTTGAATGGTTTTCCATGTCCTGAAAATCCTTCCAGGCTAATCAAAATAATGGACTATCTGAAAGAAAAAAATCTGATTGATGGCTTCAAATGTCACATGTATGAATCAGAACCAGCTTCTGCAAGGGATATTTTACGCGTTCATTCTGCTAAGTATGTCAATTTAATCAGATCTTGTACAGGTAATTCTCAGTTGAACCCTGGTAACGATATTTTTGTATGTCCATCTTCTTATGAAGTCGCTATGCATGCTCTGGGATGTGTTCTCAATGCCGGGGATCTGGTTGTTGATGGCAAATGTACGCATTCGTTAGCTCTGGTACGTCCCCCTGGTCATCATGCAGGGCCTGATGCGTCAAGTGGATTTTGTCTTTTTAACAACTCCGGCATACTTGTTAAGTATCTCCAGGAAATACATGGAATTGATAGGATTGCGATACTGAATATTGATGCACATGCTTCTGATGGGACCTATGCTGTGTTTGAGGCAGATCCTAATGTGCTTTGTATATCTATACACCAGGACCAATCAACCTTATATCCGCACAAAGGTTTCATCAGAGAAATCGGTGCAATACCTGCACTTGGTTATTGTATTAACATGGAAATGCCTCCGGAGTCAAGCAATCCCGAATATGGGATTTTCTATGATGAGGTTGCGGAAAAAGTTCTGGAAGAATTTGATCCGCAGTTAGTTATCCTTGAATGCGGATTTGATGCCTATTACAAGGAACCTTTGACAAAATTGAACCTGACCATTGAAGGTTACTATAGAATAATATTTAAGCTTGCAAGTAAATGGAACGTTATAACTTTACTGGAAGGTGGATATCACGATGACCTCGGTCTTCTAACATCTGTTGTCCTGCGTGCATTGCTTGGTGAAGACAATGTTAAAGACGATGTGGACCTGGTCGATCTGCTTGCTTCAAGACATGTAAAGACAAGAAAAAATTTCAATGATAACTTGTTCCTTCTTAAAAACCGATTGAATCCTTACTGGGGATTATGGAACCGCGCTTAAATTGATAGTTGGTAATAATGTTTGAACTCGCAAAAACTGACGATGGAGTAACATTCTGTAAACTTGAGCATGCTTTTGAGCTGGACAAATTGAAGATTGGAGAATTCAGTTATTTCAGGAAATATCTTGGTATGGCTGATTATCTCGCAAACTTCCGAAGCTGGCTTAAAAGACCTACAGTAGCTTTGGTGCTGGCAATATCTAATAATACTGTTGTCGGATGGGCTATGAATGAAAAGTGGAGCTCTCCTTCAAGCGATGGCAGGCCGGTATATGTGCTACGTGGAATCGAGATATCTCCTCAGCTTGCAAGAAGGGGTATGGGGAAAAATATGTTTTTCCTGATATCTAATATGCTTATGGGTCATGTTATTACAAAACCGGTGAATAAGACTGCAAAGCTGTTCTTTGAGTCCCTTAATTTTGAAGAACCTTCTCTAAAGTCTCCGGTGTATCTTAGTGATCATCCAGGTTATTTGATACTTGAGGAAGATCAGAAGGAAGCATTATCATTCAATGGGATTTCTTTGCTAGATGAAAATATAATGTCCTGCAAGCTTAAGATGTTCCCAAAAGAAATGTGTCTTGAAGCTACTAAAAAGTCGGCTAAGCCAGAGGCAATAGCCAGCTGTACGGTTATTGGAGATGATGCTGTTGATATTGTGGAAAATGAAGTGGATGTAACTCTCCAGCAGCAAGATTTAAAGCCAGAGCAACAAGAAGTAAAACCTGTTGATTCTCAGGAAGAGTTCATCTTCGATGGTAAGTTTATTGGTGAACAAAAAATGATGTCCCCCTGCAAATGTGGGCATAATTTCGTGAACAAATATCAAGTTACAGGTAAAAGGACAGGCACTGCTTTTATTTGCACAAAATGTAATGGTGAAAGGTATTTCCTGCCTTTGAAGACGAAGTCAAAGTAAATTCATGAGATTCAATTACTTCTTTTTTATTTTCAGTTTTTCTTATTTAAATGTTTGATTTTGTATTTGTTTTCTGATTGTAAATGCAAAAAATGTATTTCATAAAAGCAGATGTTATTTATTTTAATTTTCAACAGAAGGTTATTAATACCGCCAATACAATATTAGTTATAATTATAATACTACGTATATAATTAAAGGATACGGGGTCTTTCCATATGGCTCAAGAGCAAGGTATAGCAAAAGTAGATCTTACTTATATTTATAAAGCAGTGATGATGGGTAATTCCCTTTATTCCGAGAATTGGGAAAAAGGTGTTCTGTATCTTACCAATATGAACCTATGGTTCTCAGAGGGTGGGGGATGGTTGACAATACCTTTAAAAAGTGTAACCATGGTTGGTAGAGAGGTTACTGATCAGATTCGCATTAAGGCTCAGCGGACTATCGGTACTTCTCATGTACTTATGATCGATTATCTCCAGCCATCGTCTGTTGTAGAAGGGGCTACGGCTTCTGCTACTGCATTATTGGGTGGCAATGAAGCGATAATCAATACGCTAAAGACATATCTTCAACCGATGTGTGGTACTCCTCCGAAAAAACAATCGCTTTCTGATGTTGATAAAAAGCTTCTTTACATGCTTTCAACTGGTGTAAATGATTTGCAGAAACTTGGTTTTTTCATAGGTGTTGATAATGATACACTTGCTACCAGTTTCAAGAACCTGAGAGAACAAAATTTCTGCGATACTTCGGGAACACTTACCGAACACGGTCTAAAGCAAATCAGGGAGATGATGTGAAATGAACTTAATCACCAAAAAGGAGGTGTTTTGATTGGCTGACCCAGGTCTTCCTCCTTTCATGAGTGCCGGAGGGGCTCCTCCTACTATGTCCGATGGCAGTTTTGGACAGTCAATGGGTGCTTTTGGAGCAATGCTCAAATTACAGCAAAACATCAGTGATAGATTCCCAAAAGTTAAGGTTCCCTGGAGTGGAACCAGAGATTTCCTCAAAGCAAGTACTATTGAGATGATAAGATCTACTTCACTTTATCGTTTCCACATGGATTTCTTCCGGGAAATTGGTCTTGGTAACATGCAGTTGATATCATATGCTCCAATGCACTACATTTATGCAGTTCCCAATAATCCGGTGTGTAATTTCTACCCGGCACTCAATAACCAGAAAGTGTGCGTAGCTACAACTGATGCTCTTCACAGGTTCTTCAGGGAGGATCTTGAACTTGAATGTACAGTTGAAGAGATCGAATGTATCAAAAATGGCAATGATGTATGTAAGTTCAAAGTTGACCTCCAGCCTATATCTGCATACCAGGTAATGCTAGATGATCATGACAAGATGATACTATCAGGTATCAGGCCACCTGTTGACGATAATGAATTAAAGGATAGAGTAAGGGCACTGACAGTGTATAAGTTACTGGAAAGTGGTCGTTTGTCAGAAATAGGCAATGCTTACATGCAATTTGCAAGCAGCATGAAAGTTGAGGAAAAGATATTCGATCCTCCCTGGAAACTCAAAGAAGAACTTTCTTCTATTGCTGATAGTCACAGTACGTTTGGTGGTGCATTTGGTGCAATGGCCAAAACAGTACAGGCACAGCAATCAGATAAGCCTGTAACTCCTGAACCAGTAGTCTCTGAGGAAACAAAACAACTTCAGGAAGAAGCTAAAAAGACAGATAGTTTTGCCGAACTGCTTGCAAAAATGAAAAAAGGTCAGTAGGGATATAAATGTCAGGTTATAGATCAGTTTCAGCGAATAATCATCTGGGAGATTTCATAGGTGAATTTGTAAGGGTGATTACGGATAAATCCCATTACAGGGGCGAATGTGCAAGGATCGATCAAAAGAACAACAATATTCTCTTGATAAATGTTGTAATGAAAAACGACACCGGGTGGGTTGATATAAGTGGACGTATGCTGGTGATGGGACATTCCATCGAATCAGTCTATATAGAAAAAAGCTTTCCATTTGACAGCAATGAATCCCTGATACTTTCGATTGAGAATGGTTCATTGATGCCGGATTCAGGTCCTACATTTAAGGACCTGACTAATTTAAATGAATCAGGATTCCCGGAGGACTATAAATGAGCGGTGAGAAAAGGATACCGACTGGTATCGCAGGTCTTGACAGGGTAATTGAAGGTGGAGTGCGTGATAACACAACTCTTCTGGTCGTTGGTTCAAGTGGTACTGGAAAATCTACCTTTGCTATGCAGTATCTTAACTATGGTCTTGAGCATGGCGAGAACGCTCTCTATATCAGTATGGAAGAACCTCCGGAGCAGATCATGCGTGAAGCAAAAATGCTAGGTTTTAATCTTGATGAGTATTATGAAAAGGAGCTTTTCTTCTTTCACTCAAAAGGTAAGGATTTCGTAAAGCTTGTAGATGAACAACTTCCTGCACTTGTAGCGGCTAATCAAAATTACGCCGTCAAAACCCGTGTTGTGATAGATCCTTTAACTCCTCTTACATGGGCTATACAGGATAAACAGGAGCAGCGTGAGGTCATCACAAAGTTGTTCTATACTTTAAAACAGCTTGGTCCTGTTCTCATCACAACTGAAGAGCACGCTTCCCCCGGAGAGACCATTGGTGAGGATGTGTTGATTCCTATTTATATGTCCGATGGTGCTGTACACCTGAGTTACAGGCCAATCGGTGGTGCGTTTAACAGGGCTCTTGAAATCATCAAAATGCGTGCTACAAGGCATGGTGAAGAGGTATATCCATATATATTTGTTCGTGGTGTTGGAGTTGTTGTAAGAACCACTCCGCTAATGTCTGCAGAAGATGTGCGTAAGTATGACGATGTCTTTGATAAAGCTATAAGAACTGCTGCAGATCTGAGAGTCAATGAGAAAATACTTGAACGTCTTGTTTACGTGAAGGAGAACTGGTCATATCCGTTCTCTCCAAAGGAAACGCTGCAGATATTCTTCGAATCCCAAGGTCTAAATGATACATTGACCAAAGATGATCTTGCAAGAAGAAAAAAGGAAGAAGAACGCTCTCCAGAAGTCCCATTGGATATCGGTGAATTATCCGGTGGAACCCTGCAGGTTGAAGATGCTGATCTTATGCCTGAGGATGTTCCAGATTCAAATGATGAAGGCCTTATAGAAATTGACAGCCTTAGTGAGCTGGAAGAATTGGTCCAATAATTGCCTGAGGTGGGTTGACGTGTCAGTAAAAAAATCAAAAGATGACCTTGAGGATGTCTCCCTTCTGAAGTTTGCTCTGGTCGCACAGTTAAAAAGGACATATCAATCCAGTGATGTGGATGTGCTTTTGTTTGCAGGGGCAGATGGAAAGATATATGCATCCTACATACCTGAAAGTATCGGCCCTAAAATATTTGAGCTTACAAACCTTATCACCCATAACCTGTTACATGTGAGCCAGCAGCTTGCAATGGGACTTAAACAATCTGTCATTGAATATGAGTTTGGTACTGTTATTTTCTCTTCAGTTGGTCGTGGAGCTCTTTTAATCTCCCTGTTCACAGGAAAGGCTGATCTCTCAGAGAACATGCATAAGATAGAGATTGCTAAACATGTGATGCAGCATATATTTGAACAGCGTCCAATGACTGCAGAGCAGTTGGCTACTTATCCGGAAGATGTGGCCGAAGAGTTACGTATCCTGTCTAAAATAGTATTCAATGAAATGTATACTCAGTCTTCTGAATACAAAAAGAACATGCAGATACTTGCGGATATTAAAGAAAAGATTACAGGTGTTATGGGTAGGGGGGAAGTTGAGCAGGTACTTGCTATGGCTTTCAATGAGATTGCCTCCTCTCCAAAATGGATGACTGAAGATCTATGGCCTTTACTTGTTGAAATGATAATAAATGATCAAATAAGGCCGTTACATGGAGATTATGTTGCCGAGATATGTGAGGCTGAATGGATACCGGACATAAAACACAAACTTGAGTCTTTCGTGTGATGGTGATCTGTAATGGATGAGGAAATTTCGACCTTTAAAGCCAGTAATGCATATGTCCCTGTATATGAGGGTGAGGATGACAACACTATGCTTACAGAAGATGTTATAGATACTGATAAGCTGATACTCGATAATGGAAGTATGGGTGAAAGTGAAGGTAGTTCTGCCATTGTTTATGAGCATGGGGTAGATGAAAGCCATGTCCGCGGTTCTGAACTTAGTCCTGAGATCATAAAATCTCTGGTTGTTTTCAATGAAGAGTCCCCAATATATGGTTCATGTGAAGATATAAGGGATACCTCTGATACTTCAGATGATACTTCATCTCTTGATATTGTTGATGATATAGGGACCTTTCAGAATGAAGATAAAGAATCATTCAATGAACTTCAATCTCGTATAATTTTATTTGAGGACAGACTTGCAGATCTTCAGGCAAAGCTGGACAAAGCTCTTGAATCAAATGGTATTTTATTGTCTTCTTTAGGAAATGATCTTCAAAAAAGGGCTGATGGTTCAGAGCTAAATCAACTTAAAAAAGACTTTGATCAGTTTTCTAAGAAACTGAGGCGTGTAGTTCAGGCAGAGGATTCTGTAAATGCAGAAGCTCTTGACGCAACAAAGGTGCCTCCTGATGTTCTTGAGATTACTTATGCAAAGACTCTGAATGATCTTTATAGTGCTATGCTTGGGATATATGGTGACTGTGAATCTTCCGATATGGTGGAGAATGCCAGGGATAATGTACGTCAGTTCAGTGCTGGTGTTGATTTTTTCAGATTCGAGAATGATACCTTCATAGTGAGGGGCCTGTCTGAAGCTATAGCTGCCAAAATAGTTTCTGTAAAGCAGATACATGGGACGTATATAGAGTTATTCAAAATGCTTTTCCAATATGTTCCTAACTATAACTCTCAGGATTTCCGGGCTTTTGTTGAAACCGGGAGCAGAGAATACACAATTGAAAAAGTAGTATCGCATGAGACTAGTATTGATAGGATGTTATCGGATATTAGTACATTCAGGGATGAGATTTCCAACATCACTGAAAATGTCAGTTTTATAGCTGAATTACAGAACAACCAGATTGAGGAAATGGAAGGTAAGTACCAGGAATTTACTACTATGAGGAAGCAGATGAAGAGTATAGCCAAGGCTGTTAATCTGCATACTAAAGCTATAAACAAGCTGAATAAGACTCTTATAGACTTCCAGCATACATCCGGTTCAAAGCAGGATATTTCAAATATCATTGAAGCTCCTGATCTCACAAAAATAGAAGAGATGGTTGTTTCTAAAGCCAGCAAGGAAGAAATAACTATAATATCCGATGAGATGGAATCTTTCAAAACCAATGTAGAAAGTATGTTCGCCTCTATACAGCAACAGCTTGAAGAAAATATGCTCAGTTCCCGTGAACTTAAAGGCATTGAGGGTGAATTTTCAAGAGCCTCACAGATGACCGTCACATCAAATGGAATTGATGTACAGGAAGATCTTCATCTTCTTCATGATGTTGAAAAGCCACAACCTGTTAGACTTGCTGATCTGCCCATAGAAGAAGTCATAACCAGTCAACTTTCAGTTCTTGGTTCTGCGACCCTCAAACAGCTTGAAAAACAGATAACAGAACAGGGTTTTTCAATAGATTTCGAAAAACTGTCCTTGGTAATGTCCTATCTTGAACAGGAAGAACTTGTCAATTCCACTAAAAAAGGCAGGTATACTTTTTATTTCGTGACAGACCCTGTGAATCTATGAAATGCCAGATGATATAAAATGTCAATTGAAGGTTTGAGTGTATTACATGTAGCTGGAAATATCAGTTATGGTGTATTAGAAACAGATTTATCAGTAGATCAACTTAATATTGATATTGGACAATCTAATAATGTAGGTTTCAATTATTTCCATAACAAGTTTGGAATGCCATACGATTTCCTGCTTAAAAGTAGTATAAGTTCCGGACATTGTCTTTTTGTTGCTGTAAAGGGCTTAAAACTTCTTGGGTTTGCCCGGTTTGAAAAGATAGTGGAAGATACTGAAAAGACTTACAGGGGCAAAACAAGTATTGTTCATCATTCTGTTCACCTGCTCAGGAGTATAGAGGTACATCCTTCTAACAGGCATGTAGGCATAGGACGTTTGTTGTTTTCAATATCGGTGAATCATTTGAAGAGCAATGTTATAACCATGCCTGATAACCTGGGGGCAGCCAGGTTCTTTAAGGAAAAACTAAAATTCACAAAGTTAAATCCTGCTAACAGTGGTCTGTCTTCAAGATACAACAATTATCTTATACTTCCATATCCTCGGGCTAAGAACATGTTGAAGATCATGGCTGGTAATTATCCTCGCATGGTCATGCCTGAACTGATAGCTAGGTACGAATCACTTAAGTTTAAGGTCAATATGGGTAAATCAATATCAGAGGGAGATGTTAGTGAGTTCCAATTGCTTTTTGAAAATTCACAGGAACTTCTGGATAGGAAATTGATGAATGAAATGAATTTATTCTTAAAAGGATTTGAAAATGAATAATTGTATGATAGTCCAGGTGATATTTTGGCAAATTTAGATGTTCAGCGGTTGCGTAAAAATCTATTGAAATATTATAGTAAATATAATGTATTGCCAATAAGTACGTATGAATTGACAGGTAGCATGGATGCTGGCAGTTGTGCTGGTGTAATAGATGATATTACTAGTTATCTTCTCAGGCCTGTAGAAAGGAATATACGTCTTGAATTATCACAGATGTTTAAGGAGTGTGAGAATCCAGAGATTCCGTATTTTGAAGTTGTAATGGATATCATGCAATTCATGAATGAATTTGTGGGTGATTCTCATACGGTTGAACTTATTTTTGCCAGGGTAAATAATGATGTTGCAAGGAAGAAGCTGGAAGTAGAAGATAAGATCTATTATAAAAGCGATGAATGGAACTCGGGAATAGCTGAAGATGCAATGCAAAAGCTCAGGGATTCAGGGACAGAAAGGGATTATCAGCTTATGATCGATCTGCTTACAGAAGTACTTTCACACTTTACAAATGAGGAAGGAACAAAGAATGTGCGTATGAAATTGAATAATATTATAAAAAATCACAGTCAGCGTGAACTGAATACTCTGGATCTGCATCTTTGAAGAGGACACCATATCCTTTTTTGGATACAGTTTTAATTCAGAAAACTATTCCATCATCTGTGATACTGAATTTATGCTTCCCCATGTCAAAGTCGCTTCCTTTTTCCTTTATTATTTCCATGTACCTGTGAGGGGTCTGGCCATCGTTTTCTATGCCAAGCTGAATTACGGTATCGAACATATAAGGCCATAAACTTGAATACATATCAGAAGCATTAGTTTCACAGGTTACCATTAGTAGTATGTTTTGTTCATCAAATTCCTGAAGAAGATTCTGAACAAAAGCCCTCAGTTCACACTTATAGAAAGGTCTTTCATCGAATGTACTTTCAATATCTTCTAATACATTAATAGTGTCTATTACAACTCTGGAAGGTTTATTTTTCAGTATATTTTCATTCAGGTATTCAAAAATTGCAAAGTCTCCTTTTGCCATAACATCTGAACTGATGGAGTAAATACTCAGTTTTTCCATAATGTTTATTTCATCATAGAATGAGAATGAGGACAAAGTCCTGATTATTTTATTCGTTGACTCAGAGAGCATTGAAACATAAGCACATTTTTCTCCCTGCTTTGCGGCATTGAACAAAGACTCCATACATAAATTGGTCTTACCCGTTCCGCATGAACCCGTTACCAGGATTGAAGATGGCTTGATAAAACCTCCATGTAGAAAACTGTCAAATTTAGGAATATGGGATGGGCTTCTCATGTGCTTCTATTATTCTCTATGCATTGATATTTTATAAGTTTGTCGTAAATCTAAAAAGATTAAGACATTAATCTTCATACTACGGCAAATACATTTAAGCAACTTTATATATTATCAGCCCAATTAAATTGCATATTAAATGCAAAACACTTTTCTGTATGTTGATAATCATGTCTGACCTTCATAATAATAATGGAATTTTGGAATATATGCGTGATATAAACGACCGTTTAAAATCACTGGAATTGCGTATGGCTGATCTTGAATCCCGTAATTCATCGCATGTCAATGATAAAATGGCTGCTTTTCTTACAGTTCCAGATTCTATCCGTAAGTCTCTGTTTGCTGTTTCTAAACTTACTTCTTGCACAGCAGATGAGGTAAGTGAAATAACAGGAAGGCACCGTTCCATTGAAAATAAATATCTTAATGAGCTCTACAGGGCCGGATGGCTTGAAAGAGAAAGAAGAGGTAAAAAGATCTATTACTCTTTAAGCAAAAAAGCGGACAATAAGGGTAATGAATACTGGTCTGCAGTGGAAGAGGTTGAAAATAAACTTAATCAATTACTTGGGTGAATAAAATGCTTCTAAGTTTCCATTCTTATAAAGGCGGTACCGGGAAAACAACATTTGTTGGAAACCTTGGTGTCATGCTTGCACAACAGGGTAAGAAAGTATGTATTATCGATACTGATGTGAATGGACCAGGTTTGCATTCATTGTTCGATATAAGGTATGGTATGACTTTGATTGATTTTCTACAGGGTCTTTGCAGTGCTGATGATGTTGTTTACAGGTACGATAATAGTGATGTTTACATAGTTCCTTCAAAAGCCTGTGAGGAAGATATATCTGCTATGTTCAGCACGCCGGGTGAAGCAAGAGAAAAAATGCTGACTCTCATTAAGAAAATAGGGAATAAATTAGATATTGATTATTTTCTCTTTGACTGCAGCCCTGGTATTAATAAATCAAGTCTTTTAATTTTAAATATAGTTGATAAGGCAACGATTGTATCGACTATTGATGTTCAGGATATAAGGGGTACCTATGTATTGTCAAGTATGTCTGCCAAACTTGGGACTCATGCTTCTCTCCTGTTCAACAGGATTCCCCTAGATAAAAAAGACGATATCAATGACATAATTATTGATTTCAGTAATAAGCTTGGTACAGAACTTCTGGGACTTGTATCCTATGATGAATCTGTAGCAAAAAACTGGTCGCGTAAAATAGCCATGAAGGATAATCCGGACTGTGGGTATTGTGACCAGCTGAAAAAGATAGCACAAAAATTGATTCGTTAGGACCTTATAGCTATATTGAGGTCCTGTATTCTTCAAGACTTTGGCCGACTATTTTGTCGAGCTCTTCTTTTTCTTCAGGAGTCAGGCTGAAGATCTCTTTTATTTTATTCATGTCGCTTTGAAGGCAAGGTTCCAGATGTAAGACATTTTCTTTCAGTTTATATCTGAGATCAATTATTTCATCACCTATTTTTCTAATCCTTTTTCCATTAAGTATGAATTTGTTGTTGAAAAAAGGAATAAGATCATTTTTAACCTTATTTTCAATTTTGTCTTCGTTTACAATAGTCAGCATAGTACTATCATATTCTCCGCACTTGCGGAGCAGGACTGAAAGAAAATGTATATATGGTTTATTGTTTTTTTCTTGTTTAAGGGTGCTCAGGTCTGTAACAAGTATCAGGTGTTTTTTTGTGGAAAGCAATTTTTCTATTTTGATCATACTACTGGTGAAATTTTTAAATAAGTGAAATGAAGCAGTATTTTCTGCATCTTCATCGGATATTAGATTATTTTCATTCCAGCATATTTTGATCAAAGGCAAATTATCTTTAATTATAAGTTCTTGTGCAAATAGGTATACAAGTTTTTCTGCTTCGGCGTTTTCACTATAGCAAAAAAGTGAACTTTTATCGCGAATTACATCACAAAAATCTATAATTGTTCTAGTCTGATTATTCATAGCTATTTATCTTGCCATTGGGATTTTTTTAATTGGATATGCATTATCATTATAAAAGGTAGGATTTATATTTTTCTAAATTATCGGTTACACATTATACATTTATCTGTATTTTTTACATATAGTCTCAGGTTCGTGTAATGTAATACACGTTTGAGGATTTCGATATTCCCTCATTTTTGATCATTTAATTATTCAAACTTAATTATATCCTCTCTTTTTTTATCATTTTGTGTATTTCTCTTCATTTATCCTGATTTTAAGGATAGCTCCCGCTATCCTAAATTGTTTTTTTCTTTTTTAGCGTCCTCAGTTGATCCAGATTAAAAGAAAAGGCTGTCATCAGCATCTTCACATTCACTCTTTCTACAGTTGTAACAAGAACCTTTCTGGTTTTGAATACTTCTTTTGTCACTGCATACACTCTTTCACAAGGAACTCTTTGCACACTTATGTTTTCATTTCTGGGGGTATCCATTATTCCTAAAGGGTGCCCTCTTACAGCTCGTTGCATTGTTGCTGCAAAACCTTTTGCTATTGCTCCAAAATATCCTTTATCTCTATACACCACTTCACCTTTTTCAGACAGATCAACCTGTGAATCGTGACGTGATGCAATTGTTGTCTCAAATCGTCTGATTAGTTCATAATCTTTATCAATAAGAATATGAAGTTTGTATCTAAAGCGAGATTTTCCATTTTTCTTAGTCTAGGTTCCATCTTTGCTTCTTCTTGTTTTCGCATTTTTTCCTCTGGGTACATCTGCTTTGGCATGTCCTGAATCTGAGTGAATAAAAGTTGCATCCTGAATCATTTCTTTTTTAATCTTCAAACCAAGAGCATCAAGCTGATTCTGCATTTCCCCCCATATCGCTTTTTCTTTACCGTTGTCAATAATTCTCTTTCTGAATGACCAGACAGTTGTACTGTCTGGTACATATTCAGGAAATCCCAAGAATTTCCAAAAGGATATCCTGTCAATGCACTGCTTTTTAAGTTCAGCATCAGAAAGACTATGCCATGGTTGCAGGACAAGCATCTTGAACATTACAATAACATCAGCTTCAGGCCGTCCGCATGAAGCTGTTCTGTTTATGTACATTAATTCCAGAATAGGGCTAAAAGGCATCCAATCTACTAAATATTCAATTTCAGCAAGCTTATCCCCGACAGATTGGAGACGCTTATATTCTTCATTTAAGGCAAAGTCAGTAAAAGAGTTCATGATACTAAACTTACTTTGCTAATATTTAATTTTTATTTAATAGTATAAGGTATCGATGGCAGTTTATCGAAATCCTCGTTTGTTTTTCCGAAAAGGTTAATACCTATTGCAGCAGACTTTATCCGAGGTGTTTTGTATGTCAAATTTTCACAAAAGAGATTATGAACGTAAAGGTGATAAGAAACACGAAGAACTCGATGCAAAACTATTGCAGGAAAACCTCGATGACCTCAGGTCCACGGATGGTGAGATCGCAGATTGACTATAATCAATATTGAAATCATTAATTCGGATATCTCTAATAAACAATTAGATGTTCCGGATGAAACAACTTATGAAAAAGTTCTGGACATTCTTGGTATAAACCAGGAAACTGTCCTAATTTTTAAAAAAAAACAGGTTGTCCCTATTGATGGAATTGCGGTGCCCGGCAATTTGACTATCATGTGCATTGCTTCACAGGGATAATACTGACCGGACACACTCAAAAACGTTACATCTTTTTTGTAATATCTTTAAGCTTAGTGATGGCATCCATCGTAGTCTTAGTGTCTTCTATGATCTTCTGTTCATAGTGTTTGATGATATCTTCAACAGGTGCAGAAAGCTTGTATATCTTTGTAGGTCTGCCCTTTCCGATTGCTTTTTTGTTGTGGATATCAATCCAGCTTCTTTCACGCATGTGCCTCATGGCAACACTAACTTCTGGCTGTCTCAGACCTGTGCTCATTTCGATCTCCTGGGAGGATGCTTCATTCACGTTTGAAAGGTATGTAAGCGTGGTTGCAACATTCCTTGACATTCCCAGGCTTTTCAACGCCTCAATGAACTTGTAGTCTGTATCGTCAAGTATCTTTACTTCAAAGTCTTTCATAATTAAATAACCCCTTGTTTAATAGGTGCTCTAATGAGCTACAGTACTTACTATGTTATTATTATATTTAAAGTTATATATGCGCAAATTTAAAGCGCACAATAATTAATAATCTGTGCTGAATACGAAATATTCTTTCGACATCATGCATATATTATTCCTGAGGATTTTAATAGAATCAAAATAAGCATAATTGTTTTCCTTGAACAGTGTCTTTCGTATATGTTTTCCAACGATGTCATCACTATTTGGCTGCAATCTGATTACCGTCGATCCTGTGCATATGTGTTTCAGATGTGAAAGTCCATCAATATCTCCATCTGTAATACCAATGATGGGTATTCTCAATCTGAATAGTATGTCTCCTGCAATATCAGTGGTATCATCCCCGATCGTTACAGCAACATTTGCATCTCTTATCAGTTCAAATGTCTTTTCAGCTTCATGGTCAATTAAAACGGCTTTAATTCTTTCATCAGGCTCATGATTCTTTTTTTCTTCACGAACTATATATTTGAACACATTATCTTTTTTGCGAACAGAAAATTTATTTCCTCTCAAAGGTCCACTTTTTACCCAGCAGCTACGAAGATCAACCGGTGTCCTCTTATTATATCCATGTAATTTTTCCAAACCGTGTTCTTTTATTCTGGCTCCTTTTATTTCTGTGATGAATCCGTCTTCACTTATTATCTGTATATCTTCAGATTGTGCAAATCCTACAATAATCCCATTGATCATTATTTTTTCTCCAGGGTGCACACCGTATACTTTTCTAATGATGCGTTGTCCGTGATCATCGACACTTATGGGGGTCACCATTTCCGGAATAGCTGTCATTTCAAGTTGGAGGATATTGCTAAGTTTCCGGGCAAATTCCAGGGAATCTAAATTCCATGGCACAATTTTTCCATCGGGCATGCCCGGTCTTTCAATATGTATAAGAGGTCTCACTGTGCGACTTTCAAGCCTGGAGATTACGATATTAGAAAAAAAAAGGCCATTTTCGACTGTTTTTCCATGATTCAGCAAAACAACAATATCTTTTGTTCTGAATAATTCTTCGATACAACGACTTGGTTTCAGACTCTTTCTTATATCAATGACGTCTTCAAGATTGGCATCAAGAACTGCTGTTTTACCAATTGTTCCTGCCATTATGGCAGAGCTATGTCCAAATTCTTTCAGTATTTTAAGGACTTCTTTTGCCATACCGGAATCAACAACATCAGGTCCGTGGATCACTATACCAATTTCCATAAATAATTCTTTAGGGTCTTTTACAATTATACTTGCCGATAGACTATTATTTTGACAGATGTATTTGGCTATATGGGCAATACTCGATTGACATGGCTGGGACATTCGTGCTTTCAGATAGATGCTGGGGGAACGACTATACTTATTGATCCCTTTATTTCAGAAAATCCGAAGGCTTCGGTCCGGCTTGAAGAGCTGGAACCTGACATTATTGCAGTTACTCATGGTCATAGTGATCATTTTGGTGATACGGTCAGTATAGCACAGAAAACGGGTTGTACGGTTGTCTGCATCCATGAAATATCCCAGTACCTGAAATCAAAAAGGATAAAGACTTCAGGAATGAATATTGGTGGGAAAATTGAACTTGCTGGTATTCATTTCATAATGACCGATGCAAGACATTCTTCTTCGATCGATGAATCTGGCTGGGGATTTGACGGTGGAAGGGCAGCAGGTTTTGTTATAAAGTTCGACGATGTTTCAATTTATCATGCAGGTGATACAGCCGTTTTTGGAGATATGGATCTTATATCAAAGCTTTATCATCCTGATGTTGCTATTCTTCCTATTGGGGGACGCTATACTATGGATGCAAAAGATGCTGCATTTGCAGTTGAGATGTTGCGCCCTAAGATTGCCATTCCCATGCATTACAATACGTACGATGTTATCTCACAAGACCCAAACATTTTTGCTCAAAATGTAAAATCGTTATCTACTGCAGATGTCATTATTATGGAAATCGGCAGCTACATAATTTTATAAGGTAGTATGTATAAATGATTGTATTTTAATATATATACTACAGATAGGTTTATATTTCATTATGTCAAAACTACCATAGGCAAAAGTCGAGTTACATTTATAATATAACTTATCCCCTCATTTCTCGTCATACGGCTTTTGCCTGATTTTATATTATTATTACTATTATTTTTCATGATATTGATTAGAAATATTTTGTCTATTATGCAGGTGGAAAAATTAATATATATCGTTTGATCGAATTTGACAGATGATCTATTTTTTAAAAATCATTCGTTTTATTATAATTATATATATGTATGTTTATTTATTATAAATATATATTAAAAAGTTATGCACCAAGCAAAATAATTTGGCTTGATCTTATTACTTTGTATTTGAAGCCTGCGTTTCCAAATAGGTTACATATGGAGTACAAATTCACCGATTTAGTAAATATTGATAAATTTCAGGAATTGATGGTCAGTTTTGATATTATTCCTGATATCTCCTTTTCTATTGTTGATTCAGATGTCTCTATTCTTGCCTCTTCCGGTCAGACTGTGATATGTTCCGGATTTCATGGTGTAAAACCAGTTAAAGGTAATAAATGTCCCAAAAGTAATGGGAGTATCGTCCATTTCGGGGAAACAAAAAGGGATTGTTATGAGTATAAATGCGATGGTGGGCTTGCAAGCATTGAACTTCCTATTTTTGTTGAAGATAATTACCTTGCAACAGCAATATTTGGCCAATTATTTTTCAAGAAACCTTATATATAATTTTTCTGTAGACAGGTTGAATGCTCATGTTCTAATGTAGAATTAAAATTTGTACATTTGGAATAATTATCTATATTATGTAAAGTATGGAGCCAAGTTCAATATTCAGGAAAAGGAACTTGCTGCCAACAAAGAAGAATTAAAATCCCTTGATAATATGAATAAAGAGTTCGTATCGATATTCAGCCATGAACTTAAAACTCCTTTGTCGATAGTCAAAGGCTATCATGAGAGCTTCTCTATGATGGCTTTCTGGGCTCGCTTGAGCCACGCCAGCAAAAGGCTCTTGATACCTCCTTTTTTAGTATTAATAAACTTGAGAAGGTCGTTGATTCTCTCTTATATCTTGGAATGGAGCATTCTAATGGCCATATTTATGATTGTTTTCCACTGAATATATTAGATGTTATTGAAGCAGCGGCCATGGATTCTAAAAGGGCTCTTACTGCCAAGGGCTTGAGCTTGAATATAAATATGCCTGAAAAGGTTTTGATGATCCATGGTGACCGTAAAAAACTGTTCCAGGCACTAAGCTATTTACTTGACAATTCCATAAAATTCTCCCCATCGGGCAGTACTATCATCTTATCTGTAACTGAGACCGATGATCGCCTTTATGTAAGTATAGAGGACAAAGGGGTTGGTATTATTGAGGAGCACTTATCTCGTATCTTTGAGAGTTTTAATCAGGGGGATTGTTCTATTACAAGGAAATATCCTGGCGTTGGTCTTGGACTCAATATCTGTCGGCGCATAATACAACATCATGAAGGAGATATTCGTGTTGAAAGCAAAGCCAATGAAGGTTCAACATTTCATATTGGGTTGCCTAAAAAGAAATTATTTGCAAATCATATGCCATTTTGAAGTCTTAATAATATAATTAATTTTAAAAAAGTGTTTCCGGACATTTATTGTCCGGAGTAAAATCTATGGTAAATTTACTATTTCTTAAAACAAACTTCCAGATGTTCTTGTGGCGTTGGTTTTGTCATAAGGCTTACGACAATTGCAATAACAATAGCAAGTGGGGTAGCAACGAGTATAGGATCCACAACTGTCCAGGTACCTGTCAGGATCGTGTCAACACCAAATATTGCTTTGCTTATTCCAAGAGGCACAGCTTCTGATTTGTGTACGAATGCAAGCCAGAACAGACTGGAGAATGTTCCTACCAGCAGACTGGCAATTGCACCTTCTTTGGTCATACGTTTCCAGAATAGAGCACCTGCGTACATTGGCAGGAATGCTGCTGCACAAAGTCCAAAGAAGATTGCTGTTGCACGTGCAATTATACTGATTGGAAGTATGTATGCAAGAACAACACTTGCAAGGATGGTTCCTGCAATTGCTATTTTGGTTATGTTGATGGTCTGACCGAGTTCTCCCTTCTTAAGGTACTCACGATAGAAATCGTGCCCGATGGATGTTCCCATTGTGTGGAACTGTGAGCTGAGGGTGGACATGGCTGCTGCGAGCAGGGTCAGCATGAACAGAACTACAAAGGTGTCCGGCATGGCGCTGTTGATGAACTCAGGCATAATAAGGTCGGTATTACCTCCTGCAACTACAACTGATATCTTACCAACTGTGTTATAGAAATATGCGTTTGAGAGCGCGCCGACCGTAAATGCGACACCTGTCATCATGAGGATGAATGGTCCGCCAACAAGTACAGCCCTGTTAAGTGCTTTGTCATTCTTTACGGTCATGAACCTGACTGCAAGCTGTGGCTGTGCTATAACTCCTATTCCTACACCAAGTACAAGTGTTGACACGAGTGTCCACCAGATGGGTGATCCGAATGCCGGCATTGAAGTCCATCCAAGGTGTCCTCCGGCAGCAAGACTTTCAGGCACAAGGTCATTCATGGCTGTAAGTGCAGAATGGGCTGCTGTAACTCCACCCATTTTGGCATAAGTGAATACCAGCAGGAAGACCATTCCGATGAACATGAGTGTGCCCTGCAGGGCATCAGTATACATAACAGCAATAAGTCCGCCTGTGATAACATAAGCGGCAACGATAACAGTGAGAATAAGAACGGCAACATCATAATTTATACTGAGGGTGGATTCAAGGAATCTTGCTCCTCCGATAAGTACGATACCTGCATATAGTGGCATGAATACGCCTATAAGTGCTCCTGAAAATCCCTGGATGAATCTGGACTGGAAGCGTCTTCCAATTAGTTCAGGGAATGTAACTGCATTGAGGTTCACTCCCATACGGCGTGTTTTGGAACCGAATACCACGAATGCTATGAATATTCCTACAAAGATGTTCATAAATGCAAGCCATAACAGTCCCATACCAAGGGCACCGGCAGCTCCACCAAATCCGATTATGGCTGAAGTACTGATAAAAGTCGCACCATAGGACAGTGCAAGAATATAAGGATGAATTTTCCTTCCTGCCACCATATAATCTTCAGTTTCTTTTGTATTCTTATATCCAAGCCATCCAAGGTAAAAGATTACCAGTAGATAGATCAGTATGATTATTCCAAGTACTGGTGTGCTCAATGTCATTTGGCCACCTCTCCTTCACCAGAATCATCGTTCCATTTGAGGGCTCCATAGATTATGCAGCCGATGGCGCTTACAAAACAAAGTATGTAAGCCAGCCATATCTGTGGGTCATCTATTCCAAGCATGTTTTCTCCTTCCTTTTAATGTTTATAAAAAATCATGATAATTATTACTGTGTCAATTGTTAGCATGACACTCTATTTAAAGTTTAGTAAATTAAATTGTATGCCCGTGGCTGATTAAAAAAGTTGTAATGACACAAAACGTGGTGATTTTAGCAGTAATAAAAAAAGTAAGGGTCAATCTAAATTTCCCTTTATTTAACTGGAATGCAAATATCCACAATATGATGATTTTGCGGATGCTCTTCAGGTGAGTTCAGATAGACCTCATAGCTTGCCCTTGACATATCAATTTCAAGCTTGTTCCGCATCAGCCATCAATTATCTTTTCCCATGCATGAGCATATTCTTCTGGTCCTGTCAGTTCTGCACGCATTACTACGTACTTTCCACCGGGAAGTTTTTTTTCTTAATCTCTCCTTCAACCGCAGTGTTGTCATCAATTGTCATGCACACTTCCAGTTTAAGTTCATCTGGTAGAGTAACAGCAGGATCATCATAATAAGCGGACAGTAAAAGAGTATCCTGTCCCATTATTTGTTTTGGACCTGCCCAGTTGAAGAGTTTGCCAAATAATTCTGCAAAGACTTTGGCATTTCCCAGATAGTTCCCGACAAATGAAACGTATGCTACATTTCTTTCTTCTATTTCTGTTACAACTGGTTCGTTTATAATTTCCACACTTGTCACCTGTATTGCGGAGTATAATATTTCATAGTGTGTTAGGTGAAAGTAATAACTATTTCTTACTGGGAAAAAAAGAACAAATCAGGTATCTGTGCATAATGATCTCCAAATCTCCATAATAAAGGAAGTGTGAACGATGGAATACATAAAATTAATTTCAGAGTATACAAAAGACGGAATGAGTCACAAATCTCTTTTTATTTTCTTTTTCCTGATAACGGTGGTAAATGCAAGCACAAAGATACAGACTATGTTCAGGATAAGGTGTTTTGTTGAATTACCGATTCCTATGTTCTTGATATTGAACAATTGAATAATAATTGCCCATTCAAACCCAAGACTCCATAATATATTCACTATTTTGAATCGAGGTATTCACTAAACGTCCTTAAACCATCCAATGTGACTCCGAAAAACTTAATTTATGAGCCTTCTCCCATATCTCTCTTAATGATTTCGGAGGATTCATCTAGGTCGCACATTGCATTTTGGGGAAGAGGTAGATTAAGTATCTCTGTTCTCGGTTCAAAAAAATCATTCAGGATATTTACACCCATTTTACATGGGTTGATCGTGAACATTTCGTTTTCCGAATTGAAATTAAACGGATATATTCTGCAAATGGTTGGTCTGTGCTTATAGGCATTACATTTATCGAACTCTGAAAAAAAAGGGCAAAGGTATTTTAATTTATAAATAGTAACTCCATTGTATAATGTGGAATCAAGACTGTCTGTTATTGTTCTCAATACATTACACAATGCTTTTAAGTCTTTCATATCAATCTCAATTTCTTGTATCTTACAACAATATGCTTGACAATCAGATGGACATTCATAATACGATAAAATATTCTTAAGAATGTCATAAATTAGTGTATCCCGTAATCGAAATTCTTATTTCATAGTATTAGATTTTAGTGTAAATGCTATAAAAATGTTTTCAAATATGTTGGATGAGGCAATTATGCCAAATAAAATAAAATGCTTCCAACACCTTCCCGAAAAACTCCTTTTTGCTTATATACAAAATCTGATTTTCTGATACCCTGCAAAGTCGAAGGAAGAATTTTTCCTACTAGTTTGCATAATGGGGAAAAACAAGAAGCAGGTCGATCAACCAACCTCGTTAATTGACCGCCTCTACAAAAAAGAAAAGTATTATTCTTTCTTAAAGCACAGTTCAATATGTTCTTTTGACGTAGGTTCTGTCATCAGGCTCACTACGATGGCAACAAGTATTGCGAGTGGTGTAGCCACAAGTATCGGATCTACGAGGGTCCATGTACCTGTAAGCAAGGTGACTTTCCCGAACAATGCCTGACATATGCCAAGTGCACTCGCTTCCTTTGCATGGACAAAAGTGAGCCAGAACAGACTGCTGAATGTTCCTACAAGAAGACTTGCAATTGCACCTTCCTTTGTCATGCGTTTCCAGAAGATAGCTCCCGAATACATTGGAAGGAATGCTGCTGCACAGAGTCCAAAAAAGATTGCTGTAGCCCTTGCTATGATTCCAGGTGGAAGGATGTATGCGAGTATTACACTGACAAAGATCGTTATTGCAATACCCACCCTTGTGACATTGATAGTATTTCCTATCTTTCCCTTCATGATACCTTCACGGTAGAAGTCATGGCCGAAGGCTGTACCCATGGCATGGAACTGGGAACTTAAGGTTGACATGGCTGCCGCCAGCAGGGTAAGCAAGAAAAAGATAACAAAATAATCAGGCATTGCACTGTTGATGTATTCAGGCATAATTTTATCAATGTTGCCGCCTGCAACATCAAGTGATATCATTCCTTTTGTGTTTAAGAAGTATACATTTGAAAGAGCACCGACAATATAGGCAACACCTGCCATCATAAAGATGAAAGGACCACCTGAAAGAACTGCCCTTTTCAGTGAACGTGTGTTCCTAACAGTCATGAAACGGACTGCAAGCTGTGGCTGTGCAAGTACTCCGATGCCTACTCCAAGTATTATAGTTGACACAAGTGTCCACCAGGTAGGTGAACCGAATACAGGCATAGTTGTCCATCCGGTGTGACCGGTGGCTGCAAGATTTTCAGGAACCAGATATGCCATATTTGTGAGTGCTTGGTGTGCTTCGGTAATGCCGCCAAGCTTTGAATATGTCAGCACAAGCAGTATGCCCATTCCAATGAACATCAATACTCCCTGCAGTGCGTCTGTATACATGACAGCAATAAGTCCACCTGTAATGACATAGGCTGCAACGATTATGGCAAGTATGAGGATAGCTATGTTGTAATTGACATTAAGGGCAGTTTCCATAAAACGCGCTCCTCCTATCAGGACACTGCCTGCATACAACGGCATGAAAATAGTGATCAACGCTCCTGAGAATCCCTGGATGAATCTTGACTGGAATCTTTTTCCAATCAGTTCAGGGAAAGTAACAGCCTTAAGATTTGCACCCACGCGTCTTGTCCGTGAACCAAATACCACAAAGGCAATAAAAATGCCAACAAAAATATTCATGACAACAAGCCACAATATGCCAAGCCCAAAGGCTCCTGCATACCCTCCGAATCCTATGATTGCTGATGTACTGATAAACGCAGCTCCATAGGAGAACGCAAGTACGAAAGGATTGACCTTCCTTCCGGCCAGCATGTAATCGTCGTTGTCTTTAGTTTGTTTGTATCCGACCCATCCGAGGTAGAAAACTACCATCATATAGGCAAGTACTGCGAGTCCAAGAATTGGTGTACTGACTGCCATCAGTTATCATCCTTTTCATCGTCGTTCCAGTGTATAAGGCCATAGATGACACATCCAATGGCACTTACAAAGCATAATACATAAGCAACCCATATTTGCGGATCATTAATTCCTAACATTTTTTCCTCTCCAGTAAGTAGTAATGCTATCCGTTAACATGGCACGTACTTTAATTTTTCGATATGATGCGGGAATTTGATACCATTTCTTTCTGGCATAAGTTATAAATATGAATGAATCACACTAGAATTAGTGTTAAAAACACTATACGTTTGTAACACTCAGGTGCAATCAAAAAAGATTAATCCAGACAGTTTACCTCTCTTTGGAAGAGGCATTGCACATCTTTTTTTACCGCGGGTGTGGTACACCCGCTCCTCCCTTGTTATTCTCTATTTCAATTTTGCAATGACAAAAACTGCCCTGTTTATCTGCTGTGTCTCAACAGCAAAACCTGCATTCTCAAAATAGTCTACCCAATCCTGTATGCCTCTTTCTGTGCCATGATTGTGGTCCAGTGGCTCAACAGCCAACACCTTTCCGCCATTGGCAACCACTCTTTTTACTTCAGAAAGGGCTTTTGGTATGTCCTCAAGATGGTGAATCATGAAGAAGCAGGTCACTGTTTCAAATGCTCCGTCATCAAACGGAAGTTCGTAAACACTTGCAGCTTTAAACTCTGCATTTTCAATGTCATAAGCAGTAGCATTCAGGTAGCATTGTTTCATTGTATCTTCAAGAAGATCGATACCTGTTACCTTCGATTGCGGATTCATCTTCGCCATCTGAAGCGTTAAGCTGCCTACTCCGCACCCTACATCAAGTATTGTCTTGCCGGTTGCCTGGGGAAGTGCAACTTCCATTGTCTGTTTTTTTAGTATTTCCATTCCGGCAGCAGGGAAGTCAGCTTCGTTATAATCAAATGATGTATAAGGAACTATGCCATAAACTGAAGACATGTTTTCAGCAAAAAGACCTTTGAAGTAGATCTTGTTTTCGTTAACCTTAATAAGTTCAACAACTGAAATACCTGCATGCCCGCAGAATCTTTTATTCCATTCCTCCCTTTTTTCAGGAAATTTCATGTTAAGAGGTTCATGGACAACAATGTAGTGTGAATACTCCTCAAAGATAAGTTCCTCTGAACTTACTTTTTCCAGTTTCACAATACTTACACTCTCTTTCCAGAGTGCAAGGAGCTGCATTGTTTCTCTATCCGCAAAATTTGTCACTTTTCCTAAGGCTTTGAAAGGCATATGTTGAAATTGTACTGTTTAGATATACTTCTAATGGTTTACTGCTGTAATCCTGTTTGTTTCGGAGCAAGTATTTCAAAAGTATTTGAAACCATAATCTATATATAGTGTTTCAACATATTTTGAAATATGGCATCGTCTTTTATTGATCTGGCTTACGTAGGTATTGCATCTATACAGGAGTACCTTGCTTTGCATGTACTTCTGTGTCTGATACCTGCCTTTTTCCTGGCAGGTGCAATAGCATCACTCTTCTCCAAAGAATCCGTTTTGAAATTCTTCGGGGCTGACGCACCAAAATATGTATCCTATACCGTTGCTGCTGCTTCCGGTTGTCTTCTCGCGGTTTGTAGTTGTACCGTACTGCCACTTTTTGCAGGTATCTACAAAAGAGGAGCAGGCATCGGTCCTGCAACAACGTTCCTGTTCTCAGCCCCGGCTATTAATGTCCTGGCTATTGTTTACACCGCAAAGATACTGGGCTATGATCTTGGTGTCGCAAGGGCGGTCATTGCTATTCTCCTCTCAGTGTTCATAGGTATCATGATGGCTTTCATATACGAAAAGGACAATGGTGAAAGAAAGAGCATTAAGACATTTGGAGAAGAAAAGCACGCCCACACAGTATGGCTTTTCCTGTTGCTTCTTGCTATCCTTGTAACACCTGAGATATTTCCAACCTGGAATCCAATGTTGTTCGTAGAAATTCCATTGATACTTATTACAGTATATGTTTCTCTTAAGTGGTTCAGCAAAGAAGAACTTGAAAGCTGGATGAGTGAAACATGGTTTCTCACAAAGCAGATAACACCCCTTCTTCTGATAGGTGTGTTCTTTGCAGGTATCATTGTTGAGCTTCTCCCGGCTGAATATGTTGTAGAATATGTGGGAGGAAGCACTGCAACGTCATACATTATTGCATCTGTGGCAGCAGCCCTCATGTATTTCTCAACATTGACAGAAGTACCTATCATAAGTGCGCTCACACTTCTTGGTATGGGTAAGGGTCCTGCACTCTCCATGCTTCTGGCAGGTCCTGCACTGAGTTTGCCGAATATGATAGTCATAAATCGAATAATGGGTGTAAAGAAAGGTCTTACATATATCTCAATGGTTGTCGTTATTTCAGCAATATCAGGATACATATTCGGAATGTTTCTTATATGAGTAGAACAAAAGTTCCGGTGAAAATATGAACATACTGCTGATATCTGATATTCACGGCAATAAGGAAGCTCTGGATGCAGTGCTTGAAGTCCCGCATGACATGGTCATCTGTCTTGGTGATCTTGCTGATTATGGTCCTTCACCCTCTGAATGCATTAATCTGGTCATGCAGCAGGGAATTGAAACAGTTCTTGGAAACCATGATGCTGCTCTTGGCTCAGGTATTGAATGCGGATGCGGGTACAAGTACAAGCACCTGTCCGAAGCCACAAGAGAATATACGTGGAAAAACACCACTGAGGAACAGATGTCTTTCCTTCGTCAGCTTCCTTTTAGTATCACAAAGAAAATAGACGGTCTGAAACTCTATTTCACCCACGGAAGCCCACGTTCCAATTATGAGTACATAAAACCTGAGACATCGGAGTCAGAACTTGAGGAGATGCTAGCAGGAATCGATGCAGATGTGATATTTATTGGTCATTCACATGTGTCTTTTGTGAGGACGCACAAAAAGATGCTCATCATAAATCCGGGTTCAGCAGGTCAGCCCAGGGATGGGAATCGGCATGCCAGTTGTGCTGTATTTGATACCACAATTCAGGAAACCGAACTCCTACGCCTTGAATACGATATAGGGACCACGTGCAAAAAGATCGAAGAGAACATGCCTAACGCAGATGAACTGACAGCTATATTAAAGAAAGGGTACTGACATTCCCTTTAACAAAAAAGGAAGTGTTCACAAAATGGTGCTTATTACAGTTTCCGATGACAACTGTACCGGTTGTGGTTCATGCGTGGATGCGTGTCAGAATGATGTGCTTGAGCTGAAAAACGGTATATGTTTTCCGGCAAGAATGAGTTTGTGCAAGTACTGCATTGATTGTATAAGATCCTGCGATTTTTATGCTATAAAAGTGATTATTTAGTTTAAACTTAAAGAGATGAAAATATGAAAATAGAAATACTAGGTACTGGTTGCCCTAAATGCAACAAGACAAAGAAGTTCGTTGAAGAGGCAGTTGCACAAGCAGGTGTTGATGCTGAGATAGTAAAAGTAGAGGATATGGACGGTATACTTGCATATGGAGTATTGATAACTCCTGCTGTTGTTGTTGACGGTGAGGTAAAGATCGTTGGCAGAGTGCCAAAGGTAGATGAGGTTATTGAATGGATAACAAAATAATACCTATGTCTGAGAATGCAAAATGTTCATGTGGCGCTTCCATTATAGGAGTCTTCCCATGTGCCGGTGCATCCAATGTAGGTCAGTTAAGCAATGCTATTGCAGTTGAATTGCACAAGCAGGGCATTGGTAATATGATGTGCACTGTAGGTATTGGTGGCAAAATAAATGGTCTTCTTAAGTCTGCAGAAGGCTGCGATTCCATCATTGTCATTGATGGTTGCCCTCTAAAATGTGCTCAAGCAACAATGGAAG
This sequence comes from Methanolobus sp., assembly GCF_016278385.1. Taxonomy (GTDB): domain Archaea; phylum Halobacteriota; class Methanosarcinia; order Methanosarcinales; family Methanosarcinaceae; genus Methanolobus. The sequence continues at coordinate 34,911 of NZ_JADQBY010000021.1, forward strand.
AAGCAGGTATTCCAATTGGAAAACACATACTTCTAACTGACATGGACATAAAAAAGAACAAGGATCTTGATATTGACCCTGCACAGGTTAAGGAAGTCCTTTCAAAGGTCACGGAGCTGCTCTAAAGCAGCCGCCAGTTTTTGCTTATATTTCTATTATTTCTACACCAAGTTCTGGATCAAGAAGTGCAACAGTACGTTTGCCCGTGAGCACTCCTGCGGTTTCCCCTGGATTAATCAGCAGTGTCTCATTTATTTTTGTGACACCAGCATGATGTGTATGTCCCCTGACAACTATGTCAAAATCTCCCGATTCTGCCATAGCAATAACCGGCGGCTCATATATTCCATGAATGAGTGCAATTCTTTTTCCATCGATTTCAAGGTCACCAAAGTCACCACAACATACAGCTTCAATCTCCTCGAACTTTTCCTTAAGAAGCAACCTGTCACCATCATTGTTCCCGAAAACAAAATAAAGGTCAGCTTTAAGTTGCTTAAAAGGTACTGCCGTGAAAGGAGAAATTATATCTCCTGCATGAAGGACAGTTTTCACTTTCTTCTTATTAAACAGTTCTACGGCTGCTCTGATAGCATCCATATTATCATGCGAATCACTCATAATTCCTATCATTTTTCCATCTCTCTTCTTTAAAGATAGTTCGGACAGGATTTATTCTTTTTCAGAAGATTGGATTGTTACTAAAATAAAAATTACCATCTGTTTTTGCAGATTTTATATTTTATAAAAAACCCAGATAAGGAAAATAGATTGGTTGATGGCAAGTTATTATCACCATTATCCGCTATATAATATTATTTTTAGGTTTTATAAATTAATGCGGAGTCGTGTTAGATTAAATCCAACACGAAAACCGCTATATTAAAGTTTTAACTCACCTTAATCCAATCAACTAGAAGATACTGATCGGATGCAGTTTTTGTGCCTTGTAACCACTGTGGGAACCAGGTATTTACCATTAAGTACATAGAATTCGTAGTCATCCCATCTGTCCAAGTTTGTAGCAGTTTGTCGTCAACATAGAAGTTTAGAACACCTTGTTCAAATTCAAACTTATAGTCATGGTAACCAGCTGTTGGATCAAATCCCATATTCTTAGTTACTGAATGCTGCATTTTACCATTTGCATATGTTGTGAAGTCTACATTACCAGATTTATCATTGTATACCTCTATATCTACTTCATTGTAAAAGTCAGGACCCAAGTACATAAAAAAACCTGTAATTGATGATGGTGCGTTTGGAAGTTTCATCCTTGCGCTGTATGTACCATACTTGTAAAAATCTACAGATTGAATCTCTCCGCCATTGAGTGTGTTTGCAGGGATTTTAATCCTCATGTTTCCATCTTTTACATCAACATTAGCTGGGTCTAATGTACTACGTTCTAACTTAAATGAAGATTTCATCCAGTAATTTGAATTAAAATTATCAAAATTATCTATAAAACTATATTCTACAGGTGTATCGTCTACAGGTGTATCATCTACAGGTGTATCATCTACAGGTGTATCATCTACAGGTGTATCATCTACAGGTGTATCATCTA
>NZ_JADQBY010000021.1:36490-42879 GCF_016278385.1 Methanolobus sp.
GTATCATCTACAGGTGTATCATCTACAGGTGTATCATCTACAGGTGTATCATCTAGTTTAATCCAATCAACAAGAAGATACTGATTGGATGTTTGTTTCGTACCTTCTAACCACTGTGGATACAAGGTATGTACCATTAAGTGCATAGAATTCGTGGTCATTCCATCTGTCCATGTTTGTAACAGTTTGTCGTCAACATAGAAGTTTAGAACACCTTGTTCAAATTCAAACTTATAGTCATGGTAATCATCTGTTGGGTCAAAGCCCATATTCTTAGTCACCGAATGCTGCATTTTACCATTTGCATATGTTGTGAAGGCTACATTACCTGAATTATCATTGTATACAACTATATCTATTTCATTGTAAAAGTCAGGACCCAAGTACATAAAGAAACCTGTGATTGATGACGGTGCGTTTGGAAGTTTCATCCTTGCACTATATGTACCATATTTGTAAAGATCTACAGATTGAATCTCTCCACCATTGAGCGTGTTTGCAGGAAGTTTAATTCTCAAGTTTCCATTGTTTACATCAACATTAGCTGGGTCTAATGTACTACGTCCTAATATAAATGAAGATTTCATCCAATTATTTGAATTAAAACTATCAAAATTATCTATAAAACTAAATTCTACAGGTGTATCTTCTATAGGTGTATCTTCTAGTTCATTTATAATAGTAAATGCTCTATTTTTCTCAGCAGATGTTAATTTTGTTGTACCGTTTCTTTTGTATATATTCATTACAATACTATATTCACCTGCTAGTGCATCATCTGGAACTGTCCAGGTGTTCGTAACAGTTGTTGTTCTTCTTCGAGATACTCTTACTGGTTCCAATGGTGTATCATACCATTTTCCATTTTCATCTTGAACGCTATAACTAACCCAATATGTCCATGTATATGTGCCAGTATTCTTGAAACTCAGCGAAGATGTCACTGAATCTCCTGGGTAATATGTGCCTGATGCTGGATTGAAATATGTAATTCTTGCGTCAACTGAAGAAGCTGCAGCTGCTGATGAAAACAAACAAAGCAAAAGAAGTGTAACTGCTATTATTAAAAAGCTTTTTTTCATCATATCTATTTCTCCCTTTTGACCGCATTATTCATGTCTGCAATACATCTACCATGCCAGTTCTGAATTGGTTGCAATTTTTTTTTCAAACAAATCTCTCCTATAATTAAACCCCCAATAATAGAGGTAGCATCTAATTATGATTGCATCTCTATTATAATTGCACATGTATAGTTATATATTATATAAATCATGCGCTATACTTATATAAAAGTTTCATGTAACCGGAGGTAATCTTTCGAGATCAAAACAAAAAAATTAATATTATATAATTCAGGGTATTAAAATAAATGATTGCTCTACGTATATAAATTTAAATTGAAAATGGATTTGAAACCTTCTATTTTCAAAATTAAATAAATATATACTTACCCAGACATTTCAGTAGGCATCATTAAATAAATTGTTAAAAGCAGATGACTTTTATGAAATTGGTGTTCTATAGAGGGCTTTTTTTACAAAAAGATTTATTTGATATCTTTACATCAGAAAATGCCTAATATTATTTTAAAAGTCGGTTTGTATATTTATTTTTTAAGGTAATACTATAAATATAATAAGAGTATTCGAATCAAACTAATTGTATAACCTCATCAAATTCCGAGTTATTGCCGAAAACATTGGATCAAATATAGCACTTAAATCATTATTTTAATGTCCCTAGTGTTGAATCCAATCAATGAGGGTATACTTATTTGATGTTGTTTTTATGCCTTGTAGCCATTGTGGATACCAAGTATTCACCACAAGCTTCATCGGGTTCGTGGTAATTCCATCTGTCCAACACTGCATCATCTGGCCGTCGACAAAGAAACTCAAGTTTCCTGGATAGAAATCAAATCTATATTCATGGAAATCAGTCGTAGGATCAAAACCAAGCTTCTTGGTAACAATGTGTTGTTTACTTCCATTTGCATAAGTAGTAAACATTATATTACCATTAGGCTTATTGTATATCTCGACATCAATTTCGTTGTAGTAATCTGGACCCATGTATAAGAATAAACCTGTAATTGATGACGGTGCATTTGGAAGTTTAATTCTCGCACGATAGGTACCATACTTATAAAAATTCATGGATTCAATCTCTCCACCATTGAGAGTATTTGCAGGAATTTTAATCCTCAAGTTTCCATTGCTTATGTCGACATTATCTGAATCGAGATAGCTGCGCTCCAAACGGTAAGATGATTTTAACCATCTATTTGTGTCGAAAGAAGAAAAATTATCAACAAAATTAAAAGCTTGAAATGCGTCATTCTTTTCAATATTTGCTAGTTTAATAGCAGTTGCATCTTCTGGTTTGGTTTTCCACACAGCCATTACTACTTTGTAGCTACCTGTTGTTAACAACGAATCTGATGGCACATACCAGGTTTTACTCTGTGTACTTGATACCTCTCCAGGAGTCAGTGTGACCGAATGAGGAGGTATATCGTACCAACTTCCAGCACTATCCTGAATACTGTATCCCACCCAGAAAGTCCAATCTTCATTACCAGTGTTCTTGAAATTTAGAGAAGATATCACTGCATCCCCTGGATAATATGTCCCAGATGCTGGACTGAAGGATATAACATCTGCGCTTACAGAAGGCGTAGTTTCCAATGCTAAAGAAAAAAACAAAATAATGATAACGACTAATAAATAACGTTTTTTTTGCATATCTTTATGTTCCTTCTTTTTGACATATCATTCATTTCTGCATATATCATTCCAAATATTATCGCAAATCATTGACATAATTATTTGTTGGAACCGCTCCCACATCGCTTTCAATTTTTTTATAAATCAACATATTTAAGTGTGTTCTTACCCAATCTATCTATTTTGTTCCATGAAGTCTTTTTACCTATCATGTAATCTATAAATGCTTTTAAGGTGATGAGATTGATAATGTGTCTATATATTAAGACCTGAAATGGCCAATAAAATAATAATTTTTTATCTTCGTGATCTATTTGAATAACATATAAAGTCAATATGCTTTGTATAACTATTATTGTAAATATTAAAGGTAGTAAATAATATGAATAGCCGTAAAAAATCATTATTATTATAAGGTAGAATATTGCTAATGTAAGAAAAATATTAACCACAATCGAGTATATTATATAAGGTAGGCCTATTAACCCTAATTCTTTACCAGAGTTATAATTAAATAGAATACTCTTATATTTAGTGATAACTTCAAATGTGCCATAAGTCCACCTATATCTTTGTTTAAAAAAGTCTTTATAACTCTCAGGTGCTTCTGTGTACGCAATTGCTTCTCCCGCATACTCAATTTTGTATCCTTTTTTACTAATAGCAATAGTTAAATCCATGTCTTCTACAATTGTATCTAATGAATAACCACCAACTTCCAGGATTATATCTTTTCTAAATGCGCCGATAGCACCTGGTATTACTGGCACACAGTTTAAATTTGTAAACATTCGTCGGTACAAATTTAATCCTATAATATATTCAAGCGCCTGATTTTTTGTTAGAACTTTTTTTCTATTAACTACTTTTACATTACCAGCAACAGCAGCAATTTTAGGATCTGAAAAAGGTTCCAGTAATTTTGATAATCTATCGTTTAAAAATATTGAATCGGCATCTACACAAACTACAATATTACCTCGAGAATGCTTAATTCCAAAATTTAAAGCACTAGCTTTTCCACCATTTGATTTTGCTAATACTACTACCTTTTTGTAATGGAGCAAAGATTTTGCAACATCGAGAGTTCTATCTTTACTTCCGTCATCAACAATTATAATTTCATATTTATCATATGTTTGGTTTACTAAACTGTCAATACAATTTTTTAAAGTAAGCTCTTCGTTATAACTGGGGACAATGATTGAAACAAAATCATTGCCTTCATATTTTTTATGAAATGAATTTGTATAGTGTCGTGCAGAACAAATGAAATACACAACTGTTTCAAATGTAAATAGATATGCAAAAATAATTAAAGTTAGACTTATAAAAGTTGTCATATTTACAAATCCCTCTTTAATTTGATATATCCAGAAATATTAAGAAATATTAGTAATAGCAATACCGTAAAAATCAATAGAAATACCTGGCCCACTGTATCATGAAAAAGAATCATCGTATGTATATTTGCGTAAATCCCTATGGTTAGACCCATGATTATTCTTGCAATGTTTGCGAGGTAGATAAGTGACACTAATAAAAGAGATACCAATCTATGTTTTAAGCTAATATTTGGCATCATGAAAATTGTCAATATAAATATTGAAATAAACATGAAGCCCGTACATTCAAAGGATATAAGAATTGGAACTATATGATCATTCATCTTCAGGAATAATATATTTTCTGCGGTGACTGGGGTTATCTCAATAAAGTAGCTTAAAGAAGTTGCTACGTATTGGCTAGTTAATTCAGAAAAAAAACGATTTTCAAAATGCATGAGGATGGTAAAAGTTAATATAATTAATATTATGATTTTTTCTATACAGTTTTTCATGGAAACCTCAATGCAATTCTATTTGAGATGTAATACATGATTCCTATTAATCCCACTATTAACAGAAGGTTTATTGGCATTGGAATTTTACTGTCATTGAAAGCATCGTAATCAGATATAGTACCTCCGTCCATTTGGATATTAGTCGAAATATTTACTATTTCTTCAGATGTATGCCAGGATTGCGCGACATACCAAAAAGTACCATTGATACCAGTTGCTACTGGGATATTGTAATATTCTGAAAGCTCTAGGTCTATTTGAGTACCATTTGGAGGAACGATACTAATATCAATAGTTTGAGCCGATTCATTCATAGTGTCAGAAATAACTACATTTATATTTAAAAAAACTATGAAAAACACTATGAAATAGATGATTGATTTATACATAACTACTCCCCACTCCTTGCTTTTAAATATGATAGTCATTCATAGCCTTAGCTAGCTCACGCATATTGTCAAAAGCAATTACATTTATGCTAACAAATACTGCCTAAAAGAATGAATGCTTTCTAATCCTACCTATACGACTACCCCCGATCTCTTGTTGGAACTCATTTGTTTGATGTTTTTTAAATTTAATGATGAGATATCATGTCAATTGTGCATTGTTGCCAATAACAATGAATTTAACAGGTTTCAGTTCATTAAGTTGCAGGAATCTTATTTGTGAAGGTCCCTTTTACTGTGCACTTTATCCTCTTATTGTTTTCTTTGTTTTATTGCTATTTAAGCTTTTATATTTGGTTAGGCCCTCATAATTATACTAATACTCAGAAAACACTATCAGCAAATCATTTATAAAATTCAAATAGGAAGGCATAAATAACAATCAATTCTAACTTATGATTATTTATTGTGCACAATTACACAATATTAATAATATTATAATTCTCATAATATTTCATTGTCTGTGTATTGTGGAGTGGGTATGATTAGGTATGCGAGTGGTACAATGAAAAAAATGATATTACTTCTAGCAATGATAGTTTTTGTTACTTATTCAGGTAGTATGGTATCTGCTGAGCAGCTTCTTAAAGAAAACAACATTCAAGGAGGCATTCAAGTAACCTTCGTAGGAAATGGAGCTGTTGATGATGATACCGCAAATTTTCTCCAATCAGCAGATGATAAAGGATTAAGTTCAAATACTGGATTTTCATCTAAAACCCAGATAAGTGCAACTAGTTCAAGTAAATACTCCACAAAAACACCGGTGTTAAATGCTGCACCTGTGGCCAGCATTGATTATATCACTCCAAATCCTGCAACAAAGGGTAGTTCTGTAACTTTTAGAGGGAGCGGAACTGATGACGGCTCAATAAGAATTTATCTCTGGAAATTAGATGGCAAAATATTAAGTACAAGAGCAAGGTTTAGCACTTCATCTATTGCTGCTGGAGATCACACTATTACATTAACAGTCCGGGACAATTCCTGGAAGTGGTCTGAAGAAGTAACTACGACCCTGACAGTTATTGATTCAAATGTTGCACCTGTGGCCAGCATTGATTCTATCACTCCAAATCCTGCAACAAAGGGTAGTTCTGTAACTTTTAGAGGGAGCGGAACTGATGACGGCTCAATAAGAATTTATCTCTGGAAATTAGATGGCAAAATATTAAGTACAAGAGCAAGGTTTAGCACTTCATCTATTGCTGCTGGAGATCACACTATTACATTAACAGTCCGGGACAATTCCTGGAAGTGGTCTGAAGAAGTAACTACGACCCTGACAGTTATTGATTCAAATGTTGCACCTGTGGCCAGCATTGATTCTATCACTCCAAATCCTGCAACAAAGGGTAGTTCTGTAAC
>NZ_JADQBY010000021.1:42889-43410 GCF_016278385.1 Methanolobus sp.
TGGCCAGCATTGATTCTATCACTCCAAATCCTGCAACAAAGGGTAGTTCTGTAACCTTTACCGGAAGCGGTGAAGATACCGATGGTTCAATAACAGCGTATCTTTGGACAGAAGGTAGTGCTCAACTGAGTACTGAAGCAAGTTTCGATACATCTGATCTTGCTGTTGGAATTCACATCATTTCATTCAAGGTTCAGGACAATAAAGGAGTCTGGTCTGATGAAGTAACCACAACTCTGACAGTTGAAGCTCAGAATCTTGCACCTACAGCAAGTATTGTATCTCCAGTTTCAGATACTGTTGTAACTGTAGGTAGTTCTGTAACCTTTACCGGAAGCGGTGAAGATACCGATGGTTCAATAACAGCGTATCTTTGGACAGAAGGTAGTGCTCAACTGAGTACTGAAGCAAGTTTCGATACATCTGATCTTGCTGTTGGAATTCACATCATTTCATTCAAGGTTCAGGACAATAAAGGAGTCTGGTCTGATGAAGTAACCACAACTCTGACAGTTGAAGCT
>NZ_JADQBY010000021.1:43420-131618 GCF_016278385.1 Methanolobus sp.
GGACAATAAAGGAGTCTGGTCTGATGAAGTAACCACAACTCTGACAGTTGAAGCTTCGGTGGAAGTGCCAAGCGGAGTTTCTGTGATTTTAACATTTGATGATGGATTCAAATCTGATTATGATATTGTCTATCCAGAGCTGCAAGCGCGTAATATGCGGTCAACTCATTACATTATTGCTTCCATGGTAGGTGCAGACTCAACACGCATGACATGGAATGATATGGAAGAAATGTATGCACATGGTTTTGATATGGAGTGCCATTCAAACACTCATCCAGAGCTCATAGATCCATCCACAAATGTCAGTGATGAAATGTTGAAAGTTAACGAAGCATTTGAAGCTAATGGTCTGCCAGCACCCAAACATACTGCATATCCATTCGGCGAGTACAACGACGATGTAATATCCATAGTTTCACAATACCGTAATTCTGGCCGTGTTGTATCATGGGGGGATAACGCTTCTTATCCAATAGAATCACTTAAAAAGCCATATGAACTGCCCTGTTACCCGACAGATTTCAATAATACCATCACTGAAATCGATAAGGCTATAGCCGGGAATTACACTTTAATCCTCGGTTTCCATCAAATTAGCGAAAGTCGCAGTGGTACCTATGAAATGTCAATATCTGAGTTCGTTTCAATACTCGATTACATTCAATCGAAAAGCATACCCACTCAGACAATATCAGAATACTACAAAGAGAAATTTGAAAATCCAAATGTGGCACCGGTAGCAAGCATTGATATGATTACTCCAAACCCTGCAAATCAGGGTGATTTAGTGTACTTTAAAGGAAACGGAACTGATGACGGTGGAGCAATAAAAGCTTATCTCTGGACACTAGATGGTAACGAATTGAGTACCGAAGCAAGTTTCATTACTTCAACTTCAGATATTATTGCTGGAACACATAACATTGCATTTAGTGTTCAGGACAATGACGGAGCTTGGTCTAACGAAGCAACTGAAACCCTGACTATTCATGAACCTGAAACTCCTGTGGAAGTACCAAGTGGAACTACGGTGGTTTTAACATTTAACGGCGGAAGACAATCAGACTATGACATTGCCTATACGCAGCTGAAAGAGCGTAATATAACGTCAACTCATTACATTATTGCTTCCATGGTCGGCGAAGACGAAACACGCATGACATGGGATGAAATAAAAGCAATGTATGATGATGGTTTTGATATGGAGTGTAATGCAAACACCTTTTCGTCCTTTATAGACCCATCCACAAATGTCAGTGATCAAATGCTGAAAGTTAACGAAGCATTTGAAGCTCACGGTATGCCAGCACCCAGACACACTGCATATCCATACGGTGAGTACAATGCCGATGTAATGAACATTACAGCAATTTACCGTGATTCCGGCCGTAGTATAACATGGCAAAACAGTGGTTACTATCCAGTAGACTCACTTAAAATGCCCTATGAGTTGCCTTGTTACCCAACCGAATATCATGGAAGCATCGATAAAATTGACGATGCTATAGCTGGGAATTACACTTTAATCCTAGGTTTCAATCACGTAACTGAAAATCCCGGTGACTTTGATATATCGGTAGCTGAGTTCGTTTCAATACTCAATTACATTGAATCGAATAAAATACCCACTCAGACAATATCAGAATACTACGAAGAGAATTTGAATACATGACAGAGGGCAATGAAGCCCTCTATTTATTTTTTATTTCTTCAAACTTGTAGTTAATATCAATTTTCCTGCTATACGAAAGATCATAAAATTCCTGCATGTCTTAAATCCATAAAATCTTTTAAATACAGTTTTAATATTATTGTTCAATCTCTCTGTAATGGAGTTGAAGAGAACATTCCGCATTGCTTCAAGAATTCTCAACAAATAGTTTTAATGGTTTTTGACACTCAAATCTATAAACTATAAACATTTAGATGCAGGCGCCGAAATCCAGGTTTTCTGTATCAAGATTTTCGTTTCCATTATAAGAGGAACATTCTTTGCAGATTTTCTTTCCTCTTATAGGGATAAGTTCATCAGTAGATTTTTGCAGAGATCGCATTTAAGCATAATTTCCCCTAAACAAAAAAGATGTGACGGCATTTAAATTTTAGTTTCCGCAAAGGTACGTTTCCTGCGTCAGCACGAAATATTCATTATCTTTTTCGTTTTTTCTGAAAACTCCCTGATATTCCATTCCCACTCTTTTAGCCAGGTCTATAGAAGCAGTATTTTCCGGAGAACAAAAAACAGATATCCTTTCTATATCTAGGACAAGTATCATGTACTCGATTATCTTCTCCACAGCTTCTGTGGCATATCCATTACCTCTATAATCAGGTTCAAGGGCATAATATATTTGCATGTCCCGGGTGAATTCCAGTTCGGCAAAACCGCATGAGCCTATTATTTTTCCGTCATCCTTCCTGCTAATGGCCATTGCAAAAAGTGGTTCATCCGTACTATATGATTCGATAAGCACATCAAGGAATATTTTAGTATCCTCCAGACTACGGTGGAGTGGCATGTCAGTAGTGCTGGTTATTTCCTCGTTGTTAAAGAAAATATACAGTCCATGAAGATCCTTTTTATTGTATCTTCTGATTTTCAGGCGTTCTGTTTCAAGTGACTGTGGGATCTTCATAGAATGGTATTTCCCCGACAGGTACAAAAAAGTTTTGAGTTAATTCTAAGCAACAGTAAAAATATCATATCAGATAATCTCTGCTATTTTCAGGAAATTACTGAAAAGTTTTCTTCCGATGTTATGATATTCCTCTGCCAGCAATTCAAAATCATTTTCCAGCTTTTTCCTGTCCAGCTCCATGAGTTCGGGATCGTTATCTATCCATATCGTAAACATTTCCGGTGTAAGTTCAAAGTGTCCCTGTATCCCATATGCTTTCTCACTAACTTTTACGATTTGATGCCTACAGTATTTTCCTATAGCCAGCAGTTGCATATATTTAGTTAGTTTTACAGTTTCGCCATGTAAATGGAATATTTTCAAAGTACTTTCAAGGCCATTAAACAGCGGGTCTTCAATGTATTCCTGTAAAATGTTTACGGAATAATATCTTTCATCTTCTCCTCTGAATCCTATTTCTTTAACATCATTTGCATGCACAGACCCACCACATGCTTTTATAAGTGCCTGCATGCCAAGGCAGATGCCAAGATAAGGTATGCCTGCATCAATTGCCTGCTTTATCATTTTGAGTTCAGTTGTCATTTTCTCGGTTGCATCATTGGCACTGTCATGCCCGCCAAAAACTATAATGGCAGAATATTTTCCAGGGTCAGGAAATCTCTCTCTGGCATCAAGATCCACAATCTCATGCTCAATGTTGTTTTCATTTAGAATATCCTGTAGTATTCCGGGTCCTTCCATGGATATATTCTTAACAATAAGCAGGCTCATGAATCAATATATCATGTTTGTAGGATAAATGATTTATGAACAAAGTTGCTGAAATAACCTGAATGAGCTTACATAACAACATGCAAATAAAAAAGTTTCAGCCTGATATCAAGATTCCCGATTACGTTTTTTAAAGGTTTTTTCCTTTTCTGTCGTTTTTAGCTATCAGGGAATCCTGATTTGTTAGGCTTTTTTTAGATAATTACGGTACCATCAACCATTTCCCGTAATACCAACCAACCAAACGGACATATTGAATCCGAATTTTTGTGTCAGCTTTTTACTGACAACAGTACCTATTTGTTTCAAATATTTAAATATTTCTATATCAATGTATGTGCTAATTCTCATAATGATGAGGTATTTGATCTAGGTAGGTTTATTATAAATTTATCGAAGTAGATTACGTTTTCGAACTTCATCTGAATAAAATGCATATGCATTTTTATTGAAACAGATAAGGCGGATGTCTTCTAGTTCACTTCCTGCCATTAGGTATTCAACGATCGTATTTACAGCGAGTACTGCTGCTCTTTCAACTGGAAACCCGTAAGCTCCAATGCTTATTCCTGGAAAAGCAATGCTTTTGATATCATATTCTTCAGCCAGAATAAGTGAACTCTTATAAGCAGCAGTCAGGAGTTGCTCCTCACCATGGTTTCCGCCTTTCCATATTGGTCCTACTGTATGGATCACCCACTTTGCAGGAAGCATGTATCCTTTTGTAATCCTGGCTTCTCCTGTGGGACATCCTCCAAGAGTGCGACATTCCTCAAGAAGCTGAGGACCTGCAGCAAAATGAATGGCTCCGTCAACGCCTCCTCCGCCAAGCAGTGAGTTGTTGGCCGCATTAACTATAGCATCTACTTCCTGTTCAACTATGTCTCCTATTGTCACGCTGAGTATATCAGAAATATTCATATGATCATCTTTTCAGTCCAATTGTCTTAAATGTTGATTATCAGGTTCATTCTTATCTCTGTTGTATGGGCGAATTTATAGAGAAGTGATAACAATACATTATACTGAATTATATTGATAACATACAGAATTTTGGCAGGCAGAAAATGGATGAGACTACAGAGAGAATCCTTACCCTTTTCAGGGAGATAAGTAGCGTACCCAGATGTTCCGGCAACGAGGAAAAAATAGCCTTGTGGCTGAAAGAATGGGCGTTGTCCCATGGGTTCAGCGTAAAATTCGATAGTGTGAATAATATTGTAATTGGAATACCAGGTTCCAGAGGATACAAGAAGTTACCTGCAATTGTTATTCAGGGACACATGGATATGGTGGGTGAGAAGGATCGGGAGTGCAAACATGACTTCAGCACAGATCCTATAGTACCTGTTATTGAAGATGACTGGCTCAGGGCACAGGGTACAACCCTTGGTGCAGATAACGGTATAGCACTTGCTATTGCACTTGCACTTGCAGAGGACAGGGAAATTGCTCACCCACCGCTCGAGCTTCTCTTTACCGTTGATGAAGAATCAGGTCTCACGGGAGCCAACGCTCTGACACCGGATTTTATTTCAGGAAGAATACTTTTGAATGTAGATTCTGAAGATGAAGGTATTTTTATTGTAGGTTGTGCAGGAGGGTTGAATACAACAATATCCATGCCATTGGAATATTCACTATCTCAAGAGGATGCAGTGGTTTATAATCTGGTAGTCGATGGTCTGTCTGGCGGACATTCAGGAGTGGATATTCATGAGAAAAGAGCAAATGCAATAAAACTGCTTGCAACGGCCCTACGGTTGATAGCAGATACAGTGGATATAAGGCTTCTGGATATTGCAGGCGGTTCAGCACATAATGCAATTCCAAGGTATGTTGAGGCAATAATTGCGTTTTCAGAGGGATCAAAAGAAGAAATTCTCTCTATAATAGGTGATTACGAGAATAAGGAAAGGTCTGTGTATGCAGACCTTGATTCTTCTCTGTCTATTACACTGGGAAACACTGAAGAAAAACCATCAATGAAAGCTCTGGATGCTGTTTCTTTTGCTAAGGTTTACGGATTACTGGCAGATTTGCCACATGGTATTGCTTCAATGTCTCCTGCAACACCGGTTCTTGTTGAAACTTCTACTAATATTGCAACAGTTGCCATAGAAGACGGAAAATTTATAGTTGTATCAAGTCAGAGAAGTTCTTATGATTCAGGTCTTGCAGAAATCACTAAAACAGTAGGTTCAATTTCTGCAGAATATGAGGCAGTGTGTTCCAATGGTTCAGGTTATCCTCCATGGGAGCCAGACATGACTTCTCCTTTGCTACAGCAATGCAGGGATATATATCTGGATGTGTTCGCAGAACATGCAAAAATAGAAGTGATACATGCAGGTCTGGAATGTGCAGTCATCGGCTCGAAATATGATGGTATGGACATGATATCATTTGGTCCGACAATAAAGAACCCACATTCTCCTGATGAGAGGTTGTACATACCATCTGTCAGGAAGGTCTGGGACTTCATGGTGGCTTTACTTGCTTCCTTTGATAATAAGAGGAAGTTTGGTGGAACTGGCAAAAAGGCATGATTATAATCTATCAGGTACAATATTACTTCCATGAGACAGTTCCCAAGACCGATAGTTCTGGTGAGTAGATGTCTTGAGTTTGACAGCGTACGGTATAATGGTCAGTTGGTACGTTCTCAAATAGTCCGTGATATGATACCGTATGTAGATTTTATAAAAGTGTGTCCAGAAGTTGATATCGGGATGGGGGTTCCCAGGAATCCTTTAAGGATCATTAAAAAGGATGGAAAATATCGACTTATCCAGCAAAAGACCGGTGAAGATTTTACAGAAAAGATGAATACATTTTCTGTGAAGTTTCTTGGTGATCTTGGAGATATTGATGGTTTTATATTCAAGGGTCTTTCTCCAAGTGTGGGTCTTGATGATGTCAAAGTCTACTCTAAAATGAGTATGTCTCCGGTTATTGAAAGAACGGCAGGCCTTTTTGCAAAATATGTAATTGCAAAATATCCCGGTAATCCAATGGAAGAAAATGAGAGGCTACGTAATCTTCACATAAGGCATCATTTCCTGACACAACTGTATACTTTTACAACTTTCAGGCAGGTGAAAGCTGAGAAATCCCTCAGAGCTCTGACCAGATTCCACAAAAATAATCGTTTCCTTTTAATGTCCTATGACGATGAGCTTCTCAAAGAAATGTCTGAATTGGTCGGTTCTGGCAGTGAAATTAATGAGTTATTTATAAACTATGAAGGTCTGCTAAAAAGGGTTGTGAGGAAACCCGGCTCATTGGACCTGAAATTAGCTGTCGTGCGGAATATGTTCTCCATGTTTGAAGATGTAGGTCAGGATGAAAACTCATTTTTTGAATATACACTCAAGCGCTATATCGATAACAGAATAAGCTGGGATGCCGCAATTGAAATGCTAAGACTGTTTGCATTTTGCTCATTTGGGGAAAATGCTTACGAAGACACGTTTCTATATCCGTATCCTGAAGAGCTTAAAGCCCTGGTGGATGTGGACAGAGAAAAGGATTATTGGGATAAATGAATCGTTTTAATTGTTTTTAAAGGGTGATATAATGTATAGGTTTGAAGCAGAGATCAGTTATTGTATTGATTGCAAAAAATGCTGGGATGTTTGCCCGGTGAACATGGTCACTGGAGGGAATCGTTTCACTCCGCAAGGAAAGATTGAGTCCCTTGCAAAGATAGTTACAGGTGAGGAGCTTACACAGGATGAAATGGACAACATTTACCTTTCAACAAGATGTGGAGCATGCGATGACGTATGTCCGGTGAATATTCCAATAACAGATATAATACAGTATGAGAGAGAACTGCTGGCAAAGCAGGGCAGGGAACCTGCAAAGACCACTGCTATCTCACAGAACATAATTGAGCACAACAGTCCCGGAGCAAAGGCCCCTTCAAAGAGGTTTGACTGGGTAACCGATGACCTTGACATTGCGGAAAGTTCTGAGATAGCTTACATGGCAGGCTGCTGGGTCTCATACAGCCAGCCGGATATCGCACGATCAACGATAAGACTGCTCAATCATGCTGGTATCAGACCAATGATACTTAAAGAAGAGAAATGCTGTGGACTGTTCCTTGTCGATAACGGTCATATGGAGCAGGCGGCAGAGCATGCAAAGAAGTTTGTTGATTATATAGAGTCTCTTGGAGTTAAGAAAGTTATAGCTTCATGTCCGGGTTGTTATCTGATTCTTGGAAAGGAGTATCCAAAACTCTACCGTGAACTGAACTTTGAGGTTGAGCATTCCCTTAATATTTTCAAGGAAATGATCGCAGATGGTATGCTAAAACCAAAGAAACTTGACATAGCCGTTGCCGTAAGGGATGCATGTCCAATGAGAGAATCAAAGGATGTTCCACGCAGTATCCTTGAAAGTATGGGTGTGAAGATAAACGAGCTTTTTGACGGTAAACAGATATGTTGTGGAGGTCCGGCAGGCCTTAAACCCAATTTCCCGGAAATTGCAGACGATATTGCAATGCTGACGGTGAAGGGTTACAAGGATAAAGCTGACATGATGGTTTCGTATTGTCCTTTCTGTGTGCATCACATGGAAGGCGCTTGCAAGTCTAAGAATGAGGAAATGAAGATCAAGGATGTTTCAGTGTTGCTTGAGGAAAGTGTACTTGGTGGGAAGATCAGTAATTAGATTATTAAGAACAGCGTGCTCTTGTATACTATACGACTTCATTATCCTTTTTCCATTTTTATTTGTTATCATCTTTTATGAAGATGATACGGTCTTTGTTTTTCGTCATCAATTTTGCAACTTATTCATGACACACCTTGGTTGATTTTTTTTGTAATTCATAGAGGATTGGTTATGTCATAGAATCATGAATTTACTGTGTTCAAATAGAACATTTATATAGGTTCAATTAAATATATACGAAAATACAAATAAAAAAAACACTATAAAATGAATTCTATATTGGGAGTTGGATTCTTTTGAATGCTATAGAAACAATTGAACAGATAAGCCACATACACGCTTTTATCAGGACATCCTGTGTTTTTTCATACGCAGATGCATTACATTTGAACAAAATATCAGTCTATGAAGACATTTGCAAGGGGGTATAATATGAAATATATCATCCTTGCAATTATGTTAGTGTTGATGATGGTATTGTTAAGTCCCGTTTCTGCCGCTGCTTCTGATGAAAATTTCGACGGTGCACCTGCGGGGGATACAGGTACACAATCTTATACATTAAATGGCGTTACTTATACTACTAATGATGCTGGTGCACTGAATATTTATATTGTAAATGACGGGAACATAGCATTAGGTGGGGATCTTGCTTTAGGATATCGTTCCTCTGGAGTAAATCAAGCTACATTGGCAACTTTTAAAACTTCAGATGGGTCGGAATTTAAACTTAACAGTTTTGTGATATCTACAGGTTTAGGAGATACAACCGTTACAATAAAAGGATATAGGGACAATGCAGAGATAGCTTCATCTTCTGTTAATACAGCGTCTTTTACAACCTTTAATGTGGCAGGCAATTCTGACTGGGAATATATAGACGAAGTTAGGATGACAGGAGCAGACCTGGATGTTGACATTGATGATATTGATTTTTCTCCTGCAGTATTGCCTACTTACTACAATGTAACTTATAACGGTAACACCAATACAGCAGGTACAGTGCCGGTAGATGGTAACGTTTATTCTAACGGTGCTTCTGTGACGGTTTTAGGCAATACAGGGAGCTTAGTGAAAACCGGATATGCTTTTACAGCTTGGAATACAGCGGCTGGTGGCAGTGGCACCAGCTATAATGATGGTGCTACTTTTAGTATGGGTAGCAGTAATGTGATACTTTATGCGCAGTGGATTCCGATTCCGGTAGCCAATTTCAGCGCAAACGTAACTTCCGGTGCAGTCCCGCTTTCTGTAGGTTTCACGGATTCTTCGACCAATTCCCCAAGCACATGGTTCTGGGACTTTGGTGATGGGGCAAATTCAACAATTCAAAATCCAACTCATGAATATTCAAGTGCCGGAACCTACAATGTCAGTCTGAATGCAACAAATGCAGGTGGCAGCAACATCAGCACCCAGTTATCTTATATTACTACTGCTATTGCCCCGGTTGCTAATTTCACTGCAAACGTAACTTCCGGTGCATCCCCACTTTCCGTAGGTTTCACCGATTCCTCAACAAATTCCCCTACCGACTGGTTCTGGGATTTTGGAGATGGAACTAATTCATCAACACAGAATCCGACACATACATATTCAAGTGCCGGAACCTACACCGTCAGTCTGAATGCAACGAACGTCGGTGGCAGCAATGTGAGCACGCAGTTGTCTTACATCACTGCATCTATAGTCACTCCGGTGGCCAGCTTCAGTGCCAATGTGACTTCAGGTACTTCTCCGCTTTCAGTCGTTTTCACAGATTCTTCCACAAATTCCCCTACCGACTGGTTCTGGGATTTCGGTGACGGATCAAATTCAATTTTACAGAATCCGACTCATGAATACACAAGTGTAGGCACTTACAATGTCAGTCTGAATGCAAGCAACAGCGTCGGAAGCAATGTTAGCACTCAATTGTCCTACATTACAGTTGCTGATGTACCGGTTGCCAACTTCACATCCAATGTAAGTTCCGGTTCATTTTCACTTCCTGTAGCCTTTACCGACCTGTCCACGAACAATCCTGTCGGCTGGGCATGGTACTTCGGTGATGAGGACCTTTCCGGTGCCTGGACTGAGCTAAACTCAAGTTCAGGGTGGAGTGAAAGATCTTCGCATAGCAGTGTTGTTCTTCCAGACGGCAGCATTGTAGTGATGGGTGGTACAAGCGACGGTAGCAATGCTCTGAACGATACCTGGAGATCAACAGATAATGGTAGTACCTGGACTCTCATGAATGCCAGTTCTGGCTGGGAAGCAAGAAAAGCTCACAGCACTGTTGTGCTTTCCGACGGCAGCATTGTGTTGACGGGAGGATATGACGGTAGCAATCGTTTTAGAGACACCTGGAAGTCAACGGATAAGGGTGCTACCTGGACCGAGCTAAACTCTGATTCAGGATTGGGTGGAAGATATTGGCATAGTAGCGTTGTACTTCCCGATGACAGCATTGTAATAATGGGGGGTATGGGCCTTATCAAGGTAAACGACACCTGGAGGTCTACAGACGGCGGTACCACTTGGACTGAGATAAACTCAAGCTCTGGCTGGTCAGCAAGAAATACCCACCAAAGTGCCGTTCTTTATGATGGCAGCATTGTGCTGACAGGGGGCTCCCTTGGCAGCGGTAATCATCTGAACGACACCTGGAGGTCAACAGATAATGGTAGTACCTGGACCGAGCTAAACTCAAGTTCCGGCTGGTCCCAGAGGAGAAGCCACAGTATGCTTGTTCTTCCAGACAGCAGTATTGTGCTTATGGGTGGTACAGACGATACCACTAATCTGAACGATATCTGGAGATCAACAGATAATGGGTCAACATGGACTCTTATAAATGCAAGTGCAGACTGGCCTGAAAGATCCTATCACAGCAATGTCGTGTTACCAGATGGTAGTATGGTACTCATGGGTGGCTACTATGATGCAAGTACTCGCTACAATGACACCTGGCGCTTATCTACAGCCGGTTCCACCGAACAAAATGCAATACACACATACACTGATGCAGGTACCTATCAGGTAACATTGCAGGCATATAATCCTGGTGGATATGACAATGTGATAAGAGCTGCCTATGTCACCACTGCCGTTGCTCCAGTTGCAAACTTCAGTTCCAATGTAACATCAGGTAATGTTCCGTTTTTCGTGAACTTTACCGATAGCTCAACAAATTCCCCTACCTCTTGGTTCTGGGACTTCGGAGACGGAACGAATTCAACTTCGCAGAATCCGATACATGAATACTCAAGTGCAGGCACCTATAACGTCAGTCTGAATGCAAGCAACGTTGGCGGAAGCAATGTGAGCACACAGTTGTCTTACATTACTGTTTCTGGTATGCCGGTTGCCAACTTCACATCCAACGTGACCTCCGGTGCAATTCCGCTCTCTGTGAACTTTACCGATAGCTCAACAAATTCCCCAACCTCATGGTTCTGGGACTTTGGTGACGGAACGAATTCAACAGATCAGAGTCCTACATATACATACTCAAGTGCAGGCACCTACAACGTCAGCCTGAATGCAAGTAATGCTGGTGGAAGCAATGTGAGCACACAATTGTCTTACATTACAGTTACAGATGTGCCGGTTGCAAACTTCACTGCAAGCACTGAATCAGGATATTCTCCGCTTAGTGTGGTGTTCACCGATAATTCCAGCAATAGCCCAACATCGTGGTTCTGGGACTTTGGTGACGGAGAGAATTCCACTTCCCAGAGCCCTACTCATAGTTTCAGTGCCATAGGAACCTACAACGTAAACCTTAATGCAAGCAACCTTGCAGGAAGCAATGTCAGCAGTAATATGACCATCACTGTGACAACAGCACCAAGTTCAGGCAGTTCCGGTTCATCTGGCTCTTCAAGCAGTGGAGGCGGTGGCGGAGGTAGCACCGGTGAAGCATATGAGAACATTGTTACAAAAGCAGTGGAAACAGCTTTTGTTAACAAGAATTCACATGTCATTTATGAATTCGATGTGCAGGACAGTCCTGTAGTTTCAGTTCAGTTTGACTCCCTGAAGAACTCAGGCAGGGTACAGGCTACTGTTGAGGTTCTCAAAGGCAGATCATCCTTTGCAACAAAGGATTGTCCAGGTGAGATATACAAGCAGGTGAACATCTGGGTTGGGAAATCCGGATTTGCAAGTTCTGATAACGTTGAGAACACCCAGATACATTTCAAGGTAGAAAAATCGTGGGTTACTGAGAACAACATCGATCCTGCAACCATCCGGATGATGCACTATTATGATGAGGACTGGCATGCTCTGCCCACTAGCAAGACAGGTGAGGATGAGGAGTATCTTTCCTTTGTCGTCGAAACAAGCGGATTCTCTCCCTTCAGTATCGTCGGAGATACGATTGCAGTTGTGGAAGAGGAGATAGCAGAAACTCCTGAACAGGTTCCTGTAGTTGAAGAAAAACCGGAGCCAGAGCCTGCTGAAAAGGGATACGGTACAATGGTCTTAATAGCCATTCTGATTCTGGTAGTAGTGTCTGTTGCAGTATATTTCTATAAAAAGAAGGATGAGTGATGACAGGGCATTTGTCCTGTCATCTTTTTGTTTTAGTGTTTATGTCTCTGCGT
The DNA here is from genome assembly GCF_016278385.1 of Methanolobus sp. Classification (GTDB taxonomy): domain Archaea; phylum Halobacteriota; class Methanosarcinia; order Methanosarcinales; family Methanosarcinaceae; genus Methanolobus. Next base: position 56,118 of record NZ_JADQBY010000021.1, read on the forward strand.
CAGCATCTATGCTTGAAGAAACAGCAGAGCTAATCGAGGAAGAAGGATCAACTGGCATTCCGAGCTTCACTGCTCTTGCAGGAATTGTTTTTGCTTCACTTGCTTTCATTGTGAGCAGAAAAGAAAAATCTGAATAAGAAAGGGCAATCTCGCCCTTTTAATTCTTTTTTTAAGAACATATCAAGTGTCAGATATGATCTCCAACACAGAACCGATAAACAACTCTGATCTCATCCAGTTCTTTTGTATCGAATTGAAGCTCATTATCATTTGCCGAATATTTCAGATTGTCAAAATCTTTGAAGACGACTTCACAGTTTATATTTTCAGGAAGTTGTGCCTTGAAGCCGTCGCATTTATCTGTAATCTCAGTGACAAGTCTTTTCGTATCCTCTGAATCGAAAACCGAGCCTTTGCCAGGAGAATACACAACTTCCGTGGTCAGTTTTTCCCTGTCTATGAGATTCATCCAGAAACCGTTGATATGTGTGCCATCAAGCATGTAGTCCTGTATCTCGAAACTTTTGTTTATTACATTCTTCAAATCGGAACACCTTATAATTTTAAAGATTTAAAGACTTAAAACTGTTTTTGTAATCTTATAAGTGATTCCATCAATAGCTAAAAAAAGAGATGGTGGAGTAGTACTCCACACAGTTTATTTTTAATTATCATCCATGGTTGGTACTGTTTTTGGACTTGACAGGCTTCCTTCCAGATACGCCACGGTACCACAGATCAAACCGATGAATACAGGTGGATGAGGGGATTTCCAAAGAGTTGCCATAGCACCACGGAGCCGAAACTTGCCACAAGGCTGGCGACAAATCCGGTTGCAGTTCCACGGTCCCAGTAAAGTCCAAAAATAAGCGGTATGAATACACAGCATGCGATCACACCCATACTTACGGAAACCAGAGGTACTATCAGTTGTGGCACATCTATAGCAAAGAATGCCGATACTATAATGATGATCACTCCTACTATCCTTGTCATAACAAGCACTTTATCATCGGAAGTGGCTGGACGTAGGTACTTCAGGATGTCTGAAGTAAGAGCGGTGGTTGTGACCAGTACAATGGCACTCATTGTTGACATGGCAGCAATGATGTTGCTAAAAATGGTATAAGTCCATCCGGATTTGCCATGAACGGGGCTAGCTGCTCTGAGCTGAAAACTCCATGAGCCAAAACTCCCAGAGAGAATATACATAGAGCGTAAATGGTGATGGATATTGGTCCATAGAGACCTGCAAAGCGCACTACTCTCCTGTCTTTGGCAGAGAACAACATTATGAGCAGGTCAGGCAGTGCAAGAAGTCCAAAACTTATGGAGAATGCTATTCCGAAGCTTTTTTGCCATGGAACTGTTGCTCCTTCCATGCTCAATATGTCAGCGGGAATCCTATACCAGATGGCCATTCCACCACCACTTGAAATAAGTCCTGTGTAGAGCATCACTGCACCAACAAGCATGATGAGTCCCTGCAGGAAACTTATCCAGATGATCGCAGGTAGTCCTCCTATTACATAGTAGAGAGCTACGATGGCAACGGCTATGAGGAGGCCCTGAACGTATGTCACTCCCAGCAGGTCCTGGAAAAGGTTAGCACAGCCTTTGAAGATGGCAACTAGATATACTGTATACATCAGCAGCATAATTACTGCAAGCAGGATCTTACCTTCCTGTGAGTCGTATCTGCGTTCCAGTAGTTGTGGGACGGTCTTGGCATCGTATTTCTGTGAGAACAGCCATATCTTAGGTGCAATGATAAATGCAATACAGGCAAATGCTACGTGAAAGAAAACTCCCCAGATGACCATGGAAGGCCGGCAATAAGTCCATAGCCTCCGCCCCCAAGAAAAGACGCAGCGCTGAAATATGCAGCCATATATGCAATTCCTATTACTGCAGGATGCATCACATTGCGGCCTGATACAGCAAATCCTGAAAAGGTTCCCTGCTTGAGTTTTAGGGAAAGTAAAAGGATACCTATCACGTATAATACCAGAAGGATCTGATTAAGCATTTTCGCGCCTCAATATGAAATAGAATGTGGTGGCTAGCATGATCACGATCGAGATAATCAGATAGATATAAGGTAAGGGCATTATGATCTTCTCCCTTTTTCCATGGTTTCGTTTTTATCAATGATTGTTTTTAGACTGCTATAGGTCAATATCAATTGTGACTTTCTTCTCAAAAGGATATATTTATACTATAATGCTCGATAATATACAATACTATTTGAAAAGCTTTTTGTTTGATTTCATTTTCAAGGTCTTGTATCATTTATTGGTCAAAAGAGCTTTTTAAACCAGTATTTGATTACTTTTTGGCTCTGTAGAAATCCTTATTTGAACAATAAATATAACCTTGACATACTTGCCAAGGTTATACGCTAATAGCTTGAATCTAATTTATTTTTATTGATTCCAGTATTTTTCCACAGAATCATCTATAGTAGACGACTTCATCCCCTCTCCCCCGTACCCCCTCACCCCTTTTTTTTTACATGAGTCCCTATAGTAGACGACTTCTTCCCTTTCTTCCACTTCATGTAATGCAAATTACACTTAGAGAACCGCCCACCTTCCGATCGTATCCCCTGAATCCTGTTTATTAATCATGTGCATATTCCGTGTTCGGACGAATATACAGGTGCTTGCTAAAGTTACTGGTTTTTAAAAAAATCGTTGTTTTGTAGAAAACTGAATAAAATCAATTATCAATCAGGAAAAGTTGACAAATGTCTTTAATATCGGACAGTGCATTTTGAAAAATCATTAGTTTTCATTCTCGTCTGAATATTAAGGATTTTTACAGAGCTGATTTTTGTATGACTGAAAAACCAGTGACAAAACATTTATATTTCATCAAATAAGTGCATAGGTCTGCATCAATGTATGAATATATGCAATGTTTCATATTCCGGATGTGAATCTGCTGTATAATTTCATTTTTTGTTATAATATCCATTCAAGAGGAATGACATTGACCAGTAAACGTATATTAATGGGCAACGAAGCCATCGCTTTCGGGGCCATAAAAGCCGGTGTTCAGATAGCAAGTGGTTATCCCGGTACACCTTCCAGTGAGGTCATGGAAACCATCATTTCGCATGCAAAAGAATATGGTATTTATGCAGAGTGGGCAACCAATGAAAAAGTTGCACTCGAAACTGCGGTCGGTGCTGCATATTCAGGTGCAAACGCCATTGTAACCATGAAGCAGGTTGGTCTTAACGTGGCGTCCGATCCTCTTATGAGTCTTTCATATCTGGGAGTTAAAGGTTCGCTTGTCATTCTAGTTTCTGATGATCCGGGTCCCCATTCATCCCAGACCGAACAGGATACAAGGGCATTCGGTCACTTTTCCAATATTCCTGTATTTGATCCTTCAACACCGCAGGAAGCCTATGATATGACAAAACTGGCTTTTGAGTTGTCACATGCGATGGAAACTCCTGTGATACTGAGGACAACCACCAGGGTTTCCCATGGGTGTGCAGATGTGCTTATTGAGGAAATTAATCCCGTTTCAAGGGACATAGAGGGATTTACAAAAGATACAAGGTGGACAATATTTCCCAAACTTATAACTCAGAGACACCCTCTGCTGGAAGAACTTCAGATCAGGATGTCAGATAATTTTTCAGAATATTTCAATCATAATTCTTTTAATTCAGTATCAAAAGGAAGCAGCAATATAGGAATCGCAGCTTCCGGCGTTTCCAGTCTTTATGCCAGAGAAGCGATAAAGGATTGCCAGGGAATATTTTCCCTTTTCAAGGCCGGTACTGCTTATCCTTTCCCTGAAAAAGCAGCATATGAGTTCATGAAAGATATCACTGATCTAATAGTTGTTGAGGAACTGGACCCGTATATGGAAGAACAGTTCCTGCAAATAGCAGGCAAGTATCATCTGGATATCAATATTCATGGAAAGAAAAGCGGTTCTTTCCCTGTCAGTGGCGAATATGATGTTGATGTTGCTATAGAAGGGATCAATCATGCACTTGATAAAATAGGCAGTGAATCCTGCTGTCTGTCTCATTCTGGTGCAGCCGTAAAAGCAGAAGATATTCCACCTCTTCCCATTAGAGCTCCTACTTTATGTGCCGGTTGTATGCACAGGACAGTGTTCTATGCGTTCAAGAAAGCTGCCGCTAAACTGAGATCGCAAACAGGCATTGATTCCGTATTTTCAGGTGACATAGGATGTTACACTCTTGGAAACGCACGTCCTCTTAATATGGTAAACACATGTCTTTGTATGGGTGCCGGTATAAGTATTGCTGCAGGTCTTTCTCACACTCAGGAATTCAGCAGTGGTCAGGAAGCAAAACAGGTGGCTTTCATAGGTGATTCCACATTCTTCCACTCTGGAATTGCTGCTGTTGTTAGTGCTGTTTATAACAGTGCAGACATAACAATTGCAGTCCTCGATAATCATACAACTGCAATGACAGGACATCAGCCTCATCCCGGTATAGGTGTAACTGCCATGGGCTCCCCTGCACAAATAATCGATATTGCGGAAGTCCTTAAAAGTTGCGGAGTCAGGATGGTAAAGACCATTGAAGCTGACGATCTTGATAAATGCATAGACATAGCTGGGGAGGCAATGCAATTCGAAGGTCCTTCTGCTGTGGTATTCAAAGGCAGATGTGTTGCCATATGCAAAGGAACAGGGCAGTATATTGTGGACGAAGACAAATGTATCGGTTGTAATTTGTGCATTAATCAGTTTGGCTGTCCTGCCATATTCTCAATGTCTTCAGGACTTCCTGTTATTCAGGATACCTGTAGTGGTTGTGGTCTGTGTGCACAGATATGTCCGTCTGATGCTATTGTCCCGAAAGAGGTCTCACAATGAAGTTCGATATTCTCATTGCAGGTGTAGGAGGTCAGGGTGTTGTGCTGGCTTCCCGGTTACTTGCAACGGCTGCCATGGATGCAGGTTTTCACGTAGCCACAGCCGAAACCATAGGAATGGCACAGAGGGAAGGGTCTGTAACCAGTCATGTAAGAATAGGTGATGACGTATGCGGTTCACTGATCCCTCAGGGAAAGGCAGACCTGCTTATAGGTCTTGAACCGGCTGAAGCTGCAAGAAATCTCATTTTTCTTGGGAAGGATGGTAATATGGTTGTCAATGAATATGCCATAATGCCTTCGACACAGGGTTGTGGTGAATACAACCCGGAGAAAATACTGGAATTTCTGAAGGACAGTTGTCCCGGAACAATTACTGCTGATTTCACTAAACTTGCAAAAGATGCAGGCACTTATAAAGCTGCTAACGTTGCCATGATAGCAGCGGCAGCAGGTGCAGGGCTTTTGCCATTCTCCCAGGAATATCTCTGGGGTGTGCTCGAAAAAATGATTCCGGAAAAGTACAGGGATGTTAATCGAAGGGTATTTGACATGGCTATTGAAAGTGTTTCAGGGAAGACTGGCAAGGAAACTGCTAAGGACCAATGATCATAGGGTGAAATGAATGTGTAATTGTCAGGATAACAACGGCCAGAAGTTTGCAGGGAATGTAGGTAATACTGCAGAGGACAGGAATCTCTGTGATTATGACATATCTGTGGAAAAGAGAACTGCCAGTTTCATGGACCTTTTGAAAAGAGTGACAAAAGGCAGTCCGTTCTATCAGAAAAAGTTTGCTGAATCAGGTGTGGATATTAGTAAAATAAAGACACTTGAGGATATTAGCAAACTACCCTTAACTACTAAAGAAGAACTCAGGGATGCTTATCCATTGGGACTTCAGGCAGTTCCTGATGAGGAGATAGTGAGGATACATTCATCTTCAGGTACAACAGGAAGCCCGGTAATTATTCCCTATACTAAGGGAGATGTAGAAGTCTGGGCTGATATGATGATGCGCTGCTATAAACTGGCAGGGCTTACAAATACTGACAGGATACAGATTACTCCTGGTTACGGTTTATGGACTGCAGGCATCGGATTTCAGGCAGGTGCAGAACTTCTGGGGTCTATGGCTGTTCCCATGGGTCCGGGTAATACCGAGAAGCAGCTCCAGATGATGCTTGACCTTAGATCAACTGCTCTTGCAAGTACTTCATCCTACGCTCTCCTGCTTGCGGAAGAAATTACTAAAAGAGGGCTTAAAGACAAAATAAAGCTGAAGGTCGGCATAATAGGTTCAGAACGCTGGAGTCCTAAGATGCGGGCACGTATTGAGGATGAACTGGGAATAGATACCTATGATATCTTTGGTCTGACCGAGATATATGGTCCTGGTATTGCACTTGACTGTTCACTGCATGACGGTCTTCATTACTGGTCTGACCACCTGCTCTTTGAGATTATAGATCCGGTGACAGGGGAACCCTTACCTGATGGAACCCTCGGTGAACTTGTAATTACCACATTGACAAAAGAAGGTGCTCCTCTCATACGTTACAGGACAAGGGACTTGACACGCATATTCCCTGAACCCTGCAAGTGTGGATGTCCTTTCCCACGCATAGACCGCCTGCTCGGACGTACTGATGACCGCATCAAGATCAAAGGTGTGAATGTCTATCCTGGGCAAATAGAGGATGTTATTCATCGTGTTGAAGGCGTGAGCAGTGAATATCAGATAATTCTTGAGAGGGATTGCGGAAGGGATACCATGCTTTTCAGGGTCGAGATAGAGAATGTGGATGATCCTGAGGTCAATAAGGTAAAATCAAAGCAGATGAACAAGGCATTCCACGATTTCATAGGTGTCAGTGTTGATGTGGAATGTGTTCCGATTGGAGCATTGCCTCGCAGTGAAAAGAAGAGTAAGAGGGTTATAGATAACAGGGAGATGTGAGACACACATCACTCCTTGTTTACCATTACCTCATGGCTGGTGCAGTCTAATTGGTTACTTTTTTGTTTCGATACTTCAATTTCCTTAATCTCTATTTTTTAATGGTAGATAGATTCACCCATCTGGGAATGAATTTATATCATGGGTATTTAAATTCATATACATAGTTTCATGTTAGCTACGTGGGATAGCTGGATGACGAGAAGAACGCTGAGATAAAAAAGTATCCATTTACTTAAGAAAAGGGCATATAAGAAGTATTTGTATCTTTACTTTTTAGTGTGTTAATGTATGGATTTTAGAACAGCGTGGGGAGTGTTTGACGATGGCAAATCTATATCCTTCTTTAGAAAATATTAACCGATTAAAGGTTCCTCCAACAGAGGGAGAACTGTTTTTATTAACCTTTTTGAAAGATAACTTAGAAGATGATTTTGAAGTTTATTTTCAACCGTATTTAAATGGAGATAGGCCAGATATTGTTTTGATGAAAGAAAAATCAGGAGCAATGATTATAGAAGTAAAAGATTGGAATCTAAAAAATTCAATTTACAAAAACTCCCATTTCATAAAAAATAAGTCTCCTTTAGATCAAGTATATTTCTATAAAAAAAATTTATTCAATCTTCATATCAAAGGATTGCTTGAGTTAAAAATTGAAAATCCAAAGTTAGATTTGCTAATTTCGTGCGCAGTATATTTTCACAAGGCAAAAAAAGAGGATATAGTTGAATTTGAAAAACAAAAAAGAGCAACAGCTGCGAGAAAGAATATTGAATTAATTGTTGCGGACTCTTTAACCACTACTAATTTTAAGGAAATATTATTTGAGAAAGGCCTCTACAGAGAGTCTAATGACTTTACTAATGAGCTTTACAAAAGTTTTAAGCGGTATCTTCAGCCTTCATTGCATACAATTGAAGACGGAATACCTATTATTTTCACAAAAAGACAAAAGAATCTTACTGTTAGCCAGCCAGGTGAACAAAAGATAAAAGGGGTTGTAGGTTCTGGGAAAACGTTAGTAATGGCAAGAAGGGCTGTTAGTGCACACAAAAGAACAAAAAACCATGTATTACTCTTGACTTACAATATTACATTAATAAATTATATTCATGACAAAATAAGTGATGTCAGAGAAGAATATGACTGGAAGTATTTTCATATCGTGAACTATCATCAATTTTTCAAAGCAGAAGCAAATAATCATGGTTTGAAACGCAAATCATTTGAAAACGAACTCTTTTATGAAGATGTAAAAGATGAAATAGTAAAGTATGATGCTATTTTCATTGATGAAGTTCAGGATTATAAAATAGAATGGTTACGAATTATAAAAAAGTATTTTTTAGCTGATGGAGGGGAATTTGTACTATTTGGGGATGAAAAACAAAATATTTATGAAAGAGATATGGAATCCGATAGAAAGCCTAAAACAAATGTAATAGGAAGGTGGAAAGAGCTGAATGAATCGTTTAGATTAACAACTAGAATCGCAGATATAGCAATAAAATACCAAAAGTATTTCTTCTCTGAAAAATATGATTTTGACAATATCAAAGTAATCAAACAAAAGACTATAGCAGATTTTGGACATGAAAAACCATACTTTGAATATTACTTCTTAGCAGATGGTCCAGATTCTTTGTCACAAGTCCATAAGAAGGTATATGCGATATCAACTAAACTAAACATCCAGCCTAATGATATTTGCATACTTTCATCGAAAAAACAAACACTAATTGATTTAGATTTTGTAATCCGAAGTGATACAAATGAAAAAACAGAAATGATGTGTGTAACAAAAGAAGTTTCAGAATCAGTGAATAACGATAAATTAGAACGTATTGAAAAAAGCAAGAAGCTTCATTTTTGGATGAATTCAGGAACAATGAAATTGTCTACAATTCATAGTTTTAAGGGATTGGAAATTTCTACTCTATTCTTAATCATTGAAAAGAATCCAGCTATAGATAATCATGAAGAGCTAATTTATACAGGTATCACAAGATGCATTCGCAATTTAGTTGTAATCAATATCGGGCACCCTAAATATGATTCATTTTTTAAAAAGATAGAAAGAACATAATCGTGCAGAGCAAAATAATGTATGTGGATGAATGTTGTATCACTCTTTATCCACAAGCACAGCATTACTAATAACCACTTTTGCAGTATACTCATCCCTCTCGATGACTTCCATTTCCCTTATTTCTATTTTTTTGTGATACATCGGTCCGTCCGTTACAAAACTTTCGAACTCACCGCCTTCGCCAGCGACATTGAGTCCTATCTTCTCATTGAGCTTGACAAGTTTTTCGATGTCCTTTTCTCCTATTATTCTTCCGACCCAGCTTTTGTCAAGGCCGTATGCAGCCACACTGCTGAAGATGAACTCGAACCCAATGTCTAAAAGTTGATGCATCTCTTTCTCCTGGTCGATGTGCCACAGGGGTGAGAATACCTTTAGCCCGAGTTCGTCGCAAACCCTTTCTATCCTCTCACGCTGGTAATTTGAATAGAGGGCTCCGGTGACCACGCCTTCGATGCCGAACTCATCATTTGCACGGATGATGGCGTTCTTCATATCATCGAGTTCTTTTTCCTTCTCACCCTTTGTCATTTCTTCAATAAGCGGTATTCCCATGGCTTCTGCCTGAAGGCGTGCAAGATCTATGTTCGGGGTGTGGAACATATATGAATCAAGGTTCTGGCTCTTGATGGTGATAAGACACTCGATGGAATAGTTCTGTTGCTGCATTATGTGCATAGCATAGTTGCTATCCTTGCCTGAACTGAAAAGCACGCCTAACTTGAGGTTTGGCTGGTCGTAGAATTGTTTCAGGTATTCGGTCTTTGTCTTGCATCCTGCTTTCTTTGCAAGTTTGCCAATAGCTTTGTCGAATCGGCTTCCATATTGAGCTGCCTGTTTTTTACGCTGGCTAACCTGAGCAGGAATTCCAAGCTCATCGGCAAGCAGACGTAAAATGATTTTATTCTGCTCTTTGTTGATCTTGTACTCAGGAGGTATCTTTAGACAATAGTCCACGAAACTCTTGTCAAGATAAGGAACCCGCAGCTCTATATTGTTGTTCATGGAAACAACATCATCACGATAGGTGTTCTTCTCGTATATCTTCAGTACATCGGCATAGCAATCCCTGCTTATGTCGGTGGAACGCTTGTGGCGATCATAGCCGGCGAATACTTCATCAGCTCCTGATCCGGAGAACATTACCCTGATGCCATCTTCCTTTGCAGCAACACATGCTGCGTACATTGTCAGTGCCACTCCAACTTTTGGTACATTTGTATCTTCAACAAGAGGAACCACATCTTTGAGGTAAGTCTCCACCTCATCCAGTCCTATGCTTTTGACCTTCAGGTCAAGTCCAAGTTTTTCTGCCATCATCCTGGAGTATTCCACATCAGGAGGAAGCTGCACTTCGGAGAGACCTGCGGTGTAACAGGTAAAATCAATTCCTGGTTTTTTGCCCATTATCTTACACATGCATGCAATGATGGTAGAGTCCAGACCGCCGGAAAAGAGAATGCCGAATTTCTCATCAGGCATACGTATAGACACAGCATTTTCCAGTAGTTCTCTCATATGTTCTTCAACTTCTGTGATGCTGCCTTCATGCAGGGGTGTTATGGAAAAGAACTCCCGGTTATACTTTTCTATGCTGCCGGTTTTGATGTTGTAGGCAAAGATTTCCCTGGGATTGAGTTCCTTTATATCTGTAAATCCGGATATTGCAAGTGCTTTCTTTTCAGATGCAAAGGAAAAGCCATCGTAGAGGCTATACCAGAGTGGTTTGAGACCTACGATATCTCTTGCAGTATAGACAATGTCATTCAGCCAGTATGCAAGTGCATATACTCCTATAACCTCACGCAATATCCTGTCAATAGTCTGCATTACGTCAGCTGGGGAGCAGGAGTTATTCTCTGCATCAAATAACTGTTTCTCGATGAGCTTTATCAGTAGATCCGTGTCGTTCTCTGCTTCGATACTGTATTTTTCTGCAAGTTCTTTCCAATTGTATATCTCGCAGTTCGCAACGATCTTTCCTTTATAGACAATTGGTTGAAGCACGAAGTTAACCATCGAGTGAAGCCGATGTCCGAATACATTATTTTCTGATATACCGGAGTCAAGTTCAAGAGAATTGACATTTTCTGCACGGTAAAGTTCGTTCTCAGTACAAACTCCTATACCATCAAGTCCTCTGTTCTTTGTTATTTCCAGAGCTTGCAAGGTATGTTCCATTGCATTTTCGTTGTTGAAGAATCCTGTAATTGAGCACATATTTTCAGCTGGTGATTGTATTTTGAGTTCAAAAAAGCGTTCCAGTCTGATAAAGGCTTTGAGTACATCAGAGTTTTCAAAAGCATATTCAATTGACAATTCTTACAGGTTTATTTCATAAATTGTTCGCTGGCAGGAATTATGTTTATATTGTTGCACAACATAACAAAAAACATAACTGCATGTTTGTATTGCGTGGTTTCAATCTTGTAAATATAAAGCCTGTCAATAGATTGAAAGGAAGAGGAAAGAAATGAAAAAAAGATCACAATTATATGATTCCAGTTGGTTCTCCCCATTTATAGTTAACGAAAATGATTTTTCTTATAAATTCGGTATTATGGATCTATCAGGCTGCCAATCGTAGTTCTTTCCGGCTTTTTTGACTATGTTTGAACATACTAGTCAAGGAGGTCAGCGATTAATAAGATGGAATTCAGAGTTAACGATGTTGATGTCATCATGACTGCAAAAAAGAAAGACACATAAAAAAAAACAATAACAGAAACCGGTGGCACACGGGCATCCCAGACACAGAGTCATGTAGAGGAAGCAGCCAGCACTCAAAAGATGACTTTAAACGACACTGACAGTTTTCCAATTGTGGGTATCGGCGCCTCGGCAGGAGGCCTCGCTGCTTTTGAGGCTTTCTTTTCAGGTATGCCTTCTGACACTGATCCGAATATGGCTTTCGTCCTGGTACAACATCTTGCCCCGGACCACAAAAGCCTCCTAACCGACCTGATTCAGCGCTATACTCGCATGAAAGTATTCGAGGTTGAAGATGGCATGGTGGTTCGTCCGAATTGTGCTTACATCATCCCGCCAAATCGGGACATGGCATTTCTCAACGGTTCTCTCCAACTTCTGGAACCATCCGCTCCCCGTGGTCAGCGCTTACCTATTGATTTCTTTTTCCGGTCTTTGGCCCATGATCAGCACGAGCGTGCCATCTGTGTCGTGCTTTCCGGCACTGGCAGCGACGGTACCCTGGGTGTGCGTGCTATAAAGGGCGAGGGAGGTATGGTCATGGTCCAGAATCCTGAATCTACCGAGTTTGACGGAATGCCACGAAGTGTCATTGCTACCGGCATGGTGGACTACGAATTACCACCGGCTGAAATGCCTTCGCAGATCATCGCATATGTAGCTCATGCTTTTGGAAAATCTCCCTTACCTACTACTGTTCCCATCCACAATGTAGAAAATGCACTAAATAAGATATTCATCCTGTTACGTGCCCAGACAGGCCACGACTTTTCCCAGTACAAACCAACCACTATCCTACGCCGTATTGAAAGGCGTATGGCTGTCCATCAGATTGATACGCTGGAAGAATACCTCAAATATTTCCAGCAGACACCTGTAGAGGTGGAAGCCCTCTTTGGCGACTTGTTGATTGGTGTGACTAATTTTTTCCGCGACCCTGACGCCTTCAAAGTCCTTGAAGAACAGGTCATCCCCAAGCTCTTTGCCGACAAGTCATTAGATGGTATGATTCGAATTTGGTCGGCAGGATGCTCTACGGGTGAAGAGGCATATTCCCTTGCAATTATGCTAGCTGAATATCAAAAAGTACTAAAACAGAGAGTCAAAGTACAAGTATTTGCCACTGACATTGACAGCCGGGCAATTGCCGTAGCTCGTGCTGGTATTTATCCATCCAGCATCGCTGCTAATATCTCACCGGAACGATTATCGCGTTTCTTTGTGGCTGAGCCTGATGGTAGTACTTATCGTATTCATAAAAGCATTCGTGACATGCTTGTCTTTTCCGAACAGAACGTGATTAAAGACCCACCCTTCTCAAAATTAGACTTAATAAGTTGTCGTAATCTCCTCATCTACATGAGTGGAGATTTGCAAAAAAAGCTTATTCCTCTGTTCCATTATGCTCTTAACCCGGGTGGATTTCTTTTCCTGGGCACCTCTGAGACAGTAGGTGATTTCAACAATCATTTTTCCGTGCTGGACCGTAGATCTAAGATATATCAGCGCAAAGACGATTTTCATAACTCACAGCGTGCCATTCCTTCTCTCTTGCTACCCATGAAAACAAATGCAACACTGGTGCCGGCTAGCGGCAAGACATCGGTTCCCGGCAAACTATCGTTGTGTGAACTGGCTGAAACAGCCCTCTTGCAGTATGCCACTCCGGTAGCTGTACTTGTCAATGACCAGGGAGATATACTCTATATCCATGGCCGCACTGGCATGTATCTGGAACCAGCTCCGGGTGAGGTAGGCGTCAACAACATCCTCAAGATGGCCCGTGAAGGATTGCAGCGTGAACTTACCATGGCCCTGCACAAAGCAACGGTAAACAAAGAAGTTGTGCGATGTCTGGGTCTGCGTGTCAAAACCTACGGTCAGATCAACACTGTCAACCTCACTGTGCGACCAGTAATGACAGGTCTTGCTGAAACGCAGAAAATGCCCCTGTATCTGATAATCCTTGAGGAAGTAAAGCCTCTGGAACTAGAACAAACGCATATAATACCTGCATTGCATGCTATTGCAGAAGATAACAGTATCAAGATTACAGACACAGATGCGCGTATTGTGGCACTTAAGCAGGAACTGCGGGCCAAGGAAGAATATCTCCATACCACCAATGAGGAACTGGAGACCTCCAACGAGGAGCTCAAATCCTCCAACGAGGAGATGCAGTCGGTTAACGAGGAATTGCAATCCACTAATGAAGAGTTGGAAACCTCTAAAGAGGAATTACAATCGGTGAATGAAGAATTGGCCACTGTCAACACTGAACTGCAAACCAAGGTTGTAGATCTCGGACAGGCCAATAATGACATGAACAATTTGCTGGCTGGCACTGGCATTGGCACTGTCTTTGTGGATATAAGGCTGCGAATCCTGCGATTCACTCCCTCTGTTACCAAAATCATTAATCTTATTCAGGGTGATATAGGACGGCCAGTGGGTCATGTTGTTTCTAACATGACCGGATACGACGATTTGGTGGCAGATATACAAATGGTTCTGGACACTTTGATTCCTAAGGAGATGGAAGTAAAGACTCTGTCGGGGACATGGTATGCAATGCGCATCCAGCCTTACCGAACAATAGATAATGTTATCGAAGGTGCAGTAATCACTTTTGTTGATATTACCAGCTCAAAAGAACTACAGGAAGAGCTACGATTAAACGAAGAACGCATGCGAATTGCACTAAATATCTCTCCTGTTATGGTCTTTAATCAGGATAAAAAATTGCGTTATACATGGATATATAATCCACATGTTGCATTTTCCACCGACTCGGTTATTGGCAAGACCGATGCCGACTTACTGCTGGCAGAGGACGCTGCCAGACTTACAGCAATTAAACGAGATGTACTGGAAAACGGGGAGGTAAATCGGCAGGAGATTCGTATCATCATAGATGGAAAAGCGCTTTCATATAATATGACAGTGGATCCGTTGTATGATGTTGCTGGTAACATCATAGGAATAACTGGTGTCTTAATGAACATAACAGGATAGAAACGTCAAGCTACTTGATGATACTATGGGGAATATTCGCCTGAAAATAAGTGTGGGGGTACACAATGAAAAGCAAATATTTACAACATATAGACTCTGCCGAACTTCGTAGGCAGGCCGAGGAGATTGCCTGGGTAAAAGCGTTGATGTCACCGGAAAGCCTTGAAGGGCAGCTGCCTGAAGAAACACGACAGATGCTCCATGAACTTCGAGTGCATCAGATCGAGCTGGAGATGCAGAACGAGGAATTGCGCCGGTCGCAGTTGGAAGTTGATGCCACACGGGCACGCTATTTCGACCTCTACGATCTAGCGCCGGTGGGTTATTGCACGATTAGTGAAAATGGGCTTATACTTGAGGCAAACCTCACTGCTGCCACTTTATTGGGAGTGAATCGAATTTCACTGGTCAAACAATCAGTCACTCGTTTGATCTTAAAAGAGGACCAGGACATCTATTACCGGCACCTTAAGCAGCTTTTTGAGACCGGGAAACCTCAGGCTTGCGAGTTGAGAATGATGAAACAGGATGGTACACCATTCTGGACACTACTGGAAGCCACAGTCGGAAAAGAAGTCAATGGTACATCCATCTGTCGTGTCGTGATGAGCGATATCAACAAACTCAAGACACTGGAAAAAAACCTGATAATTGAAAAAGAAAAAGCCCAGGAAGCCACCAAGGTCAAGGGTGAGTTTTTGGCTAATATGTCTCACGAAATACGTACACCCATGAACGGTATGATTGGTATGGCTGGTCTGCTTCTGGACACTGAACTTGATAATGAACAACGATATTATGTAGAGACGATGCAGGAAAGTGGAGAAGTATTACATGTTCTTATCAATGATATACTGGATTTTTCAAAGATTGAGGCAGGTAAATTAGAAATTAAGATGCTTGACTTTAATCTGCACAATGTACTGGACAATTTTACTACCACACTATCCATAAGAGCCCATGACAAAGGATTGAACTTGATCTGCACAGTACAACCAGATGTACCAGATTACATTGTAGGAGATCCTAGACGTCTGCAGCAGGTGTTGACCAATCTTGTTGG
The DNA here is from genome assembly GCF_016278385.1 of Methanolobus sp. Classification (GTDB taxonomy): domain Archaea; phylum Halobacteriota; class Methanosarcinia; order Methanosarcinales; family Methanosarcinaceae; genus Methanolobus. Next base: position 71,834 of record NZ_JADQBY010000021.1, read on the forward strand.
CAATGCCATTAAGTTCACGCATCAGGGAGAAGTGGCTGTAAATGTAACCATTGAGTCCGAAACGGATGCATCAGTAGTATTGCGTTTTTCAGTTCAGGATACTGGTATTGGTATTCCAGAGGACAAAATAGACCATCTATTCGACAAGTTCTATCAAGTCGATAGTTCTACAACACGTCAATATGGTGGCACTGGGCTTGGTCTTGCCATCTCCAAACAGCTTGTGGAAATTATGGGGGGAGAAATTGGTGTTAAAAGCGAGGAAGACAAAGGTTCAGAGTTCTGGTTCACACTAAGTGTTACCAGACAGCAAGAGCATGAGATTACAAAACTTCAATCATCGGTTAACAGACATGTTACTCATGGAGTTAGTGCCAATTATGTAAAGATCCTGTTAGCTGAGGATAGTATAATCAACCAGAAGGTGGCTCAGAGCATGTTAAAGAAACTGGGTTTTCAGGTAGATATTGTATCCAATGGCAAAGAAGCAATAAAAGCCCTTAAAATGAATCCTTGTGATCTGGTGCTTATGGATGTGCAAATGCCCGAGATGGATGGACTGGAGGCTACACGACTTATCCGCAGCCCGGATTCTGGAGTTCTCGATAGATCAGTACCGATAATTGCAATGACAGCACATGTTATGACAGGTGATCGGGAATATTTCATAGAAGCTGGCATGGATGATTACATTTCAAAACCGGTTTCATTTGAGTCTCTTGAGGAAATGCTAGGTAAATGGTTTAAAATGCAGCCAGAAGAGAAAACAAAGGATAGTTCACCAGCGGGAGATACGTTAAAGACTGCAGAACCATTGGTTCTGGACAGGGAGATTCTTTTTAAAAATACAATGGGTGATAAGGATCTATCTCGTGAATTGATTACACTTCTTCTGCAAGAGATTCCAAAAATGATCGAGTTGCTCAAGGAAAGCATCGATAAGGGTGAAGTATCCGATGCCAGCTTTCATGTACATAAGATCAAAGGTAGTTCGGCAAACACTGGCTGTATGGCCCTGTCCGGTGTTGCTGCCCGGATGGAGGAAGTAGGCAAGATGGGTAAACTGGATGAAATTGCCGTTATTATTCCAGAGCTGGAAAGGCAGTTTGAGTTGCTTATGAGCAGGCTTAAGGATGCTAAAGATTACATTCTTGATTGAAATAAACAGGTAGCACAGATCTTTGTGAATGTTAGTTTGAAAACCAGTAAATAATACTTATACCGTTAATCCTTCACTTTATAGATAAATAACATTTAGAAGTCCATGTATGGTCTAGCTTACATATGGACACAGATATAAAAAAATAATGCGCTCAGGGCTTACAGTCAAGAGCAACACGTTCTTTCGGTGAAAGAGATATGTAGAATCTCATAATATCATCCGGGTTCATATCCACACCCAGGTTATATCCGTTTGCTCTGCCAGCTTTGAGGAAAAGCTCTTCCTTTTCATGCTTTTTGAGCATGAGATTTTCTACTTCCCCATTGCTAAGTGTTGACATGTCAACTTTTTTGAGGAGACCTATGAGCAAGAAGTTATTCTCAATACGTTGATAATGGTTCTCTATCTTGTTCTCGACTTTATTTTCAGGCTCGAACAAATAGGCAGTCTCGCCATTAGAACTCTTGTATGCCAGTGATATATTTTTAAGCACCAGTTTTCCGTTTTCACAGACCAGTATCTTGCGCTCAGTCTTCATTTCATTGCCTCTGTTTGTTTATTGCAGAATCCAAGTCAACAGATCATTCATGCAAATCATGGGATTACGATCAGTTTATGACTACTTGTGTTTGTATCTACACTTGAAGCTTCTCTAATCTGTTATTTAAAGTTATCTACACTATTCTATCTAATGAGTATCATCATTATGAGGGTGCGCTTTTAAAATGTGTCCTTTCAAACGCAGGAATGCAATGCCTGAAATATAAAGAACTTCTAAAGGACTTGTAGAAGCTTACAAAGGCAGAGGATAAATGTTACATGTTCAACGAATTAAAGAATACAATAAGAGCATCGATATTGCCACTTGTAAAATGGATACCATTGTCCCCTAACTCGCTTACCATAATCGGTTTGCTAATAAGCATTTGGGCTGCATATGTATTTTCAACAGGTAATCTTCATGGGGGTGCTTTGTTAATACTCTTCAGTGGTTTCTTCGACATGATAGACGGTGCAGTTGCACGGGCAAAAAACTGCATGACCGCCTTTGGTGCAGTACTTGATTCTGTATGCGACAGGTATGGTGATGCTATTATCTTTGTGGGTGTGATCTACGGAATTATCGCAGGGAATATTTTTCTGACAGATTTCTTCTCAATTCCCATGTGGCTATGGCTTATGTTTGCAATCATCGGTTCCTATCTTGTGAGCTATGTGCGTTCAAGGGCAGAAACTGCTGGTGTCAGGTCAATGAATATAGGTGTAGCTGAGAGGCCGGAACGTATGCTTATACTTGTAGCAGGTTCTTTGAGTGGTTATCTTGGCGAAGCAATTCTTGTTATCGTGATCCTTACACATATAACGATGGTACAGCGCCTTCTTCATGCAAAGAAGATGCTTGCATGAGTGACATGATAGGGATAAGTGGATAATGTTTTCAATGCAAAGGTTATAATAGCAGACGTTATTATTAAATGCCTGAGTTAATTTTATTATAATATACTATCATCAAATGAAAGATGAGGATTCCAAATGCAATATCAAGCAGATGTAACCATTGAACTTAAAAGCGGTATGCTTGACCCTGAAGGGACAACCATCAAAAGAGCACTTGAACACTTAGGGTACAAGGCTGAGAGTGTAAAAACAGCAAAGAAATACACAATTGATCTTCAGGCAGAGAGCATCCATGCTGCAAGGGAAACAGTCGAGGAAATGTGCCAGAAACTGATCGCCAATCCAATTATCCATAATTATTCCATTTCCTTGAGGGAACTGCAATGAGTATAGGTATTGTACAGTTTGGTGGCAGCAATTGTGACCTTGACGTGTTACATGTCCTGAAGGATGTTATCGGAGTTGACGCTGAACTTGTATGGTACAAGGAAGAGAACCTTGAACGTTTTGAAGGAATAGTTATTCCCGGGGGATTCTCATACGGTGACTACCTCAGAGCAGGTGCTATTGCCGCACGTACTCCTATCATGACATCCGTCAAGGGAATGGCAGAGGCAGGTAAACCTGTAATTGGTATCTGTAATGGTTTTCAGGTCCTAACGGAGTCAGGGCTTCTTGAAGGTGCACTGACAACCAACAATTATCCCAAGTTCAAATGCGAGTCAACTTTGCTGAGGGTAGAATCTACTGACACTCCCTTCACTTCAAAGTTTAAGAAAGGAGATGTTGTAAGCATACCAATTGCCCATATGGAAGGTAATTTCTATGCAGATGAACTCACACTTTCAAGTCTTGAGGATAATGCTCAGGTAGTCTTCAGGTACGTGGACAAGAACGGAAAAGCAACAGATGAGGCAAATCCGAATGGCTCACAGGAAAATATTGCAGGTATCGTAAGTGCAAAAAAGAATGTGCTTGGCATGATGCCCCATCCTGAAAGAGCATCCGAGGATATCCTGGGTTCAAAAGACGGAATCAAAATATTCGAATCAATGGTGGAGTTCATCTCCAGCCAATGATATTTTTAATATTTTATTCTTCTTTTTTCATAACATTCTCTGCAGTTTTCCATGAATGCCTGACAAAATCAGGTAAACTTCCATGCTCTTTGTACCAGTTTGCAAGAAAATGTTTTGTTTTCGGGTCTGAAGGATAACCACTTCCAAAATCGACTTCGTTCTCTATTTTGAGTTCCTCTATCAATTCATCCCTGCGTACTTTAGCTACAATTGAAGCAGCAGAAACAACAGGATAAGTAGCATCAGCCCGATGCTTTGAAACAATAGACATTTCATTGGTTTTATCAGGATAGTTCTTTTTGTACTCGTCCATAAGTCTTCTTCCAAATCTCTCTTCATTCACATCAGCAGCATCAGCATAGGCTGTTTGGGGATGGAGTTGTCCCAGTACTTTTGAAAAAGCAACGACCATAATATCATTCATGCTCATAAGTTTTCGAAGCTCATCTATCTGTCCGGCTGATATTTCAAGAACAAAGACCTTTTCTGAATACTTTTCGATCTGCCGGGCAAGCTGTGGTCTCTTTTTGCGACTTATTTTTTTTGAGTCTGCAACGCCAAGATTTTTCAGTGTATTCGTCTTAGACTCATCCAGCAGCACACCTCCTACACACATAGGTCCTATAACTGGTCCTTTCCCCGCTTCATCTATTCCGGCAATTTTCATCTTATCTGTTCCTGATAGCAACTATCAGTATCAATGCTGTTGATTCTAAAAAAAGTATTTGCCAGAGGTTTAGATAAACAATGTGAATATCGTATATCCTACGGCCATCATGATAGTTGAATGTTTAAGGCCGGAAATTACATTTCCTTCACCCATTGCACCTGCCATGAGTCCTGAACTGAGTCCCTGTATAATGGCTGCGTGCTTGAAAAGACGAGTGTAAGCCTCAAGATCAAAGCTTCCAAGGAAACCACTCTGTGAACCTGATGACGCCATCTGCTGCCCTGCTTCTGCCATTTCAGTAAGGAAGGTGGTGGAGATTACGTAAATAACACCAACAAATACAAGGAAGGATATGTAAATGATAACGATGTAGATCATCATACTCATGTTACGTTCTCTTTTCATTCCCTGTTCTGAGGCCGCATCCCTCGCAGCTACCATAAGTACTTCTCCGATATCCCCGCTGGATTCGTTAGCTTTTGTTATCAGTGAAATGGATCTTGTGACAACCTGTGTTCTCAGACGGTTTGCAAATCTTATCAGGGCATCGTTTATTTCAAGTCCCCAGAAAATATCATGCCATATCTTCCTGATCTCTGTGCTAAGATTATCAGTCTTTGACTTTGCCATAAGTCTGATCGAATCCCTTAGTGTCATGCCTGTTTCATTAGTGCTGGCGAGCTTTTTCAGGAAATCTGGGAAATTATTCTCAAGTTTTCTCTTTTTTCTTCCCTTTATCTCATGGAATATTGAAAGCGGTATTATAATTATGAATACTGCAAGAACTATTCTGTCATCAATGAAGTCCACAAGCAGTGCTAGATTACCGAGCCTGTGCAAATTTGAAAACAGGGGGATCAGAACAATAAGTAATGCAAGCGGTATTGTCACCACTAATGTTGTAAGTGGATTCTTGAACATCGGTGTGAGTGGATTCTTCATTATGCTTTTAAGTGTGAGTGACTTCTTTGATTTGATGAATCTCTCAAAGTAACCTCTTTGAAGAACCTTTTCTTCAGTCTCATCAATGATCTCACCGTTCTCGTCAAATACTTGTTCAAAACGTTTTGGAATATTTGGTATTCCATGGTCCAGTATTTCGGTTGTTGGAAGTAATCTTGGTTCTCCAAGTTCAGTTGGGGTTATGATGCTGATCATGACAACAAACATTATTGAACCGACGGGAAGGACTGCATAGATGATGGCATATACCATGGTGGTTGTGCCGGATCCCATTACAGCCATCATGACACCCATGATGATTATAAACAGAGGGCCTGCAACAAATGCAGTAACATAGGATTCTGCCAGCAGTCCAAGGGTTTCAAGGAACCCTTTTTGGTCAACTTCTGCTTTTACGAGGTATTGTTCTGATTTGTCACGGAAGTAATTTGGAATATTTCCTCCGCTGTCAATGACTGTCAGAAGATTATACATAAGGTCCTGGAACCTGTCGGATGGGGTTATTTCTGAAGCATTGGAAAGTGCTGTTCTAAGATCATGTCCGAAAAAGTCCATATCCCTGACAATTGAATCAATTTCCTTTGATACTTCTCCATATGTGTCCACTGAATTTGCAATAGCCCTGAAAACATCGATGATGTTCATTCCACTTTTACTCAGTGCATACATGAAGGTAACAGCATAAGGAAGCTGCATGTCTATCTTTGCTTTTCTTTCACCTGCCTGAAGAGCAGGGAACATCATGAACAAAGCATAAACAAGTCCACCCATCCCTAGCATAAATACTATTGTTATAAACAGTCCAAGGAATACTTCTTTGTAGGTGAGAAGCGGAGCCAGCAGGGGGCCAAATCTCAGATTTGTGATCTGATCAGGTAAACCCACAAGCACAATGACTGTATATGTCAGGAAAAGACCAAGAATAGCACCAACGATTCCTGAAATAATGGAATAGAAAATCGCATCTGAAATGTACATCTCATGGGAGATGGGTATACGTGCCTGTTTTAGTTGCTTTTGTAGATTTTCATAATTGGCTTTTTTTGCTTTTATTTTATCGCCTATAAATACAAAAGGAATCTTTTTGAGTATGTTTACGTATAGGGAGGCTTTTTTGGTGTAATACTCAGTGCTAAAATTCGGTTTTAGTTTTTTAGACTTTGTTTTAGGACTCTGGGTAACATCTTCATTTTCAAGCTTCTGCACACTCAAAATTTCATCTGAAACTGTATCTTCCCAATCGTTTTCGATCAGTTCATCAGGACTTTTTTTAATTTCAGTCACTCTATCACACCGACATTCATACTAGTTTCAGTTTCTTCAGAACCTTTTCAGGCGTTGACTGGTAAGCATTGATTATGTCTGATATTTCCTGGAAATCATTGATGTCATTGTTCATCATATATTCGAGGATCTTCTGGCGATAATACAATTCCTGATCTACTTTTCCCTGTCCCCAACCACGCCTCATCTTTATGTCGAAAAGGGCTTTTGATTCACCTGTACGAATGAACATGTCAGATTCTGAATCCCATACAAAAATATCGTTTGTCCTGATATTCCTTGTATTAGGATCAATATCAATGATCTCTACCAGTTTTATGTTTCTCCTGACACGTTTTCCCTTTGTATATGTCTGAGACTGAATACTCATAATATCAAGTGCCTGTATCATTGTACGGGGGACACTGATAGGTGGGTTCTCAAGCCTGTGAATCGCAGATGCTACAGAATCAGCGTGCATTGTTGAGAATGTCGTGTGCCCGGTGGACATTGCCTGGAAAAGCGTGAGAGCTTCTTTACCTCTGACCTCACCTACAAGCAGGAATTCCGGTCTCTGTCTCAGTGCTGCTTTAAGCAGATCATACATGTCAACTGCACCCCGCTCATCAGCTGTGAATGAATCCCTTGTGACACTCGGGATCCAGTTTGGATGAGGCAGTTTTAGTTCTCTTGTATCTTCAAGAGTAATAACCTTGGCTTTTTCAGGAATAAAAAGTGAAACAGCATTAAGGGAAGATGTCTTTCCGGAAGCAGTACCTCCTGCGTATATCAAACTCTTGTTGTTCTCAATACAGAGCCACAGGTAAGCCATTGATTCGGATGAGAATGTTCCCCATTTGATAAGATCTACAGGTGTAATAGGTGTATCACTGAACTTACGGATGGTGAAAGTACTTCCATGTGCTGTTACGCTGGTACCAAGTGTCATCTGTATCCTTGAACCATCCGGCATGGTTGCATCAACCATTGGCTCTGCAACAGAGATATGTTTTCCACTTCTCTGTGCCATCTGGATAATGAATGAATTTAGTTCATCTTCTTTATAAATTACATTTGTTGCAATGTTCTGATGTGCCCTGTGGTACAGGAAAATAGGTACATCATGGCCATTACCTGAGACATCTTCAATAGAATCATCCATCATCAGAGCATCAATTTTACCAAACCTGACAAAGTCCCTCTTGATGTAGTATGATATCTTTTCAAGCATGGGGGGTGTGATCTCTATTGTATAGTCCTGTATGATCGATCTGATCTTTGAGTCAAGGACCGCTTCTTTATCTTCTTCTTCCTCATTAATTTCTTCTACTAAAAGTACATCTCGCAGCCTGTCTTTGATTTCAAAAAGGAATGTGTTTTCAAAGTCAGTTAATTCCGGTTCAACTATATAGTAAAGGTGTTTATTTTTATCTTCATTGTATAAGATGACAATGAATGCATAAGGCTCGTTTACCCAGTATCGATCCATTTCCTGGTAGCCTTCGATACCCTTAAATTCTGTTATGGGTCCATGTAATTCCGGATTGTAAGGTTCGACTTCTAACTCTTTTTGTTGAAATAACCTTTTGATTTTGTTAATGATACCCAAATTATCATCTACATTTTTCTCGGATTTTTCAACTGCATCAATTTCATTTTCAGCTAGATCTGTTTTATGTTCTTCTTTTTCCGCTTTTTGGGGAATGAGTTCCCTTTTTTTATTTCCTTCTACAGTATCTGAATATTTTTTCCTTTCATCTTCGATTACAGATTGATTGTCCTTTTCTCCTGTATCGGGCAGCAATTTTTTAGGTGGGCCGAAATTAGGTGATTTAGGAAGCAATATTCCAATTTCTTCTTCTTCTTCTTCAGTCTCCCTGTCAGTTTTTTCAAGAATGTGTGCGAAATCCTTTTCGAATTTCCCTTCATCTTCCTTGATCTTAGATATTTCCTCTAGAATACTTGCAGTTTCATCGTCGGCAGCTTCATTATCATTCAATTCAGTATTCTGCATACCATCATCCTTTTCCCCGTTTTCATTTAACGATGAGTTTTCATCTTGTAGCAGTTCAGTCTCAGCTAACTTTTTTTCCTCTTCATTTTTACTGCTACTTTCGGAATGATCATTTCCTAAAGTATTTAATTGAGCATCGTCCATTGTTTCACCGTCTGATGCATAAATTTGTGAGTTAGAGATTTCATAAAATGTTGGGGGTCAATATAAGTATTATACGTATATTATAATTATAATGGTTATTAAAGTTATTGTCCTGATGCATATTTTTGCTAAAATTAATTAAAAAATGTCATCATACATATTCCATTTTAAATATATTGAGTTATTTTTTTGCTAAATATTAGTTGAGAATCTTTATTTTCCTCTTTCTCTCTTATATCTCCTGATGCATTGTGTATGTTCAAGCGTATATACATGATGTCCATGAAATATTATATAAAAATACAAAAATAGTTCATTATGTTAACATGCATGTTCAAAGGCATGACTCTTTATGGATTCTAATGTACATGCAGTTGATTCTGGGTTTGAATTAAAAAACGATGTTATAAAGTTTGTTGACTGTCTATGGAAAGAAATAATATTTGGTGGACATCTCTTTGCTACAGGTTCAGTATCTGTAATTATTGCATGTGCCACTCTGTTTATGGTCCAGTTAAGCTGGGATATTCTATTTATATCGTATCTTTTGTTTTATGCAATTTATCTTTACGACTATTCAACAGGTGCATCTTCAGATGAGCTTACAAATGGAACTCGTGCCAAATATCTTCAGTGTAAAAATAAGAGCACATGCATAGTAGCCGTAGTGTCTGTTGTATTGCTTGTATTATTACTTACATTTACTAATGTTTTTATAACATTGGTAAGCCTGTCAATTCTGGTACTGGGGCTTCTTTACGGCAGTCATTTTAAAAAGCTCACCAAAAAGATACCTGCATTTAAGAACATTTTCGTATCTGTTGTCTGGGCATTTATGGCATTATTTGTTTTTGTCTATTACTCACTCCCAATCACATATGGAGCAATAACCCTTGCACTTTTTATCTTCATCAGAATGATGAACATCCAGATACTTTTTGATGTAAGGGATGTGGAAGGAGATCGTGCTGATGGTCTTATGACAATTCCCGCATTGTTTGGTGAAAAGAAATATCCTTTCATTCTGAAACTTATTAATTTTACATCAATTGTTTTCATAGCTGCATGTATTATTCAGGGAATCCTCCCAATATTCACTCTGGCCATTGTTCCTGTTTTCTACTATGGTGTCGGTTACATAAACAGAGTTGTGAGGTCATCCAAAAACTATTCTTCATACGTATTTGCAGCATGCGAACCTATTATGTGGTCAGTGTTGATATTTGCAGGAAAATACATCGCCGTGCTTTGCACATTATAGGCGATGCTCAACTTTTTATTTTCCTTGTTCTAAGCTTTGGATTTAAACAAAAACATTAAATGTAAAGCTGGTTATGTTCTGCTAGATTGTAGCTATAAGAACCAGGGAAGGAAAGAGGAATACCCGATGCCGATTATAACTTTACCATATGATGACCTCGAACAATTAACAGGAACAGACAAGGATACTATAATTAAGCGCGTACCAATGATTGGTGCAGACATCGAGCGCATAGAAGAGCATTCCATAGATATCGAATTCTTCCCTGACCGCCCGGACCTTTACAGTGTTGAAGGTGTGGCACGTGCAATGCGTGGTTTTCTGGATATTGAAACAGGTTTCTGTGAATATGAAGTTAAACCTTACACAGTAGAGATAACAAAGGATAATGATATCGATTCTGTGCGTCCTGTATTTGGATGTGCTGTTGTTCGTGGTGTTAATTTCAGTTCCAGTTCCATAAAGACACTTATGGATCTGCAAGAATCCCTTCACTGGGGACTTGGACGTGACCGTAAAAAAGTATCAATAGGTGTTCATGATATCTCAAAGGTCCAGGCTCCTTTCAGATATATTGCAGCTGATCCTGATTTTAGTTTCATTCCTCTTGATTTTACAGAGCCTATGACTATGAAAGAAATACTTGAGAAGCATCCAAAGGGAACGCGCTTTGCGCATATACTCGATGGCTTTGATAAGTATCCTCTTATCCTTGATGCCAATGACAATGTCCTTTCTTTCCCGCCAATCATCAACGGTACACTTACAATGGTTACCGAGGAAACTACTGACCTTCTGGTTGATGTCACTGGTTTGAGTAATGAGGTGTACATTGCGCTCAACATTGTTACAACAGCTCTTGCAGAACGCGGCGGACAGATCGAGTATGTAAAGGTTGTTAATGCAGATGGAACAGAATCCATTCCATTAGACCTGAGTCCTAGGGTTAAAGTACTGGCCAGATCTGAGATAGACAGCCTTATTGGTATGGAACTTCCGGCTGACGAGATTGTAAAACAGCTTTATCGAATGGGTTTTGGTGCAAAAGAGCTTGAAGACGGACGTATTGAGGTTATGATCCCTCGCTATCGTGCTGATATTCTTGATAATTCTGATATAATTGAAGATATTGCAGTAGGATATGGTTTTGATAAGATCCCTGCAGTATTTCCAATGAATGCCACAGTAGGCAAGTCTCATAGTATATCCGACATAAGTTCTGATATGCGGGAAATTATGACCGGTCTTGGATATTCACAGGTTATGCCGTTCACTCTTACAAGCGAAAGAGTACATTTTGACTGGATGTGCAGAGAAAAGACAGATGATGTGACCTATGTCCTACATCCGATAAGTGAGGACCAGACCATGGTCAGGACAACTATTTTGCCAAACCTCATGGAGATCCTTTCCATAAACCAGCACAGGGAACTTCCACAGCGAATATTTGAGGTTGGAGATGTTGTTATTAATGGTAAGAATGGACTGCACCTTGCAGCTGTTTCCATCAATGCCCAGGCTAATTTTACTGAAGTAAGGGAACTTGTTGAAGCTCTTATGCGTGAACGCTTGGTAGAATATGAGGTTGTGGAGTCCGATGATCCCGTTTTCATGGAAGGTAGAAGGGCTGATATTATCGTTAACGGTAAGAAGATCGGCGTTATGGGGGAACTTTTCCCTCAGGCCATAGTCAACTTTGGACTTGGACAGCCAATCGTAGGATTTGAGATCGATCTGATGTATTGATCTCTACACATTTTTAAAAGAGTATGTTTCAGTAATAATTAAAAAACGGGCCTGCCGCGATTCGAACACGAGTCGATGGGTATCTCCGGACCATTTGGTCACATCGAAGCCCATCAGGATATCCTGGCTACCCTACAAGCCCGCAAAGCAACTACTGATTGCTGCTTCCTGTATTAAACCTTTCTATTATATAAGTCCTAATATCATTTTAAGTGCCATAATCCAGAGAATGACTCCAAACATCTTTTGCAGAGTTTCTGGTCTTATTTTGCTATGCATAATATGGGATCCCACCTGTGCACCCATAAATGATGCAATTACCACGGCAATAACCATGTGGATATCAGGGGTCCATGATGCTGCATGCGCTACAAAGGCTGACAGGGATGTAAAGAGCACTATAAATCCTGAACTTGCTGCGGCTCTTTTAATGTTAAATCCCAATATTAGCAGCAAGGGTACAATGAATGTGCCACCTCCTATTCCCAGAAGGCCTGATGCCATACCTATCATGAACCCGCAAATCGCTATTAACATAAATTTTGCATTTCCTTCTATCTGTTTATCCTGATACAATATTCTGGCTTTGGAAAATATCATTTCCTCTCCTACAAATATCATAAGAAGAGCAAACATAAAAAGGAGCAAATTTACTGGTACTATTTTTGTAAAAAATGCCCCAATTTGCGCTCCTGTCATGGAGGCAACTATGAAAGGGATTGCTATTTTGAAATCGACCATCTGTTTTCTGATATATGTGATGGCTGCAGACCCGGAGGTAATGGTGTTTAAAAGTAGTGCAATGGTAATTGAAGAAATAAAATCCCCGGTTAACCAGTAAAAAAATGGTACATAGAATATAGCTCCGCCCAGCCCGATCATAGAAAAAAGTGCTGATACACAAAATACAATAAGGGCAAGAATAATTATTTCCATTTAGCAACAATCCCTAAAGGCAGTTGTTTTTGATCTATCACTTTACATATTTTTCCTTGAACTTTGATATTTCTTCCTTTCCACCTACAACGGCAATGATATCATCCTTTAGTATAACTGTGGATGGAAGTATGTCAGTGATAATTTGTCCATCCCTTTCAATTCCTATAACGGTGCAACCTATTTTTTTTCTCAAGTCAATATCTGCAACCGTTTTATTTGCAAGTTCCTTATGACTTGTAACTGTGTGTTTCTCAATTTCTATGCCTTCATATAACATGATATCTTCATCCATTTTCTTGCATGAAGCATCAAGGCAATCAGATGTCATTTTTGCCAGCATCTGCCCGGCAACAATTGGCAGCGCTGCTACATAATCTGCACCGGCTTTGTAGATCTTATCAATTGATTTGTAGGAATTTGCCCGTGCTATAATGGTGGATTGTGGATTCAAGTCGCGGGCTATTAGAATAGCGAACATGACATCAGTATCATCGTTTAGGGACACAATTACTGTGGATGCATTCGGAACACCTGCCTGTATGAGAATATCTTCTTCTGTTGCATTTCCTATAACATAATTAAAATCTGCATTTTCAAAGCCATGGGTGTTAGAATCAACAACTGTGAACTTAATATTTGCATACTTCAGAGTTTCTACTACCCTTCTGCCGACATCTCCATATCCAAGCACTACGAGATGCCCTTTATATGTTATATTTTCCATGAAAGTCACTCCATATATTGTGTCAGTTTCTTCAGACTGGAAAGCTGTTCGGTTGAACCAATGTCAAGCAGTACTGAATTGTCCTTGATGATATCATCAGGTCTGATGAAAAAAGTAAGGCTTCCTCCTTTCCAGATACCCACTACATTTGCACCTGTTTTCTCTCTAATGGCTGCATTTTTCATTGTTTTTCCTATCAAGGGACTTTTTGGGTAAATTGGCAGTTCCACAATGCTCACACCTTCAAAGAATTCTGTTGCTCCTGTGAGCCTGTTTACAAATGGATCAGCTGCTTTTCTTCCGATGAATCTGCCAAACATTTCCTTCGGGGATACAACACTGGTAGCACCTGCATATTTCAGGTATTTTTTATTTGACCTGTCTTCTACTATAGCAATTATGTTCAAATCACTGATGTTGCGTGCCGTCAGAATAACATTCGCATTCAGTTCATCTGAGCGATTTGCAATAAGGAAGTGCGCATCTTTTATATTTGCATTTTTTAGTGTCTCTTCCTCGTAAACATCTCCGTAGATAGAGTGAATATCACGCTTGAGTAAACTTTTGACAAGTTCTGCATCTTCTTCTACGAGAATATAGGGAATATCATTCTCTTTCAGTTCTTCGATCAACGTTTCTATAAGCCTGTTATATCCGCATATAATTATGTGATCACTGAGTTTCTTTGGAGCTTTTGTAGGAATATTTGAATGGATTATCTTTTCCATCCATGGTATTATTGCAAGGGTAAAGAGAATCCCAAAAACAAGTGGTATTCCTGATAATTGCACAAAGACTGCATATACTTTACCCAAATGGGATCTTACTGTGATGTCTCCATATCCTACAGTTGTAAGGGTGCTGACAACCCAGTAAAAAGCATCATAGAAGTTTGCATGCTCAAGCTGACCTTCGTGGATCATTATACGAATGAAAAGAAGCATATAGAACATTATGATGGCCAGAGCTCCTATTACCGTTCGCATCAAGTTCTTATGCCAGAAGTGCCCTCTTTTCATTCGCTTCACCTTTATTGTGTAGCTTGCTTTCAGAGATCACTCTCAGAATCCATGCACTATATATGGTCCAAATATCATGAACAGGAATGACATTAGTATCAGCATTGCAAAGGTCGCAGCTATCATTGCAGATTTACGCTCTGCTTTTTCCTCATCGCCAGTAATTCTGAATATGAATGCATTCATATAATCTCTGAATACGTGTCCTCCGTCCAGTGGTACAGCGGGCAGACAATTGAAAAGCCCTACATAGAAGTTGAGCCATCCGATCCAGAGAAGGGCGTTTGCAAGCCAGAATACTCCTATTCCAAAGGGTTCTGCCCATCCCACAGGTTCGTAGAACTGTGCAAGGGTTCCGCTAAATCCGGGAAAACCTTCTCCTGTAAAACCAATTATAGGCAGTCCCAGAAGTATGATCCATCCTGTCAGGCCCTTAAGCATTTGTGGTATGCTTCTAAAGAGGTCAAGGTATGCTGCTGCCGGGAATTCTCCAACGTTTATTCCAAGAGATGTTACAACCGGGCCATCAGAGCTGGTGACAACACCAAGAAATCCCTTGTTTTCAACATCCGGGTGTTGTGCCAGGATGACGCTATATTCGGTTGTGTTTTCAGCGTTTTCAGTACCAATCCCAATAATCACTTCCTGCCCAGGTTGAGTAGTGGTCATGATACTCTGGAAATCGGTATATGCGCGTATGGGGCTTCCATCTATATACAGGATACTCATTCCTGCTTCCAGTCCTGCTTCAGATGCAGGTGAATCTTCAACAATGCTTTGTATAATTATTCCCGCGGGCCCGATAGCTGCGTCCACTATTTCAGTTTCATAGCTTGATACTACCCTGTCCGTCGCCGCATAGACTGTGACCTTTGCCCCCGTTTCAAGCCCATCAAGATATTGTAGCAGTTCGTTGACGTTCCTTATTTTTGTATAATCTATTTGGGTAATTACCATGTCCTCCCGAATACCAGCTGCGTATGCAGGGCTTCCTTCCTGTACATCAACGATCATTGTGTCGCCAAGTGGTGACATTGCACCAAGCACAGGTCCGAAGAGAAGACTGAATGCAATCAGTGCAACTACAAAATTTGCCATTACTCCTGCTGCCAGAATACGTGCTCTTTGTGTACGGGTTGCTATTTTTTTGTCTGTTTTGGTGATTCTTTTCTTTTCATTTTCACCAATGATTATTCCAAGTCGGCGGTCCCCGTATGGATCGTTCTCATCGTTGAATTCCTCTTCCTTTTTTCCAAAAAGTTCTTCTTCGTCGGGTTCAGCAAATCCTCCGATGGGGACCACTGCAAGCAGGATTCCCATGGACTTGACTCTGATATCTTCTACGCGACACAGGATTGCATGTGAAAATTCGTGTACTACAAGAGTGACAACAAGTGCAATTATGCCCCAGGTAAATGGTATGAACTCATTTACACCCGGGATAAGGAAGATGTTCCTTGCTTCATTGAATTTTCCGGGTTCCGGCATTGAATTAGTTCCAATAGAGTTAAGCATTGCAATATCAGATAGAATGATTACTAAAAACATTGCTATCATTCCAATGAACATCAGCCTGATACCTATGTCTGCGTAGATACGCCATGCTTTCTTTGGAATTGCAAGCTTGTCCAGAAGATGTAGTCCATGTGTGGTCCTGATCATCAGGACAGGGCCATAGGTGCTTATATTGTATTTTTTCAATATTCCTTTTCTTTCCAGCAATATTACAGCCAGCCAGTAAAGAAAAAAGATTGTTAGTGCAATGTTTGTTCCGTCCAAAAAAACTCTCCGGCATTAGTGTTAATAGAATATGGCTCTAATTCATTTTAAAAGGTATTATATTTTGTCACTATACATGTAAAAAGTCTATAGTAAAAAGTCTATATAAATTTTCAGGGAATAATATGCGTGAATAAAATAATAGGTCTCATAGTTATATAGTAAATATAAATATAATAATATTCATGGATAAATTTATATACTTATATTATTAAATGTAGAGTTTGACAAATGTCAGCTTTACGTCCCTTTTCTTTTGGGCCTTATGCAGTTAAGATAAATGAAACGTCTGATCATCAGACTTGCAGAGGAATGGTTAAAATTGATGTTTCTCTGGTTGTCAGTGGGTGTTCAGTTGCCATTTTCCACTTGCATAAAAGGATAAGTATAAAAAGAATAAGGCGAATAGAGCAATTACAGAATTTCGAAACGTTAATAAACGTTGATAAATGGTTACAGTTAAAATCGAGCAACAACTAAAAACCAAGTACACTATACCGAAGTGACACATATCCGTGAGGGGATGAAAGTGCAATCAATAGTTCAGGAAGCGTTAAAACACACAGAGAAAGAGAAAGAGTACCGCCAGTCGATCGCAGTTGACGATGCATTTGATATTCTTGGCCAGCCCAGGATTATGATCGTTGGATGTGGTGGTGCAGGTAATAACACTATTAACAGACTTTACAACATGGGTATTGAAGGTGCCGAAACAGTGGCAATTAACACTGATAAGCAACACCTTGATCTAATCCGTGCAGACAAGAAGATCCTTGTGGGAAAGACTCTCACCCGTGGTCTTGGTGCCGGAGGTTATCCGGAAATTGGTGCCAAGGCAGCGGAACTTGCACGTGGTACCCTTGAAGATATTTTCAAAGATGCAGACCTTGTTTTCATCACAGCTGGTATGGGGGGAGGAACCGGTACCGGTGTCGCTCCTGTAGTTGCTGAGGTCGCAAAGGAGCAGGGCGCAATTGTTGTAGGTATGGTATCCAGTCCTTTCAGGGTTGAAAGGGCAAGGGCAGTCAAGGCAGAAGAAGGTCTTGAGGAATTCCGCCGTGCAGCAGACACAGTAATTGTGCTTGACAATAACAGACTCCTTGAGTATGTGCCAAATCTTCCAATAGACCAGGCATTCTCAGTTATGGACCAGATCATCTCTGAGACCGTAAAAGGTATTACAGAGACAATTACTCAGCCTTCACTTATCAACATTGACTATGCTGACATCAGAGCTATCATGAGCTGTGGTGGCGTTGCTGTAATGCTTGTAGGAGAAAGCAAGACACAGGACAAGAGTGACGATGTGGTTCGTGCAGCACTCAATCACCCACTTCTGGATGTAGATTACAGAGGTGCAACAGGCAGTCTTGTACACATTACAGGTGGACCTGACCTCAGTCTTAAGGAAGCCGAGGAGATCGCTGCTTCACTCACATACGAGCTATCATCCAGTGCAAATGTTATCTGGGGTGCACGTATCAGTCCAGAATATGAGGGCAAGGTGCGTGTAATGGCTATCATGACAGGTGTCCAGTCAGCACAGATACTTGGTCATCCTCAGTGCAACATTGCTTATGAGAGTGCACCGGTTTCAAACAGGGCACCCGATGAACCTCGTGCATACAGGCGTGCAAGCACAGCTGTAAACAGGGTAGGCCGTCCGGTCGTTGAGCCAATCCACACCCGAAATAATGGTGGTTCAATAATCGATATAATCCACTGACATTTTAACACGATGTCCGGTATATTCCGGACATGCCAATTTTAAGCTTATAATTGGCAGTTATTCTTTTTTACTTTCACTACTATTTCCATTCATGAAAATACTTGTAGCTACGGGTAGACTTGCTGAAAAGACTGTAAGGAGTGTAGTTGGCGATCTTGCCGATGTCGTTGTTGTTGATACCAGGATCGCTGCATTCATCACTCCTCGTAAACTCCTTGCTGCGATAGGTCAGCAGGTCAAAGATTCAGATTATGGTCTCATTTTCATCCCTGGTCTTGTGGCAGGTGATTTCACAAAGGCTGGAGCAAAACTTGGATGCAGGATACGTCTTGGTCCGAAGCATGCCTATGATCTGGGATTTGTACTCCCGTTTGTAGATAAGATGGAGTTCTCTAAGGACGTGCCAGCCTGTGAGCTACTTGCCGATGTCCGAAGGGAGATGGCACTTGAAAAGGTCCGGGAATTCGAGGATGCTGCCACCACACCCATGAAGCTAGGTTACATAAAAGTAGGCGGCAATTCCCGCATGAAAGTACTGGCAGAGGTTGTGGATGCCACAGGAATGGACCAGGAAACACTTGCCCGGAGGATAAGCAGTTTTGAGAAGAAGGGTGCGGATATGATAGATCTTGGTGCGTCCCTGCACGCAACTCCAGAAGATGTACGCCGTGCCGTAAGGGTAGCGCGTGATACGACCTCTCTTCCGGTAAGTATCGATACACTTGATCCTAATCTGATCAATGCGGCCCTTGACTGTGGCATAGACCTTGTATTGAGCCTTGACAGCAACAATATATCGATTATTGGTCCACGTATTGCTGAGGCAGAAATTCCTGCTGTGGTGATTCCTGATCCGGGCGAGGGTTTTGACAGCCTGATAAGGAATATGGAACTTGCCCGTGAAACAGGTGTAAAGGAACTCATAGCCGACCCTGTTCTTGACCCGATAGGACACGGCATAGGTGATTCCATTGTCCGGTACATGGAGTTCCATGAGCAGAATCCCGATATTCCTGTATTCTTTGGTATCGGTAACGTGACAGAACTCATCGATGCAGATTCAACCGGTGTCAATGCGACACTCTGTGGTATAGGTGCTGACCTTGGTGCAAGTATCCTGTTCACTCCTGAGTACAGCAACAAGACACAGGGTTCTATCAACGAACTGAAAAAGGCATCTCAGATGATGATGCTTGCAAGGGAGCGTGAGAGTTCTCCAAAGGACCTTGGTATAGACCTTATAGAGATAAAAGAGAAAAGGAGACGTACGGATTCCGTTCTCCCTGAAACCTTCGTTTGTGCAGAGAGGAGCAGGATGTGGACACTGGACCCAAAGGGCAGCATAAGGGTCAGTATCATTCCAGAATCTTCAGGAATGAAAGGAGGACAGATCCTTGCTGAACACGACAGTGCTTCCATCGTTGGTGAAACTGCAAGAGAGGTAATGGATACAATTCTTAAAATGGAGCTTGTCTCAAGAATGGAGCATGCTGCATATCTGGGTCAGGAGCTTAAAAAAGCGGAACTTGCCCTGAAACTGGGAAGGAGTTATGCTCAGGATGACGAGTTCTAAGTAACTTACAATATGATACATAAAGGTTCAGGAAACTATGTCTTCTGTATCTTTTCAAGCGCCTGTTGTGACTCTATAGATTCTGTAATTATCAGGACAAATGTCACCAGTACAAAAAATATATAGCTATATTTTTATCTGTCATTCCCAATAATGCTCTGGAATTGCTAATGAGCGCTACATCCGAAAAAAGCAAAGAGTTCACTTCTGCGGTAAAAAACTGCAAAAAGGTGTCTTTTCCAGTGCAGATACAAGGTGCAATGCAGTGGAATCGCTTGAAAAGTTGGGTGACAGTGATGCAGTATCATATCATTTTGTCCTTATTGTGGTAACAGTCTGGATCTTGCTGTTTCCCCGGTTTTTTGTCCATTTTGCGTCGAGCAATTGGACAAGGCCAGATGATGGTTTACTTCATTGCTTCTCGTTTTGAGCAACAATAGAACTACACCAAAATAATTAGACATCTTTATATAAATGTAGATTTATTTTCTATACTGAATGATGTCAGCTAAACATAAGATTCTTATTGTAGATGATGAGCCATTGAACGTAGAGTTGCTTTCAGCTTATATTGGGGATGCATATGATATTGTAATTTCCTACAATGGCAGAGATGCACTGGAAAAAGTCAAAACGGAATCACCTGATCTCATTCTTCTTGATGTAATGATGCCTGAGGTGGATGGTTACGACGTTTGCCGTATAATCCGTAACGACCTTAAGATAAATTTTATACCTGTTATTATGGTAACTGCTCTCACTGACAAAGCTGATCATCAGAGGGGGATGGATGCAGGGGCCAATGAATTCTTAAAAAAACCGGTTAGAAAATTTGAGCTTGATAAAAAGATTACTTCCCTTCTCAAAATAAAGGAGCAGCACGATACTCTTCTCACAGAAAAAAATAAAGCTTATCAGTATCTTGATTACGTTGGTGTGCTTGTTGCAGTACTTGACCTTGAATATAAGATAACACATATTAATAAAAAAGGATCTGATTTTCTTGGCCACAGTTTTGAAAGACTGATCGGCAAAAAGTGGGTAGAGTCTTTTGTTCCTCATTATTCGGTAAAAGACATACAGCAACATTATGAAGGTCTTATTTCAGGTGCCAAAAAAGCATATGAATACTGTGAATTTCCTGTCATCATAAATACGGGTGAGGAGAGACTTCTTAAATGGTATGATTCTCCGCTGCTTGACGCTTCAGGTAATATTATAGGCATTATAATCTCAGGTGAGGATATTACTGATATAAAAGAAGCTGGACAGCAACTCAAAGAATATGCGGAAGAATTGAAATGTTCAAATGATCTAAAAGATCTCTTTATGGATGTCATGCGTCATGACTTGCTTAATCCGGCAGGACTTATTAAATCCTTTGTTGGCATGCTTCTTGAGAAGGAGACAGATGATGGCAAGAGGCAGTTGCTTTCAAATGTGAATATTAGCACTGATAAATTAATTAATCTGATAGAAGATGCGGCCCATCTTGCAAAACTTGAATATGTAGATGATATCAGTTTTGTGAAGATTGACATTTCATCGATGTTGCAGGATACAGTTTATAACTTTATTGCCCCGGCTAAAGAAAAAGACATAGACATAAAACTTCAGCTAAAAACCGATTCTTATGCCATTGCAAATCCTATGATGGAGAGGGTATTCGCTAATTTGTTATCCAACTCTATAAAATATAGCCCCAAAGGCAGCACAATAACAATTGATTTTGCTAACCATGGTGATAAATTAAAAATAAGTTTCATTGATCAGGGAGATGGAATACCCAATTCCAGCAAAACTTCTGTATTTGAACGGTTTAAGCGCTTGCATAAAGAGGATATACGTGGTAATGGCATTGGTCTTGCAATTGTAAAAAGGATAGTAAACCTGCACAAAGAGGATATTGCTGTAGAAGACAATCCTGAAGGTAAAGGTAGTATCTTCTGGCTGACCCTTAAAAAAGAAGTATGAAATCCTTTCTGGGATATTTCTCTTTTAATTTATTGGACTGTTAAATTCATAATATAATACACATACTAAAATGATTTATTACTTATTGTGTCATTGTAGTACATATAGCAAGACTAAAATCAGCACATTCTATTACCCTTGAAAATTGCATAAGTGTGTGGGCAGAAGAACTCGTTGAAACTGGTGAATATTCAAGTATTACGGGTGTAATAAACATTGCAATGGCAGAATATCGAATGGGACACCCATCTCCCTCCGAAGTGGCATCCCTCGACAAGGACCTCTGGAGAATGAAAGGCAAAGCTCTCCAGGAACTGGGCAACCTCGAAGAAGCAATCAAATGTTTTGACATAGCACTCGGTATCTAGAAAAATGATGATATGTTGTCTCGTTGCCCCTGAAAACAAAAGGTAATGTTCAATGGAATGAGTAAATTAGAGTGTGTTGTTTGTTGATAGCATGGGGATGTGAAACTAAATAATATCGTAAACTTATAAAAAATAATCCACTTATAACCAGTTCGCATGTGGCTGTTTATTTTACTATTTTTAATTGTTTAATGTGTTGTGTATAAATGCCTAGTTTCAGATAATTATATATTCTCCAGTGCCTAATGTCACTCGATTAACAGGTTAAGAGTGATAAACGTGATAAGTGTCAACGAAAAGGGATTAGCTATAATCGATGAAATGCTTGACTGGGAAGAAGAACTGAAGGTTCAGTCCACAGAGCTTGATAACGGTGCTACTGTCATTGACTGTGGTGTGAATGTAGAAGGTGGATACGATGCGGGTATGTATCTGTCCCGTCTTTGTCTTGCAGACCTTGCAGACATAAGCTACACCAAGTTCGATCTCAATGGTCTTCCGGTACCAGCTATTCAGGTAGCTACCGATCACCCAACAATCGCATGTATGGCATCCCAGTATGCAGGTTGGAGAATTGCAGTCGGAAAATATTTCGGCATGGGTTCAGGTCCTGCAAGGGCTCTGGGTCTTAAACCAAAAGAACTGTACGAAGAGATAGGCTACAAGGACGATTCCGAATTTGCAGTCCTTGTAATGGAATCTAGCGCATTGCCAAACGAAGAAGTCGTAGAGTATATTGCAAAACATTGCAGCGTAGACCCTGAGAATGTTTATATTGCTGTTGCACCTACAGCTTCAATTGCAGGATGTGTCCAGATTTCCGCACGTGTTGTTGAAACAGGTATCCACAAACTTGAATCAATCGGTTACGACATCAACACGATCAAGAGCGGTTTTGGTGTTGCTCCAATTGCACCAGTAGTCGGTGATGATACAAAGTGCATGGGTTCAACCAATGACTGTATCATCTATTGTGGTGAGACATACTACACTGTCGAGTATGGAGATGCTGAGAAACTGGAAGAATTTGTCAAGAAGGTCCCATCCACAACCTCTAGAGACTTTGGAAAACCATTCTACACAACTTTCAAGGAAGCAGAATTTGACTTCTTCAAGGTTGATGCAGGAATGTTCGCACCAGCTAAGATCACAGTGAACGATACCAAGTCCAAGAAGTCCTTCACAAGTGGAAGGATAAACCCTGGTATTCTCCTGGAATCCTTTGGTGTAAAAGAAGTCTGATTTTCTAACATTCTTAAATAATACCGATACAACCTTAAAGGTTGTATTACTTTTTTCTTTTGGAGACAGTCTAATGGAAATCATAAACACTTCAAAAGGTATAGGTGGCCAGCTTACCGAATTCAGGAAACTTGTCAGCGACTCTCGGAGTATCACTTTTATCGGTACGGTCGGTTTCTGCACACCATTTGCAGAACTCATGGCATTCGTTCTCAGAGGCACCGACAAGAAGATTGTGTTCCTTCCTGACCTTCGTTCAGATGAGGCACGCATGATAGTCCATTCATCTCACGGGATGCAGCTTGGAGAGAAAGCAGATCCTTCTGCAGATACTGTTGTCCTGCTGGGAGGACTTGCAATGCCAAAGATAGGTGTCGAGCCTGAAAATATGAAAGACCTTGTAGATGCCCTCTTAAAGGATGCAGAGAAGAAGCTCATTATAGGTGTCTGCTTCCAGTCAATGCTGATAAACTGCAACTGGCCCGATCATATTGATTTTGATTACATCATCGATGCAGACATGACCAACGAGGTCAAGAAAGTTTAGAACAAGCCAAAACGAACAGGAACTAACTTACAATCATCTTCCGGATGGGATGATCAACTCTCATTTTTTAGCTTATCCGGGCATCCACAACAACGTGCCACACACCCGGTGAATATTTCTTTATTTTTCTGCATTCCAGTATCTCTGCCTGCCTGCCTGTTTTTGAAGCTGCCTGCTGTATACGTTCCACAGGTCTTGTGAAAATGAGGCTTTCGGGTGTTGTCTCATGATAATGAAGGATGCCACCACTATCTTTTAGGGCTTTGATTCCGTGTTCAAGATAGTGGTGTGTGGTACCAATATATCCCATGATCACTCTATCTGCTATTCCCTCAGGTGTAAGTTCAGCACAATCACCGTTCCTTGCTTCAACTATGTTTTCCACGTGGTTCAGAACTATGTTCTCCTGAAGGTATGCATATGATTGCGGATTAATCTCAATGGCAAAGATCATTGCTGGCCTGGCATGGACTGCCATAGGGATTGTGAAGTATCCTATGCCTGCAAACATGTCCACAATTGTCTCATCAGCACCAATATTGCTCATAAGTGCTTTTTCATGAAAATTTCCTTTAGAGTACATTATCTTTGTAACATCAAGCTTGAACAGACAGCCATTCTCTTTGTTTATGGTCTCCGTACTGTTGCCGATAAGTACTTCTCTTTCCGGCAGCCTGAACTGTCCGCTTATTCCATAGTCACGTACAACGGTGCTGCATGATGGATACATCTGAAGCAGGGACTTTGCAATTTTTTCTTTTAAGCTGTCAATGGATGGATTGATCGTGACAAGAATTATGTCT
This sequence comes from Methanolobus sp., assembly GCF_016278385.1. Lineage (GTDB taxonomy): Archaea > Halobacteriota > Methanosarcinia > Methanosarcinales > Methanosarcinaceae > Methanolobus. The sequence goes on from NZ_JADQBY010000021.1 coordinate 96,231, forward strand.
CCCAGTATCTGCCACCCGGCTGGCAGCATTTTAAGCTCATTTGCCGTAACCTCTTTTTTCAGTATTTCTCTAAGTGAGAGCCATTTGTTGTAAAGCAGAACATCTTCCTGAATGCGAGTCTCAAATCCTTCAATATCATCAGTAACAGGTATCTCAAGAAAGCGTTCTCCATTATCAATAACCTTTATCTTCCTTTCAGGATCAAGCTTGCCAGACTCTGCTATTTTGAGTCTCATGCTTTCTGCATTTTCTATTGGTATGCGAATAGCTTTTTTCATAATTATCTTAAGTAATCTTAAAAAATTCTTATACTTTCCTGGGTTGTATGTTGTCTATTTATAGTTTAATGCCGGGTGTTGGATATTAAATGTTTTAAATGCTGCTGATAACTAATTCGTTCATTGGCGAACATTTAAATACATTGTCTGTTTATTGAATATTGCATGAACAACGGAGACAACACCGCTATTTTTTCCACTGATATTGGAGTTATTGTTCTTAATGGTTCTGTAAAGATCAAAATACTTGATTTTCTTAAAGGCGGATGTAAATCTTTTGACGATATAGTCCAGCATACCGGGAAGGCTAAATCTACGATTTCTGTCCATTTAAATGATCTTAAGGCACAGAATCTGCTTGAAGAAGCAATCGATGCCAATGATAAGAGGAAAAAGGTCTATTTCTTAAAATGTCAGTACGTTGCATGCTCACAGGAGCCAGGTATGAAGCATTATACTGAAATGCTTGATGTGATAGGTTCCCCTGATATGAACTCTTTTGGTTGTCTGAAATGCCTTTTCCATGCAGTTCAATATGGTTTCCGTGCTCACGGGGTAAATTGTGATCCTATTATGAGAAAAATAGGTAATGATATCGGTACAAGTCTTTCAAGGAATTTTGTTTCAAGTGATATGGAAAGTATCCTGAATGAAATGATGAACTTCTGGGAAGAACATGACATCGGAAACTTCACAATTATTAGCATTAACCCGATAAAAATTGCTGTTCATAATTTTTTTGATTGCCGTTCAATACCAATTAAGGAAAAAACACTATGTTCATTTGCACAAGGTGTTTTTGAAGGCGTTTTCAAAGAAAAGCTGGGTGTGGAATGCGTGATGCAGATGCTCGGCAAATGCGATGAAAACTGCGATGCATGTCATTTCCAGATGCTTTTAATTTAATTTGATGTACGGATAACCCCAAGGTCACCTTTTACTAACCTGCCAATAGCAGCTACAATTCCAGGTCCATCGGTTTTTTCCCTGCAGGTTATCATATGTTCCATGAGTCCAAGTCTTTCTATGCCATAGATATCTCTTGCATGACCGGTTTTCTTGATGGCTGCTTTAAGCTCGGAACGCGTGACTGAATTAGCTATAACTCTGTCCTGCTCGGATTTCTTCCAGTTCCACCAAATATCTGCCTGTGGTTTAGTAAAAGCACCCAATTTAGCCTTCTCATCGGTAATTTGAATTTTGACGGGTAAGTGCTTGATTATTCCAAAACGAGTAGCTATTTGGTTTGCAGTTCCGCTTCCAAGGATTGCGAGATTTTTTTGTGGGATGCTTACAAGAGTTCCTACATCAACAATAAATTCATTATCATGTATCTGATCTATGACGCCTGTGTAAACCTCATTTCTGGCAAGTTCTGTAACAGGTGTCCCAAACTTCTGAATAAGAAAATTGGAAACAAATTCGCTATCTTCTCCATTTATATCAACCATCAGCCAGTTATCATCAGATACTGAGAATTCTGCTGATGCATCGAGTTCTTTTAATTCATTACTTACTAGCACTTCTGCTGAATGAAATGCACGTTCCTTACTTCCATATATTTTTAATAATAGTTTTACAGTGACCATTTTATTATCCTTTCAATTATTTTCACATATCTGCTTTTTGGGAACTTATTACACATATTTCTTATCGTTCCATTAGGTCACAAACTACTGCACGAAATATAAATGCTGCCTGTCAGGACAGTACATATCCACTTTCTGCGTCATCTGTGTGGATTAAATAAATTCAAGTGTTTGTTTCTTTCGATTACTAGAGTTAAAGAGTAAGTCATCATGTTTCGGAACCTACTATTGGCTCTTGGTTCCCTATGGTAAATGTAAAAGTACTCCCTTTTCCACCTTCACTCTCAAGCCAGATTTTTCCATTGTGCATTTCCACAAATTGTTTAACAAGGAAAAGTCCAAGACCAGTAACACCATATTTTCTTGTATTTGATGAATCTGCTTGTACAAATGGACTGAAAATATCATCCTGTATATTAGGAGGAATTCCAATGCCGGTGTCAGATATGGAGATCTGAACATGGTTATTTATTCTCTCTATAAAGACAGCGACCTTGCCACCAGCGGGAGTAAATTTTATGGCATTGCCCAGTAGATTGAACATTATCTGCTTGAATTTGATTCTGTCTGCAAATGAAACTCATTCGGAAGATTCTTTTTAAAATATTATCTAATTAGAAAGTGAATTTTTAGAACCTAATTAGATGCACTCATGATAAATTGTGCATTTGTCTAACATATATATAAGGTTAACACCTGCTATTGCATGATGCTTGAATTAAAAACGATAATAATATGCTTAATTCTTGTTGAAATTTTCATGTCTTTAATTTTATTTATTTATTGGAAAACTCAAAAAACGTATCCTGGATTTATTGAATGGGGTTTTGGTGTTTTAAGTGTAGCTTTAGGTCACATGTTTTTTGCATTGAGGGATATTTCCCCTGATTTTCTAACAATCGTTCTTGCTAATATCTTCGTGACTATAAGTTTTTTCTTTACATTAGAGGCTCTGAACTTACATTTCATCGGCCGTTCTTTTCGTCGTGAAATTTATTTAATTTTTATTCCAATTGCAATGGGATTCTATTTCTTCACTGAATATGTTGATAATGCAGAGATCCGTAACATCATCTTTTCAGTCACATCTATTGTAGTGATGCTTAAAATGGTATATCTTCTTTTAACTGCACCTAAATCAAGAGAAAGCTTATTTTCCAGATTGCTTGCTGCCATTTATCTGATCTCGATATTAATTATATCGGTAAGGGTTGTTGAATGGAATATGTTTTCATCCAGCCGTGGTATATTCAACTTATCATTTTTCAATACATTTTTTATGCTTTTTGATTTGGTGGGCTCTATTGGTACAACTGTATTGTTTCTTTTCCTGAACTTCCAGCGGATGAACCAAGAACTTGATGCAGCAAGGGCAGAAGCTCAGAATTATGCAGATTATTATTCTCTTGCAATCGTTTCTGCACAAGCTGGCGTATGGGATATGGATCTCAAAAAGAACGAAGTCTATTGGGATGATTCTTTGGAAAAGTTATTCGGTTCAGGAATGGATATAAACAAAAAATTGATTGATATTTGGAACTCGTTTGAAAATGAATTGAAACAGGAGGCAAAACCTAATAAAATATATGAAGATGCCTCAGATAAAAAAGAGTTCACACATGAGTTCACGATTCATCATAATGATAAAGGTATACAGTATTTTATGTCACATTCCCGTGTTGTGCATGACAAGAATGATTCCAGCAGGATGATCGGGCTTATTTATGATATCACTCCTTTACGTAAGGCGGAATATGCTCTTAAAGAAGCACACAGGAAATTGAATATCCTCACAACCATAACTCGTCATGATATACTTAACAGTATCACTATAGTGAATGGATTTGCAGAAATACTTGCAAAAAAGCTGACTGATCCGAAACTACAAAAAATGGCAGAAACTATTGAGAACAGTGGTGCTATGATAACTCATTTGATTTCATTTACAGGTCAATATCAGGATATTGGAATAGATGATCCCAAATGGCAAGATATAGGTATTTTACTGGATACAAACGAATTCAAACCCCTTCTGGAGGATATATCGTCGGCGTTCCCGGAACCCGGCATTCTCATCTATACTGATAAAATGTTTGAGAAAGTCCTCTATAACCTGATTGAAAATTCGTTAAAGCATGGCATAAAAGTTAATTCTATTTCGTTCTCCTATGATTTTTCAGAAAATGGACTCCATATTGTGTACCAAGATGATGGTGCTGGCATACCTGAAGAAAACAAAGGTCTGATTTTTAAAAGAGGCTATGGTGAGAATACCGGTATGGGACTATTTCTTTGCCGGGAGATTTTAGGAATCACCAGTCTGACTATTCAGGAAAATGGAATACCAGGTCAAGGTGCCAGGTTTGAGATAAATGTGCCCTTTGGTTTTTACAAGAGAAAAGAGTGAATGTTTTCTTTTCAATGGTTGCAGGAAGAAGAACACTGCTTGGAGAAGTATCTTACTGTTGAAAGGAGAGAATTAACTCAATATCTGATAGGCAAGAGGAAGACAATAGATTTCATCAAACCTTCTTATGTAGAAAGAGAGATGATACTGACTTGTTAAGGAAGAAGATTCTTACTATCGGTTACAAGGAATGGAAGGATATGGGATTTTATAAAGGAACTTTTCACTATATGAAGAAGAAATCAATAATTGAAAACCAACTTAAGGCAGCTATTAGTAGATACACAGCACCACATAGGACTAGTACAAAAGACTTAACATTCCTTACAATTTTGATATACTTTTTTGTATTTTTCTGAGATACACCTAAAAGTGCAAAATGATACAAAATCATAGGACGGATTTGGGAAGTAGTACTTTTTTTTATCGTTCAATTTTTTGGTACCTATAATTGTTCCACTTAACTTTAAGTCTTGAGACGAGCTTCCGGTATGGGTTGTTTGAACAATCATACCTTCATCCTTGTCATGTATGCAAACGGGATCTCAATGAATCAGATCTGCATTGAAACAGGCGGTGAGTTCTATACAGTATCCTCTATTCTGCGAGGGAATTTGAGGGAGATATTGGGGTTGAAGAATTCAAAGCATCTGAATAAGTGAGTTTTGTCGTTATCTAAGAAAATGACAATGCTCATTGCACTATTAATAGTGTTTTGGATCAATGAGGATTGATATATATTTGAAAAAAACGAGCTATTAGAGATCATCTGTGTTCAGATGGGTTGTACTATAATCACAAATCAGAATTCCAGTTCATTAATCCGATTTGAGAATTGTATCATGAAGAGAGGGTTATGTATTGCCACATGTACAACAAAAAACATATATATTTATGAGACGTTATAGAAATATGGCTTTTTAAGAGCACTTTTTAGCTCATAACTTTAAAAGAGATATACTGTTGTGGTTTTGGTTACCCTCGATATTAATATCAAAATCATTTGTGGAATATTTTAGCTGCGCATATATGATCAAGGCCTAGATATCTATGGAAAAACAACAACATGATCCAAATCACAATGAAGACAACGATTCTTGCTTTAGCGATGAAGAAATGTACAAAACCTTCTTTAAAGAAAACAATGCAGTCCTCCTTCTTATAAATCCTGAAAATTCGGATATTATTGACGCAAATCATGCAGCATGCAAGTTTTATGGCTGGACACTTGAAGAGATTACCAGCAAAACAATAAACCAGCTCAACTTTTTGTCAACTGAAAAGAACAAAAATGAGATCCAAAGAACGGAAGACAAAAAAAAGAATGGACATTTGTCCAAGCATCTTCTTGCAAGCGGAGAAGTGCGTGATGTAGAAGTTTTTAAGGTTCCAATGACATTCAAATCTCAATGTTTGTTCTACTACATGGTTCACGACATCACTGAACGCAAATTAGTGGAAGAAGAAATGCAGAGGAAAGAAATGCAGCTTTATGCTGCGCAAAAAGTCGGGCACTTAGGAAGTTGGGAATTTGATTTAAACTCTGGTAAAGCAGAGGTTTCTGAGGAAGCAAGAATAATATATGGACTCAAAAACGAAGAATTCACCATTGAGAAAATACAAAAAATACCCCTGCAAAAATACCGTCCAGTGCTGGACAAAGCGCTAAGTGATCTCGTGGAAAGAAACATCCCATATGATGTACAATTCAAGATAATAAAACTAACCGACGGCAATATCCACACCATACATTCCGTGGCTGAATACTATCCTGAAAAAAATACAGTCATAGGAATGATTCAGGACATTACAGAACGCAAACATGTAAAGAGTAAACTGCGAGAAAAGAACTCTCTTTTGAATGAAGTTGGGAGGATTGCAAAGATCGGCGGGTGGGAATTAGATGTAGCAACCGGTTATATTACCCAGACGCCTGAGGTTGCAAGGACATATGAAATCGACAACAATAGACCTGTAAGTCTTAAATTTGCTTTGAGCTTTTATTCTTTCGGTTCAAAAGAACTTCTAGAAAAAGCTGTCCAGGATGCTGTAGAAAAAGGAGAATCATATGATCTGGAGCTGGAAATTGTCTCTGCTAAAGAAAATCATAAATGGATTCGTACAATCGGCCATCCGAAAAAGATGGATGGTAAAGTCGTAAAAGTAACCGGTTCATTTCAGGACATTACTGAACAGAAGCTGGCTGAAATGAAAATTGCAGAAGAGGCTATGTTACGGCATACCTTCATGGAGCAGTCCACAGAAGGTATAGTTATCCTCAATAGTAATGGCAAGGTTGTCGAGGCAAATCCGCGGTATGCTGAGATGCACGGATATTCCTACGAAGAAATGCAGACATTAAATGTATGGGATTGGGATATTCATTCCACACGTGATCAAATATTGGAAATTATTCAGCTTCTTGATAATAATGGTAGACTTGTGGAAGTAAGTCACCGACGCAAGGATGGTAGTATATTTGATGCGGAAGTCAATATGAATGCAGTGATATTCGAAGGACAGAAACTGATTTTTTGTGTACATCGTGATATTAGCGAGCGTAAGCAGATTGAAGCAGAACTGATGAATGCTAAACTTGCTGCTGTAGATGCTAACCAGCTCAAAGGTGAGTTTCTGGCTACCATGAGCCATGAACTCAGGCCCCCTCTTAATTCAATCATAGGTTTTTCAGAGGTGCTGCTCGATGAAACGTTTGGCAACCTGAATGAAAAACAGACAACTTACCTGAATCATATTTCAAAAGCGGGCAAACATCAACTAAGTCTTATAAATGATATTCTTGATCTTTCAAAGGTTGATGCTGGCAAGATGGAACTTCATTGCGAACAGTTCCATGTTTCTCATGTAATCGATGAAGTTAAAGCGATAATATCTTCTCTTGCAATAAGAAAGAATATCAATCTGGATATCAAAATTGACTTGCAGGTTGAAAGCATTTATGCAGATAAAACCAAATTTAAACAGATACTCTACAATCTTACAAGTAATGCCATCAAGTTCACACCTGAAAAAGGTTATGTGACAATCGAAGCACAGCATTCAGGTGATTTTATCCAGGTAAGTGTAAAAGATACCGGTATAGGAATAACAAAGAGTGATATGGATAAACTTTTCGAGCCTTTTAAACAACTGAATTCATACATCACTCGCGAATATGAGGGAACAGGACTCGGCCTTGCTCTTGTCAAAAAGTTCGTGGAATTGCACGGTGGAAAGATATGGGTTGAAAGCAAAGTTGGAGAAGGTAGTATCTTTACATTTGTGATTCCAATAACTCATAGCGATGAGGTTGCTTCAAAACGCATTTTTGCTTCATTGAAGCAAGGTTTTGTGGATTAAAATAAGAAAAAACATGGCTTTGCACATTCTGATGCCAATGAAGCATATTAATTTCGTAATATAAGTTCAATATTTTTAAAGTGTTTATTTTGTAATAATGCAGCAAATCTTGCCAGTACAGGAGAAAATAGCAGGCTAAATCTGAATATTTGAAGGTTCCTAATTCCCATAATAAAGGAAGTGTGAGAGTGAAAACAATTGCCACGTCAATTCATTGCTGAGTTGAGAGGGTTTGTAGGATAGAATAAATACTATGCGATAAGAGATTAGGTGTTAATTAAGTGGGAGTTGAAAAGATGACTGGACATAAAGAACTTGAGCACAATGAATTACTTGGGAGCATGAGCGATAAACTTGGATTCACTCCTCATATCCTTGAAACTCTTGGGGACATAGACCCAGAATTCTTAAAAAAATACAACCGTTGCAACCATAAGTTGTTAACAGATGGAGCATTGTCTGCCAAAACAAAAATACTAATGGCTCTTGCTGTAGTTGCGTCCAAACAGTGTGAGAGGTGTACTGTTATGCAAATGCAGAGTGCGCTCAAGAACGGTGCAACCAAGGAAGAAATAATGGAAGCCATGGATGTTATATTTATCACATCTGGTGCTCCTGCCGTTGCAGCCTGCAGAGATGCACTAAAAATGCTGAAATGATAACAAGTGAATTACATATGAGTCTTTAGCCCATGTGTAGTTCCTCAAGTGCCAACAATGGGAAACCGTAATTAATAGGCACTGTACTTCTATTTTTTTATAAATATGTGGTCACCTGTTTTCGCATGACATGCGCAGAATATGTGCGAAGTGCTTGTCTAAATTATCAATGATCGAAGGAAATTTCCTTCAATTTAAGTAATTCCTAAACAGCCAAGTAAGGAAAACAAGAAGAAGAAAACCCATAGTAAGGGAAGTGATGAGAAAAGAAATGCAGATTTTGCATGAACTCTATGATATAGGGTTAATTTTAAACCACCGAAGTGGAGATTATATTTGGAATAAATTTATTATATAGGTGAAAATATGGATAATATAATTGAAAGAAACGGAATTCAGTATGTAGTAGAGGAATCAAAACATGTGGAATACAGAATAATCGAAGATTCAACTATAGAGACTACGTCAGCTCATGATTTAGAAGCTCGTTTAAACGTTGAAGGAAAGGATAATTGGGAATTGGTTACTGTCATTGGCAAGAATATTATCTTTAAGAGAATTGTTGAAGCAATTGATTATATTGAAGTTTGATTATATTTATTACTTAAACTGCCAAATAAAGGAAACATTTCCAAGCATTTCAAAAAACCTTTTTTTATTTATAATCAAAATCTGTTTTTTCAATATCAACCCCCATTCTGGAAAAATATTTCCTACTAGCGTGACTAATCGGAAATCTATAAGGCTCTTTTTCCATCCTCCATAATCTTTTTAAGCAAATCAACTGTTTCTTTTCATTTTATGTCACATGTTCAGCAGTATATCGATAAGAAGCTCGTCAATTACATAATGAAAAAACTCTCTTCCAATCGTCCAGGTATCGGTCACCACGAATCATATGCTCGTGGAAACATTGCTCCTTCGCTTGGTCTGGTCTACTACATGGAACAGGAAGTTTCTGTCTTCTCGGATTCTGTTCTCAAACTCAAGCAGGAGATGTTTAGGAACGGATTTTACTGGAAACCCTGTTTTGTCAAGAAGTGTAAAGATTGTGGAACCGAGTACGATGAGAACATTGAGAAGTGCACATGTGGTTCAACTTTTTTCCATGAACCGGATTATTCGCAGGTACGTGAAAAAGAATACTTTATCGAAAAGGCCAACTACAACGGACAGTCTCTCAAGGAAGTTCTTTCTGACTTTGAGTTCAACTTAAACGTTGCTGATAATGCTTATCTCTTTCTTGTCAAAGCTTATGAGTACGACAGAGCTGGTGACAATGCCCTAGAAGATGTCAAAGAGATCCTTTAAATTGTCAAAGCCAAGTCTTTTGATTCGATAAGGTCAGAGATGATGTCTTTCTCTGCTTCCTCAATCAATTCAGTAGGAGTCTTGTTCAGGAAATCGGTGTACTTTTGCATACCGATAAGATACAGTTTTCGAGTATTTTGGCTTGTATAGTAGTAATGCCGTCTTCTAATTCGGGTATTTTCATATATAATAAATAACTACCCATACGCAAATAATTATTGTTTCATTACCAGGTCAAAGATGTTCTGTATTTCACTGAGTTTATCCAGACCTTCATCATCGATAAGGTCCTCATTCTTCTCTATTGAATTTAAGAGTAACTGGATATCCCTGCTGAACGGGCCAATTTTCATCTTCATTTCCTGTGCTTCCGAATTTTTATTGAAATGATCATTGTATGTGGACACTATCTGCCCATGCAGTCTGTCAACGTGATCTCTGGTGAGTTTTTTCTCATCTTCTGAGGCTTCATCGGAATTTTCATTATCCTGTTTTTCTGCGCTCTCGGGTGATTCACCTTCAATAGCCATGATCAGATTTTTTAGAGCATCAACTACTCTGAATCCATGGTCTGTAAGTTCAACATACTTAACACGTCCCTCAATTGTGAATTGTACAAGGCCGTGTTCTTCCATTTTAGACAGTATTTTAGTTGTATGGGCAAAAGTTGAATTGATTTCTTTTGTGATAATTGATGCATACGTTTTTTGAAAGGACCATATGGCCAGAAGGGCAAGAGTTGGTTTTTCCTGTAAAAAAAGTTGCTCAGCATATTCTCTTGTCATAATCTATCCCCTTTACAAATATTTTGAATCCTTATTTGAAAAAACATCATAATACCTTGAATTATATATTTTAATATGTATCATTAGAATAAAAATAGTATATATTTCTATCGGATACCAGCTATAATTGTGTTTATATCTCTGATACTTGCGTTAGTTTTAAAAGATGTGCCGCTAAAATGCGTTCTTGATGCCAGGAATCCATTGTTTCTAAGTTCCTGGATCACTCTGTCAATTCCAGATGCAGAAACCCCGAGTTTTTTGCATAAGAGGTGCTGATCATAGAACATGGGTATGTCCAGTTCATCCCTGCAAAATTCCAGCATTTTGATGGCTACTTGTTTGGTGCCGCAGTCGCGCTCCATTATTTCGTCAATCGTTTCATTGCAAAAATCAGGATCATGTAATTTGCCAAGCCACAAAGGACCGGCAATTAGGTTGTTTGCACTACAATTGCTGCATTCTTCTTTAATGGGTACTGCGAGGCCATATATTGCTTCCCTGTGTCCGCATGCAGGGCAATGGGCAATAAATCCCATGTTCATAAGCATTTCGTCCGCTTTCTGCGCACCTTTTTTTATTTCCAGATAGCTGCGCACATAGTGTCTTGTGGCATGGGAGAGGAGGGGATGCATGGTTTTATCGTGAAGTGACAATTCCCGGGCTATTTTTCCAAGTAATATTCGTACTCCCATTTCACTATGGTATTCGTTGTTAAAAGGAATTGCTGCATATTTCCGGATACCTGAATTAAGGTGTGCACCGCAAAGAGGTGCAGTATCTGTTGCTGTCACTGCAAGCAAGTTTATAACTGAACGGGCAGCTGCGGCCAGGAAAGGAGCGGGGGTGCCAAATGGGTCAAGGTCGACTATGTTGAAATGTTTCTCGTGAAGAAGGACATTCGCATTTTTATGGCTTGAAATAGCCCTGTCACTGAGATTTAGCCTTTCTATATTTTCCTGTATCAACTTACAGGCATCTTCACTCCAGTCATTTAGAGTTGTATGGGTACCAGTTTCATTGACGATACGTAGCCCACGGATTCCTGATGCTGAGAGAGCATCAACATAAGTGATGACCTTTTCAGAGTCAAGTTCGATCCTCTTTATAAAAACAGAAGTTGCAGCTATGGAGATATCACGATTCAACTCCATGGCAGGATTATAAAAAACAGGGGCTGCAGAAGGAGCAAAATTTGCCCCCTCTTCAGGGACGGGAACCAGGATTTCAGTGTTTCCTTCCTTTACAGTTCTTACTCTCATCCGGTTCCATGAATATTCATTCTTATTTAACAATAATGGTTCCCTTCATTCTTTCGTCCCAGCCGAGAACTTTGTATGTGTATGTACCTGGTTCGGTGAAAGTGTATGTAAAGGATAATCTATAACCGATACTAGTATTTTCCCAGAGACCTTCATTGCTTACAAGAGTAAATATTCTTCTCGGATCGTTGCGGTTGAACCACATAACCGAATCTCCCGTATTAATGGAAAGACTACTTGGCTGTGTCAGGAATTTTTCCATAAAAACAGTATAGGTTCTTGCTCCTCCATACTCTACAACTTCAATTTGTTCTCCGTTTTCCTCTATGGTTACGTTTGTTTCATCTGCAACCGTTTCTGCAACCTCAGTGACATTTGAAACAATTTCATTCATTTCTGTGACATTTAAAACAGTCTCATTCACAACTTCTTCACTAGTACCATTCAGTATTTCGGTTGTTTCAGACGTTTCATTTTCTTCTACACACCCGATAACTGAAAATGAAAATAAAATCAGAAATATAAGTAAAATCTTTGCTTTCATCAAATCACCTGCTTTTTAATATATTTTTGATGTTTAAATACCTTATCTCAAGGCTTCAATAAGATTGACATTTATGATGTGTTCATTATTTTCCATATCTATATCTATTAATGCTGCAAACCCCAGTGCTGCCATCCCCGGGTTAACTATTAATGTTTTCCCATATTTTTGAATTCCCCTTGCTTCGTGAATATGGCCACATATTATAAGGTCGGCTTCATTAAGAAAAGCATTAAGTGCTTTGCATCCTACATGCGTATCACCAACGTTATCAAGAATGCCAAAAGGCGGCGCATGTGTTAGAATAACTAAAGGTTCTTTTGTATTTAATGATTCTTTTCTCATCCGGTCAAGATTTTCTTCATAATCACATTCCTGTATCTCAAACGGAGTGCAGAATGGTGTGGGGTTAGACCCACCCATTCCTATGAATTTTATTCCCTCAATAATAGTAGAGTTCTTATGAAGATTCGTAGCCTGAGAATTTTCGATAACATCTATTATTGATTCCTGATCACAGTTACCAGGAACTGCAAGAACTGGCTGCGTGAACAGGGAGAATAATTCAAGTGCTTTTTCATCGGGTCCAAAATTGGTGATATCTCCTGCAATAAGCACTATATCAACATCTTCTGCCATCGCCAGAAGTTCTTTTATCTTAGAATAATTGCCATGCGGATCTGCAATAGCAAACAATCTCATTGTATCAGTTTCTCCATATTCTGATGTTTAGAAGGAGCGATCTCCTCCAAGTAGGCCACCCAGTGCGCCTCCGCCAATTCCTGCTATACCTTTTGATTCATCCCTTTTACTGCCACTGCCATATCTTGATGCAGCAACAATTCTGTCAGCAAGACGTGAGAACGGCAGGCTCTGGAGGTAGACTTTTCCGGGACCGGTGAGACTTGCAAGTACAAGTCCTTCTCCTCCAAAGAGTGCATTCTTAAATCCACCTGCCAGCTGTATATCATAGTTCACACTTTCGGCAAATGCAGTTATGCATCCGGTATCAACTCTGATAGTTTCTCCAGCGGCAAGATCTTTTTCCACAATAGTCCCGCCTGCATGTACAAAGGCAAGACCGTCTCCCTTTAGTCTCTGGAGTATGAAACCTTCTCCTCCAAAGAGTCCCGCTCCTATTTTCTTGGTAAGTGCTATTTCTATGTCTACACCCTTTGCTGCGCATAGAAATGAATCTTTCTGACACAGAAAACTGCCTCCAAGTTTTCCCAGATCAAGTGCTATTACTTTTCCCGGATATGGGGCTCCAAAGGCAACGTAGCCTTTTCCTGAACCTTCATGAATAAAATTAGTGATGAAGAAACTTTCACCGGTCACTGCACGTTTCAGACCTTTGAGAATGCCACCACCGGTAGATGTTTCCATTTTAATTCCGGGACCCATATACATCATTGCACCTGCTTCTGCTCGTACAGCTTCATTGGTATCAAGCTCGATCTCTACAAGTTGCATTTCATTACCGATTATTTCATAGTCTATTTCGTCTGCCATTTTAATTCCTCAGTATAAAATTCAAAAACATCTGATAGATATTTGAGCTACCAATATTTATGGTTTTATCTTCTAGTTCAAAAAATGATGCATTAGCACAACTCAACTTGAATAGTTTAATATATCTCCTGTGCGTAACCACCAGTTGATAAGTGTGTACCGAAAAAAATTTCCCACTTCATTTGACACATTTCTGACTTGCATAGCAGGCAAGGAAACATGGCGGGAGGACTTGCGACTTGGCTGAAAAATTAAACATACCTGAATCAGATATTCTTGATTTCAGCTCAAACATAAATCCTCTGGGCACACCCTTCAATTTTCATGAGGATAAAATAGACCTTGAGAGGGTTTTTTTTGCTTCGATTGAGAAATTAGGTCAATATCCTGACAATAGATATCTTGAACTCAGGAATGCTGCTGCTGCTTTTGCCGGTCATGGAGTTTCCTTTGAAAACATAGTTCTAGGCAATGGTTCATGTGAGTTATTGCACCTTGCAATACAATCTGTTGTACAAGAAGATGATTTGATAATCGTTCCTTCTCCTTCATCCGGTCAATATCGACATATATCTGAACTTTGTGGTGCCCGTATCCATTCATTTACTTCAGCGGAGATTCTGAATCTTCCTAAAATGACACTGGACAGAGCAAGAGTAGTAATTATTCAGAACCCGAATGACCCCACTGGTGAACTGTTATCAAAGGATGCACTGCTCAATCTTGCAAAGAAGTGTGCTGAACATGGTACTTTGCTCATAGTTGATGAATCATCTATAGAACTTGCGAATCCTGATATGAGTATAGTTGATATGACATTGGATAATGATCATCTTCTGGTTATCAGGTCTGTTTCAGATATCATTTCTATTCCTGGTATCAGGCTGGCCTATGGTATTGCATCCAGGTCCATGGCAGGCATTTTAAATGCTGCTCGTCTTTCATGGAATATAGGTGCAACAGAAGAAGCAATTGGAATTGCATTCTTTTCAATGGACGGTGGACCGAATTCAAAGTACCTGTCAAAGGCAAGGGCTTTAATTGAAAAAGAAAGACAATACATAATCAAACGCTTTTCAGGCATCTATGGTTTTGATCCGGTTAAAAGCAGTGCAAATTACCTGCTTGTGGATGTCAGGGACCTTTTCCTGGACTCGGTAAGACTTACAGAAGGACTTGCTTCTCATGGTATAATTATCCGTGAGTGCAGTGATTTTTTCAATGGTGAAAAAAGATATGTAAGAATATCTGTAAAGCCCAGAAATGATTTTGAAAAACTGATTCGAACTCTTAACGATGTATTTGCCGAGTTAAGCAGGGAAGATGCCAGGGAAAAACTTGAAGAAACCATTGAACATGGTGGTGCAGCTTCTGCAGGTCGCGGTTCCTGTGAATATTATCCATGTCATTTCGCAGGTCAGGACTGTACTTTCTGTTTCTGTCCATTTTATGCTTGTGAAGAAGAGAGAACAGGCGGCAAATGGATTGAAAGTTCCACAGGCGGACAGGTATGGAGTTGTGAATATTGTACATTATTGCATAGACCAAAAGTCGCCAAGATGGTGCTTGATGCACTGATGGCAGACGGAGACACTGACGATAATATAAGGAGGGCATGGAAGGAAATCATTTTGCCGCAACTTTGATCCATCGTATGGCTCAACTAAACAGGTTAATATATTTCCTATTTGCTACATGCTTTGATTACTGTGACAGACCAAAGATCACCTCTCCCGGTAAAGAAATATCTTTTAAGCCTTGAGCCATGTGCTCATGGCGGACTGATTAGAAAAAGTTCCCAGAAATACGGGATTCCAGAGTCAGAAATGCTGGATGCAAGTGCAAGCCTGAATCCTCTTGGAACACCCTTTGAACATCCGGATTCGGAACTTGATCTTCAGGACCTTCTCAGGACAGGACTTGAAAAACTGGAACAATATCCTGATAACCGTTATCTCGAATATAGAACAGCTGCAGCTTCTTTTGTAGGTATGGGCACAACATATGAGAACATAGTTCCCGGCAACGGCTCTACCGAAATAATCCGGCTGGTTGCAGAGTGCGTTATAGCTGAAGGGGATGTTGTTCTTATTCCAAAGCCTACTTTCAGTGAATATGAGATGCAATGCAAAGTAATGGGTGCAGAGATCAAATACGTTGACCAGGAAGATATCTTCGATCTCGACGGTAAAACGCTCGATGAAGCCAAAATTATTTTTGTGTGTAATCCCAATAATCCGACTGGTAAATTATTCTTAAAGGAGCAGATCGAGGAGCTTGCAGAGAAATGTGCAACTCATAAGACTATCCTCTTTATTGACGAGGCCTACATTGAACTTGCAGACCCGCAGCAGAGTGTTGCATATCTTGTTGAGGGCAACGACTATCTTTTCATCCAGCGTTCCCTTACGAAATCCTTTGCAATTCCTGGTATTAGAATGGGTTTTGGAGTAGCCTCAAGGAAATTTGCACGTGTGCTTAATAATGCAAGGCTTTCCTGGAACATGGGATGTGTTTCAGATACTATTGCAACTGCTCTTTTGAATATGGAAGGCGGGGCAAACAGCAAGTATCTCAGAGATTCAAGGGATTTCATAGCAAAGGAACGTGAGTTCCTCATGCAAAAGCTTTCACGCAGGGGTTTCAAACCCATCGAGAGCAGTGTAAATTACATTTTTGTTGACATATCTGATCTTTCTATGAATTCTTCCGAGCTTGCAGAACGCATGGCTTCACATGGTGTACTGATCCGTGATTGCAGTTCTTTTCAGGATATAGGTAAGGATTACATAAGAATAGCTATACGGAACAGGGAAGAGAATGAGCGTATTGCATCTACTATTCGTCAGGTCATATACGAATGGGGTCGTGAACAGGCAGAATTCCAACTAGGGGAAAATATCAAGGTAGCTTCAGACTGTGGTCGCAGGGGCAGTAATACAGACTGTGATTATTATCCATGTCATTTTGAAGGACAGGATTGTACTTTCTGTTTCTGTCCGTTTTACCCGTGTGAGGATTCCCGTACCGGAGGCAGTTGGGTGGAAAGTTCTAGTGGAGGGAAGGTATGGAGCTGTCTTAATTGTAACATAGTCCATGAGGAGAAAGTCGTTGATGAATTGTTGTCAGTGTTTACTACCGATGGGCTTGATGAGAAGAGCATAAAGAAAGCGTGGGAACACGTCATGGAGACTAACTTATGATCCTGCCGGTACAGGCTGATGCAAGCGAACTTGTAATTGTATTGCTGCTGGCCTATGCCCTAGATCTGGTATTCTGTGAGCCACCTGCTGCAATTCATCCCGTGGTGTGGATGGGCAGGTTAATAGCCTTTTTCAAAAAGAATGTTCCAAAGACAAACAGGAAGCTCTATGGAATATTTATGGGACTTGTTACTATATTATTTGGTGCCCTCATAGCATATGTTGTATTATATTTTATGGGGATTGAAAGTATTCCATCACCACTGCGTTATCTTGTTGCAGCTTATTTCCTTAAGGCAACCTTTGCGATACGCTGTCTCTATGGTGCTGCTGATGAGGTAAGAACAGAACTGGATGCAGGAAGACTTGATGGTGCAAGGCAAAAACTCTCTATGTATGTAAGCAGAGATACATCAAAACTTGATGAGAACCACGTTTCATCAGCAATCATTGAAACAACATCAGAGAACTATGTAGATGGGATTCTTTCACCTCTGTTGTTCTACGCATGTTTCGGACCTTTCGGATTGATTGCAGCATATGTATTTAAGGCAACAAGCACCCTTGATTCCATGGTTGGATATACAGATGAGCGCCACCGGGATATAGGTTGGTTCTCTGCAAAGCTGGATGATGTACTCAACTGGCTACCTGCACGTATCTCTGTATTTTTCCTTTCTGCTGCAACGCTGGTTGTCGGTCTCTTTTACCGTAAGGTAAAAGTGCCTGATTTTAAAAGCGCATTCAAAAGTGGATTTGGTGATGGATTGAAAACACCCTCTCCAAATTCAGGTTATCCAATGGCATCAATAGCCGGTGCACTCAGGATAAAACTTGAAAAACCAAATACCTACGTCCTTGGTGATGGTTTTACTTATCCTAAGTCTGACGATATCAAACTAACCAGTTGGATTATTTTGATAGCATCGTTATTTGCAATTATTGTATCTTTGTTTATAATTACAGCATATTCTTGATCGATCAAATTAAAATTAATAACTCTCCCCGAAGTGATGGCAATGAAATTATCGGATATTGAATCAGAAGACCGGAAAAAAGACCAGTCAAAAGAACTGGAAGGTGAGATTACCAGGGATATTATTGAGATCCTTGAAGAGGAAGGAATAACAGTCCAGATGCTTGTTGACGCTGCACTGGAATTATATGCACCTCACCCGGGCATTGAAACTAAAGAACTTGCAGAGGCAAAGTTCCTTGATGAGCTTAATATTGCTATTTCCGATCCAAACCTCTGTCTACTGATATATTCAGGAATATTACTGGAAAAAGAAGGCAGGCAGGGTAGATTACCTAACATCAGCAAAAGCTCTTATGAAAAGGATTTGACTTTTATAATTGCAGATGAGGTTCTTGGAATGAGTATTTCCAAATATATCAGTGGTGATAAGGGTATGTTTGAATTCGTGCGTTTTGACAAGATGAAACCGGGAATTCTGGCAGAGCTTGGTCCTTTTATGGATGATATAATAGGAGGACTTATTGGTGGAGTGTCAGCTAATATGTACACAAGGGCAATGGCAGAAGCGGCTGCTTCAGCAAAGAAGCGCGAGACTAAAGAATCTAAAAGTGATGTGATTGCAGGATGAATTCATTCTTATTAGCTCTTAGATCGAGTTTTGGCTTTCTTTCTACAATTCCCGTAGGAATTACCATGGAGGGGCTTGATGAGTTCTTCAAAAGGACTTACTTGCATCAGGTGGTTGGCTTAGTCCTTGGTCTTTTAATGGGTGCTGTGGCATACTTGCTCATAAGTTTTATTCCAATATCTATAAGTGCTGTACTTATCATTGCTTTTGTTTATTATATTACAGGTCTTAATCATCTGGATGGTGTAGCCGACCTTGGTGACGGATTGACTGCACATGGTTCTGTGGAGAAGAAACTGAAAGCCCTGAAAGATATGTCTCTGGGTATAGGTGGAGTTGCATATGCTGCTCTTATCATCATTGCATTCTATGCAGCCCTCACTTCGTTATATAGTGAAGCTTCAATTCTGTATTCAACAAGTGCAGATGTGGCACGCATATTCTTTTTTGCAATGTTCGTATCAGAGCTAAGTGCAATGCAATCCATGCTGACAATTGCTGCATTTGGTAAATCCATACATGAAGGCCTGGGTTCAATACTTATAAACAATACCACAGTACCTAAATACCTTATAGGGTTTGTAATTGGTAGTATTGCATGCATTGGAGCATCTTCTTATCTTGGTCTTGGAGTAACAGGTATTTTAGCATTTATCGCAGCAATTGTGGCAACATTTGTACTACTTAACATAAGCAACAGGCATTTTGGTGGTGTCAATGGTGATGTTATTGGTGCTTCCAATGAAGTTGGAAGGATAATATCATTGATAACCATCACGCTGGTATTAATGTACGGAGGTATTGTTTGAACGCTATAATAATGGCAGGGGGATTTGGAAGCAGGCTTGGTATGGGGGAAAAACCCTGCGTTGAACTATTAGGTAAACCTCTCATTTCCTATGTGATAGATGTCCTGGTAAGGACAGAAAGTATAGAGGACATATATGTTGCTGTATCTCCTGCAACCCCAAATACAGCATCTTTTGTTGAGAATGAATATGATGGAACTGTACAGGTCATCCCTACTGGAGGAGGAAACTATGTTGGTGACATGGTCTATGCGGTAAAAGTTGCCGGTATCACAGAGCCACTACTTATTCTGATGGCGGATCTTCCGCTTCTTACTCCAGAGCTTCTTGAAAAAGTGATAGATGAGTACAATGTCTGTGGCAAGCCAGCAATGTCAATTTTCTCCCCTATATATGTTTGCAAAAGTCTGGGTATCAGGCCGGATACAGTTTTTAACTGGGACGGTAAACTGATAGTGCCTTCAGGAATCAATATACTGGATGGAAGTAATGTTGACCATGAGCAAGATTATGTCAGTTTTGTACTGGAAAACATTGAAATAGCTCTTAATATCAATACTCCTGAGGACCTTAAAAAGTGTAAGGATATGCTTCTTGAAAGAGGTATGGATCCTATCAAAAACTAATGATATTATTTTATAAACAAACCTAATAATACTCTTTCCACGTAATCTATATTCGAAGAGGACCACGATTATTAATTGCGCTGGTTGGTACGAGCCTGTTTATCAGGGTAGCTGGAACATCATCTGGCACCTTTGTTGAAAAAAAGGTGCCTATCCTGATTAATTGCATGATGGCTTTTTCTATTTCAATTTACCTGCATAGTTTATTCAATCGGTATCTTTGCGATTGGAATAAACCAAAGAACTTAAATTGTGTGCTGAAATAGAACTAATATTATTTAGGTTGTTATACACGAGGGTAGGTTATGAACAAAAGATTATATTTAACATTTATTATATGTATCATCCTTGCGGTGACAGTCATTGGTAGTGGCTGTACCGATTCCGATGATACTGGTATTGATGAAGAATCCGAAGAGCCAGCAGATGTTCAGTCTGTACCTGAGGAGACAGAAGTTGACGATGGTACTTTTACTAATTCCATAGGCATGGAATTTGTCAAGATACCTGCAGGGGAGTTCATCATGGGCGCTCCTGAAGAGGAACTTTACAGCGATAAAGATGAGAGACCTGTGCATGAGGTAACTATCGCAGATGAATTCTATATAGGTGTCTATGAAGTAACCCAGAAGCAATGGGAAGCAGTTATGGGTGACAATCCGTCTAATTTTGTAGGTGATGATCTGCCTGTTGAAAGAGTTTCCTGGGCAGATGTTAACATTTTCGTTGATAAGCTCAATGAAATGGAAAACACTGATTCATACCGTCTGCCTACCGAAGCAGAATGGGAATACGTAGCTAAGGCTGGGACTGAGACAGCATTTTCATATGGTGATGACGAATCTATGCTGGCAGATTATGGCTGGTATGACGACAATTCAGAAGATAAAACACGTCCTGTTGGGATGAAGCAAGCAAATCCATGGGGTCTTTATGATATACATGGTAACGTTGCAGAATGGGTACTTGATGAATATCACAGCAACTACCAGAAAGCACCAACTGATGGAAGTGAATGGACCAACGGGGTAAACAGGCGTGTATTCCGTGGTGGAAGCTGGGACAATGCAGAATCAAATTGTCGCTCTTCTCACAGGGATAGTATAGGTGAGGGAAGCCGTACAAATTATATCGGTTTCCGTTTGATCAAAGAGATTTGATATCCTTCATGGATGTCTGATTTTCTTTTCTTTTTCAACATACTTTTGTCAGTGAAGTCCTGATTCGAAACGTTTAAGTATCATTTGTGCTGCCCTTAGTTGAAAATGTATTCAGCACAATGAAGCAATTGGCTTGTTTCAATGAATATATTTAAATTGAATATTGCAGTAGGAATATCACAAGTTACGATCATATGATTAATTATAATTAACTTTCAGTATGGAGAATCCCAAATGATAGAGGAGATCACCAATCAATACGACCCACAGAAAATAGAAAAGAAGGTACATGA
Organism: Methanolobus sp.; assembly: GCF_016278385.1. GTDB lineage: Archaea > Halobacteriota > Methanosarcinia > Methanosarcinales > Methanosarcinaceae > Methanolobus. Next base: position 117,636 of record NZ_JADQBY010000021.1, read on the forward strand.
TTTCTGGGCAGAGGTCGAAGCCTATTCCAAAGTACGTGAACACAGAAAAGGTGGGAAAAAATTCTTTTTCGTAGACGGGCCACCATATACAACCGGACATATCCATCTGGGGACTGCCTGGAATAAAATTATCAAAGATTCCATTCTAAGATACCGTTCCATGTGTGGTCATGATATGATTGACCGTGCAGGATGGGATATGCATGGTCTTCCAATTGAGGTAAAGGTAGAAGAAGCACTTGGTTTTACCTCAAAGAAAGATATTGAAAGCTATGGTGTCGGCAATTTCATCGAGAAATGTAAGGAATTCGCACTCATGCAGAAGGATGACATGACAGGTCAGTTCCAGATGCTTGGTGCATGGCTTGACTGGAAAGATCCTTATATGACACTCAAGGATGAATATATCGAAGCGGCATGGTGGACCCTCAAACAGGCTCAGGAGAAAAAATTGCTGGAGCAGGGAAAACGTGTGGTCAACTGGTGTCCACGATGTGAAACTGCAATTGCAGACTCTGAGGTAGAGTACGAGGATAGAGCAGATCCTTCCATATTCGTCAAATTTAAAATAAAGGATGTAGAGGACACTTTCGTTGTTATATGGACAACAACTCCATGGACCATTCCTTCCAATGTTGCAGTAGCAGTACATCCTTCCTTTGAATATGCAAAAGTCAAGGCTGTAGATGCAGACGGTAAAGAGGAAACCCTCATTATTGCATCTGATCTTGTGGAAAACGTACTTAGGAAAGGAAGATACGTTGACTATGAAATATTGAGTACAATGCTTGGGGAAGACCTCACATCTCTCTCATATGAAAGTCCCCTGGCTGACAAGGTACCAGAACAGGCGGCTATGGAACATGGCATATATCTTGCAGACTATGTGACCGCAGAGAACACTGGTTGCGTGCACATTGCTCCGGGGCATGGTATGGATGACTTTGATGTTGGCAAAAAGCACGGGCTTCCAATTTTCTGTCCGGTAGGTTCTGATGGACGTTATACTGAACAGGCCGGGGAATATGCCGGTATGCATATCCGTGAGGCAAATAAGGTTGTAATTGAGGATCTCAACGAGCGCGGCAATTTGCTTTCAGAGGCAACCATAAACCACAGGTACGGACATTGCTGGCGCTGTAAGACTCCTATCATCTATCTCGCTACAGAACAGTGGTTCATAAAAATAGGAGAACTCAAGGAAGAGATGCTCTCTGAAATAGCCAAGGTAAAATGGTATCCTGAATGGGCAGGCTCTGCAAGGTTCAAGGACTGGGTAGAAGGTGCACGTGACTGGTGTGTGTCCCGTCAGAGATACTGGGGTATACCAATACCTGTCTGGAAATGTAACAACTGTGGCAAAATGCACGTAGTTGGAACGAAGACAGAACTTCAGGAAATGTCAGGGATTACTGATGACATTGAACTTCACAGACCTTATGTGGATGAGGTTCTTCTGGATTGTGAGTGCGGTGGCAAGATGAAACGTGTTGAAGATGTCTTTGACGTCTGGTTCGATTCAGCAGTAGCTTCATGGGCAACCCTGCGCTTCCCCCAGCAACAGGAAGAGTTTGATAAATGGTGGCCTGCAGACTTCATCACAGAAGGTCAGGACCAGACCCGTGGATGGTTCTATTCACAGCTTGGCGCAAGTATGGTAGCCTTTGGAAAGGCTCCTTACAAAAGTGTGCTAATGCATGGTTTCACCCTTGATGGTGAAGGCAGGAAAATGTCAAAGAGCCTTGGTAATGTTATTGCTCCTGGTGATGTGATCGATGAATTCGGGGCTGATTCATTGAGAAGCTTCGTATTGTCAGCAAGTGCACCATGGGATGACCTGAAATTCGCCAAGGATGAACTTAAGAACATTCACAGGACACTGAACATTCTCTGGAACGTGTATCGTTTCCCATTACCTTACATGGTGCTCGATAATTTTGATCCTTCGCAGGTTTCATTTGAATCTGTTAAACCGTACTTGCGCAAGGAAGACAGATGGATTCTTTCCAGGGCACAGTCACTTGTAGCTCTTGTGGATGATGCCATGGCTAAATGCACGTTGCACAGAGCACTAAGGGCCATAAATGAGTTCGTACTTGAAGATCTTTCAAGATGGTATATCCAGCTTATCAGGCCAAGGACATGGGTAGAAGCAGACGATCCGGACAAGCTAGCAGTATATCGTGTACTGTATGATGTATTCGTCCTGACAGCCAAGGTAATTGCACCATTCATGCCGCATCTGGCTGAAGAAATGTACCAGAACCTTGTGAGGAATGTCTATCCGGATGCTCCGGTGACGATCCACATGACTGACTGGCCATTGGTTGATGAGAGCCTTGTGGACAAGGATCTTGAAACTCACATGGAGATGGTTCGTTCAATAGTTGAATCTGCATCCAATGCCCGTCAGAAAGTAGGCAGGAAGCTCAGATGGCCTGTATCACGCATTGTGCTTACACCTGTGAATCAGCAGGCAACAGATGCTGTTACCAATCTGAAGTCAGTACTCATGGATCAGACCAACTCTAAGGACATTGTGCTTACAGGCATAGATGAATCATGGGATGAACTTGGGTTTGAAGCAAATCCTGATCCCGGTGCCATAGGACCTGTGTTTAAAGGTGATGCCGGAAAGGTAATCGGTGCTCTTAAGAAGGCAAATGCTGTGCAGTTGAAGAAGACACTGGCACTGGAAGGCCAATTCGAACTGGAAATCCCTGGTGGAACAGTGACTATTAAACCGGAAATGGTCAACTTCATAGAAACATTGCCTGAAATGGTTGCAAGTGCTCAGTCCACTGCAGGTATCATCTATGTGGATGCAACACTCAATCGTGAGATCGAATCCGAAGGTTTTACAAGAGAAGTTATCCGCAGGGTGCAGGATATGAGGAAAGAACTCAATCTCGCAGTGGATGATAGTATCAGGTCCCACATACAGATCAACGATGAAAGGGTACTGGATCTTGTGCTTGACCGTGAACAGTTCATTGCAAAAGAAACCCGTGCAAACGTACAGGTGATCGGGCTTGATGTGGATACCTCAGGTTCCCTTGAAAAGGATTGGGATGTTGAAGGCATATCCATGAGCATCGGCATAACAAAGGCTAACTGAGGATTATATGGACTTCAAGGAATGGGAACCCATTTACGAGTCCATATTAAAAGACATGGGCTTTGACAGGGAAGGTGATGAGCAGGCTGCTCTCATCCTCTCTGGTATGCTCGTTTCCTCAAATTCAGTTGATGTGTCTGATATAAGGAAATTGGTAAAAGGTGCGGATGTCCTTGTATGCGGCAACGCTCCTGTGCTTAAGGATGAACTTGAACTCGTTGATGCTGCCGATTTTACTGTAGTAGCTGCCGATGGTGCCGCAGCTGTACTTGTTGACAATGGGATTATCCCTGATATCATAGTAACTGACCTTGATGGGGATGTTGAGAAAGAGATAATAGCAAACCAGAAAGGGGCTTTGATGGTAGTTCATGCACATGGTGATAACATTGATAAACTGGAAATGTACGTTCTACGATTGTCAAAGATAATAGGGAGCACTCAGGCTGTACCACTGGACAACGTCTACAACTTTGGAGGTTTCAGCGATGGTGACCGGTGTGTTTACCTTGCAAAAGAATTTGGTGCTACCAGTATAACTCTTATAGGTTTTGATTTTAATGACAGCGGCGTCAATCCAATCAAGAAAAAGAAACTCAAATGGGCTCGCATGCTAATAGAAAAGTTAATTCCTTAAATTCATTGGATGATTTATTTATCTTTTTTTTAAGTTCTTTACGGGTACTGATTTATCAGAATCTATTTATATTTTCGTTATAAATATCTACAGGAGTTTCATGCAAACACTGGTAATCTGCATTGACAGGGACAATGACCTTGGCGATAAAGCGAATGTTCTGGCGCCTTTGATTGGTAAAGAAGCAAGTATAGAAGCAGCGGTAAAGCTTGCAACGGCAGACCCTGAGGATTCTGATACTAACACGATCTTTGGGGGCGTCAAGATACTTGACGAGTTGCTTGCAAGGGGTATTGATGCTGAAATAGTCACCCTTGCCGGTGACAAGAACATCGGTATAATTTCTGATCAGAAAATAGCAAACCAGCTTGACATGATCTTAAAAAAATTCCCTGCTGAATCGGCTATATTTGTATCCGATGGGGCAGAAGATGAAACATTACTTCCCATTGTCCAGTCCAGGATCAAGATCGATTCTGTGAGGCGTATAGTAGTAATGCAGAGTGCCAATCTTGAAAGCACTTATTACATAATTAAACATGCATTTAACGATCCTAAAATTTCCCAGACCTTCTTTGTTCCTCTGGGACTTGCGGCTCTTATCTATGCATTTTTCCTGATGATTGACTATTCCCAGGGTGCGATCATAGGCATTCTGGCTGCGGTTGGTCTCTATATGCTCTACAGGGGGTTCAATGATACAGTTGACCTCTTCTGGGAAAAACTAAAAGATTCATTTTATTCAGGAAGAATTGCATTAATCACTTTTGCAACAGCAGCTTTTTTAGTTGTAGTAGGTACTATTTTAGGTCTTATGGAGGTCTGGTCATTTTATACTGCAGAAGGACTGTGGTACTATGGTGCTGTTCCGCTGCTTACGGCTTTCATTCATAAGACTGTCTGGATATACGCCCTGGCAATACTCTTTGCAGATGCCGGAAAAATAGTAGACTGCAAGCAACATGGGGAGTCTATTAGTAAATACGTGATACCTGCTTTCTTTATAGTATCCATAGCTTTCCTTTTCTGGGGGGCTACCAGCTATCTCGTGTCTATGAGTCCGGTGCTGGAAGGTAACGGCGATCCACGTGCAGGTATGGAACTGTTCGTGTATTCCATCGTATTTTCTATAATACTTGCACTGGCAGGTATCAAAGTTTCGACCTTTCCAAAGGTAACAGGAAAGAAATCAAAAAGGTAGGATTATGCAGGAAAATGGTATTAACTATCAGGATCTGAACCTGGATGCCGCGTTAATTGGCGGGGTTGCTTTTCCATCCATGCAGTCATGTGAAGAGTTGTCTGTAAGTACTCCATATGGTGATGTTCCATTGTATCTTTCAAAAATAGGAAACAGGAATATTGCGTTGATATCAAGACATGCAGGAGATGCCAAACATTTACCTCCACATATGATTAATTATTGTGCTAATATATATGCCATATATAAATTAGGTATAAAAAAGATCATATCCACCAATTCGGTGGGTACTATGAAAAATCATCCTGTAGGGAGCTTCTTTTTGCCCAATGATTTTATCGATCTTACCAGAAATCGTCCATCGACGTTCTTTAATGAAAGAACCGTGCATGCGGACGTGAGTGAACCTTATTGCCCTCAGATAAGAGATCTTATTAAAGATTCCCTTGAAAGGAAAAATGTTGGTTTTTCAGAGGGGGTATATGTATGTACTGAAGGCCCCAGGTTTGAAACAAAAGCTGAGATACGCATGATGAGGCAATTCGGGGATGTTGTGGGTATGACCGGTCTTCCTGAAGTTGTGCTTGCAAAAGAGCTGAACATGTGTTATGCATCTATATGTACTGTGACAAACGACGCATGTGGCCTTGGAAATGGAAAGATGACAGTGAGTGAAGTGCTTGATACTCTTGCAAACATTAATGAAAAACTGCAGGCCGTTATTTTAGATGTGCTTCAATCGCTTCCCAGACAAAATTCCTGTAATTGTATGTTTGCAACATCTGATGCAGAGCTTTGATAAAAAAGATGAAAATGCCATGATTTTGTAATCATGCAATATCTCTGGAAGTATCTATCTGCACACCATCTCCAATCTTAAATTTAATAATCTCGGTACTGGGTATCATTCCCCTGATTTTAGGGATTGCAAGTTTGCTTATCACTTTGTCAGCACTTTTGTCGAGTATTGATTCAAAAATCACATCACATAAGCTATATGTAAATTCCTCTATCTCTTTTACCTTATCACTTTTAATTCCGTATAAATATGTCATGCATCCTAGCTCTTTTGTTGTTTCATAGAGCACATTGATCAGTTGCTTGACAAGTCCTTTGTTTATTGTAAGCTCCATGAAAAAAGAAAATGAATCAAAAATTATGTTTACTTCTTCCCCACTTGAATCATTTGCAATATTACGAAGGTTGTATTCAGTGAATTCAATTATTTTAGAATCAATGAATTCATTTCCCACATTAGCAGATATGTCTCCGCATGAAGTGTAGTAATACTCACTATAAATGTCTACAAAAATAATATTAGAGGGGTCAAATCCAAGGTTGATAACATCATTTAATACATAACTTGGTCTTCTGCAGGTAGTGAAATAATAGGTTTTCCTGGATTGTGTGAATTGGTAAAGAAACACTTCTGACATTGAACGTGGATCTGCTGAAAAATATGTGAGTGAACCTGAAGGTAATCCTCCACCTAAAGTCCTGTCAAGGACCAAAATTCCTGTGGAGCTCAGACGCACGCCTTCTTCAATCACAAGGTTCTGATCTTGTTTTCTAAGACTGTTATATAGGGAGGATTCTACTCTGCCTATGGATTCAGCCTCATAGCTAATGGTTTCTACTTCCATTACGTTTTTAGAATCCGCCATTTTTTATCCTCAATATTACTCGTTAATTATATTGTATCTAATATTATAAAAATCTTCTTTTACTTATATACAATAGTATTTATAGGCTATGCATCATCAAAGGTCAGCAATGACTCTCTGGATTCTAGCAAGCGCCGAAAGGTCAAAAATAATTGTCCTTCCGATACGGGACAAAAAGAAAAAACCTCTTTTTGTCGGTGAACTCATCCTGAGAAATACTGATTCAGGTCCACGTCCTCACAAATTTAAGGTCCAAACAGAAGGGAAAAGTGAGTTGAGACCACCTTCTGAATTTATCGACCTTATAAGGATAGCTGATCGCATAATGATAGCTAAAGACGGGAATGACAGCCAGACAGCCAGCTTTGTTGAGATGCTTCAGGGTTTCCAACTAAGTGCTGATGTTGTAAATGCATGCAGGTTCTGTTTACTTAAACACAGGTTCAATTTTCTGAACCGGCGCTCGATAAGGTATCATAGGGAAAAAGTGTGTGAAGACTGTGCACGTGAGGAATTATTCCGAACATTAAAAAGTACTCATATGAATTATGGGGACGATGTATGTCAGAGGTTTGAGGAAATTATGCTTAAAACCAGGGATCTTGACAGGACAATGGCTATGATAAGTCCTGATGAACTGGATCCCGATCTGACCAGATTTGATTCGATTGCCGCAAACACGTCCGTTCCGACTGGTAAAATAGAGATTTTGCCTTTACACAAAAGTTTCAAGAAGTTGCTGCTTGAAAAATCTGATACTCTCCTGCCGGTACAATCCTTATCTGTAGAAAATGGTCTTCTCAAAGGGCAAAATCAGCTTGTTACATCGGTAACGGCAACAGGAAAGACCCTGATAGCTGAGCTTGCCGGTATTGAAAATATTCTTAATAAAAAAGGTAGATTGCTTTACCTTGTGCCTCTTGTGGCTCTTGCCAACCAGAAATATGATCAGTTCTCAAAAAGATATTCATCCATAGGACTGAAAACATCTATCAGGGTGGGTAGTGAACGCATCAAAACTAAAAAAAGCGCATCAATGACAAGAACTCTGGATTCTGATATTATTGTAGGTACATATGAGGGTCTGGACTATATTCTCAGGACAGGCGGTGCTGACCTGTTGGGACAGGTTGGAACAATTGTTATTGATGAGGTTCATATAATCGAGGATTCGGAAAGAGGGCATCGCCTGGATGGAGTAATTGCAAGACTAAAGTACGCTGTACCAGGCGCTCAATTTATTTATCTTTCGGCAACTGTTGCTAAGCCAAAATTGCGTGCAAAACAGTTTGGAGCAAAACTCATAGAATATGAGTATCGTCCGGTACCCATTGAGAGGCACCTTATACTCTGTCCGGAGTATTCAAAGACTAAAATAATGGCTCGTCTTGTGAGGCAGGAGTTTGCCATAACATCTTCAAAAGGACATAAAGGGCAGACCATAATATTTACAAATTCAAGACGCAATTGCCATCGTATTTCTGAAGCCCTGCCAATATCAGCTGCTCCTTACCATGCGGGACTTACCAGCCAGGAGCGTAAAAAAGTCGAAATTGCATTTGTCAAAGGTAAACTTCCTGTTGTCGTTACAACAGCAGCACTTGCTGCCGGCGTGGATTTTCCTGCGTCACAGGTTATTTTTGAATCCCTGGCAATGGGAATTGAATGGCTTACTATGCAGGATTTCCTCCAGATGCTGGGACGTGCAGGAAGGCCTGATTACCATGACCGTGGTGAGGTCATATTGCTTGCTGTCCCCAATAAGAAGTACTCTGGTGACAGGGGCGATACTGAGGATGCTGTTGCCCTGAAACTGCTTAAGGGGGAGATGCAGCATACAAAGGTAGATTATGGCGAGGATGAAAAACTGGAAGAGATTCTTGCGTCAGCTGCTATTACTTCATCAAAGAAGGATCTGGAGAAGATCCATTCCTATATGCTGGCTGATTACAATGTTGACATATTGCTTGCCAAACTTGTTAAAAATAAGTTCCTGCATAAAAAAGGTGATTTTATAGCCCTGACTAAATTTGGCAAAATAGCGGCAGGACATTTCCTGTCTGTGTCCAAGGCGTTTTTGATACGTGATTCTGTTCTTGTGAGTCAGGACCCAATTGTTACAGTTTCAAACCTGGAATTTTTTGATGCAGTCTACTACAAATATGCTGCACGTATATCTGCTGCTCTTAATGTGAATCTTCCATCAAGGGTATTCCAGGGTGCATCCCTTGACATTCTTTTTGATGGTGAGAATCTGGAGAATCTGGATATAACCCTGCGTGATCAGTTATTCGATTTTGCGGCTGATTTTTTAACCTGTAATTGTCGTGATTCTCCATATTGCGGATGTGCAGAACGTAAGTTCTCTGAGAAGATCATATCCATCAGGGTGGAAGGCTATGAGCCGGATGGGATTGTTAGGAAACTGGAGCACCTTTACGGGATTACTGCTTACCCGGGCGATGTGCTGGGTTATCTGGATAATGTGGTGCGCAACCTCGAGGCAGTGGAAATGATAGCTGCGGCATATTCAAAAAGAGATGTTTCTGCAAAGGCACGTAGTCTTAAGAAACTGGTTGAAGGCTGAAATAAGTTTGTTCTGAGTGGGATTATAGCTGAATCGGATCCTCTCCATCAAAAATTATAATAGTTATGTATGCAGATAGAAACCTGTTGAGGATATGATTGTATGGATACTGACAAATCCGAAGGTAAAATAATGACTGATAAACCGGAAGAGATCAAGAAAAGAAAAAGTGTGAAGATTGAATTATATAAGCCGGATGATTTTAAGCAGGTTTATTCTATTGGTGCAGTTGGAGGACACAGTCCTTATGATTTTAGGATTGGATTCTACAATGATATGCCAATGGCTGCAAGCAAGTCCGGTGCAGAACAGGTAATTCAGAGAAGACTTGAAACGGAAGTAATACTTTCTCCTCTGGCAGCAGTTGAGCTTGTACGCTGGTTAAATCAGCATATACAGAGTTATGAAGCTGCATTTGGTCCTATCAAAAAGCCTCAAGTGGCCATAAAAAAGAAGTCTGAACCTGTGCAGGATAGTACTGATCTACAGGGTTACATGTAAACCCTGAATCTTAGATAGTTATGGTAAGTCGCCAAGAATAAATATGATATTGGCTATTTCTATAAGCCTGAAAACTAATGTTATTCAGGATGCATTATTTTTTGAAATGAAAGTGAGGATTAATTTTGTTCCCTAGTAAGAAAGTCCAGAAGTTAATTGGATCCAAAATCCAGGTTGAAATGAAAGGTGACCTTCACCAGCTCGAAGGAATTTTGAAGAGTGCTGATGATTACATGAATCTGCATATGGTGGACACAGTAGAGATTGCAGACGGTGAACGCCTGCGTTCTCTTGGTTCAGTTGTGTTGCGTGGAAACAACATTATTCTTGTTGTCCCGATGGAAGAATAAGCACTCAGTGGAAACTAACATGAGTATTGAAGAGACCGCATTGAATATTATCCGCGACAGCAAGGAGGGGGTTTTCCAGAACGAACTCTGGAAAATTCTTGAGATTGACAGCCGTAAATGCTCCAGAGTTATATCCAAGCTTTTGGACGACGATCTTGTAACCCGTGAACAAGCTGTCTCTAACGGAGCCAGGACATATCTTCTTAAAGTTAAGGAAGAGGTGAAACCATGCTTTGATCTCCTGTTGTCCGGGGATATGTTCTCACCATGTGCAGGATGCAGAGATGCATGCCAGCCAGAGTCCTGTGAAAAGCTCACTGCATGGGTTGCAAACATCGGTGAAGGCGAAAAAGCAGAGGAAATGTGCTGATCAAGCGAAAGCTTTAATAAGTATATATGCCATGTTGGAGTCGCTTCACTAAAGCGAAATCAACGTGCTCCGGTAGTGTAGTCCGGCCAATCATTCCGGCCTTTCGAGCCGAAGACTCGGGTTCGAATCCCGGCCGGAGCACCATACAATTTTTCACATAAATTGCAGAAGTTAATACTCATATTTTCACGTAAAATATCGATTGTTTAAATTATTGATGTCGTTTTTGTAAAAGTTAATTATAATCTAATTTACAGACATCTCACTATATGGAATTAATCACAGAGTTTGGCCCGGAAATCAAAGACCTTGTTTCTTTGCCGGGTTTGAGCCGGAAGTAATATTCCAATGAGTTTTGCACTGTAACCTGAGGTAAAAAAGTGTCATTTGATGATCTTAATTTAATACACCCGCTTCAGCGGGCATTGTCTGAGGAAGGGTATACAACCCCCACACCAATACAGAAACAATCCATCCCACATCTTTTGAGTGGAAAGGACATGATTGGTATCGCCCAGACAGGTACAGGCAAGACTGCTTCTTTCATATTACCTATTCTTCATAATATGTCGGCGTCATACAAAGCTCCACGTCCAAGAAAACCTCGTGTATTGGTGCTTGCACCTACAAGGGAGCTTGCAGCACAGATAGGGGACAGTTTTTCCACTTATGGTAAATACACCCGTTTCAAGCATACCGTGGTTTTTGGTGGGGTTGGGCAGAGTCCACAGGTCAGAGCTCTCTCAAAGGGCGTAGATTCCCTTGTAGCGACTCCTGGCAGATTACTTGACCTGATAGACCAGGGACATGTAAGACTCTCTGACGTGGAGTATTTCGTCCTTGACGAAGCTGATAGAATGCTTGACATGGGATTTATCAATGACGTGTACAAAGTCGTTGGTATGTTGCCTCAGAAACGTCAGTCACTTTTCTTTTCAGCTACTATGTCACCGGAGATATCCCAGCTTGCCAGGAAAATGCTGACAAATCCAGTGACTGTGGAGGTAACTCCGCAGGCAACCACAGTAGAGCGCATAGACCAGTATGTATTTTTCGTTGATTCAGATAACAAGAATCCTCTGATACTTCAACTCCTGAGAAGCAAACATCTTGAGTGTGTTCTTGTTTTTACCCGTACAAAGCACCGTGCGAACAAAGTTGCTGAGATGCTTAACAAGAACAGGATTCCGGCTGATGCCATACATGGCAACAAGTCCCAGACACACCGTACAACGACACTTCAGAAGTTCAAGTCCGGAAATCTACGTGTGCTTGTGGCAACAGATATAGCTGCCCGTGGAATTGATATTGAGGATATTTCTCACGTAATAAACTATGATCTGCCAAATGTATCTGAAAGCTATGTTCACCGTATAGGTCGTACAGCAAGGGCAGGTGCTGATGGTACAGCATTTTCTTTCTGTGCTGCTGATGAACGTGATTTCCTGCATGGTATAGAGAAGCTCATTAGAATGAAAATAGAAGTTGCTGAGCATGATTTTCATTCGGAAAAAGCCAAGAACGCCACTGGTGATGATGCAAAACCAGCCCCCAGACAACAGGGTAATTCAAGAGGTGGCTCCGGTCCTAAAAGAAGTCAGGGCAGGGGTAAAAAAGGTGAAGGTAAAAGTGGTAGAAGCAGTACTGGTAGTGGTGGCAGAGCCAAGAAGGATATTAAAGTGAAAGGCATCCAATCTACAAGTACAAATAAAGGGCAAGCTAAGAACAAGAGCGGTAATCGCACTGGCTCTGGAAATAAAAGTCAGTCAGGAAGAAGCTGATCTGTTAACTTTAATTTATTTTTTTCAGTAGCATTTATCCCGGCATAGACCGAAAATGCTAATATTTGCTACTGATATTATGTTGGCCTCATACACAAAACCAGATTCATATTTTTTTGTTTTGTAAAAACGAAGTGATTGTAAATGAGGTATATCATCCAGTTCGCAATTATTCTAGCAATTTGTGTCATTGGTGACTTGCTCCATGATTACCTTCATCTGCCGATTCCCGGAAATGTTCTGGGGATGGTATTGCTTTTGATTCTCCTGTTGACAGGTGTCATCAAGTTGACAATGATAGAGGATGTAAGCAATTTCATGCTGAAACATCTCTCATTTTTTTTCATACCGGCAGCTGTAGGATTGATAACATGTTTTACGATACTTGAAGGAAAATGGACTGCCTTGATGTTTATTTCCGTAGTGTCCACTTTCATAATTGCAGTAGTGACCGGTATGACGGTCCAGATACTGATGAAAAGGAGGCAGTCCGTTGAGTGAGCTTATCTCTCAGTTTTTGCAGTCTCCTGTCTTTGGCATAGGGATATCCCTGCTGACCTTCTACGCAGGCGGCCTGCTATACAAAAAGACGGGTTCGCCCCTCATGAACCCCCTTGTGCTGAGTATGGTGATGATAATAGCTCTTCTTCTGAGCTTTCATATCAGTTTTGAAGATTATAACAGGGGCGGGCAGTTCATATCATTCTTCCTGGGTCCTGCTACCGTCATTCTGGCCGTGCCCCTGTACAAGAAGATAAGCCTGCTGAAGGAGAATGTGTTCCCTATCCTTGCCGGTATCATTGTCGGCTCTGCAGCGGGTATTGTAAGCATTATTGTCATGTGTAAGATGTTCGGGCTTGATGAACTTGTAAGCATCTCCATGATCCCTAAATCAGTCACAACACCCATTGGAATTGAAATATCAAACCAGCTTGGCGGCCTGCCATCAATTACCGTGGCAGCCATTGTCTTTACAGGCATAGCCGGTGTCCTGCTTGGTCCGGCGGTCTGCAAGCTGTTCAGAATAGATGACAAAGTGGCAGTAGGCGTGGCAATAGGAACATCATCCCATGCCCTTGGCACGACCAAGGCGGTTGAACTTGGGGAGACAGAAGGAGCTATGAGCGGCCTTGCAATCGGTATTGCCGGACTGGTGACAGTGTTTCTGGCTCCATTACTGGCGAAGTTGTTGATGTGAACAGTTCTTATTTTTCTTGCATTTTTCTTCAGATAAATGCAAATGATTATCTTGATAAACGCAGCTATATTCTACTAAATGGGGAATTTTCATGATTCTTATACAAAAAAGATATGATGATATCGCAGACGAGATCAATGAGGAAGATATTGACCGTGTAAAACTTAATCTGACAATCAAAAGGAAGGTCTGCTGCGGTGGAATGGATAAGATAGATTATGATCTGGGCTGGATTGAGATCCCCGTAGACATGAAAATCACTACTGTTAGGGATTATGAGATAAAGGACAGGGTGCTTGAAGTGTGGATCGAGCCTTGATGTATTGATTTAGTGTTTCAATTTCTGATTTGAGTTATTCAACTTTTAAAAAGGAAGTTCGATGATTAAGCAGATTGCTTTTCATCGAACATATTCAAGTCATTCATCCCGAGGGAACATTATTTCGTGTTCGGACATAAATTTCATGCAGATATCTGAATCCCATGTGACTATATCCATGAATAACATATCTTTGATATTCCGGCTCTGTAGAATTCCTCATTTTGACAACAAGCATAACCTTGACATACCTGTCA